>JAJQHQ010000012.1 GCA_021199655.1 Lachnospiraceae bacterium | reverse complement strand
TACTCCCTTAGTAAATAACTTTGGGATAACCATCAAATGTTGAGGCTCAAACTTTTCGGGAGGTGTGGGTGTTGGAGATTGCGTTGTATGACCACAACAAGTCTGCTTATGATGCTGCTGTGGCCATGATGTCTCAGACCGGAAAGGCAGCAATCATTCATCCGACAGGGACCGGCAAGTCATTCATCGGGTTTCGCCTCTGCGCGGATCACCCGGATAAGCATATCCTCTGGCTCTCCCCATCCGAATATATTTTTAAAACACAGCTGGAAAACCTGAAAGCGGCGACCGAAAGTGAACGAGAAATGCCCCTTCCCAACATTACTTTCTGCACCTACGCAAAGCTCATGCTGATGGACGAGTCGGAAATTCATGAAATCTGCCAGAATTCTGTTGAAACGACGAATTCAGACAGATTTTCGTCAGATCAGACGGAGAATAGCGGGCGTTCAGACAATGCTCCGGCATACATCATCCTCGATGAATTTCACCGCTGCGGCGCAAAGTGTTGGGGACAGGGCGTGGCACGTCTGCTGGCCGCATTTCCCGATGTCCCGATCCTTGGTCTATCGGCTACCAACATCCGCTATCTGGACAACCAGCGGGACATGGCAGACGAGCTTTTTGATGGAAATATCGCTTCCGAGATGAGCCTTGGTGAGGCAATCGTCCGGGGCATTTTGAATCCGCCCAAATATGTTCTTTCCGTCTATTCCTGGAAGCAGGATCTTATAAAGTACGAACATCGTGTCCGCCAGTGCAGGAGCAAACTTGTCCGTGACGAATGTGACCGTTATCTGGAAGAACTGCGTCGTACACTGGAGATGTCGGAAGGACTGGAAGAACTCTTTGACAAGCACCTGTCTGATCGGACAGGAAAATATATCGTGTTCTGTTCGAACAAAGAACACATGGATGAGATGATGCAGCATCTGGACTGGTTCGCAAAGGTGGATGCGCATCCGCACGTATATTCCCTCTATTCCAACGACCCGGGGGCGGACCGGGCATTTGATGATTTTCGGAATGATAATGACAACACGCATCTGCGGCTCCTTTATTGCATTGATGCCCTGAATGAAGGTATTCATATTGACAATATCAGCGGCGTGATCCTCCTTCGGCCGACCGTTTCACCGACTGTTTATAAACAGCAGATCGGGCGGGCGTTATCGGCCAGCAGAAAAGAAACTTCCATTATCTGTGACATAGTATCAAATATTGAAGCTATGTATAGCACTGATGCTATTGAGGAAGAGATGCAGCTTATTACGTCCTATTACCGCAGCATCGGCGAAGAAAAATGGATCGTAAACGAGCATTTCCGGATCATTGATGAGGTCAAGGACTGCCGTGTGCTGTTTGAAAAGCTGAATGACACACTGACTGCATCGTGGGATCTGATGTTTCAGAAAGCAAAAGAATTTTATCAGAAAAATGGAAATTTACAGGTTCCATGCAGGTATATTACGGCGGACGGCTACGCACTGGGGAACTGGATATCCAACCAGAGAAGAATCCGCAAAGGACAGATCCCCGGGTCGCTTTCCGAAGAACGGATTCAAAGACTGGATGCCATCGGTATGGCCTGGGAAGCTGCGTCGGATCTGAGGTGGGAGCGGAACTATGCGGCGGCAAAGCGCTACCGGGAAACGTATGGCGATCTGAATCCTCCGGCAAAATATGTGGATGAGGATGGTGTTGCGCTTGGCGAATGGCTTGCCAGCCTCCGTGCATGGAAGAATGCCGGAGGACATCAGATGAGGTTAACGCCTGAGCGGATACAGAAGCTGAACGACCTCGGTATGATCTGGGATGTACTGGACTATTACTGGGAACGGAATTATGCAGCGGCCTGTCAATATTATCTGGATCATCGCAATCTCAATGTCCCTGCCGGTTATGTGACAGAAGACGGGATACGTCTTGGTACCTGGATATACCGTATCCGCGCCCTGCGTGCGGGAACCGCAAAAGGAACCCCGCCGACCGAAGAACAGGTGAAACGGCTGGATGCGATCGGCATGGTCTGGGCAGACCTGCATGAAAACAAATGGGAAAAAGGATTTCAGGCAGCGGCTGCTTACCAGAAAGAACACGGCAGCCTGCAGGTTCCGATAGACTTTATATCAGAAAACGGCTGCAAACTGGCTTCCTGGCTGCAGCGGCAGCGCTATCTGTACAAAAAAGGAAAGCTTAACGAAGACCGAATCCGTCGTCTGAATAGTATCAGCAGTGACTGGCAGGCGGACGGATGGCAGATACGGCTTGCGCATGTAAAAGCCTGGTATCAGGAGCATGGGACACTGGAGATTCCCTGGGATACAGAAATAGACGGCTGCTGGCTCGCAGCATGGCTGGTTCGGCAAAAACAATATCTTGAATCCGGAAAACTGACGCAGGAGCAGGCAGCACTTTTATCCGAACTGCCTCTCGAGCAGGTATCGGTATCAAAGAAAGAAAAGGCACAAAAAGCCTGGCTTCAGGTGTATCAGGATGCCGCTGCATATGTCGAAGAGCGAGGAAGTTTAAGCGGAATGCCGCGAGATTATCGCGGAAAAAGCAGCGGATATCTTCTGTATATATGGCTCAGCCGTCAGCGCAGCGCAAAAAGGAAAGGCAGGCTAAGTCAGGATCAATGCAGGATGCTGGAAGAGATTGGAATTGAGTGGGAAACCAGCGCCTCCAGACATAAAGCGCCGGGGGATACGCCGGCGAAAGCAGTGAATGAATAAGCTTTATACGTACCTCGCAGCAAGTGCGGGGTAATGCTTGAATAGATACAGATCTACAAACGTCGGATACTGACTGCGTGTCGCTTCGCCGCCGCCGTCCGTACCGACCGCTATAAACGTTTTGGTAACTGTTCAGTACCTTCACAGTTACAAGTTTTGATAATCGCCTCTGCTTACAAGAGCGCCGCTGCATACAGGTTCGTCCTGTTTGTGCGATGTTTTGTAAGGGAAGCGGTATGGCGAAGCCATGCCCGAAGGGGGACATATTGGACAGAGAGTTATGAAAAATCATACAGGTGACAAAATGAAAATACAGCATTGGAAAGTGATCGCGGCAGGACTTATGGTCTACGATGCCATAGCCATCGCGTTTTCTTATTTTTTCGGGTTGTGGCTGCGTTTTGACTTCCAGTACACAATGATCGACAGCAACTATATACAGGCCTATGCGCATTTCATTCCGGTCTACATCATCGTATCCATCTTGTTTTTTTCAAAGATGCGCATGTACCGGGGAATCTGGCGGTTTGCCGGATTCAATGAGCTGATCCGCTACGCGGCTTCCTCTCTGATCGCATCAATCGCGCACAGCATTCTGATCACGGTATTTTGCCGCAGGATGCCGTTTTCCTACTACATCGTCGGCGCTGTGGTTCAGCTGATCCTGGTGGCCGGAATGCGCTTCAGCTATCGTTTCTATACACAGGTGATGGTTAAAAAGGCACCTGTCGAGGAGCAGTCCCCGGCGAAAAAGGTCATGATTATCGGTGCCGGCGCGGCAGGCAGGACGGTCGTGCGGGAGTTGCAGCAGTCGGAGAAAACGAATCTGACCGCTGTCTGCATGATCGACGATAACCCGAATAAATGGAACCGTTATGTAGAAGGTGTGCCTGTAGTTGGAGGAAGGGAAGCCATATCAGCTTCCATAGAAAAGTACAGTATCGAGGAGATCTATTTCTACATCCCGACAGCAACGGCTCAGGATAAAAAAGATATTTTAGACATCTGCAAGGAGACCGGATGCAAACTAAAAAGTCTTCCGGGTATTTACCAGCTAACAAACGATGAGGTGCTGGTCAGCCGCCTCAGATCCGTGGCGGTCGAAGACCTCCTGGGCAGAGAACCCATTAAGGTCGATATGCAGGAAATCTTTCAGTACATACAGGGCAAGACAATCCTGGTGACCGGTGGCGGCGGCTCGATCGGCAGTGAGCTGTGCAGACAGATCGCGGGGCATGAACCGAAGCAGCTGATCATTTTTGATATCTACGAAAATAATGCATATGAGATTGAGCAGGAACTGCGGCGTAAATATCCGACGCTGAACCTAGTCGTCCTGATCGGTTCTGTCCGCGACAGCAGGAGAATTAATTCGGTATTTGAAACTTACCATCCTGACATCGTTTATCATGCGGCTGCACATAAACATGTTCCGCTGATGGAATACAGCCCGAATGAGGCGATAAAGAATAACGTTATTGGCACATATAAAACTGCCTACGCTGCACTCACGCACGGTACACAGCGATTTGTACTGATCAGTACAGACAAAGCTGTGAATCCGACGAATATCATGGGTGCATCAAAACGGATCTGCGAAATGGTCATCCAGAGTATGGACGCGATTAGTAAGAGCGGGAGATGGGATCTGCTGCCGTTCGTTCATGCGCATAAGGATAAGGTGATTGATGGTCAGGTTGCTTCTGACCCAATGGATCATAAATCAGCTGGATGGGAGAAGGTTTCAGAAAAAAGCACGCACTCTGAATTAAAGATTGAAAGTGTGAAAAATAAAGAACGTACCGGGACACAGTTCGTGGCGGTTCGGTTTGGAAATGTCCTCGGAAGCAATGGTTCTGTAATACCGTTGTTTAAAAAGCAGATCGAAGCTGGCGGTCCGGTGACAGTGACACACCCGGATATCATACGCTACTTCATGACAACGAAAGAGGCCGCCAGTCTTGTATTGCAGGCGGGTACATATGCCTGGGGCGGCGAGATTTTTGTGCTTGATATGGGAGAGCCGGTCAAGATCGACACTTTGGCGAGAAACCTCATTAAGCTGTCCGGGTACAAGCCGGACGAGGATATTCCAATCGTCTACACCGGCTTACGTCCTGGCGAGAAACTGTACGAAGAAAAACTCATGGCAGAGGAAGGAATCAAAAAGACAGACAACGAACTCATCTATATCGGCAAGCCTATCCCGTTCGATGTCGAAGAATTCCTGCAGCAGTTGGAAGAACTGGCAAACGCGAGTTACGATAATAGCGCCAAAATCGTAAGTATGGTTGAAAAAATCGTGCCGACGTTTCATCCGGCGGGAGAGAAGCCCGAATATCCGGATCAAAAATAACAGAGGGGAATGCCCCTCTGTTATTCCTGCGTTTTATTAGAATTTTTTTACATATCTTCACGGAGAATATTCAGATATTGCTCGTAAGAGAACACTTTGGCCTTATTTCCCTTTGCGTTTTCCTGAAGGATACCAATGCTGCAAAAGTCAGCGACATATCTGGCAACCGTATTATACGCCATATCAAGAGCAGCCGCTGTTTTCTGAATCTCTATGATAGGGTTCTGTTCAAGGTATGAAAAAAGCTGCAGGGCATTCTTCCTGGAACGGGTGCCAAAAGACTTTGCGACAAGCAGCCGGTTGCTGTCATGAAGCATAGACAGCTGATCGACTGTCCGGATCGCATCCTCCGCAGAGGCGGCAATCGCACGGAGGAAGAACTTAATCCATTGCTCATAGTCGCCTGTTCGCCTGACTTCAGTCATGCGGTCATAATATTCGATGCGATTCTGCTTAAGATACCAGGAGAGATAAAGCGCAGGTGAGGAAAGCACATGGTTCTCCATCAGGTAAAGCGTGATAATCAGCCGGCCGATACGTCCATTGCCGTCTAAAAAAGGATGGATGGTTTCAAATTGATAATGAATCAGCGCAGTACGGATCAGCTGATCCAGAGAGTCTTCGGCATTGATGAATGTTTCCAGATCCGACATGGCATCCATCATATCCTGAGGATTTGGCGGAATATAACGAGCATTTCTTAAAGTGCTGCCCTGCCCGCCAATCCAGTTTTGGGAATAACGGAATTCACCGGGATTTTTCTCCTGCCCGCGGACATTTTCCATGAGAACGGCATGTGTTTCGCGGATCAGCCGATTGCAGAGCGGCAGAGACTGAAGGCGCTCCACAGCAAAATCAACAGCACGAATATAATTGACGACATCAGCTACATCGCGATTTGCATTCTCATCTAACAACGGGTCGAGAATATCATCCAGCGTAGCCTGTGTGCCTTCAATCTGCGATGAAAGCAGCGCCTCTTTCCTGACATACATAGACACAAAAAGCTGCATATTCGGAATGCGCTTTGCAAGCCCGTCCAGAAGAGCAAGCTGGCTGTGAGCTGATATTAACAGCTGCGTCATTTCCTCGTCAATATTTATCTGAGGATCGGGAGGCAGCGGAGAAGGGAGAAACGACTGATAAGCCATATCTCCGGATAGGTTTGTAACAAATCTCCCGGCACGAAGTTTATTGTCCATGAGATACCCGCATTTCTGTGCACTGATGAATTTGAAACTGGTGGTTCAAGTTTAGCCTGCCTGTTTCAGAAAGTCAAGCGAATTTGAAACATGAAAGGAAAGATATTTCAAATTCATCACGGAATCTGAAATGAAATGGGCAGAATGAGGCTGGGGATTTCAATTTCAGAGCAAAAGAAAGGCTAATATCAGAAAAATTGAGCCGTATAGATGAAAGGGAGAAAACTGGGGATATGAATACGAGAGAATTTGCACCATTTGAGAAAAAGGTCTGGCTTTCGTCTCCGACAATGCATGGGGAAGAACTGCAATACATGAAAGAAGCCTACGATACAAACTGGATGTCCACAGTCGGAGCAAATATTAATGAAGTCGAAAGATTGACTGCAGAAAAGGTTGGATGTAAGTACGCAGTGGCTCTTTCCTGCGGGACAGCAGCCTTGCATCTGGCGGTAAAACTCGCCGGAGTAAAGCCGGGGGATAAAGTATTTGCCAGTGATTGCACGTTTGACGCGACTGTTAATCCGATCAGGTACGAAGGTGGTATTCCGATTTTTATAGATATGGAATATGAAACCTGGAACATGGACCCGGTGGCTTTGGAGAAAGCTTTTTCAATTTATCCGGATGTAAAAGTTGTAGTAGTCGCTCATCTGTATGGAACGCCGGGAAAAATAGATGAGATAAAAGAAATCTGTGACCGGCATGGTGCGGTAATTATTGAGGATGCAGCTGAATCTCTTGGTTCTACATATAAAGGAAAAATGACAGGTTCTTTCGGAACGGTCGGCGTCTGCAGCTTCAATGGAAATAAAATCATAACGGGTTCCGCCGGCGGATGTTTATTAACAGATGATCTGGAAGCAGCAAACAAAGCAAAAAAGTGGTCTACACAGGCCAGAGAGGATGCACCTTGGTATCAGCATGAAGAGCTTGGCTACAACTATCGGATGAGCAATGTCATAGCTGGAGTTATAAGAGGGCAGTTTCCACATCTGGAAGAACATATTGAGCAGAAGAAAGCAATCTTTAAAAGATACGAAGAAGGCTTTAAGGATCTTCCGGTGAAGATGAATCCGATGAACCTGAAAGACAGCGAGCCAAATTACTGGCTTAGCTGTATGACAATTAATCCGGAAGCTATGTGTAAACAGGTCAGGGGAGAACAGGAAGCACTCTATGTGGCTGAGCATGGAAAATCCTGCCCGACAGAGATATTAGAAACATTAAAAAAATATAATGCGGAAGGTCGTCCGATCTGGAAGCCGATGCATATGCAGCCTCTCTATAGAATGAATGGTTTTGTTACAAGAGATGGGGATGGCAGGGCAAAGACAAACGCTTATATCAGTGGCGGAGCGGTTGGAAAAGATGGACTTCCGTTAGACGTAGGTATGGATATCTTCCATCGTGGTTTATGCCTTCCCTCTGATAACAAGATGACAGAGGAAGTTCAGGACAAAATAATTGAAATCGTAAAAAGCTGTTTTGAATAAGGAGTGAACTCCATAGCGTGGGGAGCAAGAGTGATGAAAGAGAAGCATATACCCAAAGGTCCGTATGAAAAATATTTCAAACGTCCATTAGATTTCTGCTGTGGGTTTGCGGCGATACTTGTATTCTGGTGGCTTTACATAATTATCGCAATCCTGGTGAGAGTGAAACTTGGTTCACCGGTTCTGTTCGTTCAGGAACGACCAGGCAAGGATGAGAAGATTTTTAAACTGTATAAATTTAGGACGATGACTGACGCGAGAGATGAGAATGGAGAACTGCTGCCTGATAAGGAACGACTTACGAAATTTGGAAGATTTCTCAGAAGCACAAGTCTGGATGAGATTCCGGAGGCTTTTAATATAATTAATGGGGATAGAGGTATAATAGGGACAACCAAGAAAACACTGATTTTTCAAGGGGTTGTCCAAGCTTGAGCCAATTTCGTTATGAGGTTTTGTACAAGAGTTTAGATAAGCCCAAGAAATCACAATGGCTTCTTGAGTTGCTTATTTTGACCCAATCTGATAAGCGTACAAAATCTGATAAGGAGGTTGACTTGAGCCTGCGTTTCGACCAGAGAGTGGCGGACACAGGCTCATCGTCGTGTTGTTTTTGATTATGGAAAGCAATTTGATTTTTAGAAAGGTAACCAGCAGATGAAAATTCAGTTTATGCTCCATCAAATTAAAGATGTCAACCTTCTTTATCATGAGGAAGAAATAGACTCGCCGTTTGGAGGCGAGGAAAAAGGAACTGCTACCAAGTCATTGTCAAAAGAATATAGCGGTAATGTTTTAAATGATGCTCTTTCGAGAATTCAGGGTTCATCGCAAGTGAAATATTATGGATGTCGTCAGCGTATTTCGAGAGAAGAGTATGAGGTAAGGATTGCTCAGACAGTCTATGAAGTCATTTTTACGGTTAATACGATAGGTGATGCAGGAGCACAGTTAGAAGTCGAAATATCCTCGAAGATTGATAATAGTATTGGTACACCGATGGAGAATAGCTATGACCGTGTACTGGAATTGCTAAAGATAGCATTAAAAGATCGGCTTATGCTGGATTGGGATTGCTGTATTTGGGTATATGACGAGCAATCGGAATATCTGTGTTCATGTTTGTATCCGCAGATTTTTCAGATAGAAAATCGCATCAGGGAGTTTGCAAACCGGATTTTAGTCATACATCTTGGGTCACAGTGGATCAACCTTTTTGGGTTAGAAAAATATAAGGAATCTGCTGAAAATCTGGCTAAAGATTTTCAAATGTGTGTGCCAGAGTTTAGGGATATTGATACAACTATGTTTTCTGTAACACTGGAGACATTGGCAGAGATTCTTTTTAAGGGTCAGGTATTTGAAGCAGAGGTGAAGCTTAGCAGAGAGAACTTTAAATCACTGGAACGAATAATAAAAGCAGAAAAATATGATAATGCGAGAGATTTTCTGGAAAGAAGAAGAACAGTACTTGCTAACATTTGGCAGGATATTGTGTCAGTGTATTTGGATGATCCTGAAAAGTTTAAGAATCTGTTTAGCTATTTTGTAAAGCACAGAAATCATGTGGCACATAATAAGGTTTTGACTTTTTCGGCTTTTAACAAAATGCAGGCTGAACTGAGTGCATTTAATACAGAGGTAGAAAAGGCGATAGAGAAAATTGAAGAGATAAATCCATCAGATGAGCTGATGGAAACATTACAGTTTCAATATGAACTTGCTGAAGGGTACAAGGAATTTGAAAAGCATTTTTTGAGAGATCGAATTGAGGGCGAGACTGGCGTGAAGATTCGTTTTTCGGAAGAAATTTGTAGCCTATTTTGTGATACGGCATCAGAACTTTGCGTAGCAATCTCTGATAGATATTATCTGGATCCTTGCTTCGATTATAAAGAAGGTGAAATTCCACAGGATGAATGGAAAGGCAATATTCTGATCTGCAACATTCAAAGTAATGCATCCGAGGAAATACTGAGTATCTATGCTTCGGTGGTAGTTGACGATGATATGGACGGAGATAGCAGCCTGTATATTGAAGCAGTTCATCAGGGAGATGAGATTCTAAAAGCAGAATGTTCGTATCATAATGGTCGAGGACACGAAGGAGACGCAGGCGAATGTGTTGCTGATAGTGGTTCGTCATATGACACCTCGCAACTGGATGAGTTTAAGGAAGAACTGTTTGTTTATATTGAAGAGGAATTGAATCCATATGCAAAGAAGCTTCCCAGTTTGGAGTATGAGGCTGGTACAGAAGGCGGAAATAGCCCGGTTGCTGATTTCCCTTGTTGGGAATGTGGGAAAAACGGAGTTTCCATTCAAGGAGATTTCTATCCAATAGGAAAGTGCTGCTATTGTGGCAGTGAGAACGAAGTGTATATCTGTGAAATGTGCGGAGCGGTCTATGACGAATTTGGCGGAAATGGGCATTTGTGCAATGCCTGTATGCCAAAAGAGGATGAATAGTTTTATGAAATGCAAATGCGCCATGAAACATCCGCTGACTTCGTATAACGAACACAGGCGGACTTTGATAAAAAAGATGGGCAAAGGAGTAAGAAAATGAGTCAGATAAGAGAACCTGAACTAAATAATAGAGAAACATTTCCAGATATCTGTGTATGCTGTGGTGCACCAGTTCCAGAAGGATACATGGTTTGTCCTAAGTGTGAGCGTGGAAACGATGAAGATGTAATGGAATATTTTCGTCCACAGAGGGAGTCTGGAAAGGAGAAAAAAACTTCTCCAAAGATAAGAATGATTTTACCTTTTTAAATAACAGGAGAACGAGAAAAAATGGAAAAACTTTTATTAGTAGGTTCTGGAGGTCTGGGAAGGGTAGCTCTTGAATCGGCAAGGGAAAGTTTTGAATGCAGTTTCGTTGACGATGGTTATCCAGTTGGAACACAAATTTGCGGGGCAGAGGTTGTGGGGAATATAGATGATTTGCATTCGCTCTTTTTCAGATATACTCAGTTGGTTGTGTCAATCGGCGATAATGCCCTCCGCGAGAAAATATACCGTAAAGCTAGGACTTTAGGCTATACATTTCCTAATATTATCTGCTCAAGTGCATATATAAGCCCGTATGCCCGGATAGGGGATGGCTGCATTGTGTTGAATAATGCCTGCGTACAAAACGGATCGAAAGTCGGAAACGGTGTTGTTCTTAATGCAGGCGTGGAAATCCATCACGATAGCTTTGTGGATGATTATGCATTGATCTACACAAATTCAGTAATAAGGACACAGGCTAAAATAGGGAAAAGAGTAAAGATAGGAAGCAACGTCACAATTAGCAATGGCATTGTTGTAGATGACGATAAAACAATAGAGAATGGCTGCACACTTCTTCTATAAGAAAGGTGCTTTTGGGATAAGAAGAAAGCGGGGAAGCTACAGACATGGAGAAATACGGAAAGCGCGTGGCAAGTGGGGAGACAGCGCTTAGTGATGAAGAAATAAAGCGGATAAAGAAAACAAAACTTGCATCAGATTTGAAGGGGGTCATAAGGAAAATAGAAGGCCTGATTGAGCTGGTTGTTTTATGTCTCATCTATTATGTAATTTGGAAATTTAATTATAGGGGAAATACAAACCCACTCTTTTTTGGCAACGGAAAATATGTGCTGATATTAGTTTATGGGTTCCTGATGCTGATTCTGTTTAATATGTGTGACGGCTTTAAGTATGGCCATAGAAAACTGTCAGAGGTAATTGTATCACAGTGGGTTTCCATTGTTCTTGTAAATTTTGTTACATATTTTCAGCTTTGTTTGATTGGAAATCAGATGCTGAATGTTTTGCCGATTCTTGCTTTAACTGGAATTGATGTCTGCGTGGCGATTGTAATGCCTTACATATTTTCGGCTATTTATCATCAGATGTATGTGCCAAAAGATATGCTGATGATTTACGGCAATGAAAAAGCGGTTGATTTGAAATTCAAGATGGATGAACGTCCGGATAAATACGTTATTACAAAAGTTCTTTCATATGAGATTGGATATGGAGCCATCAGGGATGAAATAAAGAAACATGATGCTGTCATCATCAATGATGTTCCAGCAGAAGTAAGAAATGATATTCTGAAATATTGCTATAAGCATGAAGTGCGGACGTATGTGGTTCCGAAAATTTCAGATATTATTCAAAGAGGCGGGGAAGAAATCAATTTGTTTGATACACCGCTATATCTTATAAAAGGTAGGGGATTGAATCCAGCACAGATGTTTTTTAAACGGGCATTTGATATTTTTCTTTGCCTAATTGCTCTTATTCCTGGGCTTCCGATAATGGCGGTTGTGGCGATTGCCATTAAATGCGAGGATCATGGTCCGGTTTTTTATAGACAGGCAAGAGTTACAAAAGGTGGAAGGGTTTTTAATATCCTGAAATTCCGAAGCATGGTTGTAGATGCTGAGAAGGATGGGAAACCACATCCAGCAACTGAAAATGATCCGCGAATTACAAAGGTGGGTAAGGTAATCCGTGCAACAAGGATTGATGAATTGCCTCAGATTCTTAATATTTTAAAGAGCGATATGTCATGGGTGGGACCAAGGCCGGAAAGGACGGAGCACGTCGAATTTTATCAGAAAGAAATACCGGAGTTTGCTTTTCGCTCTAAGGTGAAAGGTGGTTTGACAGGATATGCTCAGATTTATGGCCGGTATAATACAACTGCTTATGACAAATTAAGGCTCGATTTGATGTACATAGAAAATTATTCCTTCTTTTTGGATTTGAAACTAATCATCATGACAGTACAGATCATGTTGAAAAGGGAAAGTACAGAAGGGTTTGACAAAGTGGAAGAACTGGAGAAAAAGCGGCAGGAACTGATTATTAACGAAGCGGCTGCAACAGTGGTGAAAGAGAAAAATGGTACATGATAAAGACATTTATCATGGTAATCAGGCAGTGCTTTTGTTTTTCGTAACTCTTCCGTATCAATGATATTTGCGAAGAATGGATTAGGCGAGGGCATGAAGTAAAAGATATTTGTTTTAAACCTAAAAATGAAAGAATTCTTGAGGCAGATAATATGTGGGATGTAAAAGGTCATCTTATACAACTTGATATAGGAACTAATGCAGCATTGATGTTTTCAAAATCAAAACGTCACCCATACCAATGTGAAAAGCTTATTAACGCTATAGGTGAACTTAGAGGAAAGTTATCAGTTGAAAAGATACCTTTGAGCATCGTTGATATACGGGTCGTAAATAGCATTCCACCGGATGAGTATAGATTATATATGGGATTTTTTTGTCTATCTGGAAGTTGCAAGCAAGACAATGTTATAGCTGAGATGGAGAATTGGGCAAGAAAACTATATAT
Source organism: Lachnospiraceae bacterium (assembly GCA_021199655.1). Lineage (GTDB taxonomy): Bacteria > Bacillota > Clostridia > Lachnospirales > Lachnospiraceae > Choladousia. The sequence continues at coordinate 34,105 of JAJQHQ010000012.1, read as the reverse complement.
CAAAGGCAATAGGTACGAAGTAATTGAAGAAAAATTCATGAATGCGACAGAAATGCTTTTAAAGAATAATTACCAGAAAGCAATGTTTGAGTTTACAGAAATATACTATGCATCTGTATTTTCTCCTGATACATATGAATTTATGGTTAATTCGGCAATAAATCTTTGTGGCATCGAGTATATGAATTCCAATTTTAATAACGCCATCTTGTATGCGGAATGTGCTTATAGGATGTCATGTGATAGTAATTTTCATAATCCGTATTTGAAATATCATGCGGCATATTGGATGGGAGTAGTTTGCATCTGCTTTTCGGATAGACAGTATGAGGCAATCCAATATTTTGATACAGCATATGGCCGTATTGAAAAAGCAGGAGAGGGTGCAATGATGATTTCAGCGTTGTCTGCCATGCTTCAGGTTTATTTAAAACTGGGGGAATTTATGAAAGGCGGAGAAACGATTGAAACGATGATAGATATTATCCAGACCGATAAGGATTTGGACTACGAGGAGTCGTTACTGTATGAGTTGAGAACCATTCAGTCAGCTGCATATAAAGCTGCAAATATCCAGCTTGCCGATGCCTATAATGAATTACAAAAAAAATATGCAGAAGTGTCACAACGGTTTTTATATAAGGCCGGAAATATGACACTTACGCTGATTAAGTCATATGGCTCAATATTGTTGTCTGGGGTGATTGGAGAGCTTGGATCAGCAAATATTGAGATTAAACATAATGGTGATGTAGTAATTGGACGGCGTGTAGTTAAAATTGAAAGGTAGCAATTATGGGAATATTTAGCCCGAATATTAAGGTCACGCACAATGGAGATGTGCTTAAAGGTAATAATGTGAGTTTGAATAAGCGTGACAGTAGTATCAGTATAAATGATAAAACGGAAAGTGAATCTGATAGAGATACCCTTCAGGCCAAACAAAATTATGACGATGATATTGAAAAAAATAAAATTTTTTTGATACATGGACACAGTGAACATTGGAAAGAAGTTAAAAATTTATTAGAAGGATGGAACCTTGAGGCGGTTGAATTATCAGAACAGGCATCAGGTGGTATGACACTGATTGAAAAATTCGAATCCTTTGCAAATCAATGTTGTTTTGCAATCGCAGTATTTACATTTGATGATATTGTCCATAAAGAAAATGATCTTTATTTTCAGGTTAGGCCGAATGTGATTTTTGAACTTGGTTGGTTTTATGCAAAGCTTGGCCGCAAAAAGACATTTATCATAGAAGAAATATGCAGCAATGGTGAGATCTTTTCTGATATTCAGGGAGTATATCGAAGTAGGTTTGAGAAGAGCATAAATGAAATAAGGTCTGACATAGAAAAGAATTTGAGGGACGCTGGAATTCTGACATAAGTACATTGAAGGATAAACATTAGTACAGGTGAAGAACATGAGAAAAATTGAGTTACAGGAAGTATTTCCAATAGAATATCTGGAACTTATAACAAAATACAAAAACTCGATTCAGGAATTGCTTCATACATATGATTTGGTGATATTTATGGCTCGTAAAGCAATCTGCTTTTATAAAGCATTGGTTGAAAACGGCGAGATTATCCCTAATAAAGAATGTCTTGTGTTGTCCAGTCGTGTGCTTTCATACAATATCGGAAATAAATTCTGTAATAAAAAGGTTGCTGTTGTAGATGATGTTGTAGTTAGAGGAACATCTGTCTCCGAATCCAGAAGGCTATCTGAAGAAAAAGGCATCAATCCAGATGTACATATTCTTGCCTGTGAGAAAAAATTTATAGATGCAATAGACTTTTGCGAGAGCATTAAATCTCCGTTCATTTACTTGTCAGACATGGAGATCTACCAGTTGTCCAGTTATATTACTGAATATATCAAGCTATCTATGGTTCCGTATAATGTGGATCAGCCTATTTACGCTGTCTCCTTTGATAAGGCAGAAGATTATGAAAATAATTTTTTTAAGGTGAACCATATTTTGAATTTATCTGATGGGCTGCAGACGAAGTATGGCATTGAGAACATGACAATTCATTTCAATCCATTTGTTATGAAGAATATATTTGGATATGAAATTCCCATGGAAAACTGTTATTTGAAGATTAGATTTTTACATCGAAGCGACAGTCTGAAAATGACAGTTATACCGTTTGTTTTGCTACCGGAAATCAGCTATGAAAAATTAGATGAAGTCTTTGGAAGAATATTTGGTAACAGATTTGATGAATGTTTTCCATCAGACAATATTATGGAAACTCGCTCAGATAAGCTGAGAATATTGCAGTATGTGTTATCGGATGAATTATTTCGGTTATTTTCCAAATCTTTTGGCAAAGCGTCTATTGAAAAGGATATGGAAAATGAGCAAATGAAGTTTGCTTTTGAGATAAAAGATAGCTACCGAATTGAGGAACTTGATGATGTTTTTTCTGGCTGGCATTATGCAGATCAGGTAAAAGGTATCGGTAACCACTTCATGTTCGATACGGTTATGTCCGATGTATATGACTATGTTTTTAATGAAAATGAAACAAATGAAAAATATTTGGATACGGCGGGAGATGAGCAAAGACAGAGGATTATTACATTCGAGGGATTAACAGCTTCTATAGCAGAGACAGAGGGAAATTGTGACAAGTATGCCCTTTCAAGCATGATTGATATCTTGATTGACAAGGGGATTCTGGTGCCGGCTATTGTTCATAGCAGGAGTGGCTCCGTCCTTCGTGGATATAAGCGCGGTGAAATATATAACCTTACGAAAAAAGGAATAGATCTATTTGTATATATGCTCAGTCAATATTCAGATGTGATGAATGACAAGTATCAAAAGAAATATCTGGATAAAACCGAACTCGAAAAACTATGTGTACTGTTTTTCAAAGACACGGCATATAAGCACAGGTTTTTCTCTGTTAATGAAAATTTTGATTATGATTGTTTTTCAATTTGCTATTCAAAATTTGGCCCGCGTGTATCTAACTCAAATAAGAAATATAAAGTTGGAAAAAAATCCGCTCTTGCAGTCAGATTGGAAGAGGAGGGCGGAATCTGGTTATATAACGAGAAATATTTTATAAATTCACCGCCGTCAGTACCTGAAAGATCGTGGAAGATTTGCGCGGATAACTTTGTATTATCTTACCTCCATCTATACGATTGTTTTTCGGATGGTACGTTAAGATTCAGTTATGTTAATAGCTACAATGAGTTTATTACTCTATTATCAATTGGATCCAGTAAAAAGAATCAGATGTATTCACTGGTTGCGGAGTTGTATTTATTGGAGCGTATCAATATGAATGTGCCGCTTAAGCAAATACTTGATGATATGGATCACTATTCTGAATTGAAAGGTGATATAACAAGACCTTTGTATCAGGGAATTATTGATGGTATTTCAAGCGGATTGTGGAAATATTCCTGCTATACGAAGGAAGGATTAATGGACAACCTGTTTGCTGCGGCGCGAAGGAAACAGGATGATGTACGATTTATTTTGGAGGATTATGTGAATGATTCCGATGGAAGCGATGCGAATCCGATTTATGATCGTATGATTGAAGAATGTGGTGCTCTTCTGTATGAGATTGCATTTTTGTTTAATTTTTCAAGGAGAAAATATCCTGGCAAGGAGACTCTTTATGAAAGGAATTATAAAAACAAGCTGTTTAAGGGCATGGCATTTTACAATGATAAATTCAAAAGTATGAGGCATGGCATTTATAAACTATGTGAAAATGCATCAGATGAAGAATTGCGCCAGAATTTTGTAGTGTTGAAAAAGAGAGCAATTAGCATGGTCAATAAATGCGATTTATTTCTTGAAAATGCTGCAATAAATAAAATAACTTCCCACGAAGATATGTGGGCAGTATATGATCCGGTAAAAACACCGGAAAGTATTGGTGTAGAAATAAAAATTGATACCAACATAGAGACAGATTCAATCAAAAAATGCATTTTTGTTGAATATAAGAGTGATATAGATTTGGGGCAGCAGATTCAAGAACTTTATGCCCAGTATCCTGAATTGGAAAAAGGAGCATTATTGGTTTTGATCAATGCATCTGAACAGTATGAGGGTATATTCTCGGCACATCACACAGCTACGGGTGACTATTTTAAGGAAATTATCAGGCGCGTCATAGAAAAAGCAAATTATACGCCGGAAGATGGCCATATGGTAGTTATTTGCAGGAGAGCACAATTACCAGATAAAGATTACATGTTTGATGAATTTTCATTGAGATATGCCGGATGTGAAGAAGTCTACGATGGGTATAAGTATGCACAATATTATTTAGTCAAGGGGAGAAAATCAGCGATGACAAACACTAATTCAGAAACGGGAATGGGCGGTATTCATGCTAATTCAGTTGTATTTAATGGACCAGTTGGAGCTATTGGAGATCATAACCAAGTGCAACAGAATTTTGACAGTAACAAAGTAAATTATAACATGGAAGAGTTTTACAAAGCTATTGGAGAAATGAAAACAGAAGTGTTAAATGATAAGAATTCCATGAAAATTGCTGAAGATATTCAAGCGGATGCACGAAAGAAAGATGAGAAGAGCGTTCTTGAAAAATTAAAGAATTTAGCATTGACGGTTGGAAGTACAGTATTTACTAAATTAGCGTCTACTGTGATTGTTGATGTAATGAAGGCGAAGGGATATTTCCCATTTTAATCTAAAACTGTATCCCCTAATTATAAGGCAGGAAGGATTTGCTAATGGCTGCAGCAATAGTGGTGAAAGAACAAAATGGTGCATGATAAAAAAACACATATTCTGGTGATCAGCCAGTGTTTTTATCCGGAACCGTTCCGTATTAATGATATTTGCGAAGAATGGGTTCAGAGAGGGTATGGGGTAACGGTCATTACAGGCATACCGAATTACCCAGAGGGAAAGTTTTATGATGGATATGGGCTAAAGCAAAGGCGAAAAGAAAACTGGAATGAAATCAATATTATACGGTTGCCGTTGATACCAAGAGGGCATAATTCTCTGGGACTTGTGCTGAATTATCTTTCCTTTCCAGTTTCGGAATATATTTGGAAGTGTACTACAAACATAAAGCCAGATTATATCTTTATGTTTGAAACTTCACCCATGACACAATGCATGTTGGGAGTATGGCTAAAAAAGAAACTTCGCAAAAAGGGTATAAATATTCCATTGTATGCTTATATTCAGGATTTATGGCCGGAAAATGTTGAAATTGTGACAGGAATACATAGTCCACTGATTATTAAACCGATTGATAAAATGGTGCGGTATATATATAGAAACTGCGATGCCATATTTGCAACATCTCCCAGTTTTGTCGGAGAAATTGTCAAAAGAGGTGCTGACAAGGAAAAAGTACATTACTGGCCACAGTATGCAGAAGAATTTTACTATCCCAGAGAAAGAACCCCAAATGATGCACTGCCTGTTGATGATACCGCGCTGAAGATTATATTTACCGGTAATATCGGGTATGCACAGGGACTGGATATTCTTCCAAAGACAGCAGCAATTTTGAAAGAAAGAGGATGCTACGTTCACTTTTATATTGTCGGCGACGGGCGATACCGAGAAAAGTTTGTTGAGGAAATCCATCAGAATAATGTAGAAGATATGTTTTTTCTGACTGGAAGGAAACCAGCGGCAGAGATTCCGGATTTGCTTGCCTGCGCTGATGTGGCGTTTTTCTCATTCATGGATACGGAACTGTTTGCAAAAACAATACCGGCGAAGCTGCAGTCTTATATGGCCTGCGGAATGCCAATTCTTGCTTCGGCCAGAGGGGAGTCTGTGAGGATAATAGATGAGGCAGGGTGTGGATTGCATAGTGATATAGGAGATTCAGAAGGGTTAACGTCAAAGATTATAGAAATGAAAAACATGGAAAGTCAAAAACTCGAAGATATGAGTAAAAATGCAAGAGCTTACTATCTTAAGCATTTTGAAAAGAAAATGCTGATGGATAAAATAGATGAATATCTTTTGCATTGTTGAAAAAAGTAAAGTGAGAGATAATGATGAAAATATTATTTTGCATTCCCATGCCGCCTCCCAATGGAGGTATTACGAAGTGGTCTACTTTAGTTACGAATCATCTAAAGAATAACAGAGAGGCAGAATTTGAAATTATAGACATATCGCCAGTTAACAAGAAAAAAATAAATACATATAAAGAAGGAATGTTAAGGCGTGCATTAGTTCAGGGTATTGCCATGTTCGGTACGAACAGAAAGGTAAAGAGAAAATTGAACGGTGGCCAGTTTGATATTATACACATTACAACAAGCGGTTCATTAGCTGTATTTAGAGATCTCCTTATTATGAGAACTGCAAAAAAGTTCAAAGTTGCGGTTGTGTATCATCTTCATTTTGGACGATTGGAAGAATGCTTTAAGGCTAATAATTGGGAGGGAAAACTTCTCAAGAAAGCAATAGCTATGTCTACGGCCACGGTTGCGATTGATCCGAAAACCTATGAGGTGATTAATAAAACGATGCCTGATGTTAATGTTGAAATGATTGCTAATCCAATAGACACAAATGAACTGCCAGACCCACAAGAAAATAAAGAGAGGAAAGTCAGCTTTATTGGATGGAAAGTTAAAACAAAGGGAGTAGAGGAGCTAATATCAGCTTGGAATAAAGTTGGGAAAAAATTTCCTGATTATACATTGCAGTTGATAGGTCCTTCGAATCCAGAATATGAACGACATCTTCAAGGGATGGCACAAGTGCCTAACTTAAAGATAATGAAAGAATTGCCACACGATAAAGCAATGGAAGAGATGAATTCATCCTCGTTTTTTGTATTGCCAAGTTATACAGAAGGTTTTCCTTATGTAATTCTTGAAGCAATGGCATTGAGAACTCCAATCATAGCAACCGATGTTGGAGCGATTAGTGAAATGATTGGTAAAGATGGTGGAATACTTGTTGAGGCTAAGTCAACACAACAATTAACAACTGCTTTAGAATACTATATTCAAAACGATTCTGTACGGATTGAGTGTGCTAATGCAGCTTATAAAAAGGTCATAGAAAATTATGAAATATCGGCTGTGATGCGAAAGATTCAGGACTTGTGGAATTCTGTATGTTTGGTTAATAAGTAAAGAGAGAATGTTTTTAGGAGGAACTTTACAGTGGGAAGAAAAGTGATTTTCATGACAAGCATTCCGTTTATGGAGCAACACATAACGGATATGTACATAAAAGAGATTAGCCTACAATTCAAAATTGAAATGTGGGATCTTAGTAAGATTTATAAGTGTAAGGATAACGTAGATAACACATATGCAGAGTCGAAAAAAGTTAACTCACTGGAGGAGTTGGATTCAAACCTTTTAAATGCTTGCGCAACAGATGCCGTCATAGTAATTACAAATATCTTAAATTTATATCTCGGAACAATATTTGAGACAGTTAAAAAACATGATCTACAAATATGTTGCATCAACAAGGAATCATTTAACAATTGGTTGTTTGAGCAGGGAGCATTTAAATATAGGAAGTATTATAACTGGAAGGCACGCCTACAGGCTATGGCTATCCATTTTCCTATAACAGAGTATGTTTTACATCAACGCCAATTTGGAAAATATAAATATGATTACCTTTTAGCATCCCAGAACTATTACAAGATGCAGTGTAGGGAATTTATTAAAATCCACCATATTAAATATGACGAATCTCTTGCTGCAAATAGTAAGGAGAGAACTATACAAGAGAAATACATTCTTTTTATTGACGGAGCTGCATCTGCGCATCCAGCTTTTAAGGATAGATACAATTCACTGAATCACAGAGATTATTTATCTGAAATTAACAAATATTTTGATTTTGTAGAGGAACATTTGCATCTTCCAATTGTGATTTCTGCTCATCCAAAAGCAATGTATAAGGACGACGATTTTGGTGGAAGACCTATATATGTTGGAATGACTGCTGAACTTATCCATAATTGCGAAGCAGTCATCAGTCACTATTCTACTTCACTCGTAAATGTTGTATTGGAATATAAGCCATTACAGATTGTTTACTATGAAGACATGTTAAAGTCCTCGTTTAGGGGAAGCATGGTAATGGGTTTAGAGTTTGCAGAATTATGCGGAGCTAATATTTGTAGTCTTGAATCTCCAGATAAATGGAACATGGAAGTAAACAAACAAGGGTATATGAATTTCCTCAAAAAGCATGTTTACAATGAAGAGAAAATGAATGATAGCAATGCAGTATTGATTTGCAATGGGATTGAAAAAATATTTGATGATGAGGTCTTGAAAAATGCCAAAAAGTAATCAAATTACGATAGGTGACATTTTAATATTATTTTTGACGATTGGTATATATTGCTTTGATGGAGACGCGAATCTCAACCGTTACCTATACGTAATCGCGATTATTTTTATAGGATATATGATAGTTTACCTTTTGAACAAAAAATTTTTAGATATTCATTATTTTATAACATGGTTTCCGTTTATTTTGATTTGCGCATTATCCTGTTTATGGACTATTGATGCTTCTGCCTCTACTTCGCGTGTTTCTACATTGCTTCTAAACTATATTTTATTTGGATTATTATTTGTGTATGTGATTGATTTTGATAAATGTGATCATTTACTGAGAGATATTGCAGTAGCTGGCGGAGTTTTTTCTATATATATAGTTGTTTATTATGGAGGGTTTAGTTCTTTTATAGCACTAATGCAAAGTTCAAGTGGCCGAATAGGAGGAGAAGTTGCACATTTAAGCAGGATTGGCCAAAGTCTGACTCTTTCCGGTGTTGTTTCAGCAAATCTAGCTTTAAAACGAAAAACAAAAGCTGAAACCATAATATTTAGCTTTATATATGTATTAAATATTATTGTAATTTTAGCATCTCAATCAAGGACAAGTCTGGCAGTTGTAATAATAGGTACGGTTATTACCTTCCTTACATATATCAGATCTGAGCGCGTTCGATCATGGCTTCCTAGATTAGTAGTTATCATGATAGTGTTATTCCTGATATACCAGTATGTGGATTTCTCATCAGTCTTAGGAAGGTGGGAAGGAATTGCAGATATTCTTTCCGGCGGAAGCGGAGATGCTTCATCTGAAGAAAGATTGGACTTAATTAGAATAGGGTTGGATAAGTTTACAGAGAGGCCTTTACTTGGATGGGGAATTAATTCTTCCGGGTCGCTTTCCTCTTATCAAGCATATTTGCATAATAACTTTGTAGAATTACTAGCAACAGTTGGTCTTACAGGATTTATATCATTTTATGCTGTTTATGTAAAAGAGTTTATAAAATTGAGAAAGCTTGACAATAAAGATTTTTACACTAAGAGTGCATTGATCCTACTCGTTACACAGCTTTTAATCATGTTTGGGACTGTTTCCTATTATGTGAAGTATCATTATCTTATTATAGTGTATTTTATGGCTATTTCCTATAAATATTCCATAATGAAAGATGACGTTAGTACATTTAGAAAAATAGAGTAGTTAGCCTCGATTATTTAAACTTTGTGTAAAAGTGTTGCAATTGTTGAAAGGGTTTCTTTAAAATGACAAATTCAGAGAGTAATGAAATTTCAATTGAAAATAAAACTGAAAATTCGACAAGATGGTCGTTGATTACAGAGACTGCAGCAAAGCTAATTGCTCCTATCGTAAGTATGATATTGGCGCGTCTTTTGACTCCAGAGGCTTTTGGTGTAATTGCTTCTGTCAACATGATTGTGAGCTTTGCAGATGTTTTTTCGGATGCCGGGTTTCAGAAATACCTTATTCAACACGATTTTAAAGACAAAAAAGAGTTTTATTTATATACTGACGTTGCGTTTTGGACAAACCTTGCTATTTCCATTTTTGCTTGGCTTATTATAGCCATATTTAGTGAGCCACTGGCAAACTTAGTGGGTAATCCGGGACTTGGAAATGTTGTTTGTATTGCGGCACTATCTTTACCATTAACTTCTTTTTCGAGCATCCAGATGGCTCATTATAGGAAAACATTTGATTTTAAAACTTTATTCTATGTTCGTATTATTAGTGCCTGTGTTCCTTTGGTTGTTACTGTACCTCTTGCGTTTATCACAAGAAGTTATTGGGCAATGGTAATAGGAACTTTAGCAAGTAACATTGTAAATGCTATCCTATTGACAGCACGGTCAAAATGGAAACCACACTTTCACTATAGTTTTAAAGTTCTAAAGGTGATGTTTTCATACAGCTGGTGGATACTTATCGAATCAATTTCAGTCTGGCTTACTTCATATATAGGCACATTTATTGTTGGATTATTTTTAACAACGACAGAGGTTGGATATTACAAAACGGGAATGTCTACCGTTAACCAGATTATTACCTTAATTAGCGTATCGATTTCTAATCCGCTTTTCTCAGCATTGTCAGCCCTTAAAAATGATGAGGAAAGGTTTGAATCAGTATATTATAAATACATTCGAGCTGTTGGTACTTTTATGATCCCTTTAGCTGTGGGGTTTCTATTATTCCTGGGGTTGGCGTGCCGGAGGTAGGACAGGTAGAGAGTTTCATAAACATAATAGACCGCAGCGGCTTTTTTGAGACTGTGGAAATTTCAAATGAAGACTTAAAAAAGACAGAAATGTATGCTGCAAATGCTAAACGCGAACAGGCCAAGCTGAGTTTCACTGATTACGGAGAGTATCTGGACAGTTTGAAGATGACTGGCATCGTTAAACCGTTTGAGCCAATGTATATGGAGCGTATCGCACAGCTGACGAATAAAAGTAACCAGTTCAACCTTACCACTCTTCGATGCTCGGTTGAAGATGTGACGGGAATGGCAAATGATGGACAGTATATTACATTAGCGGGAAGACTTAATGACAAGTTTGGCGAGAATGGTCTTGTCGCTGTGAGTGCCGGAAAGATAGATGGTGATGGTCTTGATATTATTCTTTGGCTGATGAGCTGCCGCGTATTAAAACGTGGGTTGGAAAATGCCATGATGAATGAGTTGGTTGCTCAATGTCAAAGGAAAGACATTAAAAGAATAATCGGACATTATTACCCTACAGCAAAGAATGCGATGGTGAAAAATTTCTATGCTGAAATGGGGTTCAAAAAAATAAATGAAAATTCTGTCGGAAATACAGAATGGGCTCTTAATGTGGATGAGTTCAAACCGTTTGATGTTCATATGGCGATTGAAAGATAGGGAGGATATTTAAGATGACTAAAAATGAGATACTTGAGAAAGTACAGGATGTTCTGCGTGAATGCTTTGATGATGATGAGCTGGATGTCACTATGGAGACAACAGCTGCCGATGTAGATGGCTGGGACAGCTTGAGGCACATTACAATTCTTGCTGCATTGGAAGATGAATTTAGAATTCGGTTTTCTATGAATGATGCTCGTAAAGCGAAAAATGTAGGAGACCTTGTGGATGTTATTGAGCGACTCGTTAAGTGGTAAAAACAAAGCCATTGTAATCCCCTAAAATCATTTATGACAAATTTACGGAAGGAAGGATATAAGATGAGGATAGTTGCTTTCGTACCAATCAAAATGAACAATGAAAGGCTTCCCGGCAAGAATACGAAAAAGTTCTCTAACGGGAAACCTCTCATTAGCTATATTCTTAACACATTATTGAATGTAGAGGGACTCGATAAAATCTACGTTTATTGCAGTAATCCTGAAATTAAAAGTTATCTTCCGGATGGTGTGGAGTTCTTAAAACGTTCTGCTTATCTCGATTTGTCTACCACAAGTTTTAATGAAGTGTTGACTTCGTTTGCGGAAGATGTTGATGCGGATGTGTACGTATTAACACATGCAACAGCGCCTTTTATCGGCAAAGAGTCTTTTGAAAAAGGTATTGCTGCAGTTGAGTCTGGAGAATATGACTCAGCGCTTGCTGTTGAAAAATTACAGGAGTTTTTCTGGAAGAATAATGAACCATTTAATTATGATCCGTTATGCATTCCAAGGACACAGGATTTAGAGCCGTTCTATAAGGAAACCTGTGGCATGTATATATATACTGCGGATTTAATTAAGAAAGAAAAAAGAAGAGTTGGTCACACACCATATTTAGTCGAGGTCTCAAAAATCGAGGCTTGCGACATTAATAATGAAGAAGATTTTGTTTTCGCTGATGCCCTTGCATTTCTTGGGGGGGGTATAAGTAATAGCTTCCTCATTTATAATTCCTTCTTTGAAATGAGAGGAGGAATTGCTGCATGAGAATTATAGCGATTATTCCAGCAAGATATCAGTCTTCAAGATTTCCAGGCAAGCCATTAGCTGATTTGTGTGGGAGACCTATGATTTGGTGGGTTTACAATCAGGTGAAAAAGGTAGTAGAAATTGAAGAGGTTTATGTTGCCACGGACGATAGCAGGATAGCGGAAACTTGTGATTCATTTGATATTAAAAATATTATGACGAGCAAGCTACATGGGACAAGCACTGAACGCGCATATGAAGTGGCTCAAAAAGTTCCTTCGGACTTGTATGTAGTTATTAATGGAGATGAGCCGCTTATCGATCCCGATGTCATCCGGGCAATTATTCCTGATAAAAGACCAGATACGGATTTTTATGTAGGGAATTTGATGACAGAAATTAAATCACCTGTAGAAGCAGTTGACTTTACAAATATAAAGGTTGTAACGGACAGTGAATCAAATGCCTTATTCATGTCAAGAAGCCCGATTCCATATCCAAAATCTTCAATAGACTACAAGTATTATAAGCATGTTGGTGTGCTGATTTATGACATTAATGCCTTGGCCTTTTTCGCCAGCACACCAAAAGGCTATAACGAGAAGATTGAAGATATAAATGAGCTTAGGTTTATTGAACACGGGAAAAAGCTGAAAATGACTGAAGTAAATGCGAATTCTCTTTCTGTGGACACACCGAAAGATTTAGAGTTTGTACGTTGTGTGGTTAAGAAAAAACTACAGGATGGTGTAAATATATAGAAATTGATTAAGGGGAGCAAATAGATGAATAGAGTCAATATTTTGGATTGCACATGTCCGTAATATGCGTTCAATAGAGGATGCTGTTCAGGGGGTTGATTATATTTTTCATGCGGCTGCACTCAAACAGGTGCCCTCCTGTGAGTTCTTTCCAATGGAAGCAGTACGGACAAATGTTGAAGGAACCGATAATGTACTTCATGCGGCAGTTGCTGCAGGCGTAAAACGTGTCGTATGTCTGTCAACAGACAAGGCGGCTTATCCAATTAATGCAATGGGTACCAGTAAAGCCATGATGGAAAAAGTCATTGGGGCGAATGCACGTGTGGCTGCGGGTAAAACAACGATCTGTTGTACCCGCTATGGAAATACCGGTTGATGTAAATCCGATTTCTCTGGAGGAAACAGGCACACTGGAGGATTATCTTTTCCGCTCAGAAGCTTATCTGGATGAAAAGGAAGCCAAAATGCGGGCTGAAAAAGAAGCCGAAAAGGAGCCGACAATCAGTTTCTATGTGGCAGAATGTTCGGAGTTTACCAATCTGGGAGAGTACCATGATAACCTGACGCTGGAAGAAGCGGTTCGGATTTTTGACACGTTCCCGCCGGACCGCATGAGCGCAATTCCGTGTATCGGATTCTGCCTGTCAGACGGCAGTATGTATGATGGGGAATTCCCGCTGATGGAGGCTGGCGAAGTGCTGTCCGATATTATCAATGATATTGCGCATTATCGCGAAAGTCCGCTTGTACAGCAGGCCATCAAAGATATGCAGGCAATTTTAGATGAACGGGCTTTACAGCGCGGGGTGATTCCGGTCAGCCACTTGAACAGCTACAGCGAAGCTAAAGAAGCCGGGGAAGTAGACAGCTGGCGGGCGAGCCACAGAGAGAATGAAAGATGCGCCCATGAATTTTCCAATGATTTTGGCGGTGCTTACCATGATCGGAAAATGCCGGAGTATCTGCAGAAGTGGGTGCAAAAATATGGAATGGAGCGCTGCAAGATTGTCCTCGCAAGCACCATTCAGCTTGCGGATTATGATGGGCGTTATTATCCAAGTACGAAAGAGGAAGCGGCGAAAGTGTTTATTCCCGGAGCGGATACGCAGGATACCTATAAAGACCGCAGGCAGGATTACAGGGTAAGCACACATCCCGTGATGGTAAACGGGGCATTTCGCCAGCTTCTGGTGATGGAACGTGAACAGCAGGAGCAGGCGCAGACCACGGCAAGAGCGCAGGAGAAGGAATCCGCGCAGCCACAATCGAAAGCGGCGGCAAATCCGCAGAAAAAAGCAGCGATGGAGCAGGATGCAAAAGCTCCGTCCGGTTCTCTGCTTTCGCGCCTGCAGGATAAGCAGAAACAGGTGGAAGCGGCGAAACAGACCCCCGGCAAAACGCAGGATAAGAAAAGAGGTGTTGAAATTTGATGATGTGTAGTGTGGAAGAGATGAATCTGATGTGTATTTTTGACCATAGCGGCAGGGGAGAACTGATGGAGGATATTTCAGCGTCCATCCCGTATATTGATGATAAGGATATGCTGTCACTGATGGAGCAGACGGTCACGCTCCTGTCCGGCATGTCAGAGGATGAATTCGCGGAACTGGTTTTTGAACCTGCGCTTGACGAGGATGAGGAGAACTGGGGTGAAGAAGCATGAGAAATTCTTATGAGCGTGAAACGATTGTCAATTATAATCAGGCGGAAGCCGAAGCGAGCGTTTATACTTTTGACCCAAAGCTGATCCGGAAGCTGCAGCTTTTTGCAGAAAAGCACCCTGATGAGGTGCGGTTGGAGGAAGATTTCGGGGACGGGGCGTTTTCGTATGTTGTTCCAAAGAAATGTGTGCAGATTCGCGAGCCGTACAGTAAGGAACAGCGCGCGGCGGCAAGGGAGCGGGCGTTAAAGAACAAAAGCAGGCCGCCGAAAAGGGATTCAGATCCCAAAATAAAATAGAGAAACGATAAAGACAGGGAAGTTATCAGGCTCCACATTTAATTCTTTCATGTGGAGCCTGCATCCCTGTTTATACACGGAAAATGGAAACAGGGAGTATTCCCGGAAAGGAAATGATATGGCAGAAAACAGCTATGAGATTTATCAACTGAAAAATGATGAGAGTACCCGTGATTTTGCATTTGAGGGTACAGAATATCTGAAAAAGAAAGGCTTGAAGGTGGAGCGCGGTAATTATGATCTGGTTTATCACGCGCCACTTGATGACAAGGAAACTCTGGACAGTATTTATATGAAATTCAATTTATACCATCCGGCAGACTTCCGGGGACATTCTCTAAGCGTCAGCGATATTGTAGTATTCCATAAGGACGATGTGGATACCGCTTACTACGTTGACAGCTTTGGATTTGCCGAGGTTCCTGAATTTCTGCAGGTGAAATCAATGGAGCAGCTTGTAACGATGCAGAGTACAAATATTTCAGTTACCCAGCATTTCGGTACATGGCATCCGGTAGAAAAGCAGGAGATCGACGGCAGAGATTATTTCCTGTTGGAGCATGACACATACGGCAGGGATGTGGCTTCGGTTATCGTGGATGAAAAAGGAACATTATATGCGCAGGATGTATTTGATGGATTCTCACCGGATATTGTGGATTTAATCCGCACGGCATCTGCACCCGTGAGCGTTATGCCGGACCCGGCAGTATCCGTGGAAGATATGGAGGAATATGGCTACCATTATCCCGGCATGGTTCCGATGGGCGCGGAAGCAGCAACGGAATATTTTAAACAGGGGAGCATGATGATATACGCACTTCATCCGGACGGAACAGAAACTGTGATAGGGAACGAAAAACAGCTGCAGCGTCATATTGAAAACGGCGGATTGTTTGGCGTGGATAAGCCGGAGTGGATGAAGTATCTGGAAAACGGCGAATATCTCCGTTCTGCGGAGATGGCCGATGAACAGAATTATAATATGATCGACGGAAGGAACAATAATTCAAGGGCAGAAAAGTCTGGAAAGGATAAAGTGCGTCCGCAAAAAGAGAGTGCCGGCAGGGAGGACGGCGGTGCAAAGGCGTCACTGATCGGCAGGCTGAAAGAGAAGCAGGATATGCTGTCAAAGGCGGCAGGCAAGGATGCGCCGGGACTGGTCAAGAAGCCGGAGATGGATATGCAGTAAGAATTAAGGGGACAGGGTAATGCCGTAATGGTGTTGCTCTGTCCCTGCTTTTTTTGTTATGTGAATCAGGAAAAAGGAGTTTGAAAATCAAAAAATGTATAAAAAATGAAAATATGCATATGTTAATGATAAAATAAGCTGCAAGTCGGCAAAATCGAGAAGATTTGCCGAAATGCAGTTGACAAAATGGATTCATAGGAATATAATAATGCTGCAAGTCGGCAAAAAAAGAGGAAATTGCCGAAATGCAGCTCATAGCGAAATGGAGATGGTTTTCTTGGAAAAATTTTTATGCTATATACCCAATAAAAATAATTTTTCACGTTCAGATTTCCTTCGCGCTCTCAAAAGAGAAAGAAAGCAGGCGACAGAATCCACGGGAAGATTTTACCTGCAGAAGTTATTGGACAGTGGAGAAATTGTGCGGGTAGGAAGAAACGCATACTGTGTTGACAATGGTGAAGTAAAGAAATACGATTATGAATATTCGGAGTTTTCAAACGAGCTTGCCAATCGTATTCAAGGAGAATATCCGTTGGTGGATTTTCGGATTTTCGAGCTTGTGCAGCTGAATGAATTTGTCAATCACCAGATTGCACATAATGTCGTATTCCTGTCAGTGGAATCTGATCTTGGAGATTTTATTTTTGATTCTATCAGGAACGACTACGCAGGGCATATTCTGATCAATCCAACGGTGGATGTGTTTCATCAATATTGGTCGGATAATATGGTTGTCATTGAAAAAATGATTACAGAATCACCAAAGGGAAATGGCGAGGTATGGCATACAGGGTTAGAAAAGATGTTGGTCGATCTCGTTGCAGATAAATTGCTCCTTTCCTGTATAGGACAGGGAGAATATGATGGAATATTTACACAGGCGCTTCAGGACTTTTTTATAGACGAAAGCCAGATGTTCCGGTATGCACGGAGAAGAAATGCAACAAAAAAGATCATGACATATATTGATAAATCATTATTAAGGACGGTATAAGGAAGATGCTGACGAAAGAAAATTTTTCAGAGGAGCACATCCGCGAACTACAGAGCCAAAGCCGGAGAGACCCGGTTTTATTAGAGCGGACAGTATATGCTTTTGGCTTGCTCGAAGCGATTACAAGGGTTGGGATGCCATTTATTTTCAAAGGTGGCAGCTGCCTTCAACTATTGCTGGAACATCCCATGAGGTTATCTACTGATATAGATATAATTGTGAAGCCCGGAACAGATATTGATGACTACATAAAACGTGCATCGGAGATTTTTCCGTTTCTTTCGTGTGAAGAACAAATCCGGGTTGGTAAGAACAATATCGAGAAGCGACATTTTAAATTTATCTATTCATCGCCAATTAACAGGCGGAACATATACATCCTGCTGGATGTGCTTTTCGAGGATGCTAAGTATACAAGCCTTGTATCCAGACAGATTAAAAGCGAACTGCTAATAACCGAGGGAGAGATGATGGAGGTTCAGATACCGAGTGTGGAATGTGTCCTCGGAGATAAACTTACGGCGTTTGCTCCCCATACCACAGGTATCCGGCTGAATGATAATAAGGACATGGAAATCGCAAAGCAATTTTATGATGTCCTCACGTTGACAGATATTGCAAGAGATTTTGAGGAGGTTCGTGATACATATTTTAAACTGGTGCAGGACGAGATAGCTTATCGAGGAATTGAGATTACAGGAGAAGACGCATTGATGGATACTTATATGACAGCCGCCTGCATCGCGTCCAGGGGCAAAATCGCAGGAGAAGATTACGTGTCATACCTTCGGGGTATCCGCGATGTCCGCAACCATATTTTTTATGAAAACTTTTCTGCGGAGATAGCTTCACAGCGCGCACCGCTGATTATGTATCTGGCTGCCTGTATGATAAAGGGAGTACCATTTGAAAGAGAGATTGATGCTAAAGAATATATAGGCAAGAACTTTATCGACAGTAATGTGAAAGCCGTGAGGGAGCAGCGGAAGATTAACCCGGTTGGCTATGCATATGCGATTAAGGCGGATAGTATTCTGAATGGGTGAGCGGAACTATTACTTTACAGTATGTTTGGGGAGAAAAAATAGATGAAACCAAAATTTGATTTTGTTCAATATAAAGGTATGGGAATGAGTGATGAACAGATAGAATATATTAAAAAATTAGTTGATGAGTATATGCAAAAATATCCAAAAATACAGCTGAATAGAGTTTGTGATTTTTATTCTTGGGATCATTCGACAAACAAGTTTAGTGAAACGCTTTATACTCATAACAATGAAGGTAAGCGTTATTTAAAAGTTGATGATCTGGCAAAACATAATGAAGAGTTTAAGCTGATTGGATTTAATCATATCAGAGTATCGGGTATGCCTTTGGAAGATGAAGGAGCGATTCAGCGCGTCATTGATTGCAAGCAGAGGCTATATGCTAAGTATATCCAGCAGGTTGTAATTAATAGAATTAAGATTTCAGATTTTGAAAAAATGCTGAATGAGACCTTTCTTCAGGATGCAAGAAGACATGATATTAATTTCACAAGTCTTTCAATGTATAAAATGGATGTTTTTTGGATTCGGTTAATCGAGGAATCAAAATCTATTAAGAGACTTACCGTACACGAATTGGCTCATGCTATTTCCCAAGGATATAATTTGGAAAAGGATAGTGTAGTGCAATCTTTATATGAAGAATATAAATTGGGATTCGAGAATCTGAAAGAGTTTATCGCAGAATGTATTATGGCTGCAGAGTTGACAGATAAGATTTCTTTGGCTAACAAGGTGAAAGCGAGAATATGTTAATTGCTCTCCATGAGAATTTGAGGGGAAGGGTATACCATCATGCGGTATCTCCTTCCCCTCGATTTTTTTATTAGTTGATGCTCTTAATCTTCTCCTGTGTCGTCGCGCGTTCCTGATTCAGACCGAGCATCTGCCGCACATTGGAAACGACAGTCTGCAATTCCCGCTGTTGTGTCCGTGAAGTCTGGTAGGCTTCATACTGTGCGTTTTTCGCAGAGACGAGGGAATCTTTTTCCTCTTTCAGTGATTTCATGGATGGCAGCTTCTGCCTGCCGTACATCGCGCGGAGCTGATCGCGGGCGGATTCATATAGGGAAAGTTCCGCACGGTGCTGTTCGTAAAAATCTCTGGATTTTTTTGCTTTCCTGTATTCCGCATAAACCGCCTTGTTGCCGAGATATTGTCCGGTCAGGCGGATTTTTTTATTCACATCCGAGAGTGCGGCTTCGGTTTCTTTCAGGCTGTGCCGTGCATCGGAAGTCTGCGCCTTTGCGTCAGATAACGCTTTTTCCAGTTCTTCTACATTTGCGTATCCATGCTCCTGCACATAGGCGAGTGTCTGCGCCATCTGCTTCAAATTTGTGATTTTCACTTTCTGCGCATAAGCGCGGCTCTGCTGTGCCTTGATGCAGTTCTCCAGATCAACAATGAGCCGTACCTTAGTCGTGGTGTAAATCTGCGGTTTGTTTTTTTTGCTGTTCTGCTCTGCGGCAGGAGTTCCGGAAGCTTTGCTGTCTGCCGAAAAATCGGGCTGCCTTTCTGTATCCCTTTTCGTATCTGTTTTTGTTCTGTCATTTCTCGCTTTACTGTTTTTCTCAAAAATATCAACCAGATATTCTTTCTCAAATGCCACTCCGAGCATCCGTCCGGTGACGGCTTTTTCACGGTCCGGATGCGTATAGCTGAACCGTCCGCGCTTGTCGCGGAGGGAAATACCATATTCATCCAAAAGCATCTTTTGAAATTCCTCAACGCTTCCGCATTTTGCCGCACAGTCGCAGATTGCTTTCCGCAGGAATTTCTTCTGTGTCTCGAATTTCGTGGTGCGAGGGGTAAGCCCGTCCTGCCGGATTTCTTCATTCCGACGGTCGAGGTTTTCCTGCCCTCTGCGTCCTGCCCAGTATTCCTGTTCCGTCACTTTTTCGAGTGCCGGATTTAAGAGGTCAACCTGATAAAGCTGCCGGTTCTGGCACATGGTCATCACCTGCTGTTTCAGATATTTCAGATAGCTGTTGGTCAGGTGATGTTTGTTTCCGGCCCTGCTGTCGCATGGCCGCTCCATAAATTCTTTGCGTTCCACATCGGCGGCGCGGACGCTGTTGATGACGATATGTACATGGATATTACCGGAGCCGTTATGCCCGTCTGTGTGGGTGCAGACCAAAGCCTGATGTCCCGGAAAATTTTCAGCGGCAAATTGAAGCCCCATGCGCTGCGCTTCCTCTCCGGTCAGGCCGTTTTCTTCCCTGTCGCGCGGGTCGAAGCTTAAGATGTAATGGTGTGATTTGATTTCATTCTTTTTCTGGTTTTTGTGATAACGCTCGTTTGTCTTATTGCAGGCACGGGCAAATTCCAGAGGATGGCACAAAAGACCGTCCAGATAATACTCCTGTCGGAGCATCCGGCGGCCTTGTTCATCAAGCATCGGTTTCTGTGTGAATTCGTCGTGCTGGTAAACGAGATAATCAAAAGCGGCGCGGTAGTCAGCGTTCTTACTGGCTATGTGTTTCAGTACCGCCATTGTCGGCTCCTTCCATGCCGTCCAGCTCGGCACCAAGTTCGTAAACCCTGCGTATGCAGTCAGAAATATCTTTTTCAATCCCCGGCGTGGATGAACCATGCTGGTGGAAGTAACGGCTGATCTGGTTTAAGTTGTTGCCGATCCTTCCAAGTGCAACCGTAAGGTCATGGATTGCCTGATCGTCCCGGACGATCTTATAGCTGACGCTCAACCCGTGGTTTGCGATCAGATCCCGGAGATAAACGGCGAGCGGAAGCCCGCACCGGCGCGCGTCTTCGGAAATCACATCATACTGTGTGTCCGTAAACAGAATCTTGACCTGATGTGTCCGGGTGAGTTCTGTTTCTTTTTTATGCCTTCCCATAAAAAAGCCTCCTTCAAGTGATGCCTGCCATCACGGTGTGACCATTTTAGATGGGAACCGGACACGCAGGTGTTGTGAAAAAAACGAGGGTATGGGGAGCGTAATCCCCATCAAGTTGCCCCGGTTGCGCAGGAAGAAAATCCGCAGGATTTTATTTCAAGGGACCGAGGGCGAAACTTGCTCTATCAGTTTTGGATAAAAAATCCCTCTATACATAAGCCGAAAAAACAGGGCGGCGGCTACCGGGTTTTGCAAAAATCCGTGCTTTGCACCTTAGCTGCTGCACGTCGGACATGGGAAAGAGGGAAAACAGCGAAGCGGCGCACTTAAGGCGCAGACTTAAAGTGTGCCGCACAGCTGCCGTTTGGGATTCGCAGAATCCTGAACGGAAAGCGTGAGCATACGTGCTGCCAGTGGCGGTATTTTCATCCGCACAGCGGACGATTTTTTGCCAACCTGTCCGTTTCGGAAGAAAAAATCAAAAAAATGAAAAAAGTTTCTCTGCCTGCCTTGAAAAACACCCTCTCTGGCATGGGTTAGGTGAAAAACAAAAACTGCGAGGTGCAAGGATATGAATCAGAGAAACAAATTTACAGTAACGCCAGAGGAACTGCGCAGGATGCGCGAAGTGGATATCCGCACGGTAGACAGGGACAGCCTGACAGACATTGCGGAGGTGAAGATCAACACGGAGCTTCCACAGGAAGAACGTGTGCTTGATTTCATCCGGCAGATCGGGAATCCGTACTGTTATATCAGTAACGGCATGGTGGTAAAGGTTAGTTTCAGCGGAAAGAAAAGTATGGAGGACTGCATGAAAGCCGCGATGTTCGCGGAGGACTAAAGGAGTGCAGAAAACGGGGGATTCACAGGAACGGCTCATGGAGCTGGCTGTTTAAAAATGCTCACGGAGAAAATTTTTGTGAATCACCAAAAACTTGTGGCGTAAACCGGGAAGCTGTGTTATAATGCGAATGGGTCAAAATTTATAGCAATTCGAGAAGCCATTGATTTCTTGGTTTACAGCCGCAAGGCGAGTAAATTAGGAGGTCAATGGCTTTATGTCTGTTTACAAATCAAATTCAGCAAAAGCAGGAAGCTACAGCAGGCTGTCGCGTGAAGACGGCGACAAACTGGAAAGTGACAGCATCCGCAACCAGAGAGATCTTATCTCAGATTATGCAGCCCGCAAGGGCATCAGCATCGCAGAAGAATATATTGACGATGGGTACAGCGGCACGACGTTTGACCGCCCTGCATTCGAGAGGATGATGGAGGACGTGAAAAAGAAAAAGATTAACTGCATCATCGTCAAAGACCTTTCCCGGCTTGGGAGAAATTACATCGAGACAGGCAGGTATCTGGAACAGATTTTCCCGTTTCTCGGTGTGCGCTTCATAGCGATCAATGACCACTATGACAGCATGAACCAGTCCGGCGATGCAGATCAGATCATTATACCTTTCAAAAATTTAATCAATGACGCTTATTGCAGGGACATCTCTATCAAAATACGGAGCCAGCTTGATGTGAAGCGGAAAAACGGAAAGTTTATCGGGAGCTTCGCGGCATACGGCTACCTGAAAGACCCGGAGGACAGAAACCATCTTATTATTGACGAGGTGGCTGCAGAAATCGTGCGGACGATTTACGGGTTGAAGCTGAACGGATACAGCGCACAGAGGATCGCAGCACGGCTCGATGAAATGAAAGTCCTGCCGCCGCTGGAGTATAAAAGAATGTGCGGATTGAATTTTAACAGCGGTTTCCGTTCGGGCATTTCTCCGCATTGGTCGATTATGACAGTCAACCGGATTCTGCATAATGAGCTGTATATCGGGACGCTGGTGCAGGGCAAGAACCGGAAAATCAATTATAAGGTCAAGGAGAGCCGCCCGGTGAATGAGGATGAATGGATCAGGGTAGAGGATACCCATGATGCGATTGTGCCGCCTGCGGTGTTTGATACCGTACAGCGCCTGACAGCCCTGGACACGAGGACAGCCCCGGACGAGGGGAGCGTTTATATCCTTTCCGGATTCCTGCGCTGCGGGGACTGCGGGCAGAACATGGTACGGCGCTCCGCCACGAAGAAAGGGAAGAAATATTATTATTACCATTGCTCCACATTCAAACGCGGGGATGGATGCTCTTCCCACAATATCAGCGAGGAAAAGCTGATGAAGATGGTGCTTGAAGTCGTGCAGAAGCAGATCGGCCTTGTCTTGGAAGCAGATGAAATCCTTTCAGAGATTGACCGTCTGCCGCAGGAACGTCTCGGCGTGAAAACGGTTACGGCACAGCTTATATCACTGGATAAGGAAATCCAGAGGTACATGGATTTAAAAGCAAAGGTTTATCAGGATATGCTTGACGGGGTTGTCACCCGTGAAGAATTTAAGGATATTAACGCGCGGTTTACGGTTAAGCTGGACGCGGCAAAGAAAGCAAAGGCAGAGGGAGAGAAAAAACGGGATGCGCTCCTTTCAAGGAAAGGGAGCCTGCGTCCGTGGGTGGAACATTTTAAGGAATACCGCAATGTTGCGGAGTTGAGCCGGAAGCTGATGGCTTCCCTGATTGACAGCATTGTTGTCTACGACAGCAATACCGTTGAAGTACATTTTTGTTACGAGGATGAAATTCAGGAAATGTTTGAGTGGGCGGCAGAGCTTGGAGCGAAAGAAAGCACGGAGAGGAGAATGGCAATATGATCTGTGTGAGTTATGTGAGGACGGTTTCCTGTATCCCGGAAAAACAGATCCCTTCTGATATTATCAGCCAGCAGAACGGCAGGATACGGGCATATGTCAAGGGCAAAGGATGGACGCTGGCGGAGAAGTATGTTGACCGTAAAAAGGATGAAAATGCGGATGAAGCATTTCAGCAGATGCGCATGGACGGTATTAACCGGAAGTTTGACATGGTGGTCGTGGATTCTGTTTTCCGCTGTGGAAGAAATGCTTCCTATGCAGAAGACTTGCTCCTGAAAACTTTTTATCCGGCGGGTATCCATTTTGCTGTTGTTGAAGATGGAATCTGCAGCATGTGCCTGACAGCAGATGAAGCGGCGGATTATTTTAAAAAGAAGAAATATGCGGCGATGGGTGCGGCCATGACATACCGGACAAGGATGATGCAGTCGGAAGGATATTATTCCGTACATGATGAAAAATACGGGTACCTGCTGACAGAGGACAGGAGAGGTTTTGTGGTTGATGAAGAGGTTGTCCCGGTCATCCGTGAAATATTTTATCTGGCTGCGGAAAAGAAACTTCCGTATACAGAGATTGCAAAAATCCTGAACCAAAAAGGATATGAGACGCCAATGATGCACCTTGCAAGAGTGAGCCACAAAAAAAGAGCGGTTGAATCAACCAAATGGGTGGCAAGCAGCGTGAAGCGGGTGGCAGACAATACCGCTTATATCGGTTACTGGTATAAGATGATCGACGGCGTGAGAATGAAAGTTGAGATTGAACCGCTGGTTGAGCAGGAGGCATTCGATAAGATAAAGAAGCTCCATGAATCACAACTCATTCACAGCCCGAAGGGAGCGCCGCGTTCGGATAATGCATTCATCAAGCAGATATTCGATAAAAAGACAGGCAGGCCGCTGATGTGCAGGCTTCATCGGGAAGAACCGCCATATCAGACATTCTGCATCGGGTTCTGGGATAAGGCGCGGATTTCTTATGATTATGTCATGGAACGGACGGTGGAAGCCTTGCGGTGTGAGCAGAAAAAAGCAATCCGGGCGATGGAGGCCGTGCAGGGTGATAAAGCAGAAGCAGTGCTGTCTGCGCGAAAAGAGATTCTGGCGCAACAGGCAAAGAAGCTGTTTTGCGAGATAACAGAGATTGAAAAGCCTTATATTCCTGCATACCGCAGGATGGAGACAGAGGATATTTCTGAATCGGAATATAAGGCATTCCGTCAGAAAATCACAGACAGGCTTGCAGAAAAAGAAACGGCATTTGCCGCCATTATGGATGAGGTGGAGATGCTGGAGACGGCATTTAGCAAGAGGAATCCGTGGATAAAATTTTACGCGGGGATTGAGATACCGGATGTATTGGTTAAGGCACAGATCAGGAAATGGATTGACCGTGTGACAGTGGAGGATATGGAGAGAGTGGAGGTAATCTTTCCTGCAGAATATATGAGATGGCGGGAGATGCTTCCGTCAGAGTGGTTTGACGCATAACAGGGGAGGTGGAACAGATGGCAAGAAAAAGCAGACGGACACAGAATGCTGCGGGAAATGCGGAGGCGTTATCTATCGCACAGGCGGTTATGTATGAAAAGAAAGAGAACCAGCTTTCTACAGCGGCTTACGGGCGGCTGTCCGTGGAAAACGGAGGGGATGAGACAGATGAAACCTTGCAGACACAGATGTCGATGCTTTATGAATATATCGACAGGCATCCCGATTTGAAACTGACGGACAGCTATATGGATAATGGATACACCGGGACAAATTTTGACAGGCCGGAATTTGTCCGCCTGATGGATGATGTCCGGAGCGGCAGAATCCAGTGTATTGTAGTGAAAGACCTTTCGAGGTTCGGGCGCAACTATCTGGAGACAGGGTATTATATTGAAACGCTGTTTCCTCACCTGAATATACGTTTCATCGCTGTCAATGACGATTTCGACAGCATTCAGGAATCTGACCGGGACAGCCTTTCCGTGCCGATAAAAAATATGGTCAATGCCCTGTATGCAAAAGATATATCCAGGAAAATCTGCGCGGCTGCGGAAGTACGGGCATCCAGACCGGATGTTATCCCGTGTGGGACAGCTCCTTTCGGATATATGGTTTCTGACGACAGGAAGCATTATCTGGTGGATGAAGAAGTTGCACCATATGTACGCATGATTTACCGCTGGGCGCTGGACGGCGTGGGGAACAAGAATATAGCGAAGCGTATGGAGCTTCTCGGCGCACCTACACCGGGTCAGAGAAGAGTCGGCCAGCCGGCAGATTCCTCAAAGTGGAATGCCGGGACGGTGCTGAAAGTATTGCAGAATCCGAATTATACAGGGGATATGCATATGGGCAGGATGAAGCAGGCTCTGTATAAGTCAGAAAAAGTACGGTGGACTTCGCCGGAAGAATGGAAGGTACGGAAAAATACGCATGAACCGCTTGTGACAAGGGATGATTACCAGAAAGTGCAGGAGCTGATCTCTTCTTATAACAAGAGAAAGATGGCAGATGATCATTTCTATGTTGAACAGCGGGAACGGATGCAGGACCATTTTACCGGGCTTGTGTATTGCGGGGAATGCGGCAGGCGGATGGATTTCAGGCGGTATATGCACAATTACGCTACTTTGGAAAAGGCGGTTTCCTGCTACGGGTGCAGGAAAAAATCAGATGCACAGGATATTGAAGGACATGTGGTATATGAAGATTTCTTAAAGATTGTCGTCATGGATCAGATACAGGTGCTGATTAAAAGCATGTGTGACCGGAAGAAACTGCTGGATAAGATGAATACTTCCTCCGGCGGCAGGCGCTCTATGCTGTCAGCAGAAAAGAAAATGGTGGCTCTGACCGTGAAAATCGCGGAGACGGAGGAACGGCAGGGACAGCTGTATGAAAACTTTGCGGATGGCCTTTTGGAGCAGGAGGATTACCAGAGCCTGAAAGAGCGTTATATTGCAGACCGCCAGAGGATGCAGGCAGAGCTTCAGGAACTAGAGCAGCAGAGACGGAAACTGGAAAAGTCGGTCAACCGTTATAAGGATTTGGTGAAGCATCTGGAATCTTATCTGGATAAGAGGGATTTCAATGAAGCTCTTGTAAAGGAACTGGTGGAGCGGATTGTTTACTATCCGTCGGGAGGAATCGAAGTTATATTCAAATGCAATGATGTCGCGGAAGAGATCGCGCGTCTACTGGAAGGGAGTGATTAGGATGACACAGATGCTGGCTTTTTACCTCCGGCTGTCCATGTCGGATGGGGACTTAGGAAAAGACAATAAAGATGAGAGCAACAGTATTGAGAACCAGAGGCTTCTTTTAAAGAGCTATCTGGATGCGAGCGAGGAATTGGATGGCGAGGTTTGCGAGTATGTTGACGATGGCTACAGCGGCACAAATTTTAACCGGCCTTCCTTTATACGGATGATCGAGGACGCGAAAAGGGGCAAAATTTCAACCATTCTGGTGAAAGACCTTTCGCGTCTCGGCAGGGATTATATCGGTGTCGGGGACTATCTGGAACAGATTTTCCCTGTGCTGGGTATCCGGTTTATCGCTGTCAATTCGCATTATGACAGCAACAAGCTGATCGGGAAAACAATGGGGCTTGACATGGCGGTAAGCAATCTCGTCAATTCCCTGTACAGCCGTGACTGTTCAAAAAAGGTAAAATCCGGGCTTCATGCGAGATGGAAAAACGGATACAGCACTACAGGCCGGCTCCCGTATGGTTTTGTAAAAGACAAGTCGGCAAGGGGAGGATGGGCGGTAGACGCGGAACCGGCAAAGGTTATCCGGCAGATTTTTGAAAAAGCAAATGGCGGATGGTCAACAAGGATGATTGCAGATTCCCTGAATGAGCAGGGAATTCTTACACCGGGGAAGTATCGTGAATCAAAGGAAATGTACGGCGGCAACCATAAAACACCGGATTCGGAGCGCCTGTGGGACGTCGGCATGATAAGGACAATCCTTGTGAGGTATGAATATACAGGGGCATTTGTCCAGAATTACCGTGAAAAGGTAAGTGTCGGTTCCAATGTCACAAGGGCTGTGCCGGAAGATAAGCGCGTCATCATTGAGGATGCGCATGATGCGATTATAACGAAAGAAGAATACGAGAACGCGCAGATTGCAATCCGGCAGATGAATAAGCCGAAATTCAAGATCAACAATGAATATCCCCTGCGCGGCCTGATCCGGTGCGGCGTGTGCAGGTTGTCCATGACTTATCTTGAACTGGCATATGAGCCTGTGTACTATTGCCCGCATAAGAAGAAAGTCGGCAGACATTCGGATTGCTGCGGTGATTATATCCCGGCAGTACATATAGACGAGGCAGTCTGGCGGATGCTCCGGCAGCAGCTGAATCAGCTCCATGACTTCGGAATCCAGATGGAACTCCGAAAAGGGAGAGAAACCAAAAAAGGCAGTCTTGACTGTAAGCAGATGCGAAGCGAGATCGACAAGCTGAAAGCAGAGCGAATCCGGCAGTATGAAGCCTATGCGGAAGGAATATTAAGCCGGGAACAGTATCTGGTCAAAAAATCGGCACTGACGGCTGCAGTGGAATCCCTGCAGGGGAAACTGGAACGGCTGAATACCATGATAGAGGATGAAGACCGCTTTACCGGGGAACTGGCGCTGATGAAGCAGAAAGCGGGCGAGAGCATGGGAAATGACAGGCTTACAAGGGAGCTGGCTGAAGCATTTATTGATACGGTGTACGTGTATGACAGCAAGCATATCGAAGTCGTGTTTAAATTTGAAGATTTGCTGCAGAGGGCAATGAAGAAATATGCGTGAGAAGCGCAGAGATATATGCGAAATGTGCAGAGAAATGCATGTGGAGACGCAGGAAAGGTAAGGTATTAGATGAAGTTGTTAAAGACAAGTATTCTCCCGATAGCGGTGATTCTATTGATTGCTGTATTGGGGCAGTATATTTATATGGTGGATGGCCAGGTTGACTGGTTTCGGTTCTGCATGGTATTCGGGGTGCCGTTCGGCATACCGTATATGCTGTTCGTGGTTCCCATCGGCGGTAGCATATCAAGAGGCGTGGGGATTCTTGCGCTGAATGCAATCATCGGCGCGCTGTTTGGATGCGTGATTGCTGCGGTTGTGCTGGTAAAAGCTGTGGCGTATCTGGTATGGTGGTCGTGCGGCTCTATAATCCGGCTTTTTCGCCGGAAATGATGGGATGTAAGTCCCTGAATCTGAAAGAGAAACAGAATCGGCAGGGAATGGGAAGCTTCCTGTTTGTCAGGACGTCAGGTAGGGAGCTGAATTCCTTTAAAAATGGTAGGAAAAAATTCATGGAATGTTAAATCATCGGTGCTTGTTATAGTAACGTCTTTATGCTATACTTCAACAAGATTGGTTTAGCATTTCGGATAGAATAGCATACTAATCTGATAGGAGGAAGCGCAATGAATCCAATAATACCGGACGAACTGGCAGCTATGATCCAGTCTGGTGAAAATATAAGCGTTGAATTTAAAAAATCAACGACAGATATTACAAAAGATGTGTACGAGACGGTATGTTCTTTTTCAAACCGGGTCGGAGGACATATTTTTTTGGGCGTGAAAGATAATGGTACTGTTCTTGGTGTTCAGCCTGATAAGGTTGAGTATATCAAGAAAAATTTTGTGACGGTTATTAATAATGGAAATAAGATGTTTCCACCGCTTTATCTCACACCTATAGTCTACGATGTCGATGGGAAGATTGTTATTTATATTCATGTTCCTGTCAGTCCCAGTGTAGTTCGTTGTAATGGGAGAATTTATGACAGAAACAACGAATCAGACATAGACATCACAGATAATCAGGATATGGTGTATCAGCTTTATGCACGGAAACAGGATACCTATTATGTAAATAAGGTGTTTCCAGTGTTTGGCGTTGCTGATCTCCGTCATGATCTGATAGACAGAGCCAGAAATATGACGAGGGTTCGTACTGAACACCATCCGTGGATGGATATGACAGATGAAGAATTACTTCGCAGCGCCAAATTGATTTTAAATGATCCGCAGACTGGCAAAGAAGGGCTTACTCTTGCGTCTATTTTGTTGTTTGGGTCGGACAACATGATAGTTTCTGTACTTGCACATCATAAAACAGATGCAATCTTCCGAGTATTTAATACGGACCGATATGATGACAGAGACGTTATCGTAACAAATCTGTTGGACAGCTATGACAGGCTGATGACTTTTGGGAAAAAACACCTGAATGATGTGTTTACAATGGATGGAATCATCAGTGTGAGCGCCAGAGATAAGATTTTGAGGGAAATAGTCTCAAATCTTCTGGCACACAGGGATTTTTCCAATGCCTACGTTGCAAAAATGATAATTGAAAAAGACCAGATTCTTGTTGAGAATGCAAACCGTTCTCATGGCTATGGAAATTTAAATATACAAGCGTTCAGCCCTTTCCCAAAGAATCCCGTAATCTCCAGTGTGTTTCGTGAAATAGGGCTTGCTGATGAATTGGGTTCAGGAATGAAGAACACCTATAAATATACATCCTTATATTCCGGAGGGCAACCACAATTCATTGAAGGCGATGTGTTCAAAATTATTATACCGTTGAATGCTGCAGCTACAGCGACAGTCGGACCAGAGCAAAGCGATAAATCTTCTGCTGTGAGAGATGATGGTTTTGGTGAAAAACCTTTGACGATAAAAATGGATGCAAAGAAAGTCAATGAGCTTATAGCCTTTTGTGAAGTTGGGCGCACAAAGGCAGAAATGATGGAGTTTTGCGGAATTAAGTCTGATAGTTATTTTAGAATAAATGTGCTAAAACCGTTAGTACAAATTGGGCTTTTAAAAAGGACTATACCAGATAAGCCTCGAAGTCCCAAGCAAAAATATGTAAAGACTTAGTTGGAGACTAAGTAGTGACTAAGCTGGTGACTAAGTAGTGACTAAGTTGGTGACTAAGCTGGTGACTAAGCTGGTGACTAAGTTAGTGACTAAGCTGATGGCTGAGTTATTATCCATTTTATAGTTTTCGTATATACTCTTTCAGTAGCTTTGCGTTTTCAATCAACAGCGCGGCTTCATCCGGTGTACAATCGAAAAATAAGTCTTGCAGATCAGAATTGGTCGCGAACAAAAATGCGTTGGAAGCAGTATCCGGCGCATTTTCTTTTTTAGCTGCGGGGGAATCCTTTCCATCAGAATTTGCGGGAGATTCTGCATTTTTTGAAATATCTGTATTGTCATCCAACAATAAATTCGTCAGGTCAGTAATCTGCTTTGTGATGCTTTCCAGTTTTTGGGCATACGTTTGGGCTGAAAGCGTTGATTTCGATGCTTCCAGTTCTTCTTTCTTATCTATGGCAGCAAGATATGCGCACAGCCTGGCATTTACTTCATCACTGGAAAAAGCAAGCTGCACGGTCTCCGGTTTATAATTTCCATCGGTATACTTGTCCGCCGTGATTTTCATATCAATCTGCTCATTCATCCTGAATATCAGAGAGAGAAGGTCGGATACGGTGCGTATATCAAAATCAAGGAACACATTGATACTGATGCCAAGTGCTTCGGATAATTTTAAAAGCTGTTCTGGTTTTGGGTTGCGTTCGTTTGTTTCGTATTTCCGCAAGCTGGTCAGGCTGATGCCAGAAGCTTCGGACAGCTGTTCCTGTGTCATTTTATGGGCGATACGGATATTTTTGATCTTTTCTCCAACATTCATAAAGCGGATACCTCCATGAAAAGGATTATAACATATTTTCATTGAAGTAACACAAAAATTTTCAGAAATTCTGTTGACAGAAACAAATGTGTTGGTTATAATGAAGATGTAGCACATAAGTGTTACCTAAAACCGAAACCAACCACAAAAGAACCTGTTGGAAGTGACAGTTAAAGTGCAGTTATGTGGCAGTTGTTCAGGAAATCGAGATAGATTTTGAAGGGTGCCTTTGGAGGATCGGAAGTTAAGTAGCACATAAGTGTCAGCAGAGAATATACCAGATAGCACAAGGAGGAATTGATGATGGCAGCTCAGATTTTTGGAATTGATCATGGAAATGGTGCAGTGAAGGGTGGAAACGTAAATATCCCGTGTGGACTTGTCAGCTATGTGTCAGAGCCGGGAAGATTTATGAATGAAGACATCCTGGAATATGATGGCAGGTATTTCACACTGTCTGACAAGCGGATGCCGTTCAAAGAGGATAAGACTTCTGACGATGATTATTTTATCCTGACGCTGTTTGCACTGGCGATGGAAGCGAGGGCAGAAGGAACCTCACTCAATGGCAAGGAAGTGGTTCTCGGCGTAGGACTTCCTCCGGCAGACTTCGGACAGCAGTCCGTTAAATTCCGGAATTATTTTATGGAACATTCGCGGCATGGTGTGAAATTCAGATTGAACCGCAAACTTATAAATTTCAATATCAAGAATGTTTATGTCAGCCCTCAGAATTTTGCCGCTGTGATGTGCTTCAAGGCAAGCCTGTTCAAGAAGTACCGGACAGTCAACTGTATTGATATTGGGGATGGAACCGTGGATTTGCTTGTGATCCGCAATGGACAGCCAGATCTTTCCGTCCGTGTGAGTGACCGGACCGGAATGGCGGTTCTTAGGGCGGAGATTGCCAACTCTATTCAGCAGAATTTCGGGCTTCATCTGGATTCCTATGATGTGGAGCAGGTGCTGATGCACGAGCCAACAGTCTTGGATGAAAAGGTTGTGGATGAAATTTTCCGTATGGCGAATGACTGGTTTGCCATGATTGTGAACCGTCTCCATACCCATGTGCCGGATTTCCGGACGAATCCTGCGGCGTTCCTTGGCGGTGGAAGCCTTTTGCTGAAGGAGCAGATCGAGCAGTCCACGGATTTTAAATATATTGAATTTATCGAGGATGTCCGCGCAAACGCGATAGGCTATGAAAAGCTGGCAGCTGCCCGGCTTGGCAGGAAGTAGATTGGAGGGCAGGATGTGGATACAATCAAGATAGTATTGCTTTTCAATGAGGATGATGTGCGGCAAAGGACAGTTGGAGAATTTCTGAAAACACAGAAACGATGTAAGACGGCTTTCATCACAGAGCTGGTGTATGACTGGATGAATCAGCGCGATGGTAAGAAAAAGAGCGAAGTTTTCGCGGGCGAGCAGGAACTGTTAGAAAAAGTCAAAACAGCATTGCTTTCCGACATTTCATTTGTGACGCAGCTGTCAAGTCTTATGGCTGATACGAAAGAAAGTTTGCCGGGCAAACATGAGCAGAAAAATCCGGAAACAAAGGTGGAGATGGATGCGGCGGGAAACAGTGACATTTCTCTGGATATGGACGAGGATATGATGCTTGCAGGATTATCAATGTTTGAATCGCAGGAAGATTTTTAAAGCCGAATAATATATAGCACTAAGGGGCTTCTGAACATAATGGTCAGAGGCTCCTTTTTTCGTGTTTTTCAGACCATTGGAAGGAGAATTTTGGGCAAAAATTTTTTTGAAAAAAAGAGTTGTTCCTACTTGACCAACAGGAGGGAGCGCGTCGGTGGTTGGCCCCAGGCCTCTCCTGGCCTCGTATCTTCCGTTTTATTCGGAACGTCAACATCATCGGCACGATGTTAGGCCAGGTCTTTCCGGTTACGCACAGGTTCATGGGCGCAACGCTGTGGATTGGGATGAGAAGTTTGAGATGGATTTACATTATGTAGATAATATCACATTTCTGGGCGATCTTAAGATCATTTTTCAGACAGTCATGAAAGCTTTTGTAAAACGGGAAGGAATATCGTCCGAGACCTCAGCTACGATGGAAAGCTTCATAGATTATGTCGAGGCAAAGAAATCTGATGAGGGACGAGGAGAGTGAGTGGAATGACAGAAGAAAACAATCATTTGACATAGTACCTAATGCTATTGGCTTCGTATCTATAGAAAGAGTTTTTTTGGAATGAGGCGCAATCGAAATAGTAAATTGTAAATATGTGTAATACACAAAACGCAGACGGATTGATATGTGGGACTTATCTTACAGGAAAGCATTAGAAATACAAAGACAACAGTATAAAGATGGCGGTGGAGCAGACAGAATTGCTGCGCAGCACAGGAAAGGCAAATTAACCGCAAGGGAAAGACTGGAACTGCTTTTTGATGAAGGAACCTTTGTCGAGACTGGGACACTGATTGAGTCCCGGACGGATGATTTTCAGATGTCTGAAAAAAAGTACCCGGTGATGGTGTCGTTACAGGCGTTGGAAAGATTGCGGGGCGGCCGGTCTGTGTCTCATCCGAAGACTTTACAGTCATAGGCGGTACGCTTGGGGAATATCATGCACAGAAAATCTG
>JAJQHQ010000050.1:145353-167731 GCA_021199655.1 Lachnospiraceae bacterium | reverse complement strand
CCGGGCGGATTCCGGACTTGCACCGGTTAGAAACGTGCGCCGCCGGGCGCACGTCGAAGAAAGGCCGGTACACGAAATGTGTACCGGCCTGTTTTATGCGCAAGGGCGAAATGACCGCCTCCTGCTCGATCATGCGCTCGCTATTTTTTTCTTATTCCGGAATATCCGAAACGATTGGGCTGTCGAAAATCTCGCGCGGATCGATATCAATGCAGCGATATTCATCCCTGTTGCCACCGATATCCCACGCAACCGTACCATTCAGCACCGTCAGTTTGTGGCGAAAAATCTCCTCTTCTTCCAACACTTTAAAAACACCGCCGCATTTTATCAGTGGTTTCACATCGAACTCTCTGACGCCGCCATCATTCATATAAGCATACACAACGAAATTTTTTCCGGCAACAGCCTGAAATACTTCCGGAGAAAAATGTTGAAAATCAAGTTTACTGTTTTTCATGTAATCACCGCCTCACTACATCAATGGATTAATCCTGTTTAAAGGCTTATTGTCTTTCGAAAGTTCCCAGTTCTGCATCAGTTCATCTTTATGAATTTCCGCCCAGGCAAGCACGAATTTCAGCTGCCTTTTCGGCAGATATCCCTCACTGATAATGCCATCCTCAATTAACACAATCGCATGATTGTTCCCATATTCCGCATGAAAATGCGGCGGATTATGATCACTCCAGTACATTGTTATACGTATTCCGTAAAATAAACTGATTTCCGGCATACTTCCACCTTCCTGACCTCTTATAAAAACTTGAAATTAACAGTTACAGAGTTTCAGATAATATATTCCACCGTCTCCTCCGGCGCAGCCTTTTTTTCCTTATTAAATATGATCAGAGCCTCCCGATGGTCATCCGGTCCCATCTCGTAAAAGTCCTTTCCATGGCTGTTCATGCGCTTCATGGAGACGCGGCGGTTCGCCCTCTTTGGCTGATCGGTGATGAAGGAGATGCCTTCCAGAGAATATTCCGCATCCAGATTGACATCGTCCAGTTCTTCATAGTAGGGGTCGAAAAGGAGTACATCCTCTCCTTCGACACCGGTCAGCAGTACATAATGGTCTACTTCAAGGAAAAGCCGCACCACTACCGCCCCGCCCTGCTGGATGGCGCCGACGATCCGACTGTTCTGCGATATGGATACGCTCTCTCCTGAGAGGAATTCGCAGGAGATCGGGAATTTCCGGATCGCGCCGAACTGGTTGAGCCAGCTCCCCAGGAACATCATGGCGGACGCGGAGGTGCCGTGTTTGCCCACCTCGCCTGCTTCATTGCAGGAGTCCAGGCAGTAGAGCATGATGTTTTTGATGATATCCGGAGGGATCTCCTCCCGTTCAAATAAGTAGCGGATGGCATTGGTCAGGGTGACCGGTCCGCAGTCGTATTCGCTTGACTGATAATTAAGTAAGTTTTTCATACTACGCTTCTTTCCGCGCGAATATCCTTTACCATATCCACGACATCCTGCTCATCTTTCAGTCCCATCTCCTCTGCCACACCACTAAAAGCATCCTGCGCTTCCAGCAATGCCTCTACAGAGGCATTCATCATAACTACCTTCTTGCCTTCCTGAACAAACAACACTTTGTCGCCGTCTTTCAGTCCAAGTAATCGTCGAATTGCTATCGGGATAGTAATCTGGCCTTTCGATGTGATTTTCGCCAATTCCATAAAATCCTCTCTTTTGCTGTATTATACCTGTAAACGCGCCCGTTCCGTGTTTTCTCCGATTTCCTTACTTTTATTCTATATCATATGTTCGCCTTTTGCAATCACTTTTGTACTCTCTTTTTCATCTCGTTTGCAATCATAATCCGGTACATTTTAACCTGTAATTTTTTCTTTGTCACCATTTATTTCGAAATTGCTGTATTTTTCCTTTGCAATTTCCCTCCATTGCCTGTAAAATACCCATGTATGCCGCTCTGTAAAATAGCGGTAAAATACCGCAAAAAGGTCGCAAAAGCAGGCATAAAACTATTGACAACACACCCATCTGCAAGTATAATTTCATACAATACCTATCTAATCAGTATGAATACAATCTATGGGAGGAGAACATTATGAAAAGAAAAACAGCCAAAATGCTCAGCCTGCTTCTGGCCGGAGCGATGCTCGTATCCTCGGCGGCGACGACCGCCGGCGCCTCATCCGATGATGAGGAGAAGATCATCAACGTTGGCGTGACCAGCTCTCTGGGCGGGATCAATCCTTTTGTGATTGATCAGACCGAAATCAATAAATACGCGGTGGACCTGATGTTCCTGCCGCTCGTGGAGCTGGATGCGGATTCCAATTTCCAGTATATGCTGGCGGATTCGATCACCACGGAGGATAATATCAATTTTATCGTACATATTGACGACGAAGCGACATGGTCGAACGGCGAGCCGGTGACCGCGTACGATCTGGAGTATTCGGTGCTGCGCATGGCCAGCCCGATTGTGAACAATACCACGCTGATGCTTTACGCGTTTGAAGGCACCTCTGATGAAGGTTTCGTGGAGGAAGGCGCGACAGAGATGGCCGGGCTTACCGTGCTGGATGATAAGACGCTTCAGTTTACCGCCAAGTATTCCATGTCGCTCACGACGTTCAACAATACGTACGGTAGATATCTCCGCGCGCTGCCGAAGTCTGTGATCGAGCAGTTCAGCGAGGAAGAGCTGCTGACAGCGGACTGGTTCAATCAGCCGGATGTCATCAACGGGCCGTTTTTCCTGACAGACTATGACGCGGATCATTATATTTCTTATGAAGCAAATGAAAATTACTGGAAGGGCGCACCGAAGATCGACAAGCTGAATATCAAGATCGTGGACGGCAGCCAGATTTATGCCGGCCTGCAGTCCGGAGAGATCGATATTACGCAGCTTACCATGACTTCGATCCCGGAGACAGATTATGAGAGCATCGAGCAGCTGGAGAACGTGACTACGGTATTCGGCGACCCGGTGACCAACCAGTCTGTATTTATCCAGACGGAAAATGTGACGGATGCACGGGTACGTCAGGCACTTGTCTACGCGATCGACCGCGAGATGCTGGTTGAGGAGCTGCTGGGCGGCCACGGCGAGGTGATTGACGGGTTTGTCTCCTCTGCCAGCCCGTATTATGATGAAACGGTGGAACCGCTGGGATATGACCCGGAGAAAGCGCAGGAGCTTCTGGCGGAAGCCGGATGGGACAGCTCACAGACTCTGCGGTTCTACGTATGGGCCGAGGATACGACCTTTGTCAACGGCGCGCAGGTGATCGCGGCGCAGTGGGCGGCAGTCGGCATCAACGTGGAGATCACGACAGTTGATCTTGGCAACCTGATGACTATTGCAGGAACCACAGATTATGATATAATGGCTGTGCAGTACACCTATGCACCGGTAGATCCGTATCCGGATGTCGCATGGCTGTTATCCGGCGAGGGAAGCTGGACCGGCTACGTGAATGATGAGATCAACGCGGCTCTGGATGACACTCAGACCACGACGGATATCGAGCAGCTGACAGCGGATTATGCGATCGTGGACCGCATCGTGCAGGAGGATGTCCCGATGTTCTCCGCTTACGTGATCAGCTCGATGGGCGCGGTAAACAACCGCGTGATCGGCGCGGAGCCTACCGTGTACGGTTTCTTTAATGACGTACAGAACTGGGACGTTTCTGAATAATATTACGCAGGAGGGCACATAAATTGCCGCATTTGCTTGAAGTAAAGGATCTGACCACGGTCTTCACCGGAGATTACGGCAGAACTGTCAGTGTTGACCACGTGAGCTTTCACGTGGACCCCGGGGAGGTCGTCTGCATTGTAGGCGAATCAGGCTGCGGGAAAAGTGTCACTTCATTATCAATAATGGGATTATTAGGAAAGGGCGGGGCCGTCGTTGACGGCTCTGTCCTCTTTGACACTATGGAAACGCCCCCTCACCAATGTTCGGCGGATATCCCGCCCGCAGGGCGAGGATGCCCCCCGGCGAGGGCAGATCGCGGTTCCGATGCAAAAATCGCTTCGCGATGCGGAACCGCTAAAAATCTTCTTTCCATGAGCGAGAAGGAACTGGATCGGATCCGGGGAGATGAGCTGACGATGATTTTTCAGGATCCGCTCACGTCCCTGAATCCTGTCTTTACCGTAGGCAGCCAGATCACGGAGAGCATCCGCATCCATATGCACCTTCCCAAGGAGGAGGCACGGCAGCGCGCCATTGATCTGCTTGCAAAAGTGGGGATGCCGGACCCGGAAAGTATGCTCCGGAAATATCCGCATACGCTGTCGGGCGGGATGCGGCAGAGAGTGATGATCGCCATGGCTCTCTCCTGCAATCCGAAGCTGCTGATCGCGGACGAACCCACCACAGCGCTGGATGTGACGATACAGGCGCAGATCATGAACCTTTTGCGGGACCTGCAGCGGGAAAAAGGCATGGCCATGATCCTGATCACCCACGACATCGGCCTGGTGGCCAATACGGCGGACCGGGTGCTCGTGATGTACGCGGGACAGATCATTGAAGAGGCGGACGCAAAAGAGCTTTTTGCGCAGCCAAAACACCCTTATACGCAGGCGCTTCTGAATACGGTGCCTACGATACTGGACGACGCTGACCGGCAGCTTGTGGCCATCCCCGGCATGGTACCGGAGAGCTACGACGGTATCACCGGATGTCGTTTTGCGGACCGCTGCCCGTGTGTATGCGAGAAATGCAGCCAACCGCAGGGGAATTACGATTTTGGCGGCGATCATACCGCCAGATGTATTGTGGCGCATGAAAATGAAAGTGTGATGCGCAATAAGCGCTCCGATGCGTGTGCGAATCATGCTGCTGTTCATGAGGATGCCACTGCAATATATAGAAATGTCTCTGGAACTTATGAGAACAGCACCGTGAAATGTAAAGACAGCGCTGCAATATATAAGAATAACACTGCAGACCAGAAGAAAGTAAAGGGGGATGACGCGACATGACAGATGAAAAAAGCATACCCCTGATCGAGGTGCGCGACCTCAAAAAATATTACCCCATCAAGGGCGGCGTCATTACGCATACGACAGGCCATATCAGGGCGGTGGACGGCGTCAGTTTTTCGATTCCAAAGGGACAGACGCTGGGGCTTGTAGGGGAATCCGGCTGCGGGAAATCCACCATCGGCCGGCAGCTGGTCGGTCTGGAGACTCCCACCGCGGGCACGATCTGTTATAATGGCTGCGATCTGGAGGCGATCCGAAAGGATAAGAAGCAGCTGCGGCAGATCCGGACAAAGCTGCAGATGGTTTTTCAGGATCCCTACTCTTCTTTGAATCCGCGAAAACATATTTTTGAAATACTCTCGCAGCCCATGCTGTACCATCACATTTCCACAAAGGCTTCCGTCGAGCAGGATATCCTGAAGCTTCTGGATATGGTCGGCCTTCCGAAAACGGTGCTTGGCCGCTATCCGCATGAATTTTCCGGCGGGCAGAGGCAGCGCATCGCCATTGCCAAAGCACTCTCTCTGAATCCGGAATTTATCGTCTGCGACGAGCCGGTCAGCGCTCTGGACGTGTCGATCCAGGCCCAGATCCTGAACCTGCTGCGGGAATTGCAGAAAGAACTGGATCTGACGCTTCTGTTTGTGGGGCACGGGCTGGGCGCGGTCAATTATGTCAGCAATCAGATTGCCGTGATGTATCTGGGGAAGATCGTGGAGATCGGCGAAGCCAAAGAGGTATTCCGCCACCCTGTCCATCCGTATACGAAAGCGCTGCTGGAGGCGGTTCCGGTGCCGGATCCGGCGCAAAAGGATAAAGAACGACGGCTTCTGCAGGGAGAGGTCGGCAGCAATACCAACCCGCCGGACGGCTGCCGTTTTCACAATCGCTGCCCTTATGCCACAGACGCGTGTGCGCAGGAGGAACCGACGCTGGAGCAGCTGCCCGCTCGATCTGTTTTCAGGGCAGAGCAGATTTATGCCGGAAATGAGCACACAACGGATATTCACAAAGTAGCATGTCCAATGATGCTGGAGCACATGCAGAATAGAATGAATTCCACCAACCCAGCGGGTGCCACCGTTCCTGAA
The DNA here is from genome assembly GCA_021199655.1 of Lachnospiraceae bacterium. Lineage (GTDB taxonomy): Bacteria > Bacillota > Clostridia > Lachnospirales > Lachnospiraceae > Choladousia. The sequence goes on along the minus strand of JAJQHQ010000050.1, from coordinate 161,657 downwards.
GCAGCACGAAACGCAGTGGATGCTGCGGCAGGGGAAACTATGCAGGAGGAGGAAGCGCATGGGTAAATATATTTTAAAGCGTATTTTAATTGCGATTCCGGTCCTCTTCGGCATCACACTGATTGATTACGGCATTATGTGTCTGGCCGGAAGTCCTCTGGAAATGCTGCAGGGACCGCGTGTCTCAGAAGCGGCGGTGCAGGCAAAAGCAATCTCTCTCGGGCTGGACAAGCCCTTTTATATTCAGTATTTTGTCTGGCTGGGGCAGATCCTGCAGGGCAACCTGGGCTACTCCATCAAGTCCTACCAGTCGGTGAGCTCCATGATCGCAAGCCACCTTCCGCCAACGCTGCTTTTGATGGGCGTGTCGCTGATCGTCAGCCTGCTCTTCTCTGTTCCGGCCGGTATTTACAGTGCAGTACATCAGTATTCCAAAGGGGATTACACGGTCGTGACGGTATCCTTTTTAGGAAGCAGCATACCGGGATTTTTTCTTTCCCTGCTGTTGGTTTATGTTTTTACGATTAAGCTTGGATGGCTTCCGTCCAGCGGCATGACGACTCTGGGAACCGACGGCGGTGCGGTGGACGTGATACGGCATATGATCATGCCGGTGATCGTGCTCTCGTTCTCCATGGCCGGAAGCACCATCCGCTATATCCGCAGTGCGGTGCTGGAAATCCTGCAGCAGGATTATCTTCGGACGGCAAAAGCCAAGGGAATCGGGCATTTTCGTGTCATCAACAAACATGCCCTGCGCAATGCGCTGCTGCCCATTATTACCGTGATCGGCATGGAGATTCCGGTGCTGTTCGGCGGATCGATCATCATTGAACAGGTGTTTTCCTGGCCCGGGCTGGGGCTGATGACCATGAGTGCCATCAGCAACCGGGATTACCCGGTGATCATGGGCGTATGTCTGCTGTCGGCGGTCGTCGTTCTGGTCGCAAATCTGTTGACGGATATTTTGTATGTGCTGGCGGATCCTACCATTCAGCTCGATTAAGGGGAAAGCATGGGAATTTTCAGAAATAATCAATACAGGAAAAAGTTCAGCCCGGCCGCGGATGCTTCTGGCAAAGGATCCGGCGGTTCACGGGCCGGGAATGTCAAAAGCGGTCATGAGAAAAACCTGCACAGCGAAAGCTACCTGCAGACCGTCTGGCGCCGTTTTAAGCATCATCACCTGGCAACGGTCAGTCTGGTGATCCTGGCGGTCATTACGATTGCCGCGCTTCTCGCTCCGGTGATCGCGCCCTACGACCCCACAGCGATCGTGGGCGGCTTTTCGCAGCCGCCCTCATGGGAATTCTGGCTGGGAACGGATCAGATCGGCCGGGATATGTTAAGCAGACTGCTGTACGCTACGCGCATTTCGCTGCTGGTCGGCGTGATGGCGACGCTGATCTCCACCGTGATCGGCGTCATTCTGGGGCTGATCGCCGGATATTTCGGCGGAATTGCGGATATGGTGATCATGCGTTTTACGGATATGGTGATGTCCTTTCCGTACATTCTTCTGGTGCTTGTCGCGGCGGCCATTTTCAAGCCGGGCCTCTGGAACATCATCCTGATCCTGGGATTTGTAGACTGGCCGGGTGTCGCCAGACTGGTGCGCAGCAATGTCCTGAATTTACGAGAGACCAATTTTATAAAGGGAAATATCGTGGCCGGAATGCCGCTTCGGCATATCCTTTTTTCGGAAATCCTGCCGAATACAGCGGCTCCTATCCTGGTCTACGCGACCTCTGTGCTGGCTCTTTCCATCCTAGATGAAGCGGCATTAAGCTTCCTGGGGCAGGGCGTACAGCCGCCCACTCCGAGCCTTGGAAACATGCTGAACGGCGCACAGTCCCTGACCGTGCTGACGTCCAAGCCCTGGCTCTGGATCCCGCCGGGACTGCTGATCGTTGTGATCGTGATGTCGATCAACTTTATTGGCGACGCATTGAGGGACGCGCTGGATCCGAACGGAGGAAACTGATCGGATAAACCGACCGGGTTATTGGTCACACCCCGGCCACGCAACATGTCTCGACATGTAGTGCTGTGACCCAGGTGTGACCTGTAACACTGCCGGAAGCTATCAGAAAAAATCAGAAAACAAATTGTGGCAGGAGGATGATAATAGCGATGAAGAATTTTGAACAATATTTAATCGAAAATTTCAAATGGTTTCACCGACATCCGGAGATGCCTTATGAGGAAGTACAGACCACGGCAAAGATCCGGGAGCTGCTGACAGAGGCAGGCATTGAAATTCTGCCTTATCCGCTGGAAACAGGGCTGGTCGCCGTGGTACGGGGGACGCGTCGTCCGGACAAAGACGCAAACATACATACAAACGGCCAGGGCGGACTTTCTGCGGATTTGAATTCGATTGAAAATACAGATGAAGAAGCATACGAAAAAGCGAATACAGGCAGAAATACAGGCAGCGGCGACAGGACCCGCGCCGCGCTGCGCTGCGATATTGACGCACTTCCTGTCACTGAGCAGACTGATCTCGACTACCGCTCGGAAATCCCCGGACATATGCATGCCTGCGGTCACGACTACCACATCACCGCGGGGATCGGGGCAGCAATCCTTCTGCAGGAACACAGGGATGAATTTTCCGGCACAGTGAAGTTTCTTTTTCAGCCGGCCGAGGAAGAGTCGCACGGTGCGGTGAAGGTCCTGGAGAGCGGCGCTCTGGATGATGTGCCCTGCATCTGGGGCTTCCACGCGGATCCTTCCAACGCGGTGAATGTCGTCAGCGTCGGGGAAGGCTATGTGACGGCGGCGGTGGACCGGTTTGAGATCCGGGTCACGGGCGTTGGCTGCCACGGAGCGCATCCCGACGACGGTGTGGATCCCATTCTCGCCGCTTCGGCGATCGTGCAAGGTCTGCAGTCAATCGTCAGCCGCAATGTGAATGCCATGCATCCCTCGCTCTTAAGCGTCACCCGGATTTCCGGCGGAACGACCTGGAATGTCATTCCTTCGGAAGCGGAGCTGGAAGGAACGGTCCGCACTCTGAACCGGGAAGACCGCGCTTTGTACGAACGCAGGGTCCGGGAAATCGCGGAGCGCACAGCGGCTGCTTACGGCGCCTCCGCCGAAGTCGTATGGACGCCGGGACCGCCGGCTACATACAACGATGGCGCGATGGCAAACATCTGTGAGGATACCGCCCTCCGTCTGGGCATGGAAGTCGTTCCGCCCGAAAGCTCCATGAGCGGCGATGATTTTGCGTTTTATCTTGAAGCGCCGCCTCACATGCGTTCAGCGGCAGGTTGCACAGAAGATATCAATACGGCAGGCAAAGGCATCCCCGGCTGCTACATAAGAATCGGTACCGGAGTCGGGCATCCTATCCACCATCCGGGCTTCTGCGTCGATACCAGCGCGATTTTACCGACAGCCCGGCTGCTGGCGCAGCTGCTGATCAGTTAAAGACAGGATCCTGCCCCTTGCGGACAGATAATTCAAATTAACCTCCATGCCCGCTTAGCGGGCGCAGATCAAAAAGCGAAAGAAAGCGACAGGTGTAAATATGGCCAAAAGAAAATCCCGATTCGGAGATACTCCGGATCAGCATCATTATCTGGAAGTCAACGGAGATTTCCGCATGCGGGAACTGGACAAAGGCGATCTGGAGCAGTTCAACGCTCTTTTGCAGTATGCGTTTCAGGTCACCTCCTATGACCTGTTTCAGACCGGATGGAAGCCGGAGGAAATCAAATCCGCAAAACGCCCCATGCTGGAAGAAGCCTATGTACTGGGATGGTTTTACAAGGACAGGCTTGCGTCCATGATCGTCGTTTACTCCATGAGAGTCAATGTCTACGACGAGATCATGGATATGGGCGGCATTACCGGCGTGGCGACCTATCCCGAATATACCGGACGCGGCCTGATCCATGCGCTGATGCGGCGTGTCCTGGATTATATGCACCGGCAGAAAATGCCGATCTCATTTCTGTATCCCTATTCGATTCCGTTTTACCGCAAAATGGGCTGGGAGCTCGTTTCTGACAAGCTCACCTTTACCATCAAGGATACGCAGCTGCCGAAGCCGCATCCGGTAGAAGGCATGGTGGAGCGCGTCAGCCTGGATTCGGAGGATTACCACAACGTACACTCTTATTTCGCGCTGCAGCAGCATGGAGCGCTGATCCGCGACGAGCTGTCCTGGGAAGAATACTGGCGCTGGGATAACGAGGATATGATTGCGGCCGTTTATTACAGCAAAGAACATAAGCCGCTTGGTTATGTTGTCTATTATATTGCAAACGATGTATTTTATATTAAAGAAATGGTTTACCTGAATATCGAGGCAAATCACGGGCTGTGGAATTACATCAGCGCGCATTTTTCCATGATTAATGAAGTCAAGGGCGCGAACTATTCAGGTGAGACGCTGGCTTACCTTCTGGAGGACAGCGAGATCGTAGAGACGATTTCTCCGTATATTATGGCGCGGATCATCAACGTGGAGGATTTTCTGCGGGACTATCCTTACCAGATCAAACAGGAGGATTTAAAAATCCACTTCCGGGTACACGATCAGATGGCTCCCTGGAATGAGGGCGATTATCTGGTCTTCTGGCATGACGGAGAGACCGTCTGTGAAAAAGTAGACGACAACCAGTCCATCAATGTGGTGGAGCTGACCGTCAATACTCTGACGACCATGCTGATGGGGTACAAGCGCCCCAGCTATCTGTATGAACACGAAAAGATTCAGACGGAATACTATATGCTGACCTGGCTGGAGCGGCTGATTCCGGCGGAGAAGCCATACTTTTCGGATTACTTTTGACACCAGTTCAGCATAGCAGGCGGCGCTGAACGTCCAGTGGACGTTCGGTTAGCGCGGACCGAAGCGGAGCGGAGACTGTGGCCTGCTGTACTGAACTGATTAAAATCTTACACCAGATGGAACAGCCCGCTGTCCTTCGCCATAATCCGGATGCGGATGCTGTTGTCCGTCAGATGCTCATAATTGGCTTCCAGAGCATAGTCCACGAGAATCTCGATCAGTTCCTCGCTCTCGGTAATCTGCATCTTTTTGACATCGATCCCCATGAGCAAGCTCCCGGCGACTGTGTCATACCAGCAGGTGTTTTTTACACCTTCCTCGAAGACCATTTTGGTGTTGACGATGCCTTTGCGGATTACCTCGAGCCGGCGGCCGCGCAGTGTGATACGGGTCTTGATATCACCGCCGCGGGCGCCTGCGGTCCCGGATGTCCCGTCCGGCATATCGCCGGCCTCCGAAATATCATCGTCTTCCGGTTCTTCATATTCTACATAATGCTTTCCGTTGCGGAAATAGTATTTTCCGGGACTGAAGACTTCCACCGAATCATCCGAGTTGCCTTCCGCAGCGCCGCCCAAACGAGCAGCGTTTTCTGCATGGGCGGTGCGACCTGCCGCCGAGCTTTCGCGAGGGGGCGTTTCCTCATCTCTGACGCTGTACAGTCCCTTTATACTGATCAGTATGTCTCGTGTCATCTAATATTCCTCAATATTAATTTTTTTAATCGTCTCAATGTCGTAAGGCAGGATGGAATTCGCAAAATGCCCGAATTTATCCGCCATGTCGCTGACGAAAAAGCGGTACGGCTCCGTCGCGGGCGGATCTGCAGGTTCATCCGGATTCTCCAGATGTTCGCGCGCCAGCAGCTCTCCCAGCTCCTTTGCCGTCTCATAGGCCGGGTTCACCAGAATCACCGCATCGCCGACCAGCTCGCGGATCAGGGAGCGCAGAAGCGGATAGTGTGTGCAGCCAAGGATAAGGCTGTCGATGTCTTTCTCCAGCAGTTCATCCAGATAGCGCCGCGCTACCTCCTTTGTGACCGGATCCTTCAGCCAGCCCTCTTCCACCAGCGGGCAGAACAGCGGGCAGGCCTTTTCATAGACCGTAATCGACGGGTCCGCCTCACCGATCAGCTTCCGGTACATATGGCTGTTGATCGTACTCTCCGTCCCAATCACGCCGATCCTGTGATTCTTTGTCGCAGTCACCGCCACGCGCGCGCCCGGACGGATCACACCGATAATCGGAATGTCCAGCTCCTGTTCCACCGTATCCAGTGCCAGAGCGCTCGCCGTATTGCACGCGATCACGATCGCCTTGACGTCCTGTGTCCGCAAAAAATGAATGATCTGCCGCGAATAGCGAACGATCGTGTCCTTCGATTTGCTTCCGTACGGCACACGCGCCGTGTCTCCAAAATAGACGATGTGCTCCTTCGGCAGATTTCTCATAATTTCCCGCGCCACGGTCAGGCCGCCCACACCGGAGTCAAACACACCGATGGAGGCGCGGCAGTTTTTATTCTCTTCCATGATCAAACGCCTCTGTTTCTAAACTCTCATGCCCGTTTTGCGGGCACGATCTATTATAAAAAGCAATCGTTCCTTGCTTCATTGCAAATACGAGATATCATATTGAATAGTTACATATTTTCAAAATAAAATCAGTTCGCCTTCCATCACCGCGTAGCTGACCGCCTCTTCCTCCGGAAACTGTGCCTTCCCTGCAGTCGCCTCGGTCACGGCGTCCCGCAGAGCCTCCGCCTGCTCTTTAGGCACCACAGTGCGGATCAAAACGGTATCCGTATACTCCGAACCCAGAGTTGGCAGCCCGCGCTGCCCCAGCAGATACTGGATCTTCCCGATGCCGGTGTAATCTGTCTTTATTGCCAGACGGACACCTTCCTGCCGTTCGATGACCGCACTGCTCTTCAGCCCCTCCTGCACGGACCTGGAATATGCGCGCACCAGACCGCCCGTCCCGAGAAGAACACCGCCGAAATAGCGCGTGACGACTACAACTACATTATGCACATCTGCGCCAAGGAGTACCTCCAGCATCGGCCGTCCTGCCGTACCCTGCGGCTCTCCGTCGTCACTGCAGCGCTGCAGCTCATGGCGCTCCCCCACCACGTAGGCGAAGCAGTTGTGCCGGGCATCCCAGTATTTTTTCTTTGTGGCAGCGATAAAGTCCAAGGCTTCTTCCTCGCTCTTTACCGAACGCACGGTCGCGATAAAGCGGGATTTCTTTTCCACGATCTCGGCTTCGCCGCCCTGATAAACAATCTTCATTTGTCTCTCCATTCACGGCGTTCTGCTATCCTGTCTGTTATGATTTGCCCTGTAAAAAATCATACATCATTTTAGGAGAATAGACCATCGGATGCTGTAAATCTGCTTCAAGGAAGTCTTTATCTCCCGACAGGATTAAATCTATTCCATGATAAATGGCATCACTTAACACAGGAACATCTTTCCGATCCCTCAATTCGCCAAGTATCTGATCTGTACTGTCGCAAAAATGAAACGCCATCTTATGAAATAATAAATACGCTTTTTCTGCCTTATCCGGCCATTTAAGATAAAGTTTTTCTTTAAATTCCTGATCAATATATTGCGTAATATAAAGCTCATGCTCAGAATCGAACAGCTTTGAAAGCAACTCGCCAGCTTTTCCGCCAAAAACAAACGCCGAAATTAATACATTTGTATCCAACAATATTTTCATCGGTTCGTTCGTCCTCTCCTGAATTCCGCCATATCCGTTAACATAGCATCCTCTGAATCCCATCCCTTATCATCTGCAAATAAGGCCTGCATTTCTTTCAATGCCTGTTTGCTCTCCATGTTTTTTTTATTTATTCTGGAAACAGAGAGAAATTCTATATATCGAACCGCTGCTGTATAGTCTTCTTCCTCTAAAGTGTCAAGCATCTCATTTACTGTCGCTGCCATTACGGTCATATTAATTCTCCTTTCCTGTGTATACTTAATATAACTGTTCCAATCAATTACATAATAACCACTTTTTGATATATATTTTATAGTATACCACAGCCATTCTAACCTTTCCACTGGAAAAACCAGCTTTCTTTTTCTTTGTCAAAAAACAGTGACATTTAAAACTGTATAGAAAAGCTCCTTTTGGGAAACACTGTATTGCAAAATAACTGCACTGCGAGCCGGAAAGGATCCGCTTTCTATGAATGAAAATAAGACTGAACATGAAGACAAAACAGAAAACCGCACAAAGGCTTCCGGGTTTCCGGAGTGCGTCCGCCGCGGTCTGAAAAGGCTGCAGAATCTGCCCTGGAAAAAGCTGGGGATTGGCATCGGCGTGGCACTGGCCGCGCTGATTCTTATTTTTATTCTTATCGTCTGGCGGCTGATCGCGGCCGCGCCGGATATTGACTCCATTGATGTCTCGCCATCCGCCTCAGCGACCTGGATCTGTGATGAAGAGGGCAACTATCTTCGTCGTCTTTCTTTGTCTGAGTCCAACCGCGACATCGTCTCGCTTACCGAGATTCCGGAAAATCTGCAGAACGCCATCATTGCCATCGAAGATTCCCGCTTTTATGAGCACGGCGGAATTGATCTGCGCGGCATCGCGCGCGCCCTCTGGCGGGGAATTACGAGCGGTTCTTTTTCCGAAGGCGCCAGCACGATCACGCAGCAGCTGATTAAAAACAACGTCTTCACAGACTGGACCGAAGAGAATTCATTCGCGGATCGTTTTGCCCGTAAGGTGCAGGAGCAGTATCTCGCCGTGCAGCTCGAAAAGCAGCTTTCCAAGGAAGAAATACTGGAGGATTATCTGAATACGATCAATTTCGGAGCCGGCTGCTACGGTGTCGAAGCAGCGGCGCAGCGTTATTTCGGAAAGGATGTCTCCGAACTGACACTTTCCGAGTGCGCGGTTCTTGCGGCCATCCCGCAGAATCCCACCGGCTACAACCCGATCGATTACCCGGATGCAAATCAGACGCGGCAGCGTCTGGTGCTGCGCTATATGGAAGAACAGGGCTATATCTCCCATGAGGAGCGGATGGAGGCACTCTCGGATGACGTTTATCTGCGCATCAGCACATACAATGAGACCTGGGAGGCCGACTCGGTCTATTCGTATTACGAGGACGCGCTGATTGAGCAGGTCACGGAACTGCTGATGTCGGAGCTGAATTATTCCCAGGATCAGGCCGCGCAGGCTGTGTACAGCGGCGGTCTGCGTATTTACTCTGCGCAGGATGCCGCGCTGCAGGAAATCTGCGATGAGGAATTTGCGAATCCGTCCAATTTCCCGGAAGGGACACAGTATGGCGTGGACGATGCGCTCACTTTGCAGCCGCAGGCTTCCCTTGTCCTGATCGAGCAGGAGACCGGTTTCGTGCGCGCCATTGTGGGCGGGCGCGGAGAAAAGACCGCCAGCCTGACACTGAACCGCGCGACCGGCACGACCCGCCAGCCCGGCTCCACGTTCAAGATCCTGACTGCATACGCGCCGGCACTCGACGCAGCCGGTCAGACACTCGCCACGCTTTATGAAAATGAACCGTTCGAGTACGAAGATGGCACGGCTGTCAGCAACTGGGATGTAAACGACTATTCCGGCACCGTCACCATTCGCGAGGCGATCACCCGCTCCATCAATGTCGTTGCCGTCCGCTGCATTACGGAAATCACACCCCGCCTTGGTTTCACTTACGCGGAAAATCTCGGCATATCAACGCTTGTCGACGACCGGGAATCCTCTGACGGCTCCACCGACGTCATCCAGCCGCTCGCACTCGGCGGCATCACCAACGGCGTGACCAACCTGGAACTCTGCGCCGCCTATGCTTCCATCGCCAACGGCGGACTGTACGGCGAACCGCTGTTTTTCACCAAAATCCTTGACCGCAACGGGAATACTTTGCTTGACGCAAGCGGGCGGTCAGCCTCCGCATCTACAGACACGGATCCCGACGAGGAAGCCTTCGGCAGCTTCACCCGCGTCCTGAAAGCAAGCACCGCGTACCTTCTTACCAGCGCGATGGAAGACGTCGTCTCCTCCGCCGACGGCACTGCTTATGGCACCGTTTCCGCCGCCGGGCAGCCGGTCGCCGGGAAGACCGGCACGACTTCGGGCTACAAGGATATCTGGTTTGTTGGTTATACACCATATTATACCTGCTGCGTCTGGGGCGGCTACGACAACAACCAGTCTCTGCCTTCAGATTCCATCGGGCACTCCTACAGCCGCGTCCTCTGGACCTCCGTCATGGAGCGGGTGCATACCGGACTTCCCATCGGTGAATTTACGCAGCCGGAAGAGATTGTCGAAGTCGAACTGTGCGCGGAATCGCATCTTCCCGCACAGGATAACTGTCCTTCCACCTATACAGAATATTTTGCCGAAGGCACAGAACCGACGGAGACCTGTTCCGTACACCTTCCAGAGCCTGAAACAGAAACGGAAGATTTAACAGAAGCCGGTACAGAGCAGGAGACCGAGACTGAAGAAACTCTGATCTATCAGGATATCCTGGATCAGCTTCTGCCGGAGAGTGGAACAGAAAACGAATCAGAAACAGAACGCGAATCGGAATCGGAAAGCAAGTCTGAAACGAAAAACGAGAACGATAGCAGCGATGAAAATGCGATCAGAAATGAGGTCAAAAATGAAGAAGAAATTGATGATAATGGCGTGAACGAAAAAAATGCGCCGGAGGATCTCTCCGACGCAGAAAAAAATTCAGAAGAAAAAACTCAGATTCAGCCAGAAACACAGACAATTCAGACTCAGGCAGCACCGAAGAAACCAGTTCCCTCGATGACCTGCTGAACCGTCTGGCAGGGCAGGGGGCGCATCTTCCCTGACCGACACAGCATCTTACCGGTATCATAGCACCCACATTTTCGCAGCCACCTGATTCATGGGGCTGCCTGATATGAGGCCGTCTGGTGCAGTCAGTTCATCAGGCTGACACTCCGTCAGGTACCACCGACTCCGTCTGTGTCTCATAGTCATACCAGTAATCGTCATCGCTGTCGTCACCGTACCAGTAGCCATCGTCGCTGTCGTCACCGTACCAGTAATCATCATCGTCATATCCGTAGTAATCATAATAATCGTCTTCGGTCTCCGGCTCGATGCCGAGAGCTTCGTACCAGGCGTTCTGCGCCTCTTCCGCCCAGGTCATGGCATTCAGATAGATCTCCACGATTATGTTATTGATCTCATCCTCGTCCGCTTCAAAGATCATGGCCGTATCGGACTCCTCGATGGTACCCGGATCCGCCTGCACGGAAAGCTCACCGGTAAGGCCGATGGACTCGTCCTCCGCTACGATTGACAGTTCCTCGAGCGTCCAGCCAAACGAGCTGCCCGGCACTACGTCATGGAACACGCTCGTCATCTTCAGTCCGGCAAATTCCCCGGAATCCGGATCCGTCACACCAGCCGTCATATCCAGCTCGCCGGTCGCGGAATCAAAGCTGATCCGGTACACGGTATCTTCATACATAACCTCATCGTCTTCCGTCACAGTCACGGAAATCGTCGCCTCCGTCACAGTATCCGTCTGTTCGGTCTGCTTACAGATCTGGATCATACCAACATTTCCCGTATCATATCCTTCTGCATAGAACTGCAGTGTGAATGCATCGTCCGGATGTGTGGGATCATCCAGCACGTAAGAAAAGATCATAAATCCGACCGGCCCTTCCGCAGTCGTGTCCGTTCCTTCCGGATCGGATGCCTCTTCCGCTGATGTGCCGACTTCCTCGGTCTCTTCCGGAGCCGCAATATCATCACCCTCCGCCATCAGCTCGCTTCCTGTCAGCTCCGAAGAATCCTCCGCGTCCGCACTCATATCATCGAGTTCAGCGTATACTTCCTCCTCATAGATGTCAATCTGATACGTAATGCTCTGAAGCAGGTCATCCTGTACATAGAAGGTCATAATCCCTTCTTCTCCCATCATCGCGGACATTTCATCCAGCGCTTCCTCCATCACTTCCTCCAGATCCATGTCCTCTGTCGAATAAGAAGAAGAAAGCCCGGTCATATACAGATCCAGAATCCCCATTTCATCGAGGATATCCAGATATTCATCCCAGATCACTGCGTAAAGATCCAGCACCGCGTCTGTCTCGATCACTGCGGTATAGGTCACCCCGTCTTCTGCCTCGCTCTTAGTCACAGAAAGCCCTGCTTCAAATTCATCCAGCGCCTGCTGCACAGTATCTGAAAGCTCCGCTTCCAGAGAGCCTTCCTCCGCATCTGCGCCGGTATCCTCCGGATAAAAGCTCATCTCGAAATCATCAATCCCCAGATCGCCCAGTTCCAGATATTCCTTAAGTGCTGAGGCATTATACTGCTCTAAAAAGCTGCCCGCACGAAGTCCAAGCGCTCCGCTGTAAAACTGCGGCAGTGACAGCGCCAGCAGCTCTTCATCCCCATAAAGAGAAACATCCAGCAGGCTCTCATCCTCAAGTCCTGCTCCAAGCGACAAAAGCCACTGCTTCGCGTTCGGATCCTGCTGGAATCCAAAGCTCAGATACGCATCCTCCGGCAGCGTACCTTCCAGCAGCGCTCCGGCCTCCTCTGTCAGTCCCAGCTGCGCCTGTATCTGCATTCCGTTCGCCGCAAACGCTTCCGAGAGTGCATCCAGTCCAAGATAATCTCCCAGCACCGACTCTGCTTCCGCAGAAAACTGTGCCTCCAGAATCTGATTCAGTTCCTCCGTCACATCATCCTGCGCGGAAGCCGCTGTCGGCACGAGCATCACCGCAGCCGCAAGCGAAAAAGCCATTCCTTTTAAAGTGTTCTTTCTCATAGTGTTCTTTCTCATAGCGTTCTTTCTCATAACCTTCTCTCTCATAAAATCCTCCTGATTTTGCAGCAATTCAAACGAATCGGCACAAGCCATTCAATGAAATCAGCATAAACCTTTCAATGAAAGCGTTCTTTCCATTCGCTGTTCTGAACAGCCGCACGAGTACCTGCCGTTTACTATTCACGGAAAACATTTTTTCGTTCTGTTCTTTTGCACTTTTTCCATATATCGAACAGATGTGACAGGCCTGAAAAAACTATAGCATATCTGTGCACTGTGCGCAAATATTTCTTTCTTAAAATAACCTTAGTTTGACATATTTTACATGGATTTTAGCCTGTGAATTTCTTTTCCCATATTTATCCGAAAGGAATGGATTCTTTTTCAGGCGTTTTCCGAAAGCTCATTTTCACTTCTTGACAAATCTCCGCGAAACCTGTATAGTGAGGGAGTCCGTGCAGCCGGGGAGATAGCGGTGCCCTGTACCTGCAATCCGCTACAGCAGGGGTGATGCCGAACCGAGGGCGTTTTGTTGTGGAGCTGCCCCTGATAAGTGATGTTGACGTCTGGGTCCTGCGCGGCAGGAATCCGTGAACCGTGTCAGGTCGGGAACGGAGCAGCACTAAGCGGAGCCACCTGGGTGCCGTAAGGCAGCCTGGGCTGAGTTAACTGTCAGGGTAACGTCTGTGGCAGGCGTTCGAAGCGAGGCGCACGGATCTTTGTTTCTATATAAATATAAAGCGAATTCGGTCAGACCTGCGCCAGATGGAACGATTCATTTTTTCATGAACCGTTTTCTTGTCTGCGCTGTTTTTTTATAATAAATGAGGTTCCTAATGACTACAGATGAGAAATACATGAAAGAGGCGCTTCGCCAGGCCAAAAAAGCGTACGCACTTCGCGAGGTGCCGATTGGCTGCGTCATCGTCTGTGAAGACCAGATCATTGCGCGCGGCTACAACCGCCGCAACACCGACAAAAATACCACCTCCCACGCCGAAATCAACGCAATCCGCAAAGCCAGTAAAAAGCTGGGCGACTGGCGTCTTGAAAGATGCACGATCTACATCACCCTCGAGCCGTGCCAGATGTGCGCCGGAGCGATCGTCCAGTCACGTATCACACGGGCTGTCATCGGCGCCATGAATCCCAAGGCTGGCTGTGCCGGTTCCATTCTGAATCTCCTCGATATGAAAGAATTCAATCATCAGGTCATCATGGAGCACGGCATCCTCGAAGAGGAATGCAGTACGATGCTTTCCGGCTTTTTCCGCGAGCTGCGGGAATCCCGCCGCAAAGAAAAGGATGCTGCTGGAAATACGTGATAAACATCTGCTGATCCTGATTCCGTTTACACCAATCCGTTTTCGTACTTGATTCGCAATGCGAAAACAGTGAATTGCCCGGTCATCTTTTTCATGACCGGGCAATCTGATTTTTCACATCGTTCTGACTATTATCCTGTATTGTCAGTTCCGAAACAAATGCTTTGCATTCATTTCATCGCTGCTGTCCTTGCGTCCTGGCGCCTTCAAAGCTACGCGTTTCTTCTCTTTCTCTCAAGGACTCCGGCCAGCATTACCAGCAGCGCCGCCAGCATTACCAGCATGTACGGCAGGATCGGGGTTTCATCTCCGGTCTGCACCGCTGTGGTCTCGGTCTCGGATTCTTCAGATACTTCTTCGGATTCTTCCTCTGAGGTCTCTTCGATCTCCTGATTCGTGATCGTCACGCTTGCGGTGGTGTTCGTCTCATCCAGCGTTACTACGGAACCATCCATGGTCACCGTGTAGGCGAATCCTTCCGCGCCATCTACCGGGTTGCCGTCCGCGTCTACCTCGGTCACGTAGAGAGTAACCGTATCGCCGCTGCCGATGGATACGCCCACGGTCGCACTCACTTCAGAGTTGCCGCCAAGGCTGAGGGCCACAATATTCTGATCCACACCTGTCACGTTCGCATCACCTGTCGTCGCCGCCAGTGTTGTGTAGGACGCATCCGTAAAGATGCCTGCGTAGAACGTCTCATTCGAATTCAATGCCGAACCGTCCGCGCCAAGCAGCTTCTTGGTAATGGTCAGCGTACCTTCTTTATAGTAATTCTTCGGCATCGTGTAGAACTCGTTCGTGAATGTCACCACTGTCTGGCTGCCATCCGTTACGGTCACGGTCGTCGTCACCGCATTGTCGCCAAAGTTCGGCGCGTACTTCGTGCCGTCCGCCAGCACTTCAATTCCGGAAACAAGAGCCGTTCCGTTCTCGTCGCACTCTGCGATGTAATAGGTTCTGCCAATTTCCAAATCCGTAAATACTACGGTCGAAGCAGAAGCATTCTTAAACTCGATCGCCTTCATTGCGTACAGGTTCGTGCACTCTGCGTCCGTATACAGGCCTGCGTAGTACGTATCATCCACCGCGAACAGCTCGTCGCCATTGTCCTGCTGCAGATTCTTCGTTACCGAGATCTCCGCCGTTTCGCTGACAGTCATCGTATCCTTCACGAACAGTACGCCATCGCTGCTGATTGCTGCTGTTGTGCTGCCTGTGTCAATCGTGCCGTCCTCGTTCAGTATGAACGTCGTATCCGCTGTGATATCATATCCGTTCGGAGCCGCAGTCTCATGGAGCGTATAGGTCTCTCCAGGTACCAGACCGGTCGTCTCGTGTGTCTCTGTTGTGGAAACCCACTCGTCAACCACGTTGCCGTCTTTATCCAGGATCTGGATCGTCGCGCCGGCAAGCTCTTCCAGAGTCGTCGCATCCACCTTGCTGACCTTAACGGAGGTAATGTCATTCGTAAAGGTCAGCGCCGTATCGGTGTAAGCCGTTTCTGCCGCTGTACCGCCTGCTACCGTGGCTGTCACTGCCAGAGTTCCGTCGCCGTTGTCGGTGACCGTTACTGTTACTGTGTAAACTGTAGTGTCATAGAAGTATCCGGTACCGGTCTGAGACTTCTCACTTACTGTGTAGGTATATGTCTTACCCGCATCGTCCATTGTATAGTTCAGAGTCTCAAAGGTGATCGTTCCTGCCGCATCGTTTGTGGCCGTTCCGATTACGCTGCCATCCGCGTCTTTCAGTTCGAACTCGAAAGTTCCAAGCTCGATGTCCGTACGTGCCATGGACTTCGTTGCCTTTAAGGTAAGGCTGCCGGTAGCGGTGTAGTCATTCGTGAATTCCGCTGTCGAAATCTCTGCCGTGTTGTTCGCCGTCACGATAACTTTTATGCCATTTGCAGTCGCCAGCGTCACGCCATCCGGATTGCCTGCCAGATATTCATATACATAATAAGCTCCCGGTTTGAGATTATCAATCTGTGCGGTGTTGCTGACTCCGTTTACGATCGTGATGTTCCGGCGTGCCACTTCGTTGCCGGATTCATCTTCCACGTAGAACGTGTAAGTGCCGTCCGCTGCTGTCGGGTCGCTGTACTCTGCCGCCGGTTCTCCGTTGACCGTTACATTCTTTGTGATCTTCAGGCTGCCGACCGCCTCCACGTCATTCGTGAATTCCACTGTCGGAATCTCCGCCGTCTCATCCGCGGTCACCGTTACCTGTACGCCATTTGGTGTTACAAGCGTCACGTTATCCGGATTACCGGACAGGTACTCATATACGTAGTACATACCCGGTGCCAGATTGTCAATCTGCGCCGTGCTGCTCACTCCGTTAACGATGG
>JAJQHQ010000050.1:143806-145253 GCA_021199655.1 Lachnospiraceae bacterium | reverse complement strand
TTGTCAATCTGCGCCGTGCTGCTCACTCCGTTAACGATGGCGATGTTCCGGCGCGCCACCTCATTGTTGTTTTCATCGACCACATAGAAGGTATAGGTGCCGTCCGCCGCTGTCGCGTCCTCAACCTTTTCATCGGTCGGCTCCAGACCGTTGATAGTGACATTCTTCGTGATCCTCAGACTGCCGACCGCTTCCACGTCATTCGTGAAGCTCACGGTCGGAATCTCCGCCGTATTATTCGCGGTCACAGTCACGGTCACACCATTTGTCGTCGTCAGAGTCACATTATCCGGATTGCTCGTCAGGTACTCATATACGCGGTACGTACCCGGGGGCAGATTGTCAATTTCTTCTGTCTTGCTCTCACCATTGACGATCGTAATGTTCCGACGTGCTACTTCCGTGTCGGTTGCTGCATCGACCACATAAAAGGTGTAGGTGCCGTCCGCCGCCGTTGTATCTGCCACTCTTGTGTCGGTCGGATCCATGCCGTTAATGGTAACATTCTTTGTGATCTTCAGGCTGCCGACCGCTTCCACGTTATTTGTGAAGCTTGCCGTCGGAATTTCCGCTGTGTTGTCCGCTGTCACGGTCACTTCCACGCCGTTTGGCGTTACAAGCGTCACGTTATTCGGATTGGTCGTCAGATACTCATATACGCGGTACGTGCCCGGAACCAGATTGTCAATCTGCTCCGTCTTACTCTCGCCGTTGACGATCGTGATGTTCCGGCGCGCTACCTCGTTGTTGTTTTCATCTACTACATAGAATGTGTAGGTGCCGTCCGCCGCTGTCGGATCATTCGCCTCTGACGGATCCGCATTGTTGATGGTGACGTTCTTTGTGATCTTCAGGCTGCCAACATCCTCCACGTCATTTGTAAATTCCGCCACCGGTATTGCCGCCGTATCATCCGCTGTCACCGTCACTTCTACGCCGTTTGGAGTTACCAGCGTCACTCCGGACGGATTGCCCGTCACGTATTCATATACATAGTAGACACCCGGTACCAGATTATCAATCTGCTCCGTCTTGCTCTCACCATTGACGATCGTGATGTTCCGACGCGCCACCTCGTTGTTGTTTTCATCTACTACATAGAAGGTGTAGGTGCCGTCCGCCGCTGTCGCGTCTTCCACTCTGGAATCT
This sequence comes from Lachnospiraceae bacterium, assembly GCA_021199655.1. Lineage (GTDB taxonomy): Bacteria > Bacillota > Clostridia > Lachnospirales > Lachnospiraceae > Choladousia. The sequence goes on along the minus strand of JAJQHQ010000050.1, from coordinate 144,104 downwards.
GTCGGATTCATGCCGTTGATAGTGACATTCTTTGTGATCTTCAGGCTGCCGACATCCTCCACATCATTTGTAAATTCCGCCACCGGAATCTCCGCAGTATCGTCCGCCGTTACGGTCACTTCCACGCCATTTGGGGTCACAAGCGACACTCCAGACGGATTGCTCGTCACGTATTCATATACATAATAGATGCCCGGTACCAGATTATCAATCTGCTCCGTCTTGCTCACACCATTTACAATCGTGATGTTCCGGCGCGCCACCTCGTTGTTGTTTTCATCTACTACATAGAAGGTGT
>JAJQHQ010000050.1:0-143706 GCA_021199655.1 Lachnospiraceae bacterium | reverse complement strand
CCGGCACCAGATTGTCGATCTGTGCGGTGTTGCTCTCACCGTTGACGATGGTGATGTTCCGGCGCGCCACCTCGTTGTTGTTTTCATCTACTACATAGAAGGTGTAAGTGCCGTCCGCCGCTGTCGCGTCTTCCACTCTGGAATCTGTCGGATCCATGCCATTGATAGTGACATTCTTTGTAATCTTCAGGCTGCCGACATCTTCCACGTCATTCGTGAAGCTCACCACCGGGATGTTTGCAGTATTATCCGCCTCTACAGTTACCTGCACACCGTTTGCAGTGGTCAGCGTCACTCCGGAAGGATTGCCTGCCAGATATTCATATACGTAATATACGCCCGGCACCAGATTGTCGATCTGTGCGGTGTTGCTCTCACCGTTGACGATGGTGATATTACGACGAGCCACTTCATTATTGGACTCATCTACTACATAGAAGGTATAGGTGCCGTCCGCCGCTGTCACGTCTTCCACTCTGGAATCTGTGGGGTCCATGCCATTGATGGTGACATTTTTCGTAATCTTCAGGCTGCCGACATCCTCCACGTCATTCGTGAAGCTCACCACCGGGATGTTTGCCGTATTATCTGCCTCTACAGTTACCTGCACACCGTTTGCAGTGGTCAGCGTCACTCCGGAAGGATTGCCTGCCAGATACTCATATACGTAGTATACGCCCGGTTCCAGATTGTCGATCTCTACGGTCGTGCTGACGCCGCCGTCAATCGTGAGGGTCTTTCTTGCTACTTCATTATTCGACGAATCAACCACATAGAAGGTATAGGTACCATCCGCCGCCGTCGGATCCGACGCATCGGCAGGGTCTTCACCATTGATGGTCACATTCTTCTTAATCTTCAGGCTTCCCACCTGCTCCAGATTGTTGACAAATTCCACAGTAGGTATGTTTGCCGTATTGTTTGCTGTAACAGTTACTTCTTTACCATTTCCGGATGTCAAAGTCATTCCGCTTGGATTGCTGGTCAGTTCCTCATATACATAGTAGATACCCGGCTTCAGATTATCCACCTGTACGGTAGAGGACACGCCGTTGAAAATCACCGCTGTTGTACGCGCCACTTCATTATTATTTTCATCGACAATATAAAACGTATAGGTGCCGTCCGCCACGGTCGGGTCACTGTATGCCGATGCCGGATCTCCATTCACCGTCACGGACTTGGTGATCGCAAGGCTGCCGACTTCTGTCTTGTTATTCGTGAATTCCGCAACATTGATCACCGTATTGCCAGCGTCATCTTTATTGTCGCCATATACATAGACACGAACATCATTTCCGCTTGTAAGCGTCATGCCTTTGGGATTTCCGCTCAAATATTCACGGACAATGTACCAGCCCGGCTCCAGGTTATCCACCTGCTCCGTCACGCTTACACCGTTTTCAATCGTGATCGTACGGTCCGCCTTCGTGATGCCGGTCGATTCCTGAATGATGTAGAAGGTATAATTACCATCCGCTACGGTCGGATCATCATACTTCGTTGCAGGCTCCCCGTTGACAGTCACGTTCTTCGTGATCTTCAGGCTGCCGGTCTGGGTCAGGTTGTTCGTAAACTCAGCCACCGGAATATTTGCGCTATTATCTGCTGTTACTTCTACAACAATGCTGTTGTTGCCCACCAAATCCATACCATACGGATTATCAGAAAGTACCTCTAAGACATAATACTTCCCTTCGGCCAGATTATCCACCTGCTCGGTATTCGAATTACCGTTTTCAATGGTAATCGTAACCGTATCCTTCAGTTCACTCGCTTGTGTAGATTCATTATAATAATAAATCTGGAACGTGTAGGTACCGTCCGCCGCGGTTCCCGTAGTCGATTCACCATTTACGGTTACATTCTTTGTGATCTGCAGGCTGCCGACCTTTTCCAGGTCGTTCGTAAAGGACGCGGTCGAAGTCGCTGCTGTCCCGTTTTCCGTTACTGTAACAGAGATATCATTGCCCCCCCGTAAGCGTCATTCCGGTTTTGTTCTTTGTAATATCCTCTTCTACCGTATAAGTGCCTAATGGAAGATCCGTTACTTCCACCGTAGTCGATGCACCACCGCTAATGGTAACATCTACGGTTTTTACGGTAGTGCCGCTGCTGTCTTTCACATAGAAGGTGTAGGTGCCGTCCGCATCGGTGGATGTGGTTGTTGCCCCATTGACCGTCACATTCTTCGTAATCCAGAGGCTGCCCTTCTTCGACGAGTTTCCGAAGGTAAAGATTTCAGAAGTCTCTGCGTCCGCTGAGGAGAGTGTGAGCGGACTCAGCTTGCTCGTGTCGATCGAGTAGGTCGTGGTCTCCACTCCGCCTTCGGTCGTTGTTGAAGACAGGATCAACTGCGATGCCGTAGCCACATAATACGTAGCGTTAGCAGTATAGGTGGTAGTCGTATTGGTAGTCCCGGTTGTCTCCGCAGTCACAACTACCTTCACCAGATACAGAGTATCGTCAAAAGTATATTTCGCGGTATCGCCTGTTACCTCAGAAATCAGATACCAGTGTGTGCCTTCCGCGCTGTAGGAAATATCGTCAAACGTTATCAGACCGGTCGTATAAGCCGCATTTTTCGTCTGGATTACTTCCCATTCACCGCTGTCATTAAATTCGGATAAAGTAAAGGAAAACTCATCATCCGCGTCCGTCGGCGCCGCATTATCCAGAGTCTTTGTGGCGGTAAAACCGTGAGAGTCTGACTGAATCAGGCTGCCAGTATAGCTCCACATATGGGCTTCCATATCCGGAACATTATAGGATGCACAGATAAAGCTGCCGTTCGTATTGCCGCCGGCATCGGAAACAACCGCTGCATTCGGTGCTACCACATGGCCAAGGAATGTACCGTTGGACTTTGATCCAATATCTACGGTTGAGGCGTTCGGAAGCATAAACACCAGACCGCAGCCGATATTTGATTCTTTATCATCAATTCTTTCTGGATCCACTCCATCAACATACACTTTCGGAAGAACAACCGTTCCGGATTCCTCGGTGATGATATTTACGTTCTCCTTTTCGGAAGAGTTAGTTGTAATAATATAAATAGAATCAATCGCATTAAGATTTGTAAATTTATAACTATATCCAGATTCAAGTGTTACTGAACTGCCATCAATGGTATAATGGTCATTCGCCAGTGTCGCACTCATATTACTGGTATTGACTTTAATCGTATCGCTGCCGTTTACATAAGTACTCATTTCTGCTTCAATCGCAGCCATAGCCGCATCAAAATTAATGAAATATCCATTCGTATGCGTATAATTCGAATCGATCGTACCGGTTCCGCCGTCATTGAAGCGAACATCAAATTGGTTAGGCTGATAAAACCAACTATATACATTACTGTCATAGCCGGTAAAATATACTGCGTTCCCACCGATATAGCTGTTGAAGCCCCCGCTTACAAAACCACCCTGAAAATAGCTCGGTACCGGGTGCGTTCCATACCTGCTTGATCCTATACCTTTAGGAAATTTCGCCGTCCCACCGACCGCTACCGCGCCGACCGTGTGCTGTGCTACGGCATCGCCGCTCGTAAAGATATTATAATTATTCAGGATAAAATACAGGGTATAGCTGCCGCCCCAGTCATTGATCAGGGTTTCATCCGTGATCGGGATCTGCTGATACTCCGTAAGCGTATAATAGCCAATCGTGGAAAAGCTCTCCACCGTCAGCTCTACTGTCGTGATTGCGCCGTCCGCGTCCGTTTCAACCGTATCCGTAACGTCAACTACGGTCTCTTCCTTCGCTGTTTCCTCCACATGGATCGCCACCACGCTGCTGACTGCGTTCTCTTCCTGAACGAATACGTAGCCATCCTGCTCGACCACTTCTTCCGCTGACACATCCAGCGCTTCCTTATTCTCAATCGTCACCGTCATCGCGTTCGCATCCGGCTCGATCTCGGTTTCTTCATATGTAAAATACATATCATAGAGAACCAGATTTGCCAGCAGGACTTCCGCAAGAGCAGTACGCGCCTCCACGGTCTCACCATAGGTCTCATCATTCGCGAACTGCTGCTCGATGATCAGAGCCTTATACGCGTCGTATTCTTCCTGTGTCAGATCCTCTACTACAAACTCCGCTCCCAGAGGAACCGCTTCCGGGTTGCTTAAAACGACCGTCACAATCTTCTCATCGTCTTCCCAGATGAAAGTATCCGGATACTCTTCGGTCTCTGTCTCGGTCTCAGTCTCCGTTTCTGTCTCGGATTCCGACTCGGATTCGATCTCGGTCTCAGCCTCTGTATCGGTCTCGGACTCAAGCTCGGTGCCATCTTCTGTCATGGTCTCCGCCGCCTGCGTCTCATCCTCTGCCGATGCATCCGACGTTGTCCCGTTCCCGGTCTCGCCTTCTGCCGCAGTCTCCGCAGCAGTCTCAGTCACCGCCTCGGTTGTCTCTTCCGCTGCGGTCTCATCTGCCGGGTCGCCATCTTCCGCGTTCGCTGCGTCCTGTGTCTCTGCTGCAGGCGTGCTCGTCTCTGCCGTCGTCTCCGCCGCACCTGTCTCCTGTGCCTCTGCAGCAGGTGTGCTCATCTCCTGCGCCTCTGCAGCCGGAGCACTTGTCTCCTGCGCCTCTGCAGCCGCCGCAGTTGTCTCTTCCTGCAATACAGCCGCTTCAGCGCTACTGCTTTCGCCGACGTCAGAGGTCACGCTGACCGCCGCCTCATTGGTGCTTTCCTCCGCAAGTGAGGTGATACCCGCCTGCTGGAACACCAGCGACAGGGTCAGCACTGCTGCCAGAAATCGTCTTAATGTCGTCCTTCCCTTCATGTTAATACTCTCCTTTCTATCGCTCTCCTCGGATTCTATATTTTAGTCGCGCCCCGCGCTCAACGCATGGGAATGGGGGTGGCAACTTGCCTCAAAATCCAGGCTTATCGCGGCACACAAAAACGCCTCGCACACCGCTTATTTAGCCGCATTATAAAATATTGCAGTACAATTTTCAATACGAAAGCCGCGAACGGTCGTTTTTTCAGTTAAACGGTAAAAAACGCGGGGCATTTGCCCCGCGCCTTTCTGATCTGTCTTATGCTGTTTTGATTTTATTGTCCCGATTCTGCGATTACGCTTCTGATTTCCTGATCGCATATCCGCTCTCACGGATCATCATCTGCCGCTCTCACGAATCATCATCTGCCGCCCTCACGAATCATCATCTGCCGCCCTCACGGTCGCGGCGCCGGTAGATCAGCGCTGCTGCGAGGATGACCAGTGCCATCAGCAGCAGGACCAGATATTCTGCCAGCGGCGTGTCGTCGCCGGTCTGCACCGCAGTCGTCTCGGTCTCAGATTCCGTTTCAGCCTCGGATTCTTCTTCAGATTCCACTTCCGTTTCCTCTTCTGTTTCTTCCTCAGCTTCCTCGGTCTCCTGGTTCGTGATGGTCACGCCCGCGGTCGTATTTGCCGCATCAAGCGTCACGCTCGTGCTGTCCATGCTTACCGTGTACGCGAAGCCTTCTGCGTTTGCTGCCGGATTGCCGTCCGCGTCTGTCTCAATCACGTACAGAGTCACGGTCTCCCCGGAGCCGATGGAGACGCCGATCTCCACGCTTACCTCGGAGCTTCCCGCCAGGGCGAGTGCTACAATGTTTGCCTCTACGTCTGTCGCCAGTGTCGTGTAAGCCGCGTCTGTGAAGATTCCCGCATAGAACGTTTCGTTCGAAGCAAGTGCCGCGCCGTCCTTGTCGAGCAGCTTCTTCGTGATCGTCAGCGTGCCTTCCTGATAGAAGTCCTTCGGTATCGTGTAGAATTCATTCGCGAAGGTAATAGTCGTCTGGCTGCCATCCGCCACAGTCGTATTTGCTGTCGTCGCGCCGTCGCCGAAGTTTGCCATGAAGGTCGTTCCGTCCGCAAGTGTTCCCACACCGTTTGCCAGAGCTGTTCCTGTCGGATCACACTCGGCAATGTAGTAGGTTCTGCCGATCTCCAGACCGGTAAACGTCACACTCGCCGTCGCCGCGTTGGTGTAAGTGAGAGCCATGACATCACTCATCCGGGTCGTGCACGCTTCATCCGCATACAGTGCCACGTAGAATGTCTGGGATATCGCGTAGATCGGATCGCCGTTGTATGTCAGGTTCTTCGTCACCGTGACGGTCGCGGTCTCGCTGATCTCCGGTTCGGGTTCTGTTTCGGGCTCAGTCTCAGTCTCGGTTTCAGTCTCAGTTTCGGATTCGGTCTCAGTCTCAGTCTCAGTTTCAGTCTCTGTCTCGGTTTCTGTTTCGGTCTCCGGTTCCGGATCTGGTTCCGGTTCCGGATCCTCCGGATCATCCGGTTCCAGCGGGTTCTCTACCTCATTCGTGTACTGGCTGTAATCATTGCCGATTGTTACCTTCGCCTGATTCTGAATTGCTGCCGTTGTCTCGCCTCCATTCAGAACCTTCGCTGTCCTGTTCACTTTCACCGTCAGATATACGTATCCCATCGAATGCGGAGCCATATTCTTCATGGTAAAGGTTACAATGGTCGTTCCATTTACCGTTTCAGTCGTTACTTCCGCGGTTCCCGTCGTCTCAGTCTCGCTTCCGTCTCCCGCAGTAGTGATCATCGGGTAGATCCCTGTCGCGGATACATAGTCCACGCCGTTATCCAGAGTATCTGTGATCACTACATCCGCTGTCGTTCCGAGATAATTGTGATACTTGATCTGGTAGGTGATCTCATCGCCCACCGCCACTTTCACGCCATCGTCATCATAACTGCCGTCAGCGTCTGTATCCACGCTCTTTTCCGGATCCTCCGGCTCATCGTCTACCGGATTGGTGACAAGGTTTGTATCCGCTGTATGATCGCCCACTGTCACGGTCGCCTGATTTTCCACTTCCAGAATCTCTACTGCATAGCTGTTGACTCTGGCGGTCAGGGTTACAATGCCGCCCGTGTACGGTCTCACGCCGCTGATCTTCCAGGTCACGGTCGTCACATCACCGGATGTCGATGCAGTCACCGCCGCTTCAACCGTTTGCGTTGCGCCGCTGTCATCCGTGTAGCTGTAGGTGCCTTCCGCGGAAACGTAATCCAGACCCAGGGATGCGTCCAGTTTATCAACGATCGTTACATCCGCCGTCGTATTTTCATGGTTGTAGAAACTGATCTCATAGGTGATCTGGTCTCCCACTGCCACATTTGCGCCGTCCACACCGGACTCACTGTCCGCAGCTACTTCCTTCTCAGGGTCGCCAGGGTCATCCGGGTTGATCGGATTTTCAACAACGTTTGTATCATAATTGTGAGCAAAGTCATAATCATAATATTCGGTTGCTTCGTTCTCTACAGTCGCTGTAGTCTCGCTGCCCGTGACGATCTTCGCATTCTCATTGACCATCACATGCAGTTCCACTGTACCGCCGGTCAGCGGTGTCACATCTTCAAGGATCCAGACAACCGTATGCGCCGGGATGTTAATATTTGTTACATCCGTTCCGGATCCGAATGTCAGGGTCGTTGCTTCCGCGTAATATGTTCCGCTGTCGGACGCGGATTCAAAAGTAAGCCCCTCATCCAGCGTGTCGGTGATGATGATCGTCGCCGCCGTGTTCCTGTAGTTGTGATAGCTGATGTCATAGGCAATTGACGAACCAATCTTCACGGTCGCTCCTGTCAGCGTCTTTGTTGTTTCATCAATCGTTGCAGACGCATCGTATCCGGACGGACTGGTCGAGCTGATCGTCTTTGTCGGTGTTGTCGGATCTTCCGGCTCAAGCGGGTTCTCCGGCACATCCGTGTAGACTGTCGTCTCGGATGAATTGTTTACGGTTGCAAGGGTTACCGCCGCCTGGTTTGCGATCGACGCCGTATCCGTGTAGGTGTAACCATCGTATGCGGCTGTCGGATCCGTGGGATCTGTCGCTTCATAGGTCTGTGCCGCCTTCTTCGCGGTCTCATTTATCTGCACGCAGAGGGTCACGGTGCCGCTGGTGAACGCCGGTGTCTCCAGAGTCCAGGTCACGGTGTGTGTACCCGAATCATACGAGCAGCCCTGCGTTCCCCATACAAAGTTCACGCCCTCATCCAACTCATCCACGATGGTCACGTCCGCTGTGGTGCTGTAGTGGTTGTAATAGCTGATCTCGTAGTATACGTAATCTCCAACCGATACATAAATATTATTTTCGTCATCGGTCTCCGTCTGCGCTGTGTTCTCCGCGTCCTCGACTGCAGCCACATCTTTGGTCGGATCTTTCGGTTCATCATTTTCGAAAGGATTGGTGACAAGATCTGTCATGTAATCATTCCCTGCCACTTTCACCGCAGCCTGATTGTCAATATCCGCCGTCTCGTCGCCCTGATCAGGCGTCTTTGCGTTTTCGTTGACCTCTACAGTCAGCGTCACAGTGCCTTCCGTAAACGGATCTACGTTGGTAAGCGTCCAGATCACGGTGTGCGCAGTGCTGTCATATGTCACTGCTGCCGTCCCGGCTTCAGCGGTAGCTTTGTCAACGGTATTCCCGTCTCCATCTGTCGCGCTGATGAAATTCACTCCCTCATCAAGCACGTCCGTGATAGTGATGTCCGCTGTCTCATTGGTATAATTGTAATAGGAAATCGTGTAGGTCACCTGATCGCCCACCGCGACATACAGGTTTCCGTTATCATCCTCTTCTGTCTGCGTGGTCGTCCCATCTGTAACTTCGGTCACTTCCTTATCCGGCCCATCCCATGTCTCGTCGGGCTGAGAGTTCGTAAAGTCAAATTTATACTCGCCGTCTGCCACAAGGGTGAAGCTTTCCTCTGTCAGATACGTGAAAGTCTCTCCGGATGCTGTCGTACCGGTGATCGTATTCTCCTCCACCTTGTAGCTGTACGCATAGCCCAGGCTGTCATACATCGGCAGTCCGACATATTTATCATTGGCTACGTCATAGTACCAGTAAATATTGTACGTTCCGGTATACTCGTTATTCGCATCCTTTTCCCATACGACGATACAGGTATCCGCGTTGCCGGTGCCTGCGCCATTATTCTGGTCAGTCACATCCGTCAGGGTGGTAACCGTGCTGCCATCGCTGTTGCGGGTCACCGTAAATGTGATATCCGTGTAGTCCGGCGTCACAGTGTCTTCCGCCTCCACCCAGGTCTTCGTGCCGTAAAGCTGGATCTCTTTCGGCTCAATGGTATTGGTGATAGTATAACGGTTCGTGGAGGAATTATTATCCGGAACCGCTTCCGCATCCGCTGTCGGATCCGCCGTGCTGTCTGAAGGATCTGCCGTATAGGTGGTCGTATAACCACTTATGGCTGTCTCCACTACCTTATAGGTATACGCGCTGCCATCCGCATCGAACTCCGGCAGGCTTTCAATTCTCCAGCGGTTCGGATACAGGCTGCCCCAGCTTACCGCATAGGAACCCGTGCCGTCAATGCTGTATGTTCCGTCACCGTTGGAAGCCCATGCCGTCCAGGAATTCTCAGTGATCGCTGTGTCTGTCGTGTAGTAAAGCGTCAGCTCCACATCACTGCTGTTTGTCGTATGGCTCAGACCGCCGTCTATCCACACCTTCTCGCCATAGATATCCATACTTCCCTGGTCAAAGGTGTTCGTGATCACGACGTCATTTTTGCCGTCTCCATCCTTATCTGCCGTACCGGTTGTGGTAACCGAAATGTTCAGGACGCCATTTCCGTCATCCGCGACCGTCACCCGGATCCGCTTGCCGTAGGACGTCGTATCATATGTCACGCCGTCTGCGCTGCCTACGATCTCTTTTACCAGATAAACATAGGTGCTGCCGATATCGTCCTGCGTATACTCGATCGTGCCAAAGCTGATCTTGCCGTCTACATCGTTTTTGGCAACCACATACTTCTCGCCAGCCGCAACATATCCGTCAGTGACATAGTCATCCGTGGCCGCAGCCGTGACCGCTCCGGACGGCATCGGCGCAGAACTGTCAACCGCTACCAGCAGGAAGGTAAACTCTCCTGCCTCCAGAGCGCGTCCGGTCAGCTCCTTATACGCGGTCAGAGCCGTGTCTCCGGAAGCCTTATACGTATTTGTGAATGCGTAGATCGTGCTCGAAAGGCCGCCGCTGTAATCTGTCCAGGCATTTGCCGCGAGCGTATCCGGAGTCACGCTGCCATTATCTGTCTCCGTAATCCGCACATACTGCACGCTTGCCACGGTCAGAACCGTTGCGTTCGTGTTGCTGTCTGTCACGGAATCAACCTCAACCTTCAGCCAGTACCATGCGGTATCATAGGACATTCCGGTCTCGGAGCCCTGCTGCTCATACGCTTTATAATAGTAAGTTCCGGTGCCTGTGTATTTAAAGGTATAGCTGAATACGCCGCTCGCGTCGTTTTTCACTTCGATCGCGCTGCCTGCCGCGGTCCAGTCGGTGCTGTCATACTCCTGTAAGATGACCGTGAACTCACCTGCCGTGAAGCTGCTGCGTCCTTCCAGTTTCTTGCGCACGCGCATCGTATAAATGATCGCGTCAGTGTCATAGGTATTGTGAAATACCGCTCCGGAAGCCGCTTTCACATTCTCCGATGAGTTTTCACCCTTATAGGTGGTATAAATCTCATACGAGGATGTCAGATCGCCATTGCCATCCCTGTACACCGTCACAACAAGGGTATATACCGTAGAGTCATAGCTGATGCCGGAAACCAGAGTGTCGTCCTCATAGATCTCATACACATAAGTGCCGACTTCCGTGTAGGTGAACGCACCTGCATCATACGTCCATGTAACTGAGGACGAACTGTCATTCAACGCTGCCGTTGTGGTACCGACAGCCACTTCTTCATCATTCTCATCCAGAATGTAGAAAGAAAATTCACTGCTAAAACCAGTACCCGAAATCGCAGAGCTTGTAAAGGATTTGCTCACATCCGGGAAGGCAGTCGTATCTTTTGTAAGATCGATCTCCTGCTCCTGGTTCGTGACTGCCACCGTCACTGTAGAATCTTTTGTGGTCAGCTCGATGACATAGTAGCCGTCGCTGTTCACGCTGGCCGCCGTTCCATCCACAGTCACTGTCACGGTATACGCGTGGTCGTTTCCGCTGCTTAATTCTTCTTCCAGATAATACGTGCCGAGAGAAAGATTCTGGAATGTATACTCCATCACGCCCGAAAGGGTCAGTGTGCGCGCGGCCACTTCCGTATACGCACCGCTGTCATATGTGTAAAGCTTAAAGGTAAAGTCATCGTCGTTCACGGACGAGCTTATAATCTCATTTCCCGCGGAATCCTTTAATGTCTTGGTCACTTTGATGTTCGCCGTCTCCAGCGAGTTGGTGAAGGACGCGTTGACATTGTCCGCCGGAGTATAAGTATAATACAGGATCGTCGTGTTACCCGTATCGTACACCGCCGTGAGCCCCTCGGTCACCGACATGATGTAATCACCATCAGCGCTGCCCAGGAACTCGGTCAGCTTATAGGTCAGCTTTTTGCCGTTTCCGTCAAACGCCGCGATATCGCCTAAGTCCAGCGTCCAGACAGTCCTGGAACTTTCCGTCCATACGGTTCCGTTTGTCGTATATTCGTAGGTCGCACCGTCCGTAGCGTTGATCGCTTCCAGTGTCACATAGAAGTCCGTTCCGTCATTGTCCGGGCGGGTGCCGTACTTATCTGTCTGGTCACTCCAGGTCTTGGTGAGCACCGCCGTCGCCGTGCCGGAGATCGTATTCGTGATCGTGACGTTTGCGGTATTCCCTGCCGTCACGGCCGCAGACTTGCCATTCTCATCCACGTCAACCGTCCAGGTATAACCGCCGACTGCCGCTGTGGTCACGCCTGTAACCGCATCTGTCGCAGCACCGGATTCTTTCACCGTATAACTGCCCGGCGTGAGGTTGGTCAGTGTTACAGTCGTCCCTTCCGTGACTCTCACGGTCGCTGTTCCATTGGATACGGACCAAAAATTCCCATCGGTATCACTCACACTGGTCACGTCACTCGCGAAGCCGGATACCAGGAAGGTAAATGTCGTCTCATCCGCCGCGTTATCCGGATCCACGACGGTCTTTGTCAGAGCCAGACGACCGACCGCCAGCGTGTTGGTAATCTCATAAGTCAGATTCCCATCGCTGTCTGTGCTGGCCGTACCGATGGTTGATGTATAGCCATTCACAGCAAGCTCTTTAACGGTATAGCTGTTCGTGCTGCCGTTCGTGGTGACCGGCAGGTCTGTAAACGTATATGTCCAGCTGTTATCCGCATTTAAGGTGCCGGTCTTGCCGGTGGAATCGCTTCCGTTTAACAGCTCCACCGTTACTTCTGACGGACGAAGCCCATACGTATCTCCGCTGTCATCCCAGGTTTTGTTGACCGTAACGTTGATGGTGTCATCGCCATAATAATTATAGAAGCAATAGACCGGATTGCTGCCCGAACTGGCTGTGAGGGAGGCTGACTTCGTCGTCTCTGTCGTAGTACTCGCGCCATTTGTTGTTACGGTTCCGGAAGCTGTGGTCGTTGTAATTGCCAGATAAGAGTTTGTGGTGGTTTTATTCGCGTAATCGTAGTCTCCGACAGTATCATTTCCCTCCGCGCTCGACGGAGTGGTCTCCACCACATAATAGGTCGTGTTAAGCGCCACATCTGTCTGTACATAGCCCAGACCGCTCGAACCAACTGTGACCGTCACGGTCTCTACCTCGGTTCCGGATGAATTGTAAATGGTAAACGTATACTTTTTACCGTTCACGTCTGTACCGGTGATCAGATTCCCATTCGCATCAACAACATATTTCCAGATGGTGATCAGTCCCTTGGACGCTGATGCCGCTGTAAGGTCGAAATCCAGTCCGGCTGAAGTATAGAACTTTTTCTGGCTGTCGCTTAAAGACGACCAGTTGCTCGGAAGGCCCGGACAGTTGTTGTCATCATCCCAGTAGCTGAACGTGGATGAGAACGTCATTGTAACCGTATAGGTCGTTCCTGACGTACTTTTGAACGTAACGTCCTTTGTCAGGGAAAACGTGTAGTAAACTGGATTGCTGACCGTTCCGACCGGATAAGTGCCGCCCACACGGATCTGGGTCGCTCCGTCCTGACCGGAGCTTGTGGACAGATTAGTCAGAGTCATGGAATAATCCGAAGCAGAAAGCGCCGTTCCATTCTGTGTAGCAGTCAGTGTCACATTGCTGGATGTAAAATCGTTTCTTGTCAGCTCAAGCTCCGCTGTCATCGTCTCAGTGCCAACCGTCAGATAAGCAGTGGTCTTAATTGCGATATCAATGTGTTTTGCCGTGCCGGCATTGTTGCTGACCGCCGTTAAGGACATCGTAGTCAGGGACAGTGTTTCCTCTGTCTCAGCATCCGTATCGTCTTCTGTCTCAGCGTCAGTGTTTTCTTCTGTTTCGGTTTCGGACGCAGCGGAAATACCAATCGTGGCTGCAGTGCTGCTCGAAGAGGATGTGCTGCCGGCTGCCTCGCCGCTTTCGCCATCCGCATTGTCCGTCCCGAATGCTGTCTCTCCCGCTCCATCCGCAGCGGAAGAACTGTTGGAATCGTCGTCCCCGGACGGATCTCCCGAGGTCTCAGACGGTTCGGTCTGTGTTTCGTCCGCGGTCGTCTCGCTCTGCGCTGTCTGTGAACTCGACGCAGTCGTCTCGCTCTGCACCGTCTGTGAACTCGATGCGGTCGTCTCAGATTCCGCAGCCTTTGTCTCTGAGGTGCCCGTTTCCTGCGTTTCCGTCGCAGAAGCAGTCGTCTCGCTCTGGACTGCTGTCCCGGAGCTGCTGCTCTCATTTGTCTCTGTAACAGCGGTAATCGCCGTTCCATTCGTGCCGTCCTCGGCAAGCGCGGTAATGCCCGCCTGCTGGAATATCAGCGACAAGGCCAGTACCAATGCCAGGATTCGGCTGATTCGTGTTCTTTTCTTCATAGTATTACATCTCCCTTCTTTGATTTTGCCCTTTTGTAACTGTCCAAAACCTTCACAGTTACTCCTTTACGCTGTATGACACCGGGTTCAAAAAGGTCATGAGCGGGATTTCTCCACTTCGTTCATGGGTGTAAGCACACCCGGCAGTCATACGGTTTCCTGCGCTGTAATGTTACATCCATTTCCCCGGCCGGAGGGCCGCCTTCCGGATGAAAATGGTTTTGCTTTGCCGGGCAATGCTTTTTTTCTGTCCGGCAATGCTTTTTATACTCGTTCTAAATGTTATTTTATTGTAACATACTTTAATGGTTTTTCAATATGAAACCTGCGAACGGTCATTTTTTCAGTCAAACGGTAAAATTCAGGTAAAATTTCATGGGTATTTTCAAAAATGACAGAACATGCTTACCAAAAGAGCTTTGGAAGGATTGGAAAGTCTGGTCGAAATGTCTGGTCAGACAGGCCGGAAAAGATTTTTTCAGAAATGATTGACGAAAACCCTTCCTTGTTTTATAATATGAACCGATGTGATTTTCGCTGCTTGCAGCAGAGAATCACGAGGTTCAACGAGCAGCTGTGCTGCGAGTATGAATAAACAACTGTGACACGCAGTTTTTCTGATCTGCGGTATCCCTATAAAATATATGGAGAGTTATCGAAGTGGTCATAACGAGCCGCACTCGAAATGCGGTTGTCCTTTACTGGGCACGTGGGTTCGAATCCCACACTCTCCGTTTTTATCGGATAAAGGGAGTCCTTGACCTCTATCCGCCGCGCGGACCGGGTGCAGCTTTAGCCGCAAAATTCCTTGCCCGGCCCTGCGCATCATAAGAAAACGTCGGATGGTTTTTCCCATCCGGCGTTATTTTTTCACATTTTCTTCAAATCACGTTCACGTTTTTATCACAGTAACAGGGTATCCTGTTTTCAGCACCGAACAGAAGTGCTATAAAATCTTTCTTTTTCATACTCGCCGGGATCCAGAGGGTCCCGGCCCTCCCTTTATTATAAGCATTCGTAACTGTTCAGTACCTTCACAGTTACGAGGGAAAAGCCCATTTAAAATCGCTGCGCGATGGGGCTTTTCCCCACCAAATATATATTTTCATACGTACTTCGCAGCAAGTGCGAAGTACTGTCCTGAATAGTTATAAGTATTCTTATCATCAGCAACAGCTTTTTATACTGTCAGACACACACCAAAAACAGCCGGAGTTTTCGCTCCGGCTGTTTTGTGAATTCCTTTATAAAACTTTCTTTATATAACTGTCCGGAACAGTTGCTTTTTTGCAATTGTGAAAATACCGAACCGTTACGCTTTTTACTGTACCTTTACGATCTCATACTCTGCGCTGCCAAGCCCGATCTTTACCGCGTGTTCGATGGAGGACTTCCAGTTGGTGTCCGGCGATACGCGGCCGAAGTGGTCGCGGCCCTCATGGGTATGCTGCTCGATGGAATCTCCGAGCATGCTGTTGCGAAGCGGCGGCTGCGCGTTGACCGCGTCGACGCAGGCCATGTCGAGCGCGACCGGGTCAAAAGAGGCGAACATACCCACATCCGGCACGATGGCGGCGTCATTCTCCGCGTGGCAGTCACAGAACGGCGATACGTCGATGACCAGGCTGATGTGGAAGCAGGGACGATCCTGACAGACTGCCATCGAATATTCCGCGATCTTGCAGTTCAGGATGTCGTTCGCTTCATCGCTTGCGGGAAGCACCGCGTCCTTCGGACAGACACCGATGCAGCGTCCGCAGCCGACGCACTTCGCGTGATCGATAGAAGCTTTTCTGGTTTCCGGATTTACCGTTGCCGCGCTGTGTGCGCAGATCTTCGTACATTTTCCGCAGCCCACACACCGTTCCTGTTTGACGTGCGGCTTTCCGGCGCTGTGCATTTCCATTTTTCCCGCGCGGGAACCGCAGCCCATACCGATATTTTTCAATGTACCGCCAAAGCCGGTCGCTTCATGTCCTTTAAAATGAGTCAGGGAAATAAAGACATCCGCATCCATGACCGCACGGCCAATCTTTGCTTCCTTTACATACTCGCCGTTTTTCACCGGGACCAGCTCTTCATCGGTACCTTTTAACCCGTCCGCGATCAGCACATGACAGCCCGTCGCGTAGGGGACAAACCCATTGCCGTAGGCGGAATCAATGTGGTCGAGCGCATTTTTGCGGCCGCCGACATAAAGCGTATTGCAGTCCGTCAGAAACGGTCTGCCGCCGAGCTCCTTTACCACGTCCGCCACCGCTTTCGCGTAATTCGGACGCAGGAACGCAAGATTGCCCGGCTCTCCGAAATGCATTTTGATCGCAACATACTGATCGGTGAAATCAATGTTCCCGATCCCGGCTTTTCTGATCAGACGCTGCAGCTTGCCCGGAAGCGTGTCGCCGTCATGGACACGCAGGTCTGTAAAATATACTTTTGATTTTTCCATGTACTGTTGTTCCTCCCGATTTTGTAACTGATTCGTAACCGTCTTGTTCTGTTCGTGTACTTCCGTACAACAGGTTAACACTACCACAGCTTTATGTGTGTTCGGCATTATTTATGCGCAGCTGTAACTGTTCAGCGCCTTCACAGTTCCAGTTTACTGCGTCTCTACAGTCCTTACGCCTCCATCAGAAACGCACGGTATCCCTTCATCGCCTCATAGACGTCGGCTTTGCTTGTGACTTCCATCGGCGCATGCATATTCAGCACCGCCACGCCGCTGTCTATCACTTCCATGCCGTAGAGCGCGGATATGTATGCGATCGTCCCGCCGCCGCCGATATCCACCTTGCCCAGCTCCGCGGTCTGGTATGCCACCTTGTGCTTATCGAGCAGGGCGCGGATTGCCGCGATGTACTCCGCATTCGCGTCGTTGCTGCCGCTCTTTCCGCGGGAACCGGTAAATTTGTTAAATACCAGTCCTTTTCCAAAATAGGCGCTGTTCTTCTTTTCAAAATATCTCCAATACAGCGGATCGTAGGCCGCGCTCACATCAGAAGAAAGCATCCGGCTGCGACTGAGCGCGCGGCGCAGCGCAAGCTCGCTGTACTGTCCGGCACAATCCATCAGCTCCGCGACCGTGTTTTCGAAGAAGCGGGACTGCATACCGGTCGCGCCGACGCTCCCGATTTCTTCTTTGTCTACCAGCAGGCAGCAGCAGGTGTATTCCTGCGTCGGTACGCTAAGGAGTGCTTCCAGTGACGTATACGCGCAGACGCGGTCATCCTGGCCGTAAGCCATGATCATGCTGCGGTCCAGCCCGCAGTCTCTGGCTTTTTCTGCCGGTACGATCTCCAGCTCGGCGGATAGGAAATCTTCTTCTTCCATATCATAAGCTTCTTTGAGGATCGCGAGAATGTTCTGCTTAACCATATCCTTTTCGGCTTTTTTATCATCAGATTCCCTGCCTGCGGATTCCATGCATTCCGCGCCATTCGCACTGGTCTTTGGCGCAGTTCCGGCGCATTCCGCATCATTCAGATCCGAAGCGGACGACTCCGCTTCGCCCGGCTCCCCGACCTTTTTCGCCTTCGGCTGCGGACGGCTCCCGACCAGAATATCCAGATTTTCGCCCTCTATCACGACACGGGCTTTTTTCTCCATCTGCTCTCCTGACAGATGAACCAGCAGATCCGACACAAAGACCACCGGATCGTCCTCTTTTTCACCGATGCACACCTGCACCTTCGTGCCGTCCTTCTTTGCCACAACACCATGGATTGCGAGCGGAACCGTTACCCACTGGTATTTTTTGATCCCGCCGTAATAATGCGTATCCAGATAAGCCAGCTCCGTATCCTCATACAACGGATCCTGCTTCACATCGAGACGCGGCGAATCGATATGCGCGCCCAGGATCCGCATGCCTTTCTCCAGCGGCTGCTCTCCGATCAAAAACAGCGCGATCGTTTTCTCCATGCCGACCGCGTAAACTTTATCTCCCGCCTGCAGGCGGCTGCCCAGGGCACGTACCTCGTCCAGACTGCGGTAGCCCTGCGCGCGCACGATGCGCACCGTCTCCGCTACGCACTCACGCTCGGTCTTCCCTGCGTCCAGAAATGCCCTGTATCGTTTTGCCAAAGCTTCCAGTTCCTCAAGCTGTTCTTCCGTGTAAGTATTCCATGCGTTGTCCTTCTGTATCAATGGTTCTTCCTTCTTTCGTTCTAATTATAAAATTGTAACTATTCAGAACAGCAGGCCACAGTCTGTCTTTTCATTTCGATACTGTTCTGAACTGTTACATAAATATTACTGGCACAGCTCGGCCACGACCTGATTGATGACCTTGCCGTCCGCCTTGCCCTTCAGCTCAGCCATTACTGCTTTCATGATCTGGCCCTTGTTCTTCGTAGCCAGCACATCCGCAAATTTCTCCTGCAGGATTGCCTTTACTTCCTCTGCGGACAGCAGCTTCGGCGCGTACTCGGAGATCACGTCATAACGGAACTGATATTCCGCTTTCAGGTCCGCGCGTGCGTCCGGGCAGGTATCGATCTGTTCTTTTACCGTCTTCATTTCCTTTAAGATGACGCGGTTCACCATCTCCTCCGGGATGTCGTCGCGGCAGCCCTCATCGATCGCCACTTTTTTTACTGCGGAAATCAGAGACGAGATGGCCTCCTTGCGCGGCTTATCCTTCGCCTTCATAGCTGCTACCATGTCTTTTCTCAGTAATTCAATGTCCATAATTTTGCTCCTTTCTACATAAATCGGTGAGCCGCCGTATGCAGAATCACCCTGCGGGCGATGCGGCAGTTCCGTCCTCGATTTTCTGCGAAAATCGGGACATTCTTCGTCACAGATTCGCTGCGCGAATCTATGACATAACAGGCCCGGCCCCAAATGTCCGGATATTCATCGGATACACATTTTCTTTGCCCACAAACTGCGCAATGTAGTTCACATAATCAGCGGTCTCCTCTTTCGGAAGTACGCACGCGATCACGCCCGCGAATCCGCCGCCGTGCACGCGGCAAACGCCCCGACCGGTACGGTTCAGGAACAGCCTTGTGAGCGCGAGGGTCAGCGACACCTTCTGCTCCTTCGGGCTGCGGATGCAGTAGCAGTTCTGCAGCCACTCCCAGGAGGAACGCCCGGACTCGTCGATTGCCTTTAAAAGCGCTGCTTCATCGCGATCCAGCGCCGCCTGATACGCGGTGTCCACCCGCTTATTTTCTTCAAAGAAATGCAGGGCGCGCAAAATAGCGCGGTCATTATTGAGTTTCCGGGCAGCAATGTCCGAATGCACAGTGTTTTTTGTGTTGGAAGCAGGAACAGCTCTTTCGTCTTTTGTAGCATCAGCCAGCTTCTCAAGCAGCGCCTCTTCACTGGTCTCGCACAGCAGCTTCGCGCCGAGCGCCTTTGCGGTCTCCTTCATTTCCAGAGGAACACTGGAATACTCATCGCTTAAATCCGCGTGCCCCTTGCCAGTGTTGACGATCACAAGGTCGTAGCCCAGCTGCGAAAAGGAAAAGTCGACCTGTTTGCAGATATTTTCATCCTCTTTCGAAAAATCCAGCAGGATCGTACCGCCGACCGCACACGCCATCTGATCCATCAGCCCTGATGCCTTGTCCCAGAAATGGTTCTCCGCGTACTGACCGATCCGCGCGTAATCAATACAGCGCATCTTCCCATCGTTGAAAAAGGTATTAATGATCGCGCAGACAAGCATCTCAAAGGAAGCCGATGAGCTTACGCCTGCAGCCGAGATCACTTCTGTCGACACATAAGCATTAAATCCGGATACCGTAAATCCCATCTTCCGCGCAGCCATCGCCATGCCCGCTACCAGAGAAAACGTACCCTTGTTCTTCGGCACACGCTCCAGCCTGGTCAGATCCACGATAATCCTGTCGCGGTATCCCTCACTGATGATCGTGATCACATCGGTGCCGTTCGGGCAGGCAGCGCCGATCGTGTCCAGGCTGATACTGCCCGCCAGGATCTTCCCGCCGTTGTGATCCGTGTGGTTCCCGACGATCTCCGTCCTTCCCGGTGATGTGAAAAACTGTACCTCACAGTCATCCGCACCGGATCCGGCCGTGTCCTTCCCGGCTGATTTTGACGCGCCCGCCGCATCCGCCATAAAATACTTTTTATAGTTATCCGCCAGAGACTGATAGCGCGCCATGCTGCGCTCCGTCTCGCCGTAGATACGTTCCAGTGTCTGAAGCTCCGGTAATTTCATCCTGTTCCTCCTTCATCCTGAGAGTTGATACTTTTTCATGACAGCCTGTTTCGCTGCCGGAGTCTGCCTAAGTTTAACACAACTGTTCAGTACCTTCACAGTTACGTTTTCATACGTACCTCGCAGCAGGTGCGAGGTACTGTCCTGAATAGTTACAGTTTAACATACATATTTCCACATCACAAGACCTGAACATAAACGCTTTTACCGGTACAGATCTTCTAACGTCAACAGCACCACATTACTGTCCTTTAAGTCCGCAAACCAGTCTGTATAGCCGCTAAGCGAAAAGAACAGGTATTTTGTAACACGATACTTTCCACTGATCAGAGTCGAACGCCGGATCAGTATTTCAAAATGCTTTTTCAAAAAAGAAACCGCCGGATCGATTCCAAACGGTTTCTCTTTTGTTTCTTTTGTTTTATTTTATGCGCAAGAAATATTTCCGGCTAACGCCAGACACGGCCGGCGCAGACGAACAGGAGGCAGAAAGCCGCTTCCTGCCCGATTCGATCATACCCAGGCTTTTACCTGCTCATAAACACCCGCGCCATCAAGCTTGTACTTCTTCAGAAGCTCCATCGCCGGACCGGACTCACCGAACACATCCTGTACGCCGATCTTCAGCACCTGTGTCGGCGCTTTCGCGCAAAGGGTGTCGCAGACAGCGCTGCCGAGGCCGCCGATCACGGAATGCTCTTCCACGGTCACAACCTTGCCGGTCTTCTTCGCGCACGCAACGACCAGCTCCTCATCGAGCGGCTTGATCGTGTGGATGTTGACCACCTGAGCGGATACGCCATCTTTTTCCAGCATCGCGGCTGCATCCAGCGCACTGCCGACGCAAAGGCCGGTCGCGATGATCGTTACGTCCGTGCCCTCTTTGAGCACTACGCCCTTGCCGATCTCAAATTTATAATCCGGATTGTCATTGATCACCGGCACCGCCAGACGGCCAAAGCGCAGATAAACCGGACCTTCATGCTCATAAGCGGCCTTTACAGCGGCCTTCGCCTCGATGTCGTCGGACGGGTTGATGACTACCATGCCCGGAATCTCGCGCATCAGAGCCAGATCCTCGTTGCACTGATGGGACGCGCCGTCCTCACCAACGGAGATACCTGCGTGTGTCGCACCGATCTTGACATTCAGATGCGGATAACCGATGGAATTCCTTACCTGCTCATAGGCACGTCCGGAAGCGAACATCGCAAAGGTGCTGACAAACGGTACCTTGCCGGTCGTGGAAAGACCCGCGGCAATGCCCATCATGTTGCACTCCGCGATACCGCAGTCAATATGGCGCTCCGGAAATACCTTCTTAAAGGTGTCGGTCTTGGTCGCGTTTGCAAGGTCAGCGTCCAGAACCACAAGGTTTTCATGCTCTTTTCCGAGCTCAGCCAGAGCCTCACCATAGCTCTGTCTTGTCGCAATCTTTTTTACTTCTGACATAATGCTTCCCCCACTTTCTCCAGATCTGCCATCGCGATCGCATATTCTTCATCGTTCGGCGCTTTGCCATGCCATCCGGCCTGTCCTTCCATGAAGGAAACACCCTTACCTTTGACAGTCTTCATAATGATAGCAGTCGGCATGCCCTTAACCGTTCTCGCCTCCGCAAACGCGTCCGCGAGCTGCTGCATGTCATTGCCGTCCGCCACGTTGATCACATGGAAATTAAACGCTTCAAACTTCTTGTCGATCGGATACGGGGAGCAGACGTCCTCAATCCTGCCGTCGATCTGCAGGCCATTGTTGTCCACGATCACGCAGAGATTGTCCAGCTTGCGGTGTCCGGCAAACATCGCTGCTTCCCAGACCTGACCTTCCTGGATCTCGCCGTCGCCGAGCAGTGTATAGACACGATAAGACTTCTGATCCATCTTTCCGGCGAGCGCCATGCCGACTGCCGCGGAAATGCCCTGGCCAAGAGAACCGGAGGACATATCAATACCGGCAATATGCTGCATGCACGGATGCCCCTGCAGATGAGATCCGGTATGACGCAGCGTCACCAGATCCTCTACCGGAAAATAGCCGCGGTGAGCCATTGCGGAATAATATCCCGGTGCGTTGTGCCCCTTGGAAAGGACGAAACGATCGCGGTCCGGATCCTTCGGATTCGTCGGATCGATGTTCATCTCCTGAAAATACAGATACGTAAATACATCCGCTGCGGAGAGCGATCCGCCCGGATGCCCTGCCTTCGCACTGTGCACAGCTGTCACAATGCCCTTGCGAACTTCGTTCGCCATTTTTTGAAGCTCAAGAATAGTCATCACTGTATCCCTTTCTTTTCTATACATTTTCCCAGCTTTATCGCAGACAGGTGGAGCTTTCTCTCATCTGCCCGCTGCATCAGCCGGTTCTATACCGAAAAAATTTCACTGCCCGTAGTACGCATTCGCGCCGTGCTTTCTCATGAAATGTTTCTCCTTGATGGAGTCCGGAGCGGGCGTCACCCGCGGGTTGATCAGCTCGGTGCGGCAGGCCATCTTTGCCACCTCTTCCAGCACCACTGCGTTATGTACTGCTTCCGCAGCATCCTTGCCCCAGGTGAACGGACCATGGTTCGAGCAGAGCACCGCCGGCACATAGACCGGATTGATGCCTCTTGTCTTAAAGGTCTCGATGATCACCAGACCGGTATTTTTCTCATATTCTCCGTTGATCTCCTCCGGTGTCAGGCTTCTCGCGCACGGGATCGGACCATACATATAATCCGCATGCGTCGTCCCGTAGCAGGGAATATCCCGTCCTGCCTGCGCCCATGAGGTCGCCCACGGCGAATGCGTATGAGCAACACCTCCCAGCTCCGGAAACGCCTTATACAGCTCCGCATGCGTCGCCGTGTCTGAGGATGGCTTATAGCGGCCCTCGATCTTATTGCAGTTCAGATCCATCACAACCATATCATCCGGCGTCAGCTTCTCATAATCCACGCCGCTCGGCTTAATCACGAAATACCCCGTCTCCCGGTCCAGTCCGCTCACATTTCCCCATGTGTACGTCACCAGATTGCGCTTCGGCAGCTCCATATTCGCTTCATAGACCTGTTTCTTCAGTTCCTCAAGCATTTCGTAAAATCCTCCTCTCTGCTTAAATAATACCTAAAACCTATCATACACATTTTTCTGGTATGCGTCCAGTTAAATCTTTCCGAATTTCAAACTTTTACAATTGCCTGCCTAATGCCTTGCCTCGGCATCCACCGCAGCCACGTTGATTTTTGCGGTTTTCTTGCGCCGCTTATTATCCCTTGCTTCGCTGGAACTCGCTTCGCTCAAACAATGGCGAAGCAAGGGAAGCTATGCTCGAAAACCCTGCAAAAATCTGCCTACCGTCTGCTTGTGGATGCCTGAGGCTACGTACTATTCGGCATATAATAAGTTCAGAACTCCTTTCAGTTCACCAAAGATATTTGCTTTTGCATGTGAAATGTTGCGTACAGTCCTGGTATTCTTTGCTTTCGTTAATGAAATCTACCTGTAGCCCATCTGCGGGAGTACCTGCAGACTATTAAAACGACGCCGGTCCTTAGCAAAGTCAAGCCGTCAGGCGCAGACTGCGCTTAGTACCGCTGCGTCGTTTTCTAAGCGAGAGCGTGTCTGCAGGTGCCCCGCAGATGGGCGTACATATTAGAACCTACTCCACACTCTTGAGCGACTCTACCATATCAATCTTCTTCAGCTTAAAATGCATCGCGATATTCACGATGACCGAAAACGCGACTGTAAACAGCGCACTGTAGAGGAAGCTCATCGGATAGATGGAGCGTCCGAACATGCAGGTGTCGACTTCCACTGTGGTAATGACGAAAGAATGAAGTCCCTTGCCGATCAGGCAGCCGGCGGCGGCGCCTATGATGGTAGTGACGACATTTTCCCTGAATATGTAGGCGGACACTTCTCCATCAAAGAAGCCCAGCACTTTCAGGGTCGCCAGCTCCCGACGGCGCTCATTGATGCTGATGTTGTTCAGGTTGTACTGTACGACAAATGCCAGCAGCCCTGCCGATACGATCAGCACGATGATGACCAGATCCAGTGCGCTCAGCATCGTTTCTATCGTCTCCTGCAGGGAGGATACGTAGGTAATGCTTAATGACGCGTCGCAGGTCAGGAGCGCGCTGCCGATCTCTTCGAGCGTTGCCGGAGCGGCATCACTGCCAGACTTGCCCATATCGTCGTTGTCCGCATTGGCCGTTTCATCCGTTACACAGAAGAAAATACTGTTGTACTCCGGCTCCTCACCGAACGTTTCCTCGTAAAGCATCGGCGTCAGATAGATATAATTATAAAGATAGTTCTCGCAGACAGCCGCGATCGGGATTTCAGCCGTTCCGCCGCCGTCCGTGCTGACCATCAGCGTATCCCCGGCGGTAAGGGCAAATTCCTGCGCAATCTTTTCCGTGATGATCGCGCCCTCGTCCGTCAGCTCATAAGTCTCATCTTCTGTCCGGCTGCGGAAGGTCAGATATGCCCCGATCTCGTCCAGATCCTCCGGCACATAGAGATAAATTGACCACTGTTTCCCGGTACCGTCCGCATCCTGCTGGGCAATGTCCACACTCTGCATGTAAAAACGCTTCGAGGACGTGATTGCTTTCTCAGACGCCACTTCCCCGTACAGTTCCTCCAGATCGGTCTCTTTGGCCTCCGCATCATAGACAAGCATCGCGTCGTAGGTCTGAAGCTCACTGAACTGCAGTACGCCAACATCCCCGATAGAATCCCGCAGGCCGTAGCCCACCAGCAGCAGACCCATGCAGCCGCCGATGCCGAGAATGGTCATCAGCATACGTCTTTTGTAGCGCATGAGGTTCCGCACCGTCGATTTCCAGTTGAAGTTGAGATGCTTCCATATAAATGGAATATGTTCCAGGAAAACACGTTTTCCCTCTTTCGGTGTGGGCGGTCGCATCAGCTGCGCCGGAGCGGTGCCGAGCGCGCGATAGCACGAAGCAAGTGCAGCACCGACTGTACATACCAGCGCAATGCCGGAAGCGGCCAGACCATACTCCCAGTTGTACGGCAGCAGGATATTCGGCTGGTACACGTACAGGATCTGGTAAGCCTTGATGATCACCCACGGAAAGACCTTTTCTCCGAATAATATGCCGAACACGCTTCCGCACAGGGTCGCCCAGAATGCGTATTTCAGATATTTTTTGGCAATATCCCATTTCCCGTAGCCGAGCGCTTTTAAGGTACCGATCTGGGTGCGCTCCTCCTCGACCATGCGGGTCATGGTGGTCAGACTGATCAGCGCCGCTACAAGGAAAAAGATCACCGGGAACACCTGCGCGATGTTTGTCATACGATCTGCGTTTTCACCGTATTCGGTGTTTTCCGGAAGGCAGCTGCGGTCATACACATACCAGTTCGGATAGCTGAGTTCGGAGAGTTCTTCTTCTGCATCGGCAATTTCCTGCTCCGCCTCCGCGATTTCCTGTTCTGCGTCGGCGATCTCCTGCTCCGCGTCCGCGATTTCCTGCTCCGCCTCGGCTTTTCCTTCCTCATAATCTGCCCAGCCGTCCGCGATCGTCTGCTCATTTTCCGCGATCTCGGATTCCGCATCCGCGATCTGCTCCTGCGCATCAATCAGTTCAGCCCGTGCGTCTTCTATCTCCTGCCGTCCCTCGGAAAGCTGTTTGACTCCGTATTTATATTCATATAAGGAAGAATAATACTCCTCCCAGCCGTCGTCCAGCTCGACCCG
Organism: Lachnospiraceae bacterium; assembly: GCA_021199655.1. Taxonomy (GTDB): domain Bacteria; phylum Bacillota; class Clostridia; order Lachnospirales; family Lachnospiraceae; genus Choladousia. The sequence continues at coordinate 117,920 of JAJQHQ010000050.1, read as the reverse complement.
TGCCTCGGAAAGCTGCACGCGCGCATCCTCAAGGGCGGTATAACCATCGTCTACTTCCGACTGTGCTTCCGCAAGAGACTCTTCCGACTCCTCAAGCTGCGTCTTTGTGGCAGCAAGTGTCTCTTTCGCTTCCGCAAGCTCCTGTTTTTTCGCTGCCAGCTCCGTCTGCCCGGATGATAACTGAGCCGCGGTCGTATCCAGCGTCGCCTGCCCCTCTTCCAGCTGCGTTTTCGCAGCCGCAAGCTGTGTTTCTCCAGCTGTCAGGGTCGTTTCCTGTTCCGCAATCTGCGCTGCAGCGGTATCCAGTGCCGCTTTCGCCGCTGCCATCTGTGTTTCCTGCGCGTCCAGCTGCTCCTTCGTCGCCGCCAAAGTCGCGGATGCGGTATCCAGTGCTGTCTTTTGCGCGGCGAGCGTGCTTTCGGCAGTCGTCAGCTGACTTTGCAGCGCGGACGCGGTCGCCTGTGCCTCCGCGATCGTCTGCGGCAGGGAAGCCACCTGAGCGTTTGCCGTGGCCAGCGCACTCTGCTTTTGTTCCAAAGTCGCCTGTTTTTCTGCCAGCTGCGCTTCCAGCGCCGCAGCATCCGTTCCGCCTGCTGAAGTGCTCCCGAATCCCGCGGATGTGTCCTTTCCATCGCCTGAAGAAGTATCCCCGGCTGCTGCGATCTGCTCTTTCAGTGCCGCGATCTCACTGTTCAGCGCCGCGATTTCGGATGTCAGAGCCGACACCTGTGCAGTCGCCGTATCATAGGCTCTTTGCGCGCTCGTCACCGCCGCCGCGGCCGTATTATAGCTCGTACGCAGAGTTTCCACCTGCGCGGCTGCTGTATCATAGGCGCTTTGCGAGGTTGCCAGTTCCGCCGCTCCCGTGTTGTAAGTCTCCCACGCCGCATCCAGTTCACTGCGTCCTGCGTCGTACGTGCTCTGCTGTGCCGAAAGCTCCTCTTTTGCCTCCTCAAGAGCCGTCCTGCCGGCTGCCAGCTCAGACTCTGACGTCTCATAGGCGCTCCGGCTCGCGGCCAGCTCCTTCACGCCCTGCTCGTACGCGGTCTGTCCGGCGGCGAGTTCAGATTCCGCTTCTGCGATCTGTGTCTCACCAGACGTGACCTCTGCCAGACCGGCGTTGTACTGCTCCCATCCGGAAGCGATCTGTTCCCAACCGGAATCGATCTCTTCCTGCGCCGACTCCAGCTGCGCCGTCGCTTCCTCCGACTCGCTCTCATACTCGGCCAGTCCGTTTTTATAATCCACCTCGCCGGATTTCAGCGTTGCAAATGCATCCTTTATCTGGCTTCGCGCCTCCGCAATCGTCTCCTCATTTTCAGCAAGCTCGGATTCGCCGTCCGCCAGCTCCGACTCAGCCTCCGCTACGGTCTCTTTTGAGTCTTCCAGCTCCGCTTTGCCGTCCGCCAGCTGTTCCTCCGCATCCAGAAGCTCGGATTCCGCCTCGGCCAGCTCCGACTCGGCCTCGGCTTTGGCATCCTCAAGCTCCACCTTCGCGTCCGCCAGCTCTGCTTTGCCGTCCTCTACTTCCTGCTTTGCCTCCTCAATCTCGGATTCGGCCTCTTCGGTCACTTCCACATAACGGACCTCGCACCGCACATCCTCAATATCCTCAATCCGCTCCAGAACCGTATCCACCAGATCATCGTATGCGTCCGTGTAGGCCATCTCTTCCTTCGCGCCCTCCACCTGCACGTACACGACACTGTAGACTTCCGAATCAAACTCCTCTGCAGTCACGTAAACAAAGCCAGTGACTTCACCCGTCCCAAGCGTCGTGCTCCCGCGGTCCAGCGCGATATAGCTGGAGCTGTAGCCGATACCGGTAACCGTAAGCTTCCTGTGTATCAGAGCACTGTCGTCCTCATCCTCCACCGTGATCTCCAGTACATCACCGACCTCATAGCCGTACGTATCCGCAAAAGCCTGATCCAGGTAGCATTCACCCGCATTCTCCGGAAGAGAGCCTTCCATCAGAGCGACCTGATTCATCGTCTCCAGAAGAGCCTCTACGTGAAGTACCGACCGTGATTCATCGTCCCCCACGTAAACGTCTTCCATATAGCCGCCTTCGACCAGCGCCACGCCTTCCACATCCGCAATCGCGCTGACATCGTCGTCCGTCAGCCCCATCGTACTGACCACACGGATATCCATCAGATTGGAATCGTCATAATAAGCGTCTTCCGTAGCGCGCATATCCGGCGCCGCAGACTGAAGCCCGGAGAAAAAAGACACGCCCAATGCCACGATCAGAAAAATGGACAGAAAGCGGTTCATCGATTTTTTTACTTCCATACGGAAGTCTTTTTTCAACGCACGTTTTTTCATATTAATCGTTACTACCACTCAATCTTTTCCACCGACATCGGCGTCTCATTCATATACAGGTCAGCCACCTGTCCGTTCTTGATCCGGATCACGCGGTCCGCCATCGGTGCGATCGCCGAATTGTGTGTGATCACGATCACCGTCATCCCCCGCTCCCGGCACATATCCTGCAAAAGCTTCAAAATCGACTTGCCGGTCTGGTAATCCAGCGCACCGGTCGGTTCGTCACAGAGCAGAAGCTTTGGATTCTTCGCCAGCGCCCGAGCGATCGACACGCGCTGCTGCTCCCCGCCGGAAAGCTGCGCCGGAAAATTCTTCATCCGCAGCTCCAGACCGACCTCTTTCAGCACCGTCTCCGCATTCAGCGGATGGCGGCAGATCTGATTCGCCAGCTCTACATTCTCCAGCGCGGTCAGGTTCTGCACCAGATTATAAAACTGAAAAACAAAGCCAATGTCATTCCTCCGATAAGCCGTCAGCTTTCGCTGGTTGTATTTCGCGATATCATTCCCGTCCACCAGAACGCGCCCGCTGCTCGCTGAATCCACGCCGCCCAGGATATTTAAAACTGTCGTCTTCCCGGCGCCGCTCGGCCCGACGATCACGACAAATTCGCCTTTTTCTATCTCAAAATCGATCCCGTCCACCGCATGGATCTCGACCTCGCCCATGCGGTAAATCTTCGTCACATGCTCCAGCTTTACATACGCGTCCATGAGAAATCCGATTCCTTTCATACCTGTTTTGAACAGCAGGCCGCAGTTCAAAACTGTTTCTTTCATTTTAATGATATCAGGAACGACATGCAATCATTTTATGAAAATTTAAGAAGCCCTGTGAAAGCAAACCATTGCGTCTCTCCTTAAAATATTTCTTTCAGAGCAGATACGATTATTTTTCAATTCAGGCTATTAAAAAGAATTCGTATATGATACAATGAAAAGCACGCAAGGGATTTTTCAGGAAAGGAGGCCATCATGAAGGAATTTAATACAACCGGCATCTGTTTTCCGGATAAACATTATATGGTCGATACCTCTGACCGCATCCGCACGATCATAGCAGACTTGATTGAAAAAACAAATATTTTACAATCAACAGAGCCCGACAGTATGGAAAAACCACCACCATTTCCAGATTGAGAGCCGCGCTGAAAAACGATTATTATGTAATAAAAATATCTTTTGAAGGGCAGGGTGATGCCGCAAAATCAGAACGCTGGTTTACTCAGATGTTTATTACCGAAGTAAAAAAACAGCTTGCCATGTCAGCCATTTCGAAAGAACTTCTGAACGCATGGAGTGCTCCCTTTATTGCTTCAGACAAAGACGGTTTCGGGGAATCTCTTATCAGGCTCGGAGAGCGAATTACCGAATTATGCGCAGGCAGTGACCGTGAACTCATTCTTTTTATTGACGAAGTAGATGAAATCTCCAATAATGAACTGTTTCTGAGCTTTCTCGAGATGCTCAGAAGAAAATATCTCAGTGCGTCAGAAGGAGATGACTGCACTTTTAAGAGCGTTGTTCTGGCCGGAGTATATGACATCAAAAATATTCAGGTTAAGATGCGTCCGAATAAGGAGCATCAGTACAACAGCCCCTGGTATGTCCCGATTCGCTCTGCGAATCGAGGACGCAGGCTCGCCCTTCGCCGAAGGCGGATTAAAATGGCGGGCTCTCCTTATGATATCACTGCAGATTTCGATGTGGATATGTCTTTTCACACGGGCGAAATTGAAACCATGCTAAAAGAATACCGCAGAGATCACGGATTTGACTTCGATACGGCATGGTTTGCTGACCAGATTTACGCGTATACATCCGGCTATCCGTTTCTGGTGTCACGTCTCTGCTGGCTGATTGACGTAAAAGTAAGCAGGGAACCTGGTTTTGAGTCAAAGGAAGCTGCCTGGTCGCAGGATGGATTCCAGCGAGCGGTAAAACTCATCCTGAATGAGCAGAACACACTCTTCGATGATCTGAACAAGAAGCTGGATTACGATAAAAAATTAAAGGATCTGGTATATCGGATTGTCGTCTGTCGGGAAAATATTCCTTTCAATCTGAACGACAATCTGGTAAAATTTGGAACTATGTTTGGATGGTTTAAAAGCCTGAAAGGAAAAACAGTGATTTCAAACCGTATTTTTGAAACCATTATCTGTGATGAACTCCTGCAGGAACGGACCACTTCCCGCATCTATAAGGAAGGGGATCTGGAAAAGTTTCAGCTGAAGTCCTCCACCGAATTGGATATGGATAAGATTATCGAACGTTTTGCTGCCCACTACCAGAGTATATATGCAGACCGCACTTCCGATTTTCTGGAGAACGAGGCAAGAATGATCTTCCTCACATTCCTGAAGCCAATTATCAATGGCAGCGGAAATTATTACATGGAATCGGAATCATTTGATAAAACCCGGACAGATATTGTTGTGGACTACGGGGGACATCAATATGTGATCGAAGCTAAGATCTGGCACGGAGAAAGCTATGAACAGGCCGGGAGAGAGCAGCTCTGCGGATATCTGAAACGCTATGATCTTCCCGTTGGCTGGCTGATCAGTTTTTGTTTCAACAAAGAGAAAAAAAAGCATATCGGCACACACGAAATACAATTTGACGGTAAAATCATTCGCGAGACCGTAGTGTAAAGCCAGGGAGGTACCGACACATGAACCGAACCGAACGTGAAATGAAAAGCGACTGGGAGGATTCCTGGGAGCGCTCCGATAAAAACCGCGGCAATGGCCTTACGCCCGCGCAGATTTTCCTGATCATACTGGCAGTGCTGCTTGCTGCGGCGCTGATTGGAATTCTTGTGCTTTACTTTTTCCTGTAAAGTATGGTAAACTGTTATTTAATCAGGACAGTACCTCGCACCTGCTGCGAGGTACGTATGAAAACGAAAACTGTAGTTACCGGCAAGGATGGCGGACTTACGACGTGGAGACACGTGGGTGTCGTGCCATCTTTTTTGTTTACAGTCCAGAACAGCAGTGCAAGGAAAAGACAGGCTGTGGCCTGCTGTTCCAGACGAATAGCATCAACAGCAGCGAAAGGAGTCACCTATGGCTATCAGTGAAACAGAAAAAAAGATCCGGGACATCCGGCTGGAAGAGCTTGCGAAATACTGCTTAAGCTCCAGTCAGTTTGACCTGAACCTGTATACCGAATATGATGTAAAACGGGGGCTCCGTGAATCCGACGGTAAGGGCGTCCTGACCGGTCTGACCGAGATCTCGGATGTGGTGGCTTTCCGCATAGAAAATGGCAAGAAAATACCGGATGAAGGCCAGCTCTATTTTCAGGGCTACAACATTATGGATCTGAAAAACGGCTTTGCGGGCCGCCGCTTCAATTATGAAGAGATCGTATATCTGCTGCTCTTCGGCGCACTGCCGAACCGGGCGCAGCTGGACTCATTTCTGAAAATCCTCGCGCAGTACCGTGAGCTTCCGAATAAATTCGTACGCGACGTCATCATGAAAGCGCCGAGCAGCAATCTGATGAACGCGCTGCAGAGAAGTGTGCTGACGCTTTACTCCTATGATGAAAATCCGGACGATATCTCCATCCCGAATGTCCTGCGCCAGAGCCTTTCCCTGATCGCGTCGCTGCCGCTGATCTCGGTGTACGCGTACCACGCACACAAACATTATCACGATGATGAGAGCCTCGTCATCCGCTATCCGGATCCGAAGCTTTCCACGGCGGAAAATATCCTGCGGACGCTGCGGGAGGACGGACAGTACACTGAGCTGGAGGCACGGGTGCTTGATATCGCGCTCGTCATCCATGCGGAGCACGGCGGCGGCAACAATTCCACCTTCACTACCCACGTCGTCTCTTCGACAGAGACCGATACCTATTCCGCGATCTCCGCGTCCTTAGGTTCGCTCAAAGGCCCGAAGCACGGCGGCGCGAACCTGAAGGTCGAGCAGATGTTTGCCGACATCCGCGCACATGTATCGGACTGGGAAAATGAAGACCAGATTGCTGATTACCTGAAAAAGATCATCAACAAAGAAGCATTTGACGGCCGCGGCCTGATCTACGGCATGGGCCACGCGGTCTATACCTGCTCCGACCCGCGTGCGGTCATCTTAAAAGAATACGCCAGATCGCTCTCCGAGGAGAAGGGTCTGACGCGTGAATATTCTCTCTATGAAAATGTCGAGCGCATCGCGCGCGACGTCCTGACACATGAAAAGCATCTGCACAAGCCGCTCTGCTGCAACGTCGACTTTTACAGCGGCTTCGTGTACTCCATGCTGGGCATCCCGCAGGAGATGTTCACACCGATCTTTGCGATCTCCCGTATGGCAGGCTGGTGTGCCCACCGCATGGAGGAGCTGGTCAACGGCGGCAAGATCATCCGTCCGGCCTATAAATACGTCGGCCACCATGTGCCGTATGTGCCGCTGGAGAACCGGTGAGGGACTTTCTGCGCCAAAAAGTATGATACTACGGATTTCTTCGTGCTTCGCACTCCCGAAATCCTAAAAACCTTCGAAATCCGCTCATTTTTCTTCGAAAAATGGCTACTTTCTCATGTTTTTTCGGTCCCCAAGGTCAGGAATCGGAACTCAAGCGTTCCTTTCCTGACCTTTTGTCCCTTGTATCATACAAGAAACGGCGTCTCCTCTCCATTCATGAATTTCATGGCGCCGAGGATGGAATTTTCCGCCATATTAGCCACTGCCTCGTCCGTGTAAAAGGCGGTGTGCGGACTTACAAGAACGTTTGAGTACGAGCGCAGGATCGCCAGCTTCGGGTTGTGCAGCGGCTCACCCATTCGGTTGAAATAATAAAGTCCGCTCTCATGCTCAACGACGTCCAGGCCGGCGAAGCCGATCTTCCCGTTCTCAATGCCGTCGATCAGCGCGTCCGTGTCCACCAGAGCGCCTCGCGCGCAGTTGATCAGGATCACGTCCTGCTTCATCTTCTCGATCGCCTGCGCGTTGATCATATGATAATTGTCGTCTGTAGCCGGGGCGTGCAGCGTGATAATGTCGCACTCCCGGTAAATGGTGTCCAGATCCACGTACTGCGCGTACTCCCTGACCTCATCACTTTCATAAATGTCATAGGCAAGCATTTTGCAGCCGAAGCCGGAAAGGTGACGGATAACCGTTTTCCCGATCCGCCCGGTGCCGATGATCCCCACCGTGCAGTCCTGGATCTCCCGGCCGAGTTTTCCTTTCAGCGTATAATCCTGCACCGCAGCGCGCTCCATGATATGCGGCAGTTTCCGGCAGCCCATCAGCATCATCATAATCGTGTAGTCTGCCACGCTGTTCGGCGAATAACTAACATGAATCACGCCGATGCCCAACTGCTTCGCGTACGCCGTGTCGATATGGTCATAGCCAATCGTTCTCGTCGTCAGGCAGCGTACTCCAAGTTCATGAAAACGATCCAGCATCGGCCGGTCAATTACGGTCGTGATGATATCGACCACTTCATATCCCCGGCAGTAATCCAGATTCTCAAGGCACGGCGTCTCCGTCGTGTAGTCGTATTCAATCCCATATTTTTTACAAAATTTTTCAAAACACGGAAGCTCGTCAAACTCCCGCATGCTGTACACATATAATTTCATCTGAGCGTTCCTCCCTGAATGATCATTGATAAATTATCATAGCACAACCAGCATCACCATACAACTCTGTTTTTCTGTAAAAAAACAGCCTTGACAAAATCTAGATCCAGGCTAAAATAAGATTGAATCGTATATTAGCCAGAAGGAGGGCATCAGATGAATTATATTAAAAGAGATATAGAAAGTAAAATCCTTGCCCTTTCTCAGGAGTATGCCTGTTTATTGATCACCGGACCACGTCAGGTTGGGAAGACTACGGTACTGCGGAAACTGATGTCCGGTGAGCGAAATTATGTGACACTGGATGATATGGAAGAGCGGAAGCTGGCCAGGCACGACCCGGCTCTTTTCCTGCAGATGCACGATTTACCGGTTTTGATTGATGAAATACAGTATGCGCCTGAACTTTTTTCTTATATTAAAATTGCTATTGATAATGGCGCAGCCCCAGGTTCTTTCTGGCTGACCGGTTCTCAGGCATTTCATATGATGGAGCTTGCACAGGAGTCACTGGCGGGGCGAACCGCTCTGCTGCACATGCCCGGTCTGTCTGCGCATGAGGTTTACGGTTCGGGAGCGTGTATGCCTTTTTCAGTGGATTTAAAAGCTTTGAAAATTCGTAAAAATACAGGCGCACCGGTCAATCTGGAGGGAATCTATCAACGAATCTGGAAAGGGTCTCTTCCCGGATATGTCAGTGGAAAATTTACAGACCGTGATGTATTTTATTCCAGCTATTTACAAACCTATATAGATCGGGACGTCAGCGAACTGGTGGCTTTGACAGATAAGCTTCTGTTTCAGGACTTCGTTCGTGCGGCGGCCTGCAGAGCCGGGCAAATGCTGAATATTCATGATATTGCGCAGGATGTGGGCGTATCAGACGATACCGCCAAACGCTGGCTGCAGGTGTTGGAAAAGTCTGATATCATTTTTTATCTGAGACCTTATTCCAACAATCTTCTGAAAAGGACAGTGAAAACACCGAAGATGTATTTCTTTGATACGGGATTGGTTGCGTATCTGACCCGCTATAGTTCCCCGGATATTCTGCAGAACGGAGCGATCAACGGTTCTATTTTGGAAAATTATGTGGTGTCGGAAATTTTGAAGAGTTTTCAGAACAATGCGCAGGAATGCCTGCTCTGGTACTATCGTGACAAGAGCAGCAATGAGATTGATCTGGTGATGGAGAGTGACGGCCAGCTGCATCCGCTGGAGATTAAACGATCCGTGAATCCGGGCAGCGAACTGGCGGGAACTTTTTCCATACTGGACAAAGGCACGGTTCCCCGCGGAACCGGCGCTGTGCTTTGCATGCGCCCGGAGCTTTCCGCGATCAATTCTCAAAATTATATTGTCCCAATCTGGATGATATAGACACGCTCATAGTTTCGGTGGTAAAAAAGAATGCGCCTTGGCGCATTCTCGCGCCGTTGCTGAGCGCCAGTGGCGCTCGTTTAGCAACGACCGAAGCGGAGCGTAGACGCGGTCGCTTCAGCGACATAATTCTTTACGCGCGAGTGCGCTCTCCACTCCGTTCCGGTCGGCGCTAAGCGGATGTCCACTGGACATCCAGCGCCCTCGCGGAGCGTTTTTACTTTATAGGAACGAAGTTTCCTATAAAGTAAAAAAGGGGCTGTGAATACAGCCCCTTTTCAGTGATATTTTATTCATCGCGACTTTCATTCCGTCGCATCCTCAGTCTCCGCCTCGGTCTCGCTTTCTGCTTCCGTTTCGATCTCCGTCTCCTCTTCCTCCGGCGCGATCATTTCGGACGCCGTATAGCCAAAGACAGTCGACAGCACAGAGCTGGAAATGGTGTGCACTTCAGTAGAGCCTTCCATCTGCACATAATAATTGCCGCTGTCGTCTGTATCGCCTATGAAGAAGGTGATCGTCAGCTCAATCGTCTGTACTTCTGTCTCGGTCTCAGTCTCTGTTTCCGTTTCTTCTGCGGATTCCGTTTCACCGTCCGTATCGGTATCTGCCTCTGTTTCATCCGCAGCTTCTTCCGTTTCAGTTTCTTCCTCTGTCTCCACCTCTTCTTCATAGGTGATAGTCAGGGTGGCTGCCGGTTCATCAAGGCCATATTCCGAGAGGTCCGTACAGTTGTGATCCAGATAGTCTGTGTAGGAAAGCCCCGCGAGCGCGCTGGTCAGGGTATCGGCGATATCCGCATCCGCCTCAACGCCGGCTGCAAGTTCCTCCGCCGTGATGGTTACTGCTTCTGTCTCTTCCTCAGTCTCAGCTTCTTCCTCCGTTTCTGTTTCTGTCACTTCTTCCGTCTCACTCTCTGTATCTGCTTCTGCTGCGGTCTCGTCTTCGTCAGTCTCCGCTTCTGTTTCTTCTTCCGTCTCAATCGACAGATCGGTTCCGCTCACCATCCAGATCGCGTCCTCCAGATACAGGTCATAGCTCTCCCCATCCGCCTGCTCCAGGCTGATGCTGACAATCGTGGAGGCCTGCAGGGTCGGAAGCTCTTCGCTCTCGGCATAATCATAAAGGTCATCCGAAAACGCGCTGCTTAAGTCGGTCGATACTGTGTAAATGGTCGTCTCATCCTCATTCAGCATCAGATAATCATTTCCGGTAGAAGCATTATTGTCACCAATCGTGATGACCGTCTCTGTACCGTCCTCATCTGTAAGGGTGATCGTATTCTGCGGCTCATCGAGGCCATATTCCGAAATGTCTTCCACCTCCGTCAGCGTCCGTACGGATTTCAGTTCAGCAGCCTCATCGAGCGGTGCCAGCAGTGCGGACGAATCAACCGGGAATGTCTCGTCGTCATCCTTCTGCCAGGTGTCGTCGTCCTGCAGTGAGAAAGAGACCTGCTCCCCGTCAATCGTATAGGTCACTGCCGTAAGAGCAGAGGTATCCACCTCCAGTATCGTCTCTCCCGCAGCCGCTTCCTCCTCGGCTTCTTCTGTCTTTTCGTTGTAAACAGTCAGGCCGTAATACACGCCGCCCAGAACCGCGATCACCACGACTCCTGCTATTAATTTAAAGCTTTTATTTTTTTTCATAATATGCGAATCCTTTCCTGACATGTCCCGCATCGCCTTTTATGCGGGACGCAGACCATGCCCCGCGCTTATTTTTATCGTTTTCTCCGGCTCAGCCAGATGCCCAGACCGATGATCAGAAGGCCGCCCGGAATGATGGCGATCGCTATGATGCTCCAGAAGCTGATGGATGCGGATGTCAATGTCAGATATTCGACGCTCACACTCTTGGACGGTACGGATACCGAGCTTTCCTGATCGCAGGCCCAGCTTAAGGTATTCACAAACAGCTGATAGTTGCCGCCGGATACCATGGAATTCGCAGAGTCATTTACGAGAGTAGAGGAGGTAAACACCGCAATCTTCGTCTCGGCTTCCGTCGTCTCTTCCTCTTCTGTCTCGGATTCTGATTCTTCCTCGGTTTCGGCCGTGTCTTCCGCAGCTTCCGTATCATCCTCGGCTGCTTCGGTCTCTTCCTCTGCTTCCTCATCCGCCTCTTCGGTTTCAGTCTCCGTCTCTTCCTCGACTTCCAGCTCATCCAGCCAGCTTACCAGGTCCACATCCTCATCCACGGAAGATGTCTCCTCGAGAAGCTCATCTGTCAGTTCGACCGTCTCCGTGATCAGCACGCCGATGTCAAACGGTCCGTCGATATCTCCGTCCTCCTCCTCATAGGTCGTCATATTCTGTACATCAACCTTCGAATAAGAGTTGTCAGAGGTTGTGAGGATACTGCTGATGGACAGCGTATCCCGTGCGTCGTCCGTGGTCTCAATGCCCTGCGCCGCTGACATCAGTACATACGCATTGCCGCCGGAAAGGTCAGACGATACATCCGTGCTGTTGATATCCGGCACCAGATAGTACGGTACCTGCACATAATAGTTGCTGTTGCCCTCGATGACGATGCCGTCCACCAGCTCGGTTCCGTAATATTCCAGCACCGTATTCAGGTTGGTCAGTTCAGTCGTAACATAATCGGTAATGATGATCGCGCTGCCGCCGCGCCGCAGATAATTGATGATCTTCTGCGCCTCTGCTTCCGAGATATCCGACGTCGGCGAACAGATCAGCAGACAGTCCGCGTCGTCCGGCACCGCGTCTGAAGTCACCAGATTGAGTTCCTCCACCTCAATATTTTCTTTTTCAATCGAAGTGGTCAGCGTGTCTGTCAGCTCCAGCTCATTGTGTCCGGTCAGCGTATACAGCTTCGGAATATCGTCGCTGGTCAGCGCCGCGATCGCGCTGGTGATCAGCCCCTCGGCGTCGAAACCGCTGGCCGTGTAAGAGTAATAAGTGTAGCTGAACTCATACTCATACATATCATCGTAGGAAATCACCCTGCTGTTGTCCCCGCACACGACGATCACACTGTTATCTGTGAGTGTCTCATCGGTATACTGCGAAGTAAACTGCGGATACAGCACCGGATCCTTCTCGATCACAGTCAGATGAGAGGAGAGATCATCATATCGCTCCAGAAGTCTGGATACATAGGAATCCCGGTTGTCATCCTCCAGAATATAGTAAATGGTGACATCTTCGGTCAGTCCCTCAATGAGCTCCTTTGTCGTATCCGTCAACACGGAAAGCTGCTGTCCGCTTAAGTCGATCTGTGTGTACTGCGATGGAATCTGTCCGGCGATCAGATTCACGATCAGCACCGCCACCACCACGATCACGGTCAGCGCGATGCTGTAGGAGCCGTGCCGCAGCTGACGCATATTTTTCTTCAGACGCGGGCGCCTCTTCTTTTTTTCCTGCTCCTGCTTATTCGCTTCTTCATTATTTGGATTCATCAAGTTTACACCTCCATAGCTGTCCTGATCAGTTTCTTTAGCCCCAGCGCCGTTTCTGGATCGTCTCAACGGTCAGAAACAGTGCGATTACGATTACGGATACATAATATACAAGGCCTGTGATGTCAAATATGCCGCTGTAAAACTCAGAAAAATGATCCGAAATACTGAACACACTTAAGATATCCTGGATCAGCCCTTCATACACACTTGCGTTCGTCACATAGGCGATGATCAGCGCCGCTTCCCCCACGATGCCGCAAATGGCGGCAATGAGGGCGTTTTTTATTATTGAATAAATCACCAGCGCCGCGATCAGGACAATCACAAGCAGCACATAAAAGGACCCGGACGCTGTCTCCGGAAAGAACCCGGCGATGCCGTCCATCAGATAAAATACAAACAGGACCAGAAATGTCAGTACGGCCGCGATGATCTGGCTTTCCGTTACGGACGAAATAAAAAGTCCGATTGCCAGAAAGCTGCAGCCCATCAGGAAAAAGCCAAACATCGCCGTATAGGTCTCAGCAAAATAAATTGTTCCGAACTGTGAAAGAATCAGCGGATAAAACACCAGGATCAGCATTGGGATCAGAAAAATCGTCATCAGTGCCAGAAATTTCCCCACCACAATCTCCGTTACCGTCACCGGCGCGGTCAGCAGGAGCTGGTCGGTCTTCTGCTTCTGTTCCTCAGCCAGCACACGCATCGTCAGGATCGGCACCGCCACCAGCAGCACGATCAGTACTGCTGAAAGGGTATAGGCAAATTTCGGGTAGGCTGACTGCAGGTTGTACGCGGCAAAATAAATACCGGTCACCAGAAGGAAAAGCGCCATAAACACAAAGCCAACCATCGAATTCAAAAGACCTTTGACTTCCTTTTTATATATTGCCAGCATATCATTCCTCTCCTTCCTGCGGATTGGCGGCTCCGGAATGATTCTTCAACCCCGGGGTCCCTGCCGTGCCGTATCCACTGCCCGCTGTATTCCCTGATCTGTCTGTAACAGCTGCGTCCTCCATATCGGCACCGCCTTCCGCATCGCCGTACCCTGTGCCGGCGATCGCATCCATATTTTCATTGCTGTCCGCAGAAAATTCTCCATCTTCTGCATCCTGCTTCGCTGTTTTTCCGCCAAACCCGAAGCGCCGCTTCTTCTTTGGCTTCTGTTCAGCCGGATGATCCTCCGTCAGTTCAAGGAAGATATCCTCGAGGGATACGTGCGTATGCTGCATACGCAGGATCGCTTTTTTCTCCTGCGCACACATATAGAAGATCATTTCCCGCAGATCGTTGTCGGCTTCCGTCTTTATTACCACATCACAGGCTCCGGCCTCAGCAGAAGCTTTTACATCCAGAGAATCAACTCCGGGAAGGGAACTTAACATTTTTCTCGTATCTGCTTCCCTGCCGCGGATCGTAAGCTCCAGAGAACCGGAGCCTTTCATCAGTTTCATCAGATTATCCGGTGTATCGCTCGCCACCAGTTTCCCATGCGCGATGATCATGATATGATCGCAGATCGCGCTGATCTCGGAAAGAATATGAGAACTTAAGATGACCGTATGCTTCTGGCCGAGACTTTTGATCAGTTCGCGGATCTCGATGATCTGCTTCGGATCAAGTCCGACCATCGGCTCATCCAGAATAATAATATCCGGGTATCCAAGCACCGCCTGTGCCAGCCCGGTCCTCTGCCGGTAGCCTTTGGAAAGGTTGCGGATCAGCCGCCCCTGCATTTCCATCAGGCCGGTCGTCTGCATGACCTCAAGGATCATCTGTTCCCGCTCGTTTTTCGGTATTTTTTTCAGCTCAGCAGCAAACTGCAGATATTCAAGTACCGTCATATCCGGGTACACCGGCGGAATCTCCGGCAGATATCCGATGCATTTTCTGGCTTCCTCCGGTTCTTCCAGAATATTGTGTCCGTCGATCACCACCTCGCCGGAGGTCGGCGCGATGTATCCGGTCAGAATGTTCATTGTCGTGGATTTTCCGGCGCCGTTCGGCCCCAGAAAACCGTAGATCTGTCCTTTTTCTACGGTAAAAGATAAGTCATCCACCGCGGCATTGGAGCCGTAGCGCTTTGTAAGATGGGTTACTTCGATCAAGATAGTCCCTCCCGTTCTGCGTAATCTGTTATTTTATCAGATAATTCGAGCAAGAAATTATCTGATACCACGGATTGCTGCGTGCTTCACACCCGCGCAATACTAACTTTAGATTTTAGGGAAAGATTGTGTCCATTTCGGGATAAGACTGTGTCTAAAATGTGGCCTGTTTCCTGTAGTGCTTGAAGCAAGGTTAATTTAGTCATGGTGTGACCTGTAACGTGGCCTGGCTGTTTGTATTGCAACATCCGGCAATTTATGTTAAGGTAGAGAGCAGCATCGAAATGAAAATGTGCTGCGCAGCGGCGAAAACCAGTCTGTGCAGTCAGTGAAGTATATCTGAAATAAATGAAATGAAGGAACAGGAAGTAACGTTATGAATGAAAATATCTTTTTGATCGGATTTATGGGGGCCGGAAAATCAACCGTTGCGCGTGCGCTACGCGATGAGTATGGAATGCGTCTCATCGAAATGGATGAACAGATCGAAAAGCAGGAAGGGCGCACGATCTCGCAGATCTTTGCGGAGGATGGCGAAGACTGTTTCCGCGCGCTGGAAACGGCTCTGCTAAAGGGGCTTGAATGTACGAATAATACTGTGGTCTCCTGCGGCGGCGGTGTCCCGATGCGGAAGGAAAACGTAGCGGCAATGCGCCGCAGCGGAAAGATCATTTACCTTAGTGCCGCTCCCGAAACGATCTATGACCGTGTAAAAAATGCTCACAATCGCCCGCTTCTGGAAGGGAATATGAATGTGGAGTATATTGAAGCCCTGATGAAAAAACGGCTTCCAAAATATCTGGAAGCCGCTGATATTACGGTTGAAACGGATGGAAAGTCCGCGCTGCAGATTTGTAAAGAAATCCGTTCGTAACTGTTCAGTACCTTCACAGTTACGAGGGAAAAGCCCATTTAAAATCGCTTTGCGATGGGGCTTTTCCCCACATGCTATATACTTTCATACGTACCTCGCAGCAAGTGCGAGGTACTGTCCTGAATAGTTACAATCCGTTCAGGTGTGTAATTATATCCAGCTTTCCATCCAGGTGTGTACAAGCTGCGGCCACACGGCGACCTCGCTCTGTGTCCAGCCGCCGTCCGCTGAGCCGGTCAGGCGGGTGCCAAGCGACAGGCCGTGTCCGCCCTTTTCAAATATATGGATCTCTGTCGGAATATGATGCTGCACCAGCGCGTTCGCCAAAAGCAGCGTATTCTGCACCGGTACACAGTCATCCTCATATGTATGCCAGATAAAGGTGCGCGGCACCTGATCTCCGACACATGATTCCAGAGACAGCTCTTCTTTTTTCGCCTCGTAATCTTCGCCGAGCAGCTTGCGGAACGAACCCTCATGCGCATATTCTCCCGATGTAATGACCGGGTAGCACAGGATCATTGCATTCGGCTGAAGGTCGGCTGCTGAAACAGCCTTTGCCCCATCCGCTTCCTCTGACAATGCCTCCGCCAGAAAATCCCGATTCCAGAACATCGCGTAGTTCGCCGCCAGATGTCCGCCCGCAGAGAAGCCGGAGACAACGATTTTTTCCTTATCAATATGCCACTCATCCGCGTTTTCACGGATCACAGCTACCGCACGCCCAAGCTCCAGAAGCGCAGTCGGATATACGGCCGGAGCCACGGAGTAGCGCAGTACCGCTGCATGATAGCCCATAGACAGATACTGTACCGCTATGATATCCGCCTCGCGGTCTGAGGTAAACTCGTAGCCGCCGCCCGGGCAGATGACCACGATCGGGCGCGTTTTGATCGGAATCTCCGGCGAGTCCTCGAAAAGGAAAAGATGAAGCGCCGCATATTCCATGGAATTTTTGTTTTTGATGTCAATCGTCTCGTATTTCATCGTGTTTCTCCTCGTATATCCAAACTGAATTTTGATTCATTACGATGTTTTCACAAAAGTCTGAAGATGTAATCCTGTTATGTCTCCGTTGATAAACGGATAGAGGAATCCCTTTCTCCCCTATCCGTTTCTACGTTTCCGTCTGTCCGGATTTTATTCTGTCTCAGTCTCCTCAGCAGCATCTGTCTCCGTTACTTCTGCTTCCGTGTCCGCCTCAGCTTCTGTCTCCGCATCTGATTCCGCTTCCGTGTCAGACTCTGCCTCTTCATCTGAGTCCGCTTCCGTACCAGATTCGGACTCTTCCTCTGTACCGGTCTCAGATTCTGCCTCTGTCTCCGTCTCGGTCTCTTCCTCCTCATACAGATACAGGTTGTAGTCGAACGTGATCGTCGCCAGCACATCTGAATCCGTAGTAAGTTCACTGTCTTCTTCCCACTCTGCATAAAGGTCATCGATCATTTCGTCTTTCCGGTCTTCGATGATACTTTCTTTTTCCTCTTCAGTCGCTTCCTCATCAAACGCGCTGATCACATGTACTACATAATAGCCGCTCGAAGCCTCTACCGGATAATCCACCAGAGTATCATCTTCAAGGCCTTCTGTGGACGTGATCAGGCCTTCCACAACAGAAGTGCTGTCGGCACCGAATGTGATCTCATTTGTAGAAAGATCCTCATCGATCTGAGCAGCCGCATCCGCCAGTTCCAGATCCTCATCATCCTGCATCAGCGCGATGATCTGCTCCGCCTTCGCGTAAGCCTCCTCCATCGCCGCTACAACATCCGGATCTTCCGTTTCGGTCTCAGTTTCTGTCTCTTCCTCAGTATCGGCCTCGGAAGCATCCTCCGTTTCCGCAGCTTCTTCGGTCTCTTCCTCGTCATCTTCCGAAGCATCTTCAGTAGCTTCTTCCGTCTCGGTCTCATCAGACGATGTCGTCTTCGACGCGGTATTGCCGGTCAAAAGCGCCGTCTCAGACTCCTCGTCCACAGCGGTCTCCGCCACGGTCTCTTCTTCCGTCTCAGCTGCCGTTTCATCTTCAGTCTCGTCCTCCGCGGCGCTCTCGCTCTCCGCTTCCTCCGTCTCGGTCTCCTCTTCTGTCTCTCCCTCGGTCTCCATAGCGACATAGACATACTCAATCCGCCGCTGTGCCGCTTCCTCATCAGATACCTCGGTATCCACATCCGCACACATCGCGACTTCCATCTTCGTCTGGATCGTGATCAGCTCCAGATATTCCTCCACGATCTCCTGCGTCGCAGACATCGCCTCCAGAGTCTCTTCGTCATTCGCCTCGATAAACGCGGCAGCGGCTTCAGCGATTGCCGTCTCCTCATCCTCCGTCAGGGAAACATCATACTCATCCATATGCTGTCTTGCCAGAATCAGCTCATGGAACGTCTCAACACAGCCTTCGATCACCATATCTCCGATCGTATAATCGTCGCTATACGCATAGGTATAAGGATTGTCCCCGAAATAATACTCATACATCTCCTGCGTCTGCGCCTGCGAATAATGCACCGCAAAGTTCACCAGTCCGGCTGAAACCGTCTCCTCATTCACCGTCAGTACAGTCGCGTCCGCGTCAAATGACGACTCCTCACTCTTCGAGCAGCCCGCCAGCGAAGTCATCACCAGACTCGCGCTCAGCAGAGTCATACCCACTCTTTTCATTCCCGTATTCATTGTAAAAAAATCCTCCGTTTCCCCTCATGCAAAAGCGCCGTTCCAGGTTACAAAACTCCCCTTTTGGCAGCGCAGCTTTTCTCTCTGCTTATGCTTTCTGCATTTTGTTTTATCCGCACCGCTCTCCGTCTTCTTTCCACGGCGGCACTCATCGAACTATTATAATCTTTTTCATCGCATATCGCAACATGAAAATAATTTTTTCACAGGAGTTCCTGATCAGAAATACTTTTACCGGTACAAATCCTCCAGTGTCAAAAGCACCGCATTGCTGTCATTTAAGGTTTCAAACCAGTCTGTGTAGCCGCCAAGCGAAAAAAACAGGTGTTTTGTGACACGATACTTCCCACTGATCAGCGATGATCTTCGGATCAGTGTTTCGTATATGTTTTTATCAATTTTTTCATTTTTAAATTTGCATTCCCCAATCACTGCAGTCTTATCCGGCTCCGAAATCGCGACCACATCAATATCCACCGGCTGCTGAAGCCTTTTTTGTTCAGAATCTGACATTGTCTCCATGCCCCACCAGCTTCCCACATTGGTAAGAAAACTGCCGTATGCGCCCATTATTCCCTGCTCCAGCGTATAGCGGCGGCACATATCCTCAAAGACGCCTCCCATAAATGCGTGCAGATTCGGTTTTACCACCTGCTCATAATAAAGATCACCGTGTCCTAGTTCAATCACACTGGCTGCTTTGGGAATAAACTGATACCAAAATCTGAACATATGATCCTTTAAAATGTATTGTGTTTTTTTACGGTTCTTTTCTTCCGTGATACATTTTCGCTTCTCGACCAGATCGATCTCCATCAGACGTTCAAGAGAATACAAAACCGTGGAAGCGCTTTCCCCGACTTTCTGTGAAATCCCATTCACTGTGTTCACGCCGGAAGCCACCTGCTCAATCACATTATTGATCAGTGTAACATCTGAAAATTCCTGTGTAAGAAAATTTCTGGTCTCATCATACAGATAACCATCCGTCCGGAAAAAGAGCCGTTTTATATTGTCATCCAGACTTTGAGTACTGTCCAGCAGAGCAAGATATCTGGCCACACCGCCTGTGATTCCATAACAAACCGCTTTTTCTTCCGAAGAATAATTTGGAACAAAAAGTGCAGAGTCTTTGTAATCAAACGCTTCCAGTTTTATCTGAGAAGTTCTTCTTCCAAACAGAGGGCTTTTCTCACTCAGCACTTTCTTTTCCATAAAGCTGAGCGCGGATCCGCATAAAATAACCATGAGATTTTTATCCGCCCACTGCGTATCAATATATTTCTGAAGGACAGTAAGCAAAGCCTCATCTTTTTCCGCCCAATATGGAAGCTCATCGATGACCAGAATCAACGATTCGTTTCCCATTTTCCGCGTGATAAAATCAAAGACAGCTTCTATCGTCGGAAAAGAAGCCTGCGCAAAATCAGGATCAAGAACAGAAACGACCTGCTCAGAAAACAGTTCGAGATTCCTCTCTTTCCCCACTTTTGTAGCCGTATAAAAAACAGCCCTTTTGTCTTTAATAAATTCTGCGATCAGCGTGGATTTTCCGATACGTCGTCTCCCATACAATATCGTCATTCGAAATCCGGTCCTGTTATACAGTTCGTTCAGGCTGTTTAATTCCCGTTCTCTGGCTAAAAACATTTCCCGCCTCCATCTTTGAAAACCGCTTTATTCGTTTTACTCAGTTTTATTTTATTCAAACCGTTTTGAATCAAATCGTTTTGAGTTAAATTTCCAACTTGAACTATAACAGTTTTAATGGGTTCTGGCAAGTGTTTTTCTTTTTCACTGCCAGTTCCGCCTCAAGACCTCGCTTTTCAGCAGCAGAGTACTTTTTGACGTCACTTTCACAGGATGAAGCCTGCCGCGCCTGATCAGGTCATTGATGTTCTGCCGGGAGCAGTTCAGAATCTCCGCCGCCTCACCTGCAGTGATGATCCGCTGCGCCGCAAAAGCCCGAAAATCTTCCGTCACCAGCGGCACAGCTTCCCCGTACCAATGTAAAATATAATCCGGGATGCTTAAATTCTCATCCCAGGCAACTCCATGCCCTCCGGTTTCAACCTGCACACTGTCAAACAGGTCTTCTCTTTTTACCAGGATGGAAAACCGGGAATGGTCCTGAAACCAGACAGTCATGTCGCACTTGCGGATCATCCCGTCCCGGAAAAACACCAGCAGGGTTTTTCGCCCAAGTGAAATAACATCTTCGATCCTTTCCTCAAAGCGCCCCTGTATCTGCGAAGGAAGCTCCTGCTCCTTAAGCGGAACAAGATAATAATCGTCCTGCGCGCATCTTCCCATAGACAGCAGAAGCAGTTCAAACTCATCATATTCTTTCAGGCCGTTATCTTTTAACACCTGCCCGATATTCTGACGATCCGTGGGCACGATCCTCTGCTGCACCCACACCCTGCTCCAGTAAGAATTGACCGTTCTTTCTCCTTTTTTTACAAATGAAGACAAAAGAAGCGGCGTCTCCCACTCATCCGCATCGTCAGGCAGTTCAATGTAAAAGCGTTTTTCCATTTCATAATAGAGAAGCCACGCCAGATCCTTTTGAACTGCGGCACTTTCATCCCGGATTGCAAATATCTTCATAAACACACCACCGTTTCCAGATCATTTCCCATATTTTATCCCGCAGATTCTGCGGAATCACATCCTCCAGTCCCTGCATAAGTGTATCCCTGTGTTGAGGTAAAAGAGGATTCAATTTCGGAAACCTTCCCGCCGGTATCAGTTTCAAATTCTCCATCGTTGATCGGGAACCGATAAATGTGTTGGTAAGCCGATCTTCCATTACATCATACTCCCGAATGCTTTCATCCGTCAGGCAGTTAAAAAGCAGCGACAGACCATGGTCAAAAAGCGGTGCCAGACGTATCGTCCGCTTTCGGCTGTCGCGCAGCACTTCAATATTCGCACCGTGCCGATCCCGGTTCAGGATCAGATAGTCCACGACAAACATCGTATAGATATAATCTGCCCAGCCGTTGCGAACACAAAACTCCAGAGGAGTTTCGCCCTCTCGATGCTCACTGTCATAATATACATCCAACGCGATTTTACTCTCTCCACGCTTCTTAAAATCCCTGAAAGCGCTAAGATATACTTCCTGCTGCTGTTCATTGACCAGAATATCCGCATGAATCAGCTGATAATGCAAATGCCCGACGCCCAGTATTGTAAGCAACCGATCAACAATCAGCTCATTTACACATTCGTGCCCGATGGCACCGCGCATAGAGTCATAATTGGACAGTTTATAATAAATCTTCTCCCCGCCCAGTTCAGAATATGCTTTCAGGAATGATCCTGCCGTCCCGGAAGAATTTCGGGTTCGCGTCCAGGACAAATATGTCAGATCCTGTTTTTCTTTTACAATATCGCCGTTCATAAAAATCCTCCTGAGAAAAGTATACCCAGATACTTGTCATATGTCAAGGTGCAATATCAGTGCCAAAAATAAACCGTTGTAACTTCCTCGTAGGTAAAAGCCCCGTACAGAAATACTGCACAGGGCTTTAAGGAAAGGTTAACAGATAATAGTGTTATTCATAAAGTCAAATAAATTCCAGGTCTGCATCTGTTGTTAAAATGGTTTTTTCAAAACGGATATCCTATTTTTCGATAGCCCCACTCCTGGTAGTAGCCACGTCCGGCCACACAGATTACCGGAGATTCCGCACTGCCTCCCGCACCGGCAGGATAAAGGACGGAGAGACAGACAGTTCATCAATTCCCATTTCGACAAAGGTTTCGGTCAGAGAGGTGTCCGCGCCGAGTTCCCCGCAGATGCCGACCCAGGCCCCGCCCTTGTGCCCGTTTTCGATGACTGTACGGATCGATCGAAGGACTGCCGGGTGGTGGGAATCATAAATGTTATCCAGCTTCGGATTCTGCCGGTCGATTGCCAGGGTGTACTGGGTCAGATCATTGGTACCGATGCTGAAGAAATCCACTTCCTTCGCCAGCTCTTCACTGATCCAAACGGCAGCCGGTGTCTCGATCATGATGCCGACTTCGACGTCCTTATACGGGATATTCTGCTCGCGGAGCTCCGTTTTTACTTCCTCAAGAATCCGTTTGCTCTCCAGCACTTCCTGCACGGAAATGATCATCGGGAACATAATGGAGATGTTGCCGAACGCGCTTGCCCGCAGAAGTGCGCGCAGCTGTGTGCGGAAGATTTCCTGCCGGTCCAGGCAGATGCGGATCGCGCGGTAGCCCATGGCAGGATTGTCCTCTTTTTCAAGATTGAAATAATCTACCTGCTTGTCGGCGCCGATATCCAGTGTCCGGACAACGACTTTTTTGCCAGCCATGTTCTGGGCAACCATTTTGTAGGCCTTGAGCTGCTCTTCCTCAGTCGGAAAGGTATCGGATTCCAGATAGAGGAATTCGCTCCGGAACAGGCCGATCCCCTCGCCGTCGTTTTGCAGCACCTGAGCGACATCGGAAACGCCGCCGATGTTGGCATACAGGTGAATTTTTTTGCCGCTTCTGGTAATGGTCTCTTTCCCGCGGAGTTCTCTTAAAAGCTGCTGTTTTCGCTCATCATCGCGCATTTTCGCGCTCATCTGCTCCAGCGTCGTCTCATCCGGGTCGATGAACACAGTCCCGGTATAACCGTCTACGATGGCCGTCTTACCGGCCCATTCTTCCTGAATGTCGATGCCGATCACCGCGGGAATATTCATCGTGCGGGCCAGGATAGCCGTATGGGAATTGGAAGATCCATGGCGGGTCACGAAGGACAGAATTTTGGATTTATCCATCTGCACGGTCTCGCTGGGAGCCAGATCGTCCGCCATCAGAATGACAGGCTCGCCAAGAGCATGCATATCCGTGCCGGTCCCGCACA
Organism: Lachnospiraceae bacterium; assembly: GCA_021199655.1. Classification (GTDB taxonomy): domain Bacteria; phylum Bacillota; class Clostridia; order Lachnospirales; family Lachnospiraceae; genus Choladousia. The sequence continues at coordinate 94,635 of JAJQHQ010000050.1, read as the reverse complement.
GTACTGCGACCAGACGTTCCGAGATGTCCCTCACATCCGCCGCGCGTGCCTGCATATAGGCATCGTCCATCTGCGCGAACATTTCCGCAAAATTATCTCCGGTCGTCGCGACCGCATATTCTGCGTTAATGAGCTCCCCGCGGATCATATTATAAATGGAGTCCAGATAATCCTCGTCCTCCATCATCATCTTATGGACTTCGAAAACAGCCGCATTGTCCGCGCCCACTTCCTTCAGTGCTTTTTCATAGATCTGATCCAGCTGGGCCAGTGCAGTCTCTTTTGCGGCATTGAAGCGGACGATTTCCGCCTCGGCGTCTTCAACGTGCCGTCTTTTTACCTGCGTTTCCTTTTTCTGATAGAAAAAAACCTTCCCAATCGCAATTTTATTAAAAATCGTTTTGCCCTGATATTGTTCCATAAGAGAACCCCCTTCTTATGAGCCTTCCACACCGCCCAGACGATGCGGTGTGGAAGAGGTGGTGTGACCTATTACAGATTTTCCGAGAAAAATGTCTGCAGACCGGCGATCGCCGCATCCTCGTCCTCGCCGTCCGCCTCGATCGTTACGGTAACCCCTTTCTTTACGCCAAGACTCATGATCATCATCAGCTTTGTAGCGTTTACTTTTCTGCCGTTCGCATTGATGGAGATCGTGGAGGTGTATTTCTTCGCCTCTTTTACCAGCTCTCCAGCCGGGCGTGCGTGGATACCGAGTTCGTCTGTGATGGTGTAGTCAAATGTTTTCATAATATTTTTCTTCCTTTCTTTTCTGATTATTTGTTTGTATTCCAATTTACGAAAGCTGCTCAAGTACCCAGTCGACATCCTTTGTCGTCTTCAGGATTTCCAGGCGCTCTTCATCCTCAAGCATGGTACAGAGCTTTGCGAGCAGATCCAGATGTTCATCACCGATTCCTGCGATGCCGAAGATCAGCTGTGCCTTTTCCTCTCCAAAATCAACGCCTTCCGGATACTGGAGAAAAACAATGCCGGTCTTCTTTACAGTTCCCTTTGCCTGTGTGGTGCCATGCGGGATCGCCACACCCATGCCCATATAGGTAGTGGTCAGTTTTTCGCGTTCCTGCATTGCTTCCACATAATTGTGCCCGACATAACCAAGTTTTTCAAGAAGTTCACCGGCCGCCCGGATAGCTTCCTCCTTGCTCACCGGCTTCAGGCCAAGCCGGATGCCGTCTGCGATGATCACCTGCTTTTTCTCAAAGGGCGTGTCTTCTTCTGCGGCAGAAGCTGCTTCGCCGACGGAAGCATTCGGTGTGTTTGTCCCGGATGGTGTGTTTACAGACGGGGTGCTTTCGGCTGCCGCGGCTTCTTTCACTGCGTCTGCATTTGCGGCGCCGGCAGCGGTCAGCTGTGCGTAGAGCTCGTCCAGCGCCGGGTCTGCAAGAAAGTTTCCGATGGTAATCAGCTGTGCCTGCGGCGCGGATTTTTGTGCGCGGGCCGCCAGCGTCGTCTGCACGACCGCGATATCACAGTCGCCCGGGATGTTATCTACCGAAGTATTCGTCACCTTGATGTCCGGACGGACGTCTTTGATGCGGTTACGGAATTTCGTCGCGCCCATCGCCGAAGAACCCATGCCTGCGTCACAGGCGAAAATGATCTTCTTCACTGCGGAGGAATCCGCGAGCTTTTCGTTTGCCGGTACCGCTGCTGTCTGCCCTTTGGATTCCGCTTTCATCGCTGCCACCTGACCCTGCGCTGCCTCCAGGCTCTTTTCACCCGCCATGCGCACGATCGGAGCGGCGATAACGAAGGAGACGCCTGTTGCGAGCAGAACACCGATGATGACCTTAAGCATATCCGAACCGGGCGTCATCATCAAATAGGCAATGACAGAGCCGGGGGAAGCGGGGCCTACCAGGCCGCATCCGGTAATGCTGAACCAGAAAATAGCGGCCATATTACCCACGATCGGCGCGATAATGACGATCGGGTTCATCAGGATATACGGGAAATAGATCTCATGAATACCGCCGAGCAGATGGATGATCACTGCGCCCGGGGCGGAATCCTTTGTCGCCTTATCCTTGCAGAAGAACATGTAGGCCAGCAGCACGCCAAGTCCAGGTCCGGGGTTGGTCTCCAGCATATACATGATGGATTTTCCGGCTTCCGTGGCCTGCGCCGTCGCGATCGGCGTGAACACGCCATGATTAATCGCATTATTCAGGAAAAGCACTTTTGCCGGTTCAAGCAGGATCGAGACGAGCGGAAGCAGATTGTTATTGATCATGACGTTGACCCCCGCAGTCAGAACGGAAAGGATCGCGCTCATGACCGGTCCGATCAGAACATAGCCAAGCATTGCCAGCAGCATACCGATAATGCCGACAGAAAAGTTATTGATCAGCATCTCAAAGCCTGCGGGCATATGGCCATCCATCGCCTCATCAAACTTTTTGATGCAAAAGCCCGCAAGCGGACCCATGATCATGGCCGCCATCAGCATTGTCACATCCGTGTTGCTCATGATCGCACCGATGACAGCGATCGCGCCTGCCACGCGTCCCCGCTCCCCGCCGACCATATAGCCGCCGGTAGAGGCGATCAGAATGGGGATCAGATAAGTAAGCATGGGGCTGACCATGCTGTTGAATCCTTCATTTGGAATCCATCCGGTATCGATAAACAATGCGGCAAGAAAACCAAACGCAATCAGGGCGCCAATATTCGGCATCACCATCGCCGATAAAAATTTGCCGAAGCTTTGTACCTTTGCTTTCATTTCATTCTCCTTAAAATAATGGCTGATCGGCTCTGGTCTGCTGTCAATACGGTGATGTTAATCCTACAGAACCGTGACTTGTTGTTCCCTGCATTTTGCAAGAAATTCTTCCGGCAGGTTCCCGTCGGATACGATGATGTCCACATCGGAAAGCCGACTGAAGCGGAAACTGCATTTTACGTTTATTTTTGAGGAATCCATCAGCACAATGACCTGATCCGCCTGCCGGATCGCTGTCTGTTTTAAAATGGCTTCCTCACTGATCCCGCAGGTAAAGCCTGCGGAAAAATCAAACCCTGTTGTTCCCAGAAACGCCTGGTCGAAATTGACGCGTTCAAGTTCACGGACCGCAAGGCTGCCGAATACACTCTGACTGAAGCGGTTCAGCTGTCCGCCCGGGATCATGACAGTCGGCCGGGAAAGCTCCTTTAACTCAGCGGCGCAGCTTAAGCCGGTCGTGTAGATCAGGTCTGCCTGATCAGGGATCAGCTTCGCGAAAGCAGTCGTGGTGCTCCCGGAATCAAGAAAAAGACTTGTCCCTTCATGAAGCAAAGTGAGCGCCTTCTGAGCGATGACCTGCTTTTCGGCAATGTTCTGGTACGCTTTGCTGCTCAGCAGCCCGTCGGTGCCAAAGATCGTCTGCACAGACTTTGCGCCGCCGTGGATACGAAGAATTCTCTTTGCCTCATCCAGCGTCTTTAAATCCGTGCGCAGCGTCATCTCCGATACGTCCGGGAACGCCTCCCTGATCTGAGCAAAGCTCACCGTGCCATTTTTATTAATCAGTTCTACAATTGCGTTTCTGCGTGTTTCCATCGCTTCCATTCTGTATTTCCTCCTGTATCTTTTTCTTCTGTTACAGCAGCCGGCTGCCCGCAAAACCTGCTTATTCGAAAATACGCATTCGCAGAATCTGCCGCGTCTGCCGCATACTGTATAATCGTCAGCAGACGTCCGCCGCATACTATGGTTCACGGACATAAAGCGTGCCCGCCCAGAGAGATCAGGAGAAAATCAGATCAGAAAAGGATGCGATCGGCACACTTTATTCTGTTATAAAATTCGCCAGCAGATATTCCTCCGCGTCCGGGCACCAGAGGCCGTTGTTCGCATCAACAATATCCGCCAGGGCAATAAATCTGGCGTCATGCTCCGCCTCACCTTTCGCGCGCAGATCCGTCAAGGCGGTCAGCGGCATGGTAAGATGGGTGTAGATCAGCTTCTTGCCTCCCGGAATCTTCGGAAGATTCAGCGTTGTTTCTGCGGCTGCGTCCAGTCCGCCAATGTGTGTCACCATAACAGCCGGGTTGATACGCCCTTCCGCGGTCAGACGCAGGGATTCGATCATGTCGTCGGTATTGCCGCCGGTCGTACCCATGACATGGGTCGAATTGTAATGAACATCGTAAAAATTCATTGTCGCGGAAAACTGTGTGTCTGTCGGCCCCGCAAAAAAATTCAGGCAGCCGTCGCGCCCGAGGATCGCGCTGCACTGTGTGACCACAGAAGCGACCGGAGCATAGCAGAGCACATCATCAAACCCTGTTCCGCCGGAAATGGCACGAAGCTCTGCCACCGGATCCTCACAGCTTCCGGTGTTTACAAAACGCAGATCAATGCCGTCCTTCGCCGCCTCCGCAGGCGGGAACAGAGAAGCCGCGCGATCCAGACGCTCCTGATTCAGGTCCGTAACCACGATCATGGATGGGCGCACATCGCGGTGCAGCGCGTAAGTCAACGCCCCCAGTCCCATCGGACCGGCACCGGCCATGATCGCCAGCTTCCCGCCCTCTTTGATTCCCATATAGTGCGTATGTAAAACTCATAACTCAATTCACCTGCTGCGTCCGCATAAGTCCCCAAGCTCCTCCGAGCGCCAGAAGAAACGCCAGTGCTCCCACGACCGGCCACAAACCGGACGGAACCGCCGTGATCACACCCGCAATCCCCCGAAACAGTCCCGGAATTTCCTTCTCCGGCTCAAAAATCGCATCCATCACCCACTGCATTCCAAACCAGAACATCATCCAGAGGATGAAAAAGACAACTCTCACGTTCTGCCCGAACCGGTTGCACAGTGCTCCAAAAAGTGCAGCCGCCGCAGGCAGGCCCAGCACAGCCGCAACGCCATACCGCAAAAGAATCGGGAAGATGGCAAATTCCGGTTCCTCCATCGGATACAGCCGGACATTCAGTGCATCCTCCGCAGCAGCCAATACCAGCAAAACCACCATTCCGCATGCACTCAGGAGCAGATGCTTCAAAAGCACAGACACAAAAAACTCCTTTCTTGTACAGCCAAGGGAAATCTGCGTGTGAAACTGCGACGTATAATCCGCCCCGAAATTCGCAAACAAAAATACCGCGCCAGCAAAAGCCGCAAGGATAGTCGCAAGCGGAAACGTCCCCTCTCCTTCATCAATTGCAAAGCTCATCAGAATGGCGAGAATGAGCATCCCTGCCAGAAAGAAACCCAGTTCGAGCAGCAAAACTGCCAGGCATTTATTTGCATTGATCTGAAACTGATTTTTGATTGCTCTTTTCATCGTAATCATATTAAAATCCTCTCCGTAGTCCCGCCCCGCGCGCAGTTATTATCTGCGCACTTCTATTTTTCGCAGTCCCCTCAGACTCACCGCTCCGGCCGCCGCATAAATGGCAAGGTCAATCACCGGCATCAGGGAAGATTGCATCCATTTCAGAACATTCTGATTAAAAATCGATGTCTCACCTTCCAGCCCCGCAACCAGACCGCAGAAAAAGGCAAAGCCCCCGGCAAACAGGGCATTGAAAGTAATTCCGAGCGTTCTGTTTCGTATGGATACCATGCCAAAAAAGATTCCGATCAGAACCGCAAATGCCTCAGCGGCAAAGATCAGCGGCAGCCATTCCATCCAAAATGTCCCCATCCCAAACATGGAAAAAAGCCCGGCGATTCCAAACACAACCATTATCACCACGCCCTCACAAAGCCACATGCTCAAAGCAGTCAGACGTCTCGTGGCGTTCATGACAATCATCGTCGTAATGGTATTATTAAAAAGAAATGACGGACAGATCCATACTGTCACGCCGCCCGCAAGCAGAAGATAAGGCGGAAAATCTTCCAGCAGTGCTGCGGCCAGCTTCCATGACAGCGGCCAGCTCCCGCCCGTTTCTCCTCTCACAATCGGCACGAACAGATCCCAGATTACCGCGACGAGCAGAGCGTATCCGAACATCTGCAGGCAGAGTCCGCCAAAATAGCAGACTATGCGCAGTGTGCGGGACGCTCCCACTATTTCTTTTTTTGTCGTATTCTTCCCTCTACCGTTTTGTGCCGCCGCCCCAAAATGATTCTCTGCATTCATTTGCTATTTCCCTCACTCACATCCCAGTATTCTCCACTCGTAACTGTTCAGTAATAGTTACCTCAATGCTCCTCACCGCACAGCGCCACGAACAGCTTCTGCAGGCTCACCTTCTGAACCGTAACAGCCGCGTCCCGCGCGAAGCGCATTTGTATGGACGCGGCGTTCTGCCGCTGAGTCCCATCGGGACGAAGGGGCGTTTCTACATCAGCATTACCCCTTGTAAATCCGGGCTGCCCGCCTGACTGACTGCACTCCATGTCCGTGTCCGCCTGCCAATCCATCTGCCTGCTTTCTCCGGCTCCATCTGGCTTCGGCTCCAGCCGATCCGTCTGCTCATTTTCTCTTACTTCGCCCTGCTTCGGCTCCAGAATCGTAACACTCTTGCTTCTGCCCAGACGTTCTGCATGGTGCTGTGTATATCCCGCGGTCGCGCGGTCCACCTCATCCTCACGTCCGCTCACGCACCAGGCACGCTCCAGCAGTTCCTCCAGATTCTCTTTTAAAAGGATTTTCCCTTCATCCAGCAGGATCACTTCCTCAAAAATGTCCGCTGCCTCCTCAATAATATGAGTCGAGATCACAAACGTCCGGCCGGTCTCGGTGAATTCCTCCAGCAGAAGCTGATAAAACTTCTCCCTCGCGACCACATCCAGCCCCGCGACCGGCTCATCCAGAAACGTGAACTCCGCCCCGCTCGCGAGCGCCACAACGATCGTCACCATCGAAAGCATGCCTTTGGACAGCTTACTGATCTTTTTCTTCGTATCCAGCCCAAACTCCGCTACAAGGTGATCCGCCATCTTCTGATCCCAGTGCGGAAGGAACAGCGACGCGATCTTCAGGTACTCTTTCACCTTCATCGTATTTGCGCTGTTTCCAACCATCTGATTCAGCTCCCGCGAAAAACACAGATGCGAGAGCGCTTTCGGGTTCTCCCAGACCGGCTCACGAACAACCGCAGACCGCGGTCTCATTTTTACGATATTCGATCCGTTCCCGGCACTGCTGCTCTTTCCCTGCCAGTCATCCGGCTTCGCATCGTCAGGAGAAACCTCCACCGTCACTGCCCCTTCCGTCGCAGGATTCTGCGAGCTTAGGATAGACAACAGCGTCGTCTTCCCGGCACCGTTGCGCCCGATCAGGCCGTAGATCTTGCCCTGCTCCAGTTCCAGGTCAATGCCGTGAAGCACTTCCTTCTCCCCGTATCGCTTCACGATCCCGGATGCCACAATCTTGCTCATACCTTTTTCTCCTCCATATCCCCATCTTTATCCCGCTGCGTAACTGTTCAGTACCTTCACAGTTACGCAGGGAAAATCCATTTAAAATCGCGTCTCCGCTGCCGCTTCGGTCGGCGCTAAGCGAACGTCCACTGGACGTTCAGCGCCGCGATGGGATTTTCCCTTGCAATATTTACGTTTCATACGCACCTCGCAGCAAGTGCGAGGTACTGTCCTGAATAATTATCCCGCTGCTTTATTATTCTCTTTCGCATAAGGATTTCCCTCGGCGCCGTCTTCCTGTATCATCATGATCAGTTCTTCTCTGGTGATGCCAAGGCTGGCTGCCTCCGCCATCAGGCGTTTTACATAGTCATCATAGAAGTTTTTCTTCCGCTTCTCCACGATTTTCTTTTTTGCCCCTGTCCGGACGAACATCCCGATTCCCCTCTTTTTGTAAAGGATGTCTTCATCTACGAGCAGGTTTACACCTTTCGCTGCAGTAGCCGGATTGATCGAATAAGCTTTCGCCAGCTCATTCGTACTCGGCACTCGCTCTTCCTCCAAAAGAATATCCCGCAGGATGTCGTTTTCTATCATTTCTTTAATCTGAATGTAAATGGATTTTTCCTGTGAAAGGATCTCATTCATTTACCCACTTCCTTTCATAGCCCCGTCCTGCGCGCAGCGCATTTATATGGACGGGGTATTTTCATACGCCAATATATGTTCGTTGGTTCATTACTTGTGTAATGAACCATATCACCAAATGTATATTCTGTCAAGAAGTTTTTGCACCAGGAACTTTTTTAATTTTCGGGATTATATGCGTAAAAACATTTTTTATTTTCGTGGTTGTTACAGTAAAAACATTTTCATTTTTCGGGAAATATGCGAAATAAACAATTGTGATTTTCGTGAAAAAGGGGTATACTACTTACACAAGTAAATGAGGTAACGTCTGAGGCAGGGAGGTATTTTATGCTGTTTAAGCGAAAAGTATACAGAAAATTAGAAGAATGGAAACAACTCTCCAATGGTAAATCCGCAGTTATGCTTGAAGGCGCCAGACGTATCGGAAAAAGCACAATCGTAGAAGAATTTGCCAAAACCCAATATGAAGATTATCTCATACTGGATTTCGCAAATGAAAGCAAGGACATCAAACGTAATTTCGAGGAAAACCTTCAGGATCTGGATGCTTTTTTTCGGAACCTGTTTTTACTGAAGAAAAAAGAACTTCCCAGGCGGAAAGCAGTTATTATTTTCGACGAAGTACAACTCTTTCCTCCTGCCAGACAGGCGATCAAATATCTGGTTGCTGATGGAAGGTATGATTATATTGAAACCGGGTCGCTGATCTCCATCCGCCAGAATGTCAAAGATATTCTGATCCCATCAGAAGAATACCGTATAAAAATGTTTCCCATGGATTTCGAAGAGTTTTTATGGGCAAATAATGATACGGTTACTTTTCCTGCGATTGATGCGGCATTCCAAAATCGCAAGCCTCTCGGCGACGGCATTCACAGGGAAATTATGAAGCGATTCCGCACATATATGGCGGTGGGCGGCATGCCGCAGGCGGTCGATGCGTTTGTCTCCGGGGGCACTTACACCCAGATTGATTTCATAAAAAGAACGATTCTTGACTTATACAGAGAAGATTTAAAAAAATATGACAGTGAAAACCGTGAAAAAGCCTCGGTCGTCTTTCAGACTATCCCGGAGCAGCTCCAAAACCATAATTCGCATTTTAAATTCACTAAGATCGATAAAAATGCCCGTTATAAAAACTATGTGGATGCGGTTCATTTCATTTCAGAATCCATGATCGGCAATGAGTGTATTAACATAACCGAGCCAGAGATTGCAATGGAGGCTTTCGCTGATCGAAGCAATTTTAAACTATACATGGGCGATACGGGCCTTCTGGTATCGCAGATTATGAAATCGGGCGGTCAGACAGACGAGGATATCTATAAATCCCTTATTTTTGACCGTCTTGGCATCAACCAGGGGATGATTATGGAAAACATGACCGCACAGATGCTGCGCGCGAAAGGATATGATTTATTTTTCCATGAATTCCGGTATCAGGAAGATGAAACGGAACCAGAAAAAAAATACAAGATCGATTTCCTGCTTGTGAAAAACCGAAAGATCTGTCCCATTGAGGTGAAATCCTCCGGTTACAGAACACATAAGTCCTTTGATGCGCTGGCAAAAAAATATCCGATAAAGATGCAGGACAGATATATCATCTATACAAAAGATCTAAAATATGAAAACAACATTCTCTACATTCCTTTCTACATGACAGGTTGCCTGTAAATCGGAAAGGGGGAGCTCTCTTCTCCCCTACAGCATCCGATATCTGGCCAGACATGCCAGGATTTCCTGCCGTCTCACTGCTGCGGCAGCGCCCGCCCCGTAATTTTTCGGAGTGACAGACAGGATTCCGTCTTTCTCGATTTTCCTCGCCGCTTCCTCCGCCAGAGCGGCGGCGGTCTTTTTGCCGTCTGCCATACGGCCCAGAATATACTGCATCAGATAAGCCAGCGCAGCCGTCTGGCTTTCGTCAACGACCTGTTCCAGATAACGCAGGTCAATCTCTGTCTTGTCCAGACTTAAAGTATCCCATCCGTGGGTGCGTGCCTTTTCAATCTGTTTTGCGCGAACCGGCTTTTTCAGCCAGGCGGTACGTTGCGCTGCTGCTTCCCGGCTCTTCACTCCCATTTCAGGCAGATTTTTCGTCGAATTCTCCTGCCGCTTCACGTTCGCTGTCCCCGGCATGGTTTCTTTGTCCGGCTGCCCGCTGACATCCTGTGCCATTCCATCACGCACGCCCTCATATTGCTGCTCACAGATCTCCTTTGCGCGTGCCGTGACATCTTTTGCCACATAGCAGTCCATCTGCAGCACGGTGTCCGCCACCGTCAGATAATCGCCGGAGCTGCCTACGACCAGAATCGTCGATACGCCAAGGTCTTCATACAGACTGCGAATGCTGCGGATGAACGGTTTGATCGGTTCCTTTTCATCGGAGACAAGCTGCGCCATGCGCTCATCACGCACCATAAAATTGGTCGCCGAAGTATCCTCATCAATCAAAAGCAAACGGCTGTCCGCAGCCAGCGCTTCGACCGTGTTCGCCGCCTGGGATGTGCTGCCGCTCGCGTTTTCCGTGGAAAACCGGGTCGTGTCTGCTCTGGTTGGCAGGTTATTGATAAACATAGAGATATCCGTCTCATGAATGCAGCGCCCCTCTTCTGCGCGAAGCTTGAACGCACTCTGATCCGTGATGACCAATTCCCTGCCATCCCCGGCAATATGGTTGTATACGCCGCGTTCCAGCGCTTTCAAAAGAGTCGATTTTCCGTGAAATCCGCCGCCCGCGATCACCGTGACACCCTTTCTGATCCCCATGCCGCGCACGCTTCCGCGATGCGGCAATTTCAGCGTCACCGCCAGAGATTCCGGGCTTTCGAATTTTACTGAGTTTTTCATCGGCCGCTGCGACACGCCGCTCTCCCGCGGCAGTACCGAACCGTCTGCTACAAAAGCTACCAGCCCCAAACCGTCCAGCGCATCCCGTATGTACTGCTGGTCGTCCGCCAGCTCTACGACTGCGTCAAGCTCCCGCTTCATCTGCGGATTCAGGTGAAACGTTTTCTCCGCAGCCTCGGGCAGGAAATCAAACAGGATCTTCTCCAGCTCGCCCGCCGCAATCGTGCGCCCGAATGCCGGAAATCCAACCTCGATCCGCGCCTCTATTTCGTTCACAGAAAGACACATTGCAGTACGCTCCAGAATTTCCTGCCCTGCGCGACAGGCCGTGACGAGGCCGCTCTTTCCCGAGCCCCGCCCCGCGCGGCCACTATTTTCACTATAGTCCCGCACCTGCTCGTCTCTTCTGCCTCTGTCATCTCTGCTTTCACGGTTTCCTCTGTAGTTCTGACCGGATTCCGGTCTTCCGCCCTGTCGTCCGGATCGTGCCGAAAAGGCTTCTGTGTCCTGCCAAAATGCCGGGCGTGACGTCGATTCCGCACGCAGATTCCGGTGCAGCCGCCGCAGCAAATAATCCTCCACGGCGATCCGGCGGTGGCGGCTTTCAAAATACTGCGGCGCGATATTACCCCGATTATGATAGATGATCCGCACCCGCGACGGCGTCGCGAACGGATCTCCCTGCACATGGTCAATCGCAAGGCGGTAGGCGCCGAAATCGTATTCGCCCTCCAGCACCTTGTACGCCTTATATCCTTTGTAGTCTATTTCTCTTAACTGTCTTCTAAGTTCCGCCTGTGAACGCATCATTTTTCCCACCTGCTTCGAATCTCATCCAGCATCTCCATCACGCGGATCGTATGCGCGTGCGGCATTTCCTCACACTCCAGCTTTCCCGCCTCGATCGCACGCTTGCAGGCAAGCACTTCGTATTCGTAGCCTGTGATCTGCTCTGGCTGTGGAATCGTCTCTACCAGTTCATATTCATTGTTGTAAATGCGGATTTCTTCAAAATTGTTGGTATTTTCCACCTCTATACGGCCTTCCGTCCCAAAAATGATCCCGCGGCGGTCTGAGACTGCTTCCATCGTGTTGAACAGTCCTGCGATCGTTCCGTTCGGATATACGAGATTGACAAACTCGGACTTGTCCACACCCGTCTCGTGAAGCACCATCGAAGTCGAAAGGCTCTGAATGTCGTCGCCCAGCACCCAGGTCGCAAAATTCAGCGTATAAACGCCAAGGTCGAGCAGCGCCCCGCCGGCCAGATCCGGACGTACCATACGTTCTTTATCCAAAAGAGAATAGCCCAGATTCGCGGTCAGACCAACGATCTTGCCGATGCGGCCGCCGCCCGGACGGTTTTCCCCAGCCACCACGTTTTTGTTTTTCCCGCAGCTTCCTACAGCAGCAGCGCCTGCCGATACAGAAGGATTCAGAACAGACTGCCCAGACACCGTTGGATCCCAGCTAAAGGAATTTTCCCCAAACAGCAGCTCTCTTACTTTCCTCGACTGCGGTGTATAGCGTGTCCACATTGCCTCGGTGATAAAGACCTTCTTCTCTTGCGCCAGCTCCAGCACTTCCCGCGCCTGAGCCGCGTTCTGTGTGAACGCTTTCTCACACAATACCGGCTTTCCATGATGGATACACAGCTTCGCGTGTTCGCAGTGATGCGAATGCGGCGTTGCGATATAGACCAGCTCCACCTGATCGTCGCACAGCATTTCCTCATAGCTTCCATAAGACTTATCCGCACCATATTTTTCGGCAAACGCCTTTGCACGCTCACCATCGCGGGCCGCGATCGCGTACAGATTCACCTCATCCATCCGTGATACCGTTTCCGCCATCGTTGTCGCGATTCTGCCTGCTCCTAAAATTGCAAGATTCATTTTCTTCATGTGTTCATCCCCTCGTTACATTTTATAAAAAACAATATTCGCTATTTCCTTTTGTACCATTTCTATTTGTAAACAACATATGTTTGTCCTCGCCGGGCGGCATCCTCTCATTAATGCATCACGCAAACATCGCCGCCGCCCACAGCACAATGCGCAGAAACAGGTTCGACTCGTACAGCCAGGAAAGCAGGCTGCTCTCCTCTACCATCAAAAGCATCGTCTCCCCGGCGCTGGTCGCCTGCAGGATGGTCAGAATCAGGAAAAACAGCCACAGCAGAAACAGCGCTTCCACAATTCCAAGTCCTGCTCCCGCCAGACGATTTACGAACCCGATCACCGGAAAATGCGCGATGATATCCAGCACCATGATCAGCAGCCGCAGCACGATGTGCACAAGAAGTACCGCCACGATAAAAGAAATGACATTCAAAATCAGTGTGGCAAGATACTCAACAATATATCCCTGGAAATTTGAAACGTCAAGGGCCTCGTACCCATCATTATTGTTGTGATTGACCAGCATATCTTTGATCACTTCCGGCAGCGGAAGGCTGTCAATGATCTCATTCTGCGTGCTTTTGTCAAGTGTCAGCGAACTGATCACGCTCGCAATGCTGCCTGTATCCAAATCACTGCTTTCGCCCGAGCTGCTGTCAGAACCCGAATTTCCCGAAAACAGCTGCGAGACGTATTCCCCAAGATACTGCTCTTTGTACGCTTCAAATTCCTCATCCGAGAGCGAATCCACCAGAGAAGCATATTCTCCGTAGCCATACTGCTCCATGAGTGCCTTTGCCTCCTCGCGGGTCAGACTGGCCAGATAGTCGCTCGCGCTCGTGCTTTCAGATGATGTGGACAAGATGAATGTCCCTGTGTTTCCCGAAGAGCCGGATATCCCGGAAGAGCCGGTGGAAATGCCGACAAGCTGGCTGATCAGCACGTTCTCGCACTGTTCAACGATATAGTCGTAGACCGGCGTATTTTCCTTAATAAAGTCTGTCACATAGGGCAGCACCGCTGACACCAGCGCGATCGACAGCACCAGAGACAGCATAGATGCCAGTTTTCTGACAAAGCCCCGGCGAAAACCGGAGATGATCAGCAGCACTGTCACCACAAGCACAGCAATTTCCAGTATATTGATGTTCATAATGTTCTCCTCTATCCATTCTGTACAGACCTGTCACTACTCAGGACAGTACCTCGCACCTGCTGCGAGGTACTGTATGAAAACGTCTGTTTTCACAGGAAATCCGGCATTCTCCCGGTATTAGCAGATCCGGATTCGGTCGAAGCTGTCCTGCGTAATCACCAGATAGCGCCGGTATTCCTTAAAGTAAAAGACATCCGTGATCTCCTTTTCATAGGCGGAGGAAAAGCGCAGGGCACCGTTCTTTGTATAAACACTGATGGACGTGGAGGTCGTCATCAGAATCTGCCCGTTTTCTATCTTGATCTCATCAAAATCTGCGTCCACTCCCACTGATTTTTTCTGCTTCCCGCGATAATTGTACAGCTCCATCCGATAGCTGTATTCGTCGGTCGTATCGGAAAACAGAAAACCGATCATATCATCATCATAAAAGCAGCTCACAATTTCCTCATCAAAGCTCTGCTCCGCAGTCTTACTTAGCGCGTTTCCGTTAAATACCGCAAACCCGTCGTCCGCAACGGCGACCGCCGTGGTATTGTCGACAAAATACACCTGCGGCACCGCGCTCCCGGCAAAGGTTTCACGGCTCATCTCATGATCCGAGTCAGAATCCCCGTCAGAACCAAAGTCATAAAACACCACGTTTGACGTCATCACACCCTCGTCGATTCCCAGATAAGAGACGACCATCTTTTCGCCGTTCGGAGACAGATCCACGTCCAGCGGGTAGCCGGAATCCGAGATTGTCGTCTTATCGTTGGCGATGCTGTTGCCTTCCGCGTCATACAGGCGGATCCAGGTCACATCATCGTCCTGCAGCACCACTGCCACTACGCCCTGATTTGACACCCGTACCTTCAGAATCGGCAGCAGGCAGGTGAAGCTTCCGAGCAAACCGTCCTCATTTACCACATACACCTGCGTACCCTGCTGCTCCGCGATCACCATCGTCGTGCCGCAGACATCCACGATCGGCGCCTGCATACTGTAAGTGATGCTCCACTTCACCTCGTTTTTGCGCGTCACGCAGGAAACGCCGTCCGAATTGTAACGATACAGATACTTGCCGACTGCCTCATACTGTGTGCCGGAAGTCATCGTGTTTTCAATCGATTTTGAAATCACATAATCCTCAAACGTATGGTTGCGGTTGTAAATATAAAACCCAAGCGCCACGCACAGAACCAGAGCGACGAGTACCCCCTGCGCGATCCGGCGGCGTCTGCGGTTGCGCGCCAGAAGCTCCTCCAGCGTCAGCTCGCGTTCTTCCTTTTCCTCTGCCTTTTTGTCCGAAGCATCATCAGGCGCTCCCGAATCTACCTCATAGCTGTCCATAAAGTCATCCAGATCGTCATCGTCCACATCGCCCGGAAACAACAGCCATTCTTTTAATTTCTGAAAACGTTCTTTCCACTTATTTTTATCCATATTTTATCTATACTTTCCCCTGTTGTGCTGCCCTTATAACTGTTCACCATCTTCGCAGCAAGTGCGAAGTACTGTTTTGAATTGTCTTAAATTCTATCATGCATAGTCTGAAATAACAAGGCTGTTTCCGATAATCCTCACCCTTTCACATGATGAATCATTTTTTCTATATCCGCCGAAGCATTGACCGGAGTCAGCCGCACTTCTTTATGGGCATTCTGGAATACAACAAACAGCTCGTGAGCAAATCCCTGCCCTATGTCCTGTACCCCTTCAAAATCCAGCTCCACCTCCCTGAATTTATCAAGTCTCTGGCACAGACGCTTTGCCTGTGACCGCGACACCGGATCCATCTCAAATATATTTTTTACAGGAACACGCGTTTTTACAAACCCTCCATCTGTATCAGAAAACATATCAAACACCTCTTTTAATACTTTTTTACTGAAATTGGAAAGCCGCATATAAATAATGGTTCCTCTTCCATCTGTCAGGTTTTTCAGAGCATCCTCCTCTGCAATGTCCATCAATTTCTCTGAAAATTTATCATGTGCAAATATCTTTCCATCAGAAACCGCGGCAAAACTGTCCAGTATTCTGGAAGTAAAAAAAATTCCTTCTCCTGAATGGTGCTCGGAATCTGTCGTCAGTTTTCCCTTAAACAGTTCCTGAATGGCGTCTTCCAACTCAGGATACTGGTAATAATCTTTGATTTTCTGAAAAATTCCCACCCCATTGTCCACGATCATAATCGTTGTGTCCATATAATTCTGTGAAACAATGAGGTATACATCCTCAGCCAGAGAATGATCGATGGCATTGTTCATCATCTCCATAAAAGAATACTGCCAGATTCTTACAACGTTATCCTGCAAGCCCTTTATATACTCTTCTATATATTCCTTAAAAATAGAATCTTCTTCCAGCAGCTCTCCCTTTGACCGTTTTAACAGAATTGTTTTCTGTCGGTTTACAAGTCTGTATCCTTTTTCGCCCTTTTTGATAATTCCGTCTTTTTCCATTTCCCTGAAATATCGATACACGGAATTTAGTGATATTTGAAAATTATCCGCCGTCTTTTTTGCAATACCGTCCTGTCTTTCTGTTATCTTCTCAAGAATATAGCCTTTTATCTGTTCACGGCGTTCCTGTGTAAAACTCATTAGCTCCTCCCGATTCGTCATGCCCCGCTGTATTTAACTTTATTTTTTATATTTTTAACTATAGCACAGACAGAATGGCTTGTAAAGTTAATTTTCATTTCGAGATGGGCGGGCGCTGGACATCCAGTGGATGTCCGTTTAGCGCCGACCGAAGTGGAACGGAGACGCCCATCAAGCCTCAGGTGCTGAGCGCCAGTGGCGCTCGTTTAGCACCGACCGGAGCGGCAGCGGAGAATATGACGTGCAAGCGGCATATAGCCTTCGAAGAAGGCGTCGCTGGACGTCCAGTGGACGTCCGTTTAGCGACGACCGAAGCGGAGCGTAGACCTGTGGCCTGCTGTTCTGAATAGATACAATATTCTTCATGGCAGCATGATCTTCTGTCCGGGTATGATATGATCTGCGTCTTCAATTCCGTTCACCTCGCAGAGTTCCTCCAGACGATCCAGGCTCCCGTAATATTTCGCACAGATTTCCGCCAGCGTATCACCCATGCGTATCGTATAAGAAGCCTGCACCTGCCGGCTTGTCGCCTCCACGGCGGTTTCTGTGCCGGAGGTCTCGTCTGTATCGGCGGCCGCCGTGTCAGAAGCGGTGCCTGTAGCGGACGTTGTACCCGTGTCAGATGCTGCGTCCGCTGCAGAAACCGGGCTTACGCCTGAGTCTGTGCCTGCATCCGCCGCAGAAGCGGTGCCTGCATCATTCGAGGCGCCTGATGAGACCGCTGACTCAGATGCAGCCGCACTAACATCAGTTTCATCTTCTGCCCAGAACGCATCCGAGCCTGTCAGAATATCACTGACATCCGCGGTATTTTCCGCGGCGTCTGCCACACTCTCTACATTATCTGCGCTATCTGACTGGTCTGCCGCATCGCTTTTGGCATCTGCTGAGACGGACATACTGTCTGATGCACTTGAAAACGTATCTCCGGAATCCGACACTGTTCCCTGCCCATCCTCCAGAGAAGCCGTTGTCGTTCCGGTCACACTCGCCGTCTGACGAAGATCCGATACACGATTCACCGCGATCACGCCGACAAGCAGCGCTCCCACCACAAAGAAAGAACTGGCAAGCTTCAGAAAGCTTCTGCTTTTCTCATCCGCTTTGTTTTTCACTTTTTCCCGGAAGCTGATGATCGCGTTATCCGGAGCGCTCTCTTTCTCCACGCTCGACTCGCCAAACAGCTCCGAAAGATACTCCTGCATCTGCCGGTTCTGCTCATAAAAGACAAAATAGCCCGCTATGCCTTCATATCGTTCTCCTTCAAGCCAGTAAAGACGTTCCTCCTGATCCTGCAGATGATAAAGCATTTGCTTTGCCTCCGGGATCTGCCCCGTCAGCTCCTCCATCTGCCCTGTTTCCCATGTTCCGATCACACAGCAGCCCACGACCTGACTTCCCGGAAAATGCGCTGCCTGATCCCTGCGAAGCCTCTCCCATCGGTCTTTTGGAATTGCAGAATCATCTTTCCCGTTCTTTCTTTGGTCACTTTTCATGCTGACCTTCTCTTCTGTCTTTACATTATCCGCTACGCCTTCCTGTTTTTCCTGTTTTCCTGCAGTTCCCTGATCGTCTTCCGCAGCCCAGTCCTCCCGCGTCCCATAACGCTTCTGAAATGCCTGCCACAGCCCGGTTTTCTCTTTTTCCGGTACACTCTCTCCGGCAGTTTTCTTTCCTTCCTCCGCCTGTTCCGCTACAGCCGCCCCTCGTGGTTCCCGCTGCGTCTGTCCAGCCTCTGGCATTCCACGCAGCTTCTGCTTCAGCTGTTCTCCATCCGTCTCTCCCGGAACCTCCATGATTCCCCGCACGAACACATACTCCGCTTCCTCCGTACATTTTCGTTCTCCCAGAAGAATCCCCAGAAAGTCATCGTTCCCCCTGTTTTCCATCTTCCGTATGTAAGTCATCACATAATCTTCCAGATAGATCTTCCGTCTGCCCTGTATCTCTCCAATCTGACGTATGTTCTTAGGCAGCAAATTTTCATTCCCCATAATCCGCACACTCCTTTTCATGGGCTTCGCTCCGCCGTCCCGCCCGGGCGCAAACAATTTCCGCGCACGGTTTTCCGGCAGCGACTCCGCAGGAAATAGCCTTGTAACTGTTCAATACTTTTACAGTTACATAACTTTACTATATACTTTATGCAGAATTTAGCATTTTATGGTTAAAAGAAAAAAATTGTTTTAAAAAAAGGAGGCCTTCAGGTCCTCCTCTTATCCAGATCTTCACTGGCGTATCATCGCCGGTCTGCAGGGTCATCTCTGTTTCTGCTTCATCAATTATTACTTCACAACATTCCTCATCTCTTCCCCGCAGGCGTACCGCCTGACATTTTCGATACAGATCTCCACAATGTTTTTCAGTGTCTCCGGCAGATGATAATAGCCGGAGATATGGGGCGTCACAAACGCATTTGGAATCTCCCACAGCCGGTGATCCGCCGGAAGCGGTTCTGGATCCGTCACATCCAGCGCTGCCCCAAGAAGATGTCCGGATTCCAGCACATCACACAGATCCTCTGTGCAAACCAGATCGCCCCGGCCACCGTTGACAAAAATGCTTCCCTTTTTCATAAGAGAAAGCTTCTCCCGGTCAAACAGTCCTTTGGTCTGAGCAGTACTCGGCAAAAAAGCGGCTACCACATCCGCCTGCGGCAAAAGAGAGTCCAGATCATCCATCAGATGAAGCTCATCCACTCCTTCCGGGCAGGTTCCCGGCGTCCGCTTTACGCCGGTCACATATGCGCCAAACGCATGCGCCAGAGACGCAAAATGACTCCCGATATCGCCTGTCCCAAGCACAAGTACCCTCGCGTCGCTCATGGAAACCACTTCACCTTCGTCGCGCCAGATATGGTTTCTCTGATTGTCCCGATAGGCCGGAAGGCGTTTCTGTATGGCCAGCGCCATCACAAACAAATGCTCCGACACCGCTTTCCCGTAGGCTCCTGTACTGTTGGTAAGCAGAGTCCCTGCACGGAGAACCCCCGGCACGGTATACTGCTCAAAACCGGCTGTGTTCAGATGCAGCCATTCCAGATGTTCCGCCTGGCTCAGCATCGATACCGGTACGTTTCCCAGAATAATATCCGCATCGCGCACCTGTTCCTGCGTGACCTTTTCCGCTTCTGCATACACAAATGCAGAGTCCGGCATAGCGGCTTCCAGGCGTGTCCTTTGTTCTTTTGTCATCGGTATTACCGTTAATATTCTCTTATTTCTGTTCATCGTTTCTCTCCTCGTCCTGCTGTTCTGTATCATATGTAACTATTCCGTATCTGTAACTGTTCAGTATCTTCACATTTCCTATCATATAAAATAACCACGGTGATTTCAATCGAAACCTCCACAACTCCTGAATATTTTTCCTCCGGCGGGATAAACTGGTAATGATAAATATTTTAGCGTAACTGCGAATGTGCCAGGCAGTTACATTTCAGTAATGAAATATGTTGCCACAGTTGTTCCCACAGCAATATATCACGTTCAGCTCTCTGCGGAAAGGAATGAAAATGTCTGCTACAACTTCCATTCAAACCGGCTTACACAGCCTGTGGAGATCAACTATATGCAGCGAACCCCGGCTGCTGGATCCGGAACAGCTTGCGCAGCTTCTAGCGGCCACCGCATCTTTCGAAACCGGCACCATTCGATTCAACCAAAACAAATCCGCCGCGGACAAGGTACTTCCAGCCGCAGCCGCCAGCGCAGATTTCTCCCACACGAAGCCGGTCATCCTCTGCATCGGCACAGACCGGATTGTCGGCGACAGCCTGGGGCCGCTCACCGGCAGTCTTCTGAAAAAAAGCGCAGGGGATTCTCTTGCCATTTACGGCACTCTGGAAACACCTGTGCATGCCTGCAATCTGGCAGAAACGCTTGCACAGATTAAAAAAAAGCACCCGGACAGCGCCATAATCGCTGTGGATGCTTCTCTTGGATGTCAGTATAAAGTTGGCTCCGTGCTGATCCGTTCCGGAAGTATACGCCCCGGTATGGGCGTCAAAAAAGAGTTACCGGCGGTGGGTGATATCTCCATCACCGGTATTGCCGGAGCTCAGAGCAGCCGACCCTATCTTGTGCTGCAGAGCGTGCGTCTGTCCCTGATCATGTCAATGGCAGAACATATCTGCAAATGTATTCTGGATGTGTGCGGGTGAGACCTCGCAGCAAGTGCGAGGTACTGTCCTGAATAGTTACGAGAACTCTACAATTCCACCCGTCCCTCCAGCGCCCGCAGCAGCGTCATCTCATCTATGTACTCCAGATCGCCGCCGACAGGCACGCCGCTCGCGATGCGCGTAACCTTAATGCCGGTCGGCTTGATCAGCTTGCTGATGTACATCGCGGTCGTCTCGCCTTCGAGACTGGAATTGGTCGCGATGATGACTTCATTCACATCGCCCTCGAGGCGTTTGATCAGCTCTTTGAGGCGGATATCACCCGGGCCGATTCCAAGCATCGGAGAGATCGCGCCGTGAAGCACATGGTACACGCCCTCGTATTTTCCGGTCTTCTCATACGCGGCCAGATCTCTGGTCGTTTCCACCACCATGATCGTCTTTTTATCGCGTGCAGGGTTACTGCAGATCGGACAGATTTCCTGATCAGTCAGCGTACAGCATTCCTTGCAGTAACAGACGTTTTCCCGTGCGTCCGTGATTGCGTCTGTCAGCTGCTTTACGCGCTCCTGCGGCATATGGATCAGATGAAACGCCAGACGCTGCGCAGATTTGTTTCCAATACCAGGCAGTGCGGAAAGCTGCTCGATCAGCTTCGACATCCGTTTTCCGTAGTAATCCATCAGAATCCGAATCCTCCAAGTCCGCCCATGCCGCCCGTATACTTCGACATCATGGCAGCCGCCTCTTCTTCTACCTTACGCAGCGCCTCGTTGGTCGCAGCCACGATCAGATCCTGCAACATCTCAATATCATCCGGATCTACGACTTCCTCCGAGAGCGTCACCTTCGTCACTTCTCTTTTCCCGGAAACAGTCACCTCTACCGCGCCGCCTCCGGCTGTCGCTGTAAACTCTTTCTCCTCAAGCGCCTGCTGATTCTCCTCCATCTGTTTCTGCATCTTCTGCGCCTGCTTCATCAGGTTGTTCATATTTCCGGGCATCCCGCCCTGAAAACCGCCTCGCTTTGCCATAATGCTCTCCTTTCCGGCTCCATTGTTACGCTTATTTTACTACAAAACAAACTCCATTGCCACTGAAATTATACGATTTCTGCAAACAGGTTTCTGCCTGCACCAGTACATATACCTGACAGAACTATCAGCCGTATCCGCAGCAAATACCGCCGTCTCATTCCATATCCGCCGCATACAGCGCCGCACCTAATGCTCCGCAGAGCTGCGCCTTCTCGCTGATGATAAGTTTCGTGCCCAGGCGCTCCTCCAGAGTCTTTACCAGTCCCTGATTCTGTGCAACGCCGCCGGTCATCATGTAGGCTTCCTCGCCACCGACGCGTTTTACGAGCGCCGCAGTCTTTGCTGCGACCGCCTTGTTCAGACCGTGGACGATATCGTCCGGTTTTTTGTTCTGTGCGATCAGAGAAACGACCTCCGACTCCGCGAACACCGTACACATACTGGAAATCGTGATATCCTCGTCGTAGGAAAGCCCCGCTTTACTGATCTCATCCAGTGTCATTTCCATCGTCCGCGCCATCATTTCCAGAAAGCGCCCGGTACCCGCCGCACATTTGTCGTTCATGACAAAATTCTTCACGGAACCGTCCGCATCCAGCCGGATCACCTTGCTGTCCTGCCCGCCGATGTCAACGACCGTCCTCACCGACGGATTCAGGAAATGTGCGCCTCTCGCGTGGCAGGTGATCTCGGTGATGCTTTTATCCCCGACTTGTATCGCCGTGCGCCCATATCCGGTGGTGACCACCGCATCAATATCCTCCCGATTCAGGTGCGCCTGTTCCAGCGCCTGCTCCAGCGCCCGCTCCGCACCGATCGCCGCGCCTGCACCGGTCGGCAGGATGATGCCTGCCACGATTTCCTTTTCCTTATTTAAAATCACCACGTCCGTACTTGTCGAGCCGCTGTCAATTCCCGCAAAATATCCTTTTCCCATATGCACTCCCTTTTCGTGCTGCTCCGACGCAAAACCGCTGTCGCCGTCCACCCCTGCAGTATTTCCTCCCAAACCAGTTCCATCACCTTTTCCGCCTGATAAATCCGGGCGGGAAGCTTTTTTCATAATCTTCGGATTCAGCTCCAGACTCTCCGCAAACGCCTCCAGCCTCGTCAGCAGCTGCCCACTGCTCTGTACGGTATAGTCTGACTCAATTTTCAAAATCGGCACATCCGTATGCGACTTGATATCCGCATACTCAAAGCTATAAAAATCGCAAAATTTCACAGTATGATAAATGATGCCTTTTAAAGACGGATCCTGATAAAGCTGTTTGCGTCCGGCTGTATCCAACATCCGCATGCAGGGCAGCTGCCCTAAGAGTTCGCCCGCATACCAGTCCATGAGGGCGTCGAAGTCAGCTTCATGACACAGCCCGTCATTTGCAATCTGCGTTCCCGCATCAGGGCCAGCATCCTGCTCCTGCGGGTCTGCAAACGTCCACGCCACCGAACGGTTATTCACGCAGGTCTCGTTCACGACCGGAAGAGGCATACTCTTTTCGGTCATCTCAAACAGTTCGTCTCCCATACGGGCACCGAGCACCGCCAGATGCGGCTCCTGTGTGCGTTCTTTCGGCTGAAATGCCCTGCGAAACGCTTCATAATCGAATTCACGACCCTTGTATTCGCCATATTTCTGTGCCAGATCTTTTAGTTGTGCCGCGACCCGCTCACGGCTGCAGATGGTATCGGCGCGGGCTTCGTCTTTCGGGTTACCCGCGCCATGCAAATCGCCCTCCGGGCGATGGGCACGGGCTGCGTCAACAGTCCTTTCAGAGACTGCTGACCTTGTATGCAGCATATCGAGCATATAGAGGAAGTCCAGCTGACCGCTGTCCTCCAACAGATCATAGACACTGCGGATGGTGTCGCAGCAGTTGACCAGCACAAGCTCCTTTACCTGTCCGGCAAGCACCGCTTCCAGCACCGATTTTCCAAAGCCGCAGATATTCGGATGCGCGATCTCATCCGCATAGTCAAAGCCCTCCGGCATTGTATTCAGATTTTCACATTCGCCGCCGAACGCAGCCAGCAGCTCCAGCGGCGTATATTTACAGACATAATACGTTTTTTCCAAAACCGTTTCCTTTCTTACCTGAGTTTCAATTATCCTCCGCGTTCAGCATCTCCAGAAAAGCTCCCAGCCGCGTAGATGTCTGCCCTTCGCCTCCGTGGCTCCGGTCACAGCCGTCTCCGTCCAGGATCAGGGTCGGGATACCGGCCGCCTCAAACCGTTTCTTCGCAAGCTGTGAACCGCCGAGCGTATGCTTGCAGCCCCAGTGGTTAAACCAGACGACGCCGTCCGCCTTCGTCTCTTTCGCGTGGCGGATGCCCGCTTCGATCCGGCGGCTGATGCTGCCATTCAATGCATTATAAAGCAGCCGCATCGCCATATCCTCATACGGATCATCCGAATGCGCCTCCAGATTCGCAACCTGCGCCAGCTCGCAGCCGACAATCTGCGCATTTTCATTCAGCCGGAACACATTCTTTACCGCATCTGACCAGAACGGGATGATGTGCATCCAGTAAATGCGCTTTCCCCGCGCCGGACCGGCCTTTTCCAGATCGGCCAGCAGTTTTTCTGTATAGGCCTCTTCCTCTTTTGTCCCCAGCAAAATATTATTGGTCATACCACAGTACAGCGGCGACACCAGATCCGCCGGGATATATTTATCCACTCGTTCTTTTTGAAAACGGTCGTAATTCGCAAGCGTCCGCCTGCTTCGCGCCAAACGTTCCCGCAGGCTGTCCTCGTTAATTTTTTTACCGGTATGTTTCTCCAAAAAAGCCGCCAGCTCGCGCAGCTGCTCCGCCACGTAAGCTACGTTCGCGTCATCCGGCGACAACATCCTGTCATCTTTCGTAATTGGCATTTTCGTCCGGCACGCGGGTGACGCCCCCTCGCTATCGCTTGGCGGCAGATTGTGCCGGCCATTGTAAGAACGCTGCGCGTTGGGCCGGCACGCGGGTATATCGATTGCAAAACACGGCACTCCGTACAGTTCCGCCAACTCGCGGAACGTCAGCAGGTTCGCATCGCATGCAAGCGTCGTGTAGACAATACAGCACGGTGCTGGCAAAAGTCCCTTTTTTGCTGCTCCGATAAACGTCTTATGATAGCTGCACAGCGTCTCCGAAATGCCGCAGTCCTCAGCAGTCTGCAAAAACGCCCGCTCCGCTTTTGAAGCGGACAGATAACAGGAAAAGCTCTCCACATTGTACGGAAACAGTCCCACCTCCTGCATCAGCTCACAGGGCGTAAACACGCTGACCAAAACACTCTGATCCGGGTTTTTCAGCGGCCGCAGCATCGTATCCATCATCAGCCGCGCCAGATACCGGTCTGCCGGAAGCAGCTCTTTATCCGGCGTAAAACGGAACTTCAGATTCTGAGCCTGCCAGCCCGTCTTTAAAAGGACCCGCGCTTTCGCCGGGTCGGTATCACTCAATTTTTCCACATAGTGGCCGAATGTCTCTATAACCTGCAAATTTTTCATCCTTCCATTGCACTTTTTTCGTAACTGTTCAATACCTTTCACAATTACGAGCACAAACACTGCGCATTATACGATAATTTACAGAAATTGTAAAGGCTGGCGGAAGGCGCAATCAAAGAGATGACCGAACATCTGTCGTAACCATTTTTTATAAATAAAGTCAGAATTAACACAGCAATGAAAAAAGTCTAAAGATGTTTGCATTTCTTTCAATCAATATATTATGTGTTTATTTATTTTTATATTGACATTCATATCTTGAGATGATATATTTAACCATATAAGACTTTTGAACGTTTTTTAACAACTTCATTTCCTGATTATCATAATGTCTGCAGCCGTTCGCAGAACTTCCCGACGACTACAGTCTCATTCATTCTACAAAAGAAAAAATGAATCAGACAATCCAAATTTCCTGCGGATAAAAGTAATTCATTAATTTTCAAAAACCAATTGTAATTTAGCACGATTTGTTGTAGAATGGAGACAGAATAAATGACAGAAAGAAAGAAATCTGTCAGGAAAAAACACAATTCCGGCAAAAATACAATCCGGGCGAAGCAACTCCCGCTTTCCCATACAAATGATGACAGTCCTGCAAACCAGATTGAAGACGGAGTGATGAAGACGATGATGGAATTCTTCGCGGAAGAAATGCTGCCGGTATTTGGAATCACTCAGAAAGTAAAAGCGTTTGCTCCCACCGAAGAAATACATCTTGATCTTAAAAAAGGGTATCAGGATTTTAATCTCCTGATGGAAGACGGCAGCATAGCGCATTTCGAATTCCAGTCCACAAACGGCGGAGTCAAAGATCTGCGCAGGTTCCGGGCCTATGAGGCCAACCTCAGCTATCTGCTGCAAAGACCTGTGACTACATACGTACTGTTTTCCGGAAAGATTAAGCATCCCATGACAGAGCTAAAGGAAGGACTCTATACCTACCGGGTGCAGGCTATTATCATGAGCGAGCGCAATGCGGATGAGCTTCTGGAAAGGCTGCGCGATAAAGTCAACAGGAAAGAACTACTTACCCGTGAAGACCTGGTCGTGCTGCCGCTGCTCCCGGTATATGGCGGAGAAAGCTCCCAGCTGGAACGGATTCAGAATGCTTTTGAGATTGTCTCGAAAGCAGAGCAGGTATCGCACGAAGATATCCAGAAAATAGAAGCCGCTATTTATGCTATGGCAACAAAGTTTCTCAATCACAACGAACTGGAAAGCATCAAAGGAGGGGTCAAAATGACATATCTCGGACAACTGCTGGTAGCTGACGGGCGTAAAGAAGGACGTTTGGAAGGACGCCTGGAAGGCCACAAAGAAGGACTCCTGGAAGGACGTTTGGAAGGACACAAAGAAGGACGCTTGGAAGGACGCCTGGAGGAACAAAAAAATACTGAGCGGGAACGGCTCCGCGCAGATAAAGCAGAAGCCGATGCCCGAAAGCTGGCCGCCGAATTAAAAGAGTTAAAGAAGCAATATGGATTAAACTAAAGCCTGAAGATGAATCGAGGGATGAACATGACGTATCTTGGAAAGCTTCTGGTGGAAGAAGGGCGTATGGAAGGACGTTTGGAAGGACACAAAGAAGGACTCCTGGAAGGCCACAAAGAAGGACGCTTGGAAGGACGTTTGGAAGGACGTCTGGAAGAACAAAAAAACACCGAGCGGGAACGGCTCCGCGCAGATAAAGCGGAAGCAAAAGTCCTTAAAATCGGTGCGGAAATCCAGGAACTGAAAAAGAAATACGGGCTTGCGTAAATGATTTATATCACGTAGGAATTTGCTTTCGCCATCTGCCATTCCAGCAGATCCTCCAGCGTCACGTGATCTACAACATCATTGATTGCGTTGTTCAGGCGATCCCAGAGGATGGAAGTCGCGCTGTCTGCCTCGCCGTCGGAGCCATCTTCAGCATACTCCACCGGACACAGACTGCCTTCCGTAAGCCGCAGGATCATGCCTGCAGTATAGTCTGCAGGGCGATTTGCAAGCACATAGCCGCCCTGCGGACCGCGAATACTGCGTACATAGCCGGCTTTATTCAGAATGGCTATGATCTGCTCCAGATATTTTTCAGAAATATTCTGCCTTCGGGCCGCATCTTTTAAGCGGATCGGCTCGCCGGAGTCGTTGATCGCCAGATCCAGCATCAGGCGAAGCGCATATCTTCCTTTTGTCGAGATCCTCATTTTCCTCTTTCTCCTTTTGCAATCTGCCGTTGCTCTGAACTGTTACATAAAAGGTAACTATTCAGAACAGCAGGCCACAGACCGCCTTCTTCGAAGGCTATATGCCGCTTGCGCGTCATATGTCTGAGGCTTGATGGGCGTCTCCGTTCCACTTCGGTCGGCGCTAAACGATCGTCCACTGGACGATCAGCGCCCGCCCATCCCGAAATGAAAATACAGTCTTTAGCAGGTAAACCTGCACAGCCTGTATTTTCATTTCGCTGCTGCTCTGAACTGTTACCAACAAAATTACTTTCCTGCATACAGCGGCGTTGAGTAATAACGGTCTCCGCTGTCCGGCAGCAGCACCACGATGGTCTTACCCTGATTCTCCGGGCGCTTTGCCAGCTGTACCGCCGCCTGCAGAGCCGCTCCGGAGGAAATGCCGGTCAGAATGCCTTCCGTCTTCCCAAGCGCTTTTGCCATCTCAAATGCGTCTTCATTTTCAATCGGAAGAACCTCGTCATAAATTTCCGTATTCAACGTTCCCGGGACAAAACCTGCTCCGATTCCCTGAATCTTATGCGCACCGGGCCGGCCTCCGGAAAGCACCGGGGATGTCGCAGGCTCCACTGCTACGATCTGTACTTCCGGCTTCTGGGACTTCAGATATTCCCCGACCCCGGAAAGCGTGCCGCCGGTACCGACGCCCGCCACAAAAATATCAACCTCGCCATCCGTATCCCGCCAGATCTCCGGACCGGTCGAACGCAGATGCTCCGCCGGGTTTGCCGGGTTCTCAAACTGTCCCGGGATAAAACTGCCCTCAATCTCTTCCGCAAGCTGCGCTGCCTTTTCGATCGCACCTTTCATCCCCTTCAGGCCGTCTGTCAGCACCACTTCGGCACCATATGCCTTCAGGATATTCCGGCGCTCCACGCTCATTGTTTCCGGCATGATAAGAATCACCCGATAGCCCTTTGATGCTGCGATCGCAGCCAGTCCGATTCCGGTATTGCCAGACGTCGGCTCAATGATCGTACTTCCTTCCTGCAGCAGACCCTTCTGTTCTGCATCCTCAATCATGGATTTCGCGATCCGGTCTTTCACACTGCCCGCCGGATTCAAATACTCCAGCTTCGCCAGCAATGTAACATCCAGTTCCTTTTCTTTTGCAAAACGCTTCAGGTTCAAAAGCGGCGTACCGCCGATTAAATCTGTAATACTGTCAAAAATTCTGCTCATTCTTCCATTCCCCATAACTGTTCAGTACCTTCACAGTTACTGGAAAAAGTCCATTTAAAATCGCTGCGCGATGGGACTTTTTCCTGTAAAATATGCGTTTTCACACGTACCTCGCAGCGAGTGCGAGGTCCTGTCCTGAATAATTATCATTCCCCACTTAGTCACTAGGATAACAAGTCTATAAATAGGGTAACTCGTGAACCCGTATTTGTCAACCTCTTTTTGTTCGCAAATTCCGGCCCTGATCAGTCAGGGAAATTCTCTTTGCATTTTGAGTCAGGCAAAAACCCGGGTCCAGGACCCGGGCAGCTTTCTGCTTAATACGTATTTAGTGACTCGCATTCTTTTACTCATCATGCAGCTCGCCGTCAATGATCCGCACGATACGCTTCGCGTTCTCCGCGACGCCAAGATCATGTGTGATCATCACGATGGTGTTTCCCATCTCGTTCAGACGGCGAAAGAGCTTCAGCACTTCCTTCCCGCTTCCCTGATCAAGGGCTCCAGTCGGCTCGTCAGCCAGAAGGATCGCCGGTTCCCCGACCAGGGCACGCGCAATCGCCACACGCTGCTGCTGCCCGCCGGAAAGCTCGCGCGGCTTATGGTGCACACGGTCCTGAAGACCCAGCATATTAATGATATCCTCGCTCTCTTCCTCCGCTTCGTCCAGCGTCATACCGCGCATCAGAAGCGGCATCACGATATTCTGGACGACGTTGTAGGTCGGAATCAGGTGATATTTCTGAAAAATAAATCCGATCTTTTCATTCCGGATCTGCGTCAGCTGCCGTTCCTTTGCGTTGTGCACCTCAATCCCGTCGAGAATGTATGTGCCGCCGTCCGCATGATCCATACAGCCGATAATATTCATCAGCGTACTTTTTCCGGAACCGGACGGCCCCAGAATAGCCAGAAATTCCCCTTCCTCTACATCCAGTGAAACCGATTTCAGTGCATGGAGCTGTGAATTGCCAATCTGATAAAATTTATCGATGTCGCGCATTTCTATGATATGACCCATATATTCCGCCTCGCTGTCGTTCTATCCCGTTATTCTTTTCAAATCATCACTCCGTGCTCACGATCCAGATCTTCGTGATCACTTCATTTCCATCCGCATCTGTCTCAAAGAGTACCTCAAGCTCATCTCCCGCTTCCAGAATGGAGAAGGTTTTTTCTTTTCCGGTGGAAGTGTAGACCGTCACGCCAACCTGGAGATACACCGTCGTCGTCTCCTGCGCTGTTTCGCCGACGAGTTCGGAAAGATCGCTATCGCCGCTCATAACATCCGCGATGTCGCTCAGGTCCACATCGCCGCTCGAAAATGCCTCCGCCATACCGCTCAGATCCACATCGCCGCCTGAAAATGCTTCCGCTATACTGTCCACGTCAATATCACTGTCGGCAAATGCTTCGGCCATATCGCTTACGTCAATATCGCTCACATCAATATCACTCATATCCATGCCGCCCATCTGGCCGCCGCCGCGCATACCGCCTCGCCCGGATGAATCATCTGTGCTGCTGTCCGCGGAAGATTCTGTAGAGGTCTCGGCCTCTGTCTCTTCTGCCGACTCCATGGAGGTCTCTGCTTCTGTCTCTTCTGAAGCTTCCGTATCCACTACATCATTCGTATTATCCATAGAGTCGGTCTCGGCCTCTGCACCATCACTCTCTCCATCGGATTCACTCATACCAGACATATTTTCAGAATCAGAATCTCCCATATCCGGCATGTTCTCGGAATCAAAATCTCCCATATCCGGCATGTTTTCAGAGTCAAAATCTCCCATGTCAGGCATATTCCCGGAACCAAAATTTCCTTCCTGCGTCATGTCTGAAGCATTCTGGTAATCTTCTGTCTCCGATTCGATTTCCGTTTCATCGTCCTCACCGGAAACCATATCCTTCCCGCTTTCCGCCTCGGTTCCGGTTTCGTTTTCGGACTCAGCTTCCGTCTCAGTCTCAGATTCATTCTCTGTCCTGGTCTCGGTCTCACTCTCGGCCTCCGTCTCCGCTTCCTCTTCAGTTTCCTCGATATAGGTCAGTTCATTTCCCGTGATCGAAACGACCTGAATCGTTGCCTTTCGCTGCCCTTCGGCCAGTTCTGTTTCCGTCTCTTCACTCGAAAAACCCAGTTTTTCACTGACGGTTCCCACTGCGCCGCTGACGGCGCTCTGTGCGGAACCGGCCACTTCGCTTACACTCTCACAACCGGTCAGTGAAATTGTCATCGCCGCTGCCAGCAGCAGGCTCAAAGATCTTCTTTTCATAGCTTTCCTCTTTTCTCCGCTTTTCTGACGCGGCCGAGTTATGAACCATATTTGTAACTGTTCAGAACAGGTCTTCGCACTTGCTGCGAAGACCGTATGAAAACATATAGCATGTGGAGGAAAGCCCCATCGCGCAGCGATTTTAAATGGGCTTTCCCCTCGTAACTGTGAAGGTACTGAACAGTTACCCATATTTTAAAAA
The DNA here is from genome assembly GCA_021199655.1 of Lachnospiraceae bacterium. GTDB lineage: Bacteria > Bacillota > Clostridia > Lachnospirales > Lachnospiraceae > Choladousia. The sequence goes on along the minus strand of JAJQHQ010000050.1, from coordinate 63,602 downwards.
ACATTCTGTCACCATTCTGCCCTTAACTCAGATCCGCCACACGCACTTAATCCGAATTCAGCGCCTCCACAGGCACCAGCTTGGAAGCCTGCCACGCCGGATAAAATCCGAAAATCGTACCGGTCAGGATAGAAAACGCAAGCGCCGCCGCCCAGGCATTAATATTTGCCTCCACGCGGATTCCGTTGTATTCCACGATCGGTGTCACCAGAAAACTGGCTCCGACTCCGAGGAATCCTCCGATCAGACTGATCGCAGCCGACTCAAACAGGAACTCAAACAGAATCGTACTCCGTGACGCGCCAAGTGATTTCAGGATTCCGATCTCGCCGGTCCGCTCTTTGACTGAAACAAACAGGACGTTCATAATGCCGATTCCGCCGACGATAAAAACGATCACCGCCATCGCCGAGAGCAGCATGGTCAGAATCTCATTCGAAGACTCCGCCGCTTCCAGCTTGCTGCTCGCATCGGAGAACGTGAATTCCGCCGTGCTGTAGTTTTCCTCCAGAACCGTTTCCACATTTGCTTTTACCGTATCCACCAGATCAACATCATTGCAGATCACAGTGATCACCGGGCTGATGTCCTCACCCGTAATGTATTTGATGCCGGTCTCATACGGCACAAAAATCGACTCGTCCGGCGTGATGCTGCCGGATACCGTAGACGAAGAAGAAAGCACGCCGACAATCTCATACGCGCGGTCATCCAGATAAAGCGTCTCTCCATAAGCCTCCGCAGCGCTGCCGAACAGTTCTTTCGCCACGCTGCTTCCGAGTACGCAGACTCTTGAGCAGCTGTCGCTCTCATCGTCCGTGATAAATTCCCCTTCCGCCATGGACAGGTTGCTGACCGTGTAGTAGCTATAATATACGCCTGCTACCGTGTAAGTCTCCGCCTCAGTCAGGTCACCGCCCTCAACCGAAGAACGGGTCGTATAGGAAATCGTTGCGTCGTCCACACCGCTCACAAAAGTCTGGATGTCTTCTACATCGTCAATCGTGAGAATGATATTTTCCTGATTCAGACGGTCATCTGTCAGGTCTGTTTCGGATTCGTCCTCCTCATCCTCGGCAGCAACTGCAGCGGCAGCTTCCGTCTCTTCCTCCGCAGAGCCGCTTTCTGCCTCAGCTGCTTCTTCCAGACTGCTTTCCGAGCCTGCTTCGCCGGAATCATCTTCCCCTTCTTCTGCAACCTCACCAGATACGCCTGCGCCGTTCGAATCGTCAGCCACTTCGTCACTGTCATCCGCAGCGCCGGCATCCTCCGTTTCACCATCTTCAGAGCCGTCCGCTTCACCGGAAAACATTTCCTCGATATCGCTCATATCCATCTCGCCGCTCGCGAACGCTTCCGCCATATCACTGATGTCACTGTCGGAAAAATCAGAAAAATTACCCATGCCGCCCCGACCGCCGCTGCTGTCTCCCGACGCATCGGTGGAAAAATCTCCGCCCATCGTCATACCGCCGCCCATCGCCATATCCCGGCCGCCCGACGAAGAATCGCCGGACGAGGAATCTGCGGATGATGAACTGCTGCCTGAATCCATGGAGCCCCGGCCGCCGCTGTTTCCTCCGCCAAAAAGATTACTGATATTGCTCATGATCGAACTGCTGAAATCAGAAAAAGAAAAGCTGCTGTCTCCTCCCGCTGACGTCTCCTCACCCGCATAGTCATAGGTAATATCAATCGATCCGGCATTCAGGCTGGCAAACTGCTCCGCCACATCCATCTGTCCTCCGCGTCCGATGGCGATCACCATCACAATCGTGGCCGCTCCTACAATAATTCCGATGGATGTCATCACAGTTTTAAACCGGTTCTGATTGATGTTCAGCCAGACAAGCCTTAAAAGCTCTGATAATCTCATTCTGTCACCTGACTTTCTATCAGCACTGTCTGCCCTTCCTCAAGTCCGGAGGTCACCGCGACCGTCGTGCCGTTGGAATAGCCGGTCGTAATCGTCACTTCCTCAATCGTCCCGTCGTCATTCAAAACCTTCACGTAGGAGGTCGCTCCGTCCGTATAGACCGCACGGTTGGAAATATAAAGCGTATCCGCCTCTTCCTTTGTAATAAAGGTCACCTCGCCTGTCATATCAGAGTACACTTTACTGATGTCGCCGGTAAAGGTCACCGTCACTTCATAGTTTACCGTTGAGGAACCGGTCGTCGCCGATGTGGAGATCGACGTCACTTCCCCATCAAACGTTTCATCCTCATACGCAGTCAGAGAAATCGACACCGCATCCCCTGTGGAAATATCCGCGATATCATTCTGGGAAACCGCCACCGTCATCGTCACGGCGTCCGAATCCGAAAATGTCACCACCGTCGAATCACTGGAAAGACTGTCTCCCGCGCTGTAGGAAATCGACATTACTGTCCCGGAATATTCGGAATAGATCACACCATCGCCGATCTGCTCCTCAAATTCCGCCAGGGCCTCCTCGGCCTCCTCCAGTGTATCCTGCGCATCCTCCAGATCATCCGTCAGGCCGTCCGTGTCAATTTCATAAAGCTGGTCGGCATATTCATAATTGGTCATGGCGTTTTCATAGGTCTGCTTTGCCTCGATTGACTGCGTGGTCAGGTTGTTCTTCGCAATCTCCAGATTCGCCTCGATCGTATCATAATTCAGCTGAGCGTCCTCCAGATCGTCCTCCACGTCTTCACCGTCATCATACTCTGACTGCAGCTCTTCCAGTTCTTCCGCAGCTTCTTCAAGATCTTCCTCAAGCTCAGTCACCGTATTTTCCAGACTGGTAATCGTCGCGTTATAGGTCGCCTCCGCGGTCTCGCCTTCCGCTATGTAAGTGGCATACGTATAATCCGCTTCCGCCTGCTTGGTCTCAACGTTGATCTCTTCCTGCTTTACGGTCAGCTCCGCACTCGTGACCGCCGCCTCTAGCTCTTCCCGATAAGCCTCAATGCTTTCATCTGTGATCTTCATCAGCGCATCGCCCTCAGAAACCACCTGGCCGACTGCCACATAGACCTCCTCGATTTCCAGAGAAGTGGAGGAACCCGAAGATGAAGACGAACTGGAGGCAGTAGTCGAAGCTGCTGTTGAAGCCATGTTGGTCATACTGCTCATACTGCTCATATCGATGCTCGAACTGCTCGATGAACCGGAACTCGACGAGCTGGAGCTCGATGATGAAACCACCTCCGCCACCTCAAATTCCTGATCCGCAGTGCCGTAGGTCACCGACCCGCTCTCCGTAATGCCGGTGATAACGGAGCCGTATTTCACTGTTTCCTGTTTATAGGAAGTCGTCACTTCCGTCTCTGTCGTCTGCTGATCCTGATAGACCACAAAAGCGCCCGCTCCTGCTGCCACAACTACAAGAAGAAGAAATATATTTCTCAGATAATGATGCTTTTTTTTACGCTTTTTGCTGTTGGCCATGGCCGCCCGCCTCCTTATTCCGTCGTCTCATACCTGTTCCGTATCTTCACAGCTACGTTGTTTCATTCTCTGCTGCGTCCGCAGCGTCTTCTGTCTGCTCCGCTGCGTATTCTATTATCTCTGCGGTATTATCTGCTGCATCATCTGCCGTCACTGTGACCGTCGCCCCGATACCTGCGCTCAACCAGCCGCGGCTGTTATCAATGGAAACGACCACCTGATAATTTACAGTCGTCCGGGATGTCCCGTCTTCCGCCTCCGTGCTCTTCTCAGAAATGGTGCCGTCATAAGTTCCATAGCCGGACAGCACCACGCTCACCGTATCACCGACCGCCATCTTCGCGATCTCATACTGAGATACCTCGATCGTCACCGTCACTACATCCGTCTCATAAATACTGTAAAGCGCGGTCGTGGAACTTAAAGTATCGTCCGCCTCATAGTTGACCGCCGAAAGGCTGCCCGCTGCCTCGGCAGTCACCGTGCCGTCTTCCAGGCTCTGCAATACTTCCAGCGCTTCCTCCAGTTCAGTCACCGCATCCTCATAGGACTGCAGATCCTCTTCCAGCGACTCGACCGTCTGCTGGTAAGTGATCTCCGCCAGCTCTCCGGCAAGGATTGTCGTATCATAAGTATACTGAATATCCAGTTCCGTCGTCGTCTTAATCCGCATCAGCTCCTCATACTGAAGCTGTACATCCTCCAGCACTTCATAAAGCTGCTCCAATACTTCTTCCGCCTCGTCAGAATCCGTCGCCGTCAGCTCCAGAGCCGTTTCCGCTTCCGACAGATCATACGTGTTTCCAAACAGGCTATCGCTGCTGCCGCTGCCTGAAGCCCCTCCTGAGACTGACGAAAGCGCAGACGATACATCCGTGCCGGCCGATGCCGCAGCTGATGACGACGTGTCAGTTCCTGTACCTGCCGATGCCAGAGCAGAAGCTAAATCCGAAGAAGATACGGACGAAGAATCGGTGCTTCCCGACTTTGACGATGAAGAAGAGTCCGAACTGTCTGAAGCGGATGCCATCGCCGAAGCAAGTGCCGAAGACCAGTCAGAGGAATCCGTCGAGGAACTGCCGCTCATGCCGGAAGCCGTAGATCCGCCTGTACTCGTGGAATCCGAAGTTCCGGAAGCAGAATCTCTGCCCGACGAAGCGGATGTCCCGGAAGTATCCGTCGTACCACTCGTATCTGTGGAACTGCTCGTATCTGTAGAATCACTTGAATCCGTAGAATCACTTGTATCTGTAGAATCGCTCGTATCTGTGGAACTGCTCGAATCCGTGGAATCGCCTGAATCCGTGGAACTGTCCAAATCCGTGGATGATGACGAGTCGGCAGATGCCGTGCTGCTGCCTGTACCGAATGTCCCATATGCAGAACCCGAAGACGCTGAAGAAGAATATCCCGAAGCTGTCGAGCTGCTTAATGCGGCCAGCTGCTGCTCGATCACCGCAATCTGTTCCGCCACATCCTCTTCCGAGTGAATCACCTCATAATAATCCAGGTATAGCTGCTGTCTGGTGGATTCCATGGCGTACAGCTCGGCAAGCAAAGATTCCAGCGTGTCCTCTTCCGTCTCCGAATCCTCCTCTGTATCCGATGTGTCGGATTCCGTCTCAGTCTCCTCCGGGCTCGCCGTGGAGGCATCACCGGCATCCTTCACTTCCTCAATATCTTCTATAATAATAGTCGCTTCTGTCTCTGTCGTTTCTTCTTCAGTTTCCGTTGCAGACGCTTCGGTCGTTGCCTCCGTGGTCTCTGTGGCGGAAGCCTCGGTGGTCGTCTTTTCTGTGGCCTCTGTTGCAGAAGTTTCAGTTTCTTCTGCTGTCGCTTCCGTCGTGTCCTCCGATACAGTAGAAATACCCGTATCCGCCGACACAACAGAAATCAGCGAAGATGTATCCGCCAGCGTCTCCTGAGGCAAATTCGAAGAACCGGTCATCGTTGACAACACACTCTCAAGGTTTGCGGAAAAATCCGTCTCCTCTTCCGTTTCCTCCTCCGTATCCAACACCAGATGTCCGGCCCCTGCCAGAACAGAAGTATCATATCCTTCCAGAGCGTACATTTTCTCCAGAATCTCATTGTATTCTTCATTTTTCTCCAGCAGCTCTGACTCCAGCTCAGACTCAGACTCTGCCAGAAGTTCTGACTGCGTCTGAAGTGCCAGAAGCTCCAGCTGCAGGGCCGCAGCTGGATCCTCTGTCTCGGATTCTGTCTCCGTTTCCGACTCCGTCGTGGCGTTTGTCTGTTCCTGATTCTCCGTCTCTTCCTCTGATGAATCGTAAGAAGAAGAACTTGATGAGCTGCTCGATGAACTGCTTGATGAACTGCTCGATGAGGAATCATCATCGTCATATTCGCCATTTTCCAGATCCTCGATCCGTTCCTCCAGTTCAACGAGAATCTCCTCATGATCCTCTATCGTGTCCTCCAGCTCCGCTTCGGACTGGTCACGGACAAATTCCGCCTGATCGGCCTCCGCCTGCGCCAATTCCAGCGTATACTCCGCTGACTGCATTCCCTGCGCGTAAGTGAGCTCTGCATCCGTCAAGTTATTCTCTGCGCGTATGATCGCCGCTTTATAATAAGAAATCGCACTCTGATAGCTGTCATCCGTGATCTTAAGAATGCTGGTACCTTCCTGTACATAAGACCCGGAAGATACATAGACCTCCTCAACGATCAGGTCCACCGCCGTAGTGCTGAATTCCGCATAATAATCCGTTGAGGCAATCTGCGTCGTCCCTTCATATTCATACGTTTCCGCCTCCGCAGACACCGTCATGAATCCGGCCATCTGCGTGAAAAAAACAGCCAGTGATAAAAGACCGCTCAAAGCCGCTCTTTTCCCTGACTTTCCACTCCTGCCACGTTCCTGTTTTTGCTGCGGCATCCTTTGTATATATGTTTTATCTCCTTTACATTTCATCTGGTAATTACCCATATGCTGCCTCCCACTGCGATAAAACCGTATTGATAACCCCTGCGCAACCAATGCAGCTGTTCCTGTCTGATTCCGTCATTGCATATAAATATCTAATATGCACACAGACGCGTGAGGAATGGCTGCTTGCGCAGCCTCGCGTCTGGCGCAAAGTAAAACGACTCTCATCGTTTACTATAATACTGCCAAGAGCATAATCGTTTTGTGTGTTCATTTATGGGGAAAAATTTGAAAAATTTGTGAACAAACGATTTGCAGCGTAACGAAAAAGAACCGCCCTTTTTGAAAACGGTTCTTTTGTTATGAGCAGGAGCCAACGAGTCGCCTCCTGCTCGATCATCTGAAATCTGCCTGTTATCTTAAGTTCCCAATAACCTTCATCAAAGATTGTCCGTATCGCTCTTTGGACTATCGCTATCCTTCGCTTCCGCTTTCGCAGCTTCCGAATCTGTTTCCTCCGCAGATGATGCCTCCACAGATGATGCCGGAGCTTCTCCGACCGGCTTTTCCTGACCGGCTTCGTCCGAAATCACTTCCGGCTGCAAAATCTCCGTTCCAGCCGTATTCACTTCTGCTTCCGGATGTGAAATCTCCGACTCAGCTGCAGATGCCGTTATTTCCGGCTTTTCTTCCGCATTCGCAGCGGTTTCCGGCTCCGGATTCATCTGATCAGTCCCTTCCGCTTTCACTTCCGGCTGCGGATTCTCCGGCACTGCCACATCCGCTTTCACTTCCGGCTGCGGATTCTCCTCCACCGGCCGCTCGGCGATTCTTGCGGTCGTCTTTTCCTCATCTTTCTTCTCGCCTTCGCACTCACGGAAGATCTTCATGAACTCCTTGCCTGTGATCGTCTCTTTCTCGATCAGGAATTCCGCGATCTTATCCATGGTCCTGCGGTGCTCGGTGAGCAGACGCTTCGCCTCGTCGTAGGAATCCTTCAGAATCTGCATGACTTCCTTATCGACCTCAGCAGCTGTCGCGTCCGAACAGTTCATCACCGGACGGTTGTCCAGATACTGGGAAGCCGTCACTTCCAGACCGATCAGGCCGAACTTCTTTGACATACCATACTGTGTCACCATCGCGCGTGCAACCCGCGTCGCCTGCTCGATATCATTTGCCGCACCGGTCGTCACCGTATCAAAGACAATCTCTTCAGCCGCACGCCCGGCCACATACTCAACCAGCATCGCACGGATCTCTTTCTCAGTATTGAGGTATTTCTCCTCCTCCGGCACATTCATGACATAGCCGAGCGCACCCATCGTACGCGGCACGATCGTGATCTTCTGTACCGGCTCGGAATCCTTCTGCAGTGCGCTTACCAGAGCATGGCCAACCTCATGGTAGGAAACAATACGGCGTTCTTCCTTGCTGAGTACGCGGTTCTTCTTCTCCTGGCCGACCAGTACGACCTCCACCGCCTCAAACAGATCCTGCTGCGAGACAGCCTTACGGCCCTTCTTTACTGCGAGGATCGCAGCCTCATTGATCATGTTCGCCAGATCAGAACCTACCGCACCGGACGTCGCCAGCGCGATCGCGTCCAGATCAACGGTCTCATCCATGCTGACATCCTTCGAGTGTACTTTAAGCGTCTCAACACGGCCCTTCAGATCCGGCTTATCCACCACGACCCGGCGGTCAAAACGTCCCGGACGCAGGAGCGCCTGATCCAGTACCTCCGGACGGTTCGTCGCCGCCAGCACGATCAGTCCTTTGGATGGCTCAAATCCATCCATCTCCGCGAGCAGCTGGTTCAACGTCTGCTCACGCTCATCATTTCCTCCGCCAAAGCGGGTATCACGGCTCTTTGCCACCGCATCGATCTCATCGATGAAGATAATGCACGGTGCATTCTTCTTCGCCTCGTCAAACAGGTCACGCACACGGGACGCGCCGACACCGACGAACATCTCGACAAAATCAGAACCTGACAGAGAGAAGAACGGGCACTTCGCCTCGCCGGCGATGGCTCTCGCCAGCAGCGTCTTGCCGGTGCCCGGAGGGCCGACCAGCAGAGCGCCCTTCGGCAGCTTCGCACCGATCTCCGTATACTTCTGCGGATTCTCCAGAAAGTCCACGACTTCCTGCAGCGATTCCTTCGCCTCATCCTGTCCGGCTACATCCTTGAACGTCACGCCGGTCTCTTTCTGAATATATACCTTCGCCTTGCTCTTGCCGACACCCATCATGCCGCCGCTTCCATTCGTCATCCTGCGCATCGCAAAAGCGAAGATCACCCAGATGATGATCAGCGGAGCAAAGCTTAAGATCAGACTCCAGATATAGCTCGAAGTCGTATCCGGTATGTTCTGTGTAAAAGACACGCCTGCCTGATCCAGACGCGCCACCAGATTCGGATCGTCCGGATTGCCTGTATAATAAGTCACCGATCCCGACGAAGAGCCGAGATACTCGGAGAGCACATCGCTTTTCAGTGTAATCTCAATCTCGTCCGAATAAATCGTAACGGAACTTACCTGCCCCTCATCGAGCAGTTCGAGAAACTCATCATACGTAATTTCCACGGAGGACGTGCCGCTTCCCAGGCTGCTGTTCACCAGTGCCATGATAAGCAGTGTGACAAGTGTGACCGCCAGAAAGATAATAAAGGTATTATTATTCCTGCCGGGTCGGTTGTTCGGTCCCTGATCCCGGTCATTTCGACGGTTATCATTTTGATTGTTATCCATTCGGTTGCCTCCTGATTTCGCTGTAACATGGAAACCTGATCCTGAACAGCGCACCTTTTTTTCATTTCGATGCTGTTTTATTGTTGTTTTATTGTTCAAAGCAGCAGGCTATATGCTGTTTTGAACTGTTGTGACAGAATCCAATTTCCAGTTCCCCTCATTATAGTTTGCTCCCGAATAGAAATCAATACCGCAATTCTAAATGTTTTGTGAAAAAATTATATATAGGCGTTACACTCGAACCGTACAGTACGCCTCAGTATCACTCAATCGTCGACGCCGTGGTCGGCGTAGCCGGATAACGGCTCGTATCGATCGCGTCATAAGCGCCGTATTCTTCAAAATAGGCCGTCATCTCCGCATCTGTCGCCAGGAAAAAGGTCGCGCCGCTTAACCTCGGCGTCGTGTCCAGATGATACCAGCCATCGCCGACATTAACCAGACTCCAGTAATGGCGCGAGCTGGTCACATTGCTTTTTTCCACATCTATATTCGGCACTCCGGCCTGCGTCAGGAGCGCCTTTGTCGTAGAAAAATAGATAAACCCATCGCCTGTCCCGGTCGTGAAACCAATATGTGCGCCATTCGTCCAGCTTTCATCATAATCCGCATCTGAATAAGAAAGATGCGCGCGAACCCAGGTATAGATCGCCCTTGTCTTCTGTTTCAAAGTCATATCGTCGCTTAAAATCTCATCCAGCACTGCCTGCGCTTCCTCCAGTACCACAGATTCCTCGATATAGTCCTCCGGCTTTTCGGAAAACGTGATCGTCGTGGATGCAGACGCCGTATGGCCCGCCTTATCCGTGGCTGTGTAGGTAATGTCATAGGTCCCCGCCTCATCCGAATCCACAGCCGAAGTATCCACGGAAAGCTCTGCCTCCGGGTCACTGTCATCCGTCACGACAATATTTGCCGTATAAGAGACTTCTGTGCCGACAAATGCGCTTAACGGCACCACGCCGCTGATTTCCGGAGCTTCCTCATCAACAGCCGACTGATTCTGTGTCCCCACAGTATTGTTTCCGGCAGTCTGACTCCCTGTGACCTGTCCTCCCGTGACCGCATCCGAATCCTTCAGCACAGAAATACGATCACCGAATTGAAGCGAGCAGATCACAGCCACAACCGCGCACACCACGCAGACGCCTCCGGCCGCAAGCAGCCTGAGACGCCTTCTCCTGCGGGCTTCCTCGCGTTTGCGTCTCTCGCGCCGCTTCCGCTGTCTCTCCAGAAATTCCTGATCTTCATACGGATCCTCATACGGATCCTCATACGGATCCTCATACGAATCCTCGTACTGATTCTCATAAGGAGCTGTATACAGGTCCTCATAAGAATCTTCATACGGATAATTAAGCCGATCCCCGGCTTCTGTCTGTTCGCGCAGCATTCCCATCTCTCACACGTTCCCCGAACGTCCCCATATAATATCCGTTTTCATGCGTACTTCGCGGCAAGTGCGAAGTACTGTCCTGAATAGTTACCCCAAAACTATCATAACCCCTCATTCCGCTACAACTTTACATTGTTTTTTGCAAAAAGCAATCCCAAAATGCCGTATACGTTTCGGAAAACGCATACTGAAATACTGATCATAATGCATCCGATTGATCTGGTCGAGTCCTTCCTGCGCATCAGCAGGCAATTCCTCTTCTTTCTTTGAATACTTCACTTCAATAATATACGCGATTTTCTGCCGAATATTAAATACAGTAATGTCTGGCCTTCCGTTTCCTGCCTCTCTGTTAGAACGCACTTCCCAGTCTTTTCTGCTGCGCAGCATGCCCAGCATTATGCCATGGTAAAATGTTTCTTTATCCTCGTATGTGCCTCCATCTACATAACTGATTGATTCGCCCAGATGATAATTCAGACAATCCTCAAGAACTTCCGCATCTCCCGCATCCAGTGCTGCGTAAAATGATTTCAATCCATCTGTATCCCCCAGAATTTTATCCTTGAACCATTCTTCAATCTTTGTTTTAAAAATGCTGTTTACCTCACAGTTGGGGATACAAAGTTCATACGTTCCGTCTTCATTGCGCCCGCGCTGTGTCAGATATCCGGTCGTAAATAACAGGCTCCAGATGTTATCAAGGCTGCCTGTCATATTTCTATATGTCAGTTCCTGTATCAGTTTCCTGTTTACCGTCCCGCCGGCAATTAAGCGCGCAATCTCATCACGAGTTGTACTGTCTGCCATCTGTGCAAAAGTACGGATGAACTCGTTCTCGCTGACATTCTCCCAATAATTTTCAGGTACTGCGTCCCGGTCAATAAGCAGCGCTTTGCACCACTTAACCACATCCCATGGACAATAAATATTCTCTGTCTTTCCTATTCGATATCCGTCATACCAGTCCTTTGTAATTCCATAATAATCCTGCAATCCGCAGTTTTCCAGAATCTGTCTCACTTCCTCATCTGTAAAACCAAACCATTCACTGTACTGTGGATCGACCATAGTATGAGCATCCGGATTGTTCAGGTCAGAGAAAATACTCTCCTTTGAAACACGCATCACTCCCGTCAATACACTGAAATAAAGCGAATCGTTTGACTTTAATGCATAGCCAAAAAACTGACGGATCAGTTTTACCATCCGATCATAATAACCGTTTTCATAAGCTTTCTGCAGCGGGGCATCATACTCATCGACCAGGATGATCACTTTTCTGCCGTAATGTTTGCAGAGAATCCTGGAAAGCTGTTTCAGGGATGCCTCCAGATTTCCCGTCCCTTCAGAAAGCTTCTGCAGAGTAAGATGATCGCTGCTGCTCAGTTTATTACTTTTCTGCAGAAAATCAAAGCCATCCACTGCCTCTATGACCGATTCCCACAGTTGTTTTCTTGCCTCGCTCATAGTCTCTCCGGTCACCTGTTTCAATGTAATGGCGATCACCGGAAACTGCCCCATATATTTTTCACAGAGTTCTTTCTCCTTCGAGATTGCCAGACCGTCAAACAGACTCTTATCCGTACCAATCTCAAAAAAATATTTCAGCATGCTCATGATCAGGCTTTTGCCAAAGCGGCGGGGACGGGTGAACAGGTTTACCTTCCCTGGACTTTCCAAAAGCTCTTTGATCATTCCCGTTTTATCTATATAATAGTAACCCATCTGGTGAAAATCCGCAAAATCATCTATGCCAACCGGCATTTTTATTTTCTCCATGCAGTCACTTCCTCTCAAAAACAAAACGAAAAAATCTTTTTTTATGGTCATAGATTAACACAAACCATCCTGCTTCGCAAGACGTGAAAACGGGTACCGTATTTTTATTTTAAAAAAGAATAGCTTTTCCTCTGTACAGGATGTATAATGGAATATGTTGTTTAAAAATCATCGTAACTGTTCAGTACCTTCACAGTTACGGGAAAAAGTCCATTTAAAATCGCTGCGCGATGGGACTTTTTCCTGTAAAATGTACGTTTTCATACGTACCTCGCAGCGAGTGCGGGGTACTGTTATGAACAGCTACAACTCTTCATATTCATACGGCCTTCGCAGCAAGTGCGAAGACCTGTCATGAATCGTTGCAAAACATTCAGAGAAACAGCATCCACAGTTTTATAATCACCAGGAGGAGATCATGGCAGTAAAATACGTATTTGTCACCGGCGGCGTCGTTTCCGGACTCGGAAAAGGCATTACCGCAGCGTCCCTCGGCCGGCTTTTAAAGGCCAGAGGCTACAAAGTCACCATGCAGAAACTTGACCCCTACATCAATATCGACCCCGGCACGATGAACCCGATCCAGCACGGCGAAGTGTTCGTCACAGACGACGGAGCAGAGACGGATCTCGACCTGGGACATTATGAGCGCTTTATCGATGAGAACCTGAACAAGAATTCCAATGTCACGACCGGCAAGATCTACTGGACAGTCCTTCAGAAAGAACGCCGCGGCGACTACGGCGGCGGCACGGTGCAGGTCATCCCGCACATTACCAATGAGATCAAGAGCCGCTTTTACCGCGACTATACGACCGATGAGACGCAGATCGCGATCATCGAGGTCGGCGGTACGGTCGGCGACATCGAGAGCCAGCCGTTCCTGGAGGCGATCCGGCAGTTCCAGCATGAGGTGGGACACGAGAACGCGATCCTGATCCACGTCACGCTGGTGCCGTACCTGCACGCGTCGGGCGAGATGAAGACCAAGCCGACTCAGGCAAGCGTCAAGCAGCTGCAGGGCATGGGCATCTGGCCGGACGTCATCGTCTGCCGTTCCGAGTATCCGATGAGCAAACAGATCAAGGAAAAGATCGCCCTGTTCTGCAATGTTCCGAGCACGCATGTCCTTCAGAATCTGGACGTGGAATATCTGTATGAGGCGCCGCTGGCAATGGAGGAGGAAAATCTGGCGCAGGTGGCCTGTGAATGCCTGCATCTAAGCTGCCCGGAGCCTGATCTGACCGACTGGAAAGAGATGGTAAACGCTCTGCGCACGCCCACACATGAGGTGGAGATCGCGCTGGTCGGCAAATACATCCAGCTTCACGATGCCTACATCAGCGTAGTCGAAGCGCTGAAGCACGGCGGCATCGCCACACACGCCACCGTCAATATCCGCTGGATCAATTCCGAGGACGTCACCCGTGAAAACGCCGGAGAACTGCTGGCCGGTGTGGACGGCATCCTCGTACCGGGCGGCTTTGGAGACCGCGGCATCGAAGGCAAGATCGAAGCCATCCGCTACGCCCGCATCAATAAGATTCCGTACCTCGGTCTGTGCCTCGGCCTGCAGCTGGCGATCGTGGAATATGCGCGCAATGTCATCGGCCTCGACGGCGCACACAGCATCGAACTCGATCCACAGACCAAATATCCGGTCATCGCACTGATGCCGGATCAGAACGGCGTGGAGGACATCGGCGGCACACTCCGCCTCGGCTCCTACCCCTGCGTACTGGACAAGACGACCAAAGCCTACGAGCTCTACGGCACGGAAGAGATCCATGAACGCCATCGTCATCGTTACGAGGTGAACAACGACTTCCGCCAGATCCTCGAGCAGAACGGCATGACCCTCTCCGGCCTCTCACCGGACCGCCGCATCATCGAGATGATCGAGCTTAAAGATCATCCGTTCTTCCTCGCGACACAGGCGCACCCGGAGCTCAAGTCCCGGCCGAACCGCCCGCATCCGCTGTTCCGCGGATTTATCGAGGCAGCCGGCGAGTATCATGAAAAGTCTGGAAAATAAAAAACGCAAGAACAGGATACCGGTCCTGAACAATTGCAAAAAATTACCTTCAATCGCAAAAAGGATGACGCATACACAACGCGCCATCCTTTTTTATTATGCGCCGCCGCCAGCTTCCGGAAGAATCCGACCGTGAGATTGCCAATCTTCTTGAGATCAAAGACCACTATCCAAAATATGTCGTTACACTCGACGATCTTGCCGGCGGCAATATCAACGGCGTAAAGATCATGCACCTGGCAGATTTTCTGCTGGGGCCGATTTGAATGTTATTTTGCTTCTTCAATGATACACGTATGATGCTTTCGTTTTTCGCCTTTCGCATCTTTGTCATAATTTACCCCAACAAGCATTACCTTACCGCCGAAACCTTTCAGCTTTCCATCATAACGATTGTCATGTATCTGCTGAATCGCGGTATCCGCAGACTTGTTGTATTTAAGCTCTATAAGCAGCGCAGGTTTGTCAGCACCCTTTCGTGGAAGGAAAGCATAATCAGCAAACCCTTTTCCTGCGGGCAGTTCACGGAATATCTCATAATAATTCTGTGCTGTATAATATGCCAGAAGAATTGCGCAGCTCAACGAGTTCTCATCATTATATTCCAGACTGGATGTGCAGGTCTCATGCGAGAGTTCCAATGCTTCTGCAACTGTCTGAGCATCGCCCTGAATCGTTGCATTCAACAAATGATCCGACTGTGACAAAGCCTTATTCACTTCATTCCACTTTGTACTTTTCACTGCCGTTTTAAAGGCATCAGCGACTTCAAGGTTCGGAATATATACTTCTTCTTCGTTCGCATCATATGCCAGATACCCCAGATGTACCAATAATGTCAGCACATCATCCCGGCTGTCAAAGGAAATGATGTCGTTCTGGAATGTACTGGTGTCCACCTTAATGTGCTGCCCCCCAAGCATCAGGATAACGGCATCTTTCAATCCATCAAAACCACTCGTAATATAGCTTTTCAAGGACTCAAATGTTTCAGAGGCCCTCCAGTAATTTCTGAATCTCTTTTTCCGGATTGCAAGCATAACAGAATTGGGATTATATACCGACTCCGATCCTTCGAATGAGTAACCGTCGTACCAGCATCTCATTTTCTCATAATCGGCTCCTGTGAGCCCGCAAAGCTTTTGTACTTCCGTCTCTGAAAATCCCACGTAAGGAAGCAGCTCGTCCGGATTCACCATGGTATATTCCTGAAAATCAGTCAGTGCTGATTCAGTACCATACTTTTTGATTGGAAGGATACCTGTCATATAAGCTCCGACGATTGTTTCATCTGTAGCCGTACCGCCCTTAAACAAACCTCTCAGCAGCTGGACATATTCTTCCTGCAATTTCTCGTCATCTTTCGCTTCCCGAAACAGAGCGTCCCATTCATCTATAATTACAAAGAATTTTCTATCCGTCTTCTGACTGATATTTGTCATAGCATCTGGAAGATACACTTCATCCACTTTCACATAAGCGGGAAATGCTTCTCTCAGCTCTTGAATGACCGCCGTCTGCATATCAGCCAGAATATTGGTCTTTCGGGTCCTTGAACGGGATATAAACCAGGTAATATCCATGTAAATCACGTCATACCGATTCAAATGTTCTTCAAAAGACGACTTTTCTGCAATTTCCAACCCTTCAAACAGTGCATGTGAATCGCAGCTCCTGTCATAATAGGCACACAACATTTTGGCAGCAAAAGACTTACCAAACCGTCTTGGTCTGCTGAAGCATGTCAGTTTCAGCGGTGTATCCAACGTTTTATTCACATAGTCGATCAGCCCGGTCTTATCCACATACAGCCCGTTCAATATCGTCTCAAATCCTTTTTTTCCCGGATTTAAATAAATTCCCATCTGTCTCTCCCTGTTTCTGCTATTTCCCTGTGCGCCTGTATGTGTACTATGACCTATTTCTTTGCTGATAATTCTTTTATCTGATATATTCAATAGTTAGATGTGTTTAGTATATCATATCCTTTAATGAAAAACCACCTGCGATTCCCTTTCATTTGTACAAAAAAAGATGACGTTCAAATGCGCCATCTTTTTTCATTCATCAATTCTTTTTCGTTACCCGCTTCTTCAATGATTCCGGCGGATGCTTTTCACATCCACCGGAAAATCTTTATCCATTGTCTGCAGAAATCCCAATCACACTCAATCAGGCTGGGTAACCCGTAACTGTTTCGTACCTTCACAATTACGTTTATTCGTTATCCTTATGTCTGCGGCGTCTCCGGGTCTCACCCACAAGATTGGATACGCCCCCTCACTTTGTTCTGCGGCAGTTCGCTCTGGCTATTCTAAGTCGCTTCGCGAGAGCCAGAGCTATCACAGCCACAGCCATCAGCATCAGACTGAACCAGAATGCCAGCGGCGTCTCATCGCCTGTCTGTACCGCTTCGGACTCTTCCTCGGACTCAACTTCTTCCTCCGTCGTCTCTTCGATCTCCTGGTTCGTGATCGTCACGCTCGCGGTGGGGTTCTCCGCATCCATCGTTACTACAGAACCGTCCATGCTCACCGTGTACGCGAATCCTTCCGCTCCGTCTACCGGATTGCCGTCCGCGTCTACCTCGGTCACATACAGGGTCGCAGTCTCACCGCCCGGAATCGTTACCTTTACTTCCACGCTCACTTCAGAGTTTCCGTTCAGGCTAAGGGCTATGATATTCTGATCCACGGTCGCTTCCGTCGTCGTCGCACTGCCTGTCGTCGCCGCCAGTGTTGTGTAGGACGCATCCGTAAAAATACCTGCGTAGAACGTCTCACTCGATTTCAGTGCCGAACCGTCTGCACCAAGCAGCTTCTTGGTAATAGTCAGCGCACCTTCCTTATAATAGTTCTTCGGTATCGTGTAGAACTCGTTCGCGAATGTCACCACCGTCTGGCTGCTATCCGTTGTGGTCACGGTCGTCGTCACCGCATTGTCGCCAAAGTTCGGCGCATACTTCGTGCCGTCCGCCAGTACTTCGATTCCGGAGATAAGAGCCGTTCCGTTCTCGTCGCACTCTGCGATGTAATACGTACTTCCAATCGCCAGATCCGTGAAGACTACGGTCGAAGCCGAAGCGTTCTTGTATTCGAGCGCCATCATCGCGTACAGGTTCGTGCATTCAGCGTCCGTATACAGACCTACGTAATACGTATCATCCACCGCATACAACGCATCGCCATTGGGCTCCTGCAGGTTCTTCGTTACCGAAATCTCTGCTGTCCTGGTTTCTGTCTCTGTTTCAGTCTCTGTTTCTGTTTCGGTCTCTGTCTCAGTTTCTGTCTCGGTTTCCGTTTCAGTCTCCGTTTCAGTTTCAGTTTCTGTTTCCGTTTCTGTTTCGGTTTCGGTTTCCGTCTCGGTTTCGGTTTCCGTCTCGGTTTCGGTTTCCGTCTCGGTTTCGGTTTCCGTCTCGGTTTCGGTTTCCGTTTCCGGAACGTGCGTATTCGTGATTGTGTAGCCCGCCGCTGCGCTTCCTGTCACCTTTACAGTATAGCCGCTCGGTACTTCTGCTTCCTCAACTGTGTAGCTGATCTCCGTACCATTGCTGTACTGATCCAGATCCTCGAAGCTTGCCGTCCAGTTGTTGTCCGCTGAGAGCGTCACTGTCTCACCTGTGTCCACATTGTCCGCAAGAAGCTTCACTGTAACGCTCGTCGGACGGATCTCGTCCTTGTTGTTCTCGTCATCCCAGACTTTGGTCACGGCGACCTTAGTCGTTTTCTTTGTGTACGTATTCTCGATCGTAATCGATGCTGTTTCTCCAGCTGCAACAGTTGCTGTCACTGTACCGTCATTGGTTACCTTCAGCGTGTAGCCAATTACCTGCGCTCCATCGACACTCTCCACAACCGTGTACTCACCTGTCGGGATACCTTTCAATGTAAGCACGCCGTTTGTGAACTCCTTATAAGTATACGTTACAGTCCCGTAATCGCTCGGTCCGCTGATCGTGAAGACCGTACTATCCGGTGTTGTTGCACCCGTTGTCGTCTTCGTGATCTCCAGATTTCCGGTTTCTCTCGTGTACTTATTCTCGATCTCAACCGTCGCCGTCTCACCGGATTCAACGGTTGCTTTCACTGTACCGTCACCGGTTACTTTCAACTTATAATTAGCTACCTTTGCTCCGTCGACGCTTTCCTCAACCGTGTACTCACCTGTTGGGATACCTTTCAGCGTCAAAACGCCGTCTTTGAATTCCTTATAAGTATACGTTACAGTCCCGTAATCGCTCGGTCCGCTGATCGTGAAGACCGTACTATCCGGTGTTGTTGCACCCGTTGTCGTCTTCGTGATCTCCAGATTTCCGGTTTCTCTCGTGTACTTATTCTCGATCTCAACCGTCGCCGTCTCACCGGACTCAACAGTTGCTGTCACTGTACCGTCGTCGGTTACTTTAAGCTTGTAACCATCAACCTTTGCTCCGTCGACACTCTCCACAATCGTGTACTCACCTGTCGGGATACCTTTCAACGTCAAAACGCCGTCTTTGAACTCCTCATAGGTATGCGTTTCAGTTGTAAAACCGTCCGGACCGCTTATTGTAAACTCTGTATCATCCGGTGTAGTTGCTCCCGTAGTCGTCTTCGTGATCTCCAGATTCCCAAGCTGCTTCTCCGTGTAGTCATTCGTGAAACTTACCGATTCTGTCTTTCCGGCAGTCAAAGCAACTGTCTTGACACCGTCTGTATCTGTGTCGTCACCGGTAATCGTCAAATCTGTCGAGGAAAGAACCTCAGCATCAGCGCCTTTTCCTGTTACCTCTTTCACCTTATAGGTACCCGGCTCAAGCAGCGACTCAAAAGTAACTGCCGTTCCTGAACCGCTGGTTACAGAGATTGGTTTGGTCTCGATATATTTTTCACTTCCATCATCAGCAACCTTATAAAGCGCGAAGTAGTATGTGCCATTTTTCTGACCGGTTGTATCGGCTTTACCGTTTACAAGGACTGTCTTATCAACTGTGATCTTACCCACTTTCTTGTTTGAATAAGAAGGTGCCGTACTGCTGATAGTATCTGCATCTTTCAGATTCAATGTTTCTGTGGTCTGGTCTCCCGCAGCTATAGCAGTTCCATCACTGTCAATCGTCTTTACATAGGTAACTGTCACAGCATAGTCCTCTTCGCCCTGTTTCTTAGTAACAGCCACAGTAATCTCATATTCTGCCTGATCATAGATGATATATTCATCATCTGTATTGCCGGACTGAACCTCTTTCAGTGTGTAGGTATAGGTACCCTCGCCTTCATATGGGATTGAAGCAAAGTGTGCTGTTTCCGTCTTATCGGTACTGTTTCCACTTACATTCACTACTGTAGTAACATAAGTACAGGTAGTTCCATTTACATCGCCGGTTACTGCGCTTGTAGGCATCGGAGACTGAACCGTACTGTCACCCACCTTTGTACCCGCGATCAGCATGTAGGTAAATGTATCTGTACCAAACTCAACATTGTAGGTCTTCGTCACCGGAATCTCAAGTGAAGCATCATAATCATCATAATCGTTGATGACTTTGACCGAACCACTATGTGCCGAGCTGGAGATTGTAACGGTATCCGCAGCTTCTTTCGATTCTCCGTTATTCACCTCATATTTCGCGGTATACTTAGAATTCGGAGTCTCACTCACCTCATACGTACCAAGCGGCAGACCGCTTAAGGTCACTACCTGACCGGCCTTGATTTTCAGCGTCAGTTCTGTGCTGCCGTCACTATTTCCTGTCAGTGTATAATATCCACTTCCGCTTGAAAGTTCAGATGTTACTCCAGAAAGATCATCTGTGTTTACATCCGGAGTATACATAATCTTGATTTCGTACTCCGTATTGGCTTCACTTTCACTTTCCTTGGTTGCAGTGCTCGCCAATACTTCCTTGGAGATTTCCAGACTGCCAAGCTTTGTATTGGTGACACTGACAACTGCCTGATAACCGGCAATAACATCTGCTTTCACTTCTGCCGTATTTGCTGTTGGCGTACCGCCAGTGATTTCCACTTTGTATTCTGTTGCAGAGATTGCTTTACCACTTTGAGTTACCTCCGTCACGGTATATTCATCCGCATCCAGTTTTGTAAGGGTTATATCTCCAGTGGTTTCTGTTCCATTTTTTGTTACAGATACGGAAATAATTCTATTTGTATCTGCAGCATTGGTCTTTACTGTTTCTCCCGTTGTTCCGTCAAGATAGTAATAATTGTCATCCGCGTCTTTTACCGTGAAGAAGAATGTACCGCCATTAACAGCATCATCTACCAGAGTCTTGTTGATTTTAAGGCTGCCCGACAGCTTATTCTCGAAGGTCGGAACATCTGTTGTATAGCTATCTTCACCTGCTACACTGTAGGTTACCTCAACAGATTTAACTGTACCCTCTACTTTTACTTCTACCTTCACATCATAGGATACGGTTGAATAGGTAATATTCGAATTATAGGACGAATCGCCTTCAACCGGAACAACCTCTGTCAAAGTATAATTGTAGATTCCTTTTTCCTTATAGATAATCGGTCCAAATTCCACATCCGCGTAGTAAGTACCGTTATCCAGCGTTCCCGCTTTGTTTTTCGCCGTTATGCTGTTCGTTGCCGTATTATATCCCTCCGGCATCGGCGTGGATACGCCGGCATTATTATTTCCTGCCGTCAGTTCAAACGTGAACGCGTTTTCATTAAGCACCGCATTATAGCTCTTCTGAGCCTTAATTGTAGTCTCAATCTGATACTCGTTTATTACTTCAACTTCCCTATTTAATGCGTCTGAAGAAACTGAGATTGACGTATTGTCTTCATCTGCTGCTGCATCTGTCACTTTATAAGTAGCGGAATAAATCTCATCTTCATCAACAATCTCGGTCACACTGTAGGTGCCAAGTGGAAGATTCGTCAATGTCACTGCTTCGGTTGACCCGGCCTTGATTTTAAATGTCAGTTCCTTTGAATTAGTTTCTTTTCCTTTCAGATCAAGGTCTTTTTTGGTTGTGATATCAGTTCCATTGCTGTCTACAACCTTAACACCAGAGAGGTCAGCCCCATCTGTTTCAGAATTCATCAGTTTCACTTTAATCTCATAAGTTGTGTCTTTTTCTGACTCAGACTCGGCGGTCTCCGTATCAGCCACTACTGTCTTTGTAATAGTCAGGCTGCCAAGCTTCGTATTTTCAAATTCCGGCACATTTACATTGCCTTGCTCATTTGACATCACTTCATAAGTGCTGTCATCCGCACCCTGAAGCTTATAGGATACTTTAGCCGTCAGATTAGGTGCTGCATCAGTCACCTCTACTTTGATTGTGTAAACAGTCTCGGAATAAACGATACCGTCATCCGTTCCTGCAATCTCCAGCAGGGTGTAATAATATGTTCCAACAGTATCATAAGTGATAGCATCAAAGTTTACAACTGCCTCTTTGACTGTTGAATATATATTATCTTTATTTACAATTTCTGTCACATAATTCTGGGTATCCCCACCTTCCAACGTTTCCGTTGAATATCCTTCCGGCATCGGAGAAGGTGTCTTATTATCAGCCGCTTTTCCCTGAATCAGCTTGAACATAAACGTATCTGTTCCAAATGCTACGTTATACGTCTTCTTCGCAGAGATAATCGCGGATGCACCGTAATCGCCGTAATCATTCACAATCTTTACACTTCCCGAAAGCTTGTTATCAGAAATTGTAACCGATGCTGAACTCTCTTTACTGCTGTCTACATAATAGACCGCCGTAAAATCCGTACTTGAATCATCTTCCGTCACAGTGTAGGTGCCATAAGGCAATCCGCTTAAAGTGACCGTCTGATCCGGCAGAATCCAGAATTCTAAGCTATTGCTTCCTTCGCTAATACCAGAAAGTTGATGTGCATCATTCCTTTCATCCGTTCCGCTCGTAACTTTCGCAGTGACACCAGCGAGATCTACCCCGTCTGCTGCATTTGAAAGAGCCACTGTAACCTGATAATATGTTCCTTCATTAGAAGTCTTTGTTGCTGCACTTGCCAGGAGAGATTTGCTGATTTCCAGCTTACCTGTTTTTGTATTAGCAAATGTAGGCACAGTATCGCTATAGCCATCAGAGCTGCCGGCTTTCTGGTATTCTACAGTCACCGACTTTACGCCATTATCATTTACAGATACCGTCACTCTTACATTATAAACCGTCGTATCACAGGTAAGGTATTCATCGGATGTCGATGTCTCCTCAATCGTATAGTAATAAACACCTTTTTTTGCATAACTGATCGTACCAAACGACACACTTGCGGTATAAAGATTGTCGGTGTCAACAGAGGACGCACTGCCATTCGTAACTGTAACACTTCCATCCAAATTAATCGTACCAGTGGTAGACTCTGCAGTTGGCATCGGAGTATCTACACCAGCATTATTATTTCCGGCAGTAAGCTTAAATGTAAAATCTCCGCCTTTAAGAGCATGGTTATAGCTCTTCTTTGCCTCAATCGTTGCTTCGATCGGATACTCATTCGTAACTTCGACTTCCTTATCTGCTTTAGCTGCAGAAAGCTCGATTGAAGAATTTGTTTCTGTCGTTGAGTCGCCGCCTGCTGTCACCGTGTAGGTTGCAGTATACGTTTTACCTTCCGCAATATTTTCGGTCACACTGTAGGTGCCAAGCGGAAGATTCGTCAGCTTTACAGACTCAGATGTTCCTGCTTTGATCTGGAATGTCAGGATTGTCGGGTCAGTTGTATCTACCGTCAGAGCAAGATTCTGATCATCAGTAATGTCATCACCATTGCCGTTTTCAGCCTTTACTTTTGAAAGATCATCACCAGCTGTAACAGGCGTTTCCAGCTTAACAATGATATCATAAGTTGTTCCTGCTTCTGACTCAGACTCGGCGGTCTCTGTGTCTGCGACAACTGTCTTTGTGATTTGCAGAGAACCGTTGACTTTGTTGTTGGTAAACGTTACAGACTTACTTTCCTTTGAACTCAGTTCCACATCTTTTTCTGTGCTTTCCGTACCGTCTACTATCACCGTCACACCCGTATCGGAGTAATCTATATAATAATGAATCTCTGACGCAGAGTCTATCCATGTGTACTGATAAGTGTCTGAAGATGTCACTTCCATCAGTTCTCTTACCACATAATCTCCGGATGCAAGTCCGTTGAATGTAAGAGTATTCTCTGCTGCACCATCTGATACCTTAATCGTGTCCACATCGACAAGGGTCTCTACAGGACTTTGGCCAGTCTCTTCGGTCACAGTAAACAGACCAAATATATAGTCGCCGTCCATCGTGTCATCGCCCGCAGTCACAGCATTTCCGTTTATCGTAACATTCTTAGTCACAGTAATGCTGCCGGTCTGCTTATTTGTCACCACCCAGGAATAGCTCGCCCTGAGAACATGAACCGTCACGCCGGAATTTGCGTTTTCTATTGCTTCTGCCAAAGCTTCCGCCGCTTCGCGGTTTGCTTTTGTCGTAGCCTGTCCGGTAGTGCTTGTATCCTCAGCCGTTCCGGCTTGATTCGTCGCTACCGCGTATACGATAAAGTAATGCTTTTCCGTACTTGAAGCCACATAACCTGTCGGAGCTTCTGTTTCTTCCCAGTAATACAGTGATCCAGGAGTCAACAACGGGAATGTTACTTTACCATATTCATCAGAAGTATATATTGAGTTTTCAAGGGAATCCTTTACTACTGTTTCAGAACCCAGAACATAAGTATTTTCATCATAGTTCACCTGATACAGAGCAAACTCAGCACCCCCAAGCGCTTTCCCTGTGTCAGCATCTAGCTTGGAAAGTGTAATAGTATTCGATACACCGTTCACTGTACCAGAATGCTCTTTGATATAATGCTTCTCTGAAACGGAAGCCGAGTATGTCACATACCCTACGAGATAAACCGTATTCGTGTAAGTATTCTCTCCCAGATCCACCGCTTTCACACTGAACGTGATCACCGCGCAGGTCTGATCCGGAATCGTGATCACCAGTGTGTCCTCTTCATATGAAATGGTCACACCACTAAGATCTGCTCCGTTTTCGTCCGTCACCGATACACTGTCCAGCAAAATGCTTACATCCGAACCGAGCGTATCATACAGCGTGAGAGTATCACTGTTCGGATCCAGATCGATCTCTTCTTCATTGGCCACTACTTTGTAGGTAAACACATCCTTAGAGTTTGCGTAATTGGCATCCGCGCCAATACCGAGATCCGACTTGCTGAGTGGATTGTACATATAGGTAATCTCTTCCTCAACGCTCGTCAGAGTGCCCCCACTCGAATTGAGCAAATACGCAACATTGGTGTAACTAAAAGTTTGCTCAGTATAGCCGTTCGCGTAAATAGCGGCAATACGAGCCAGCTCAGTATCCGACAGCTTTGTCTGATAGGTAATTGTATAACTGGTCTTACTCAGGTACCAGTGAAAGCTTCCAAGAATACCAACATCTACCTTTTCAATTGTCTGCTGATCCGTCTCCTTGTCATTTTCATCAAGTACTTTCTTTGTTTGTACAGTAACCGTGTAATTCTGTCCATTTCCACTGCCATAATCAGAAACAGACAGTGCTACATTTATTGCGCTTGAAACGGAACTTCCGTTTTTGTCAATACATCCCACAAATTCCATGCCTGCCGGAAGCGTATCCGAGAAGTACACGCAGATCTGGTCCGCATATTCCGCCATGGTCGGGTTGATCACTACAGTCCAGTTGAAAAGACCGGTGGACTCATCGTAAGTGACTGTCTTGGTCATTCTGTAATCGTTTTCCGTATAAGTGAGCGTGTCACTGTCTTCATCCAGTTTTACATCATTCACCTTCAGGACAGCACTATTGATAAAGGTCACTTTATCTGTCTCACTTAAGGAACTGAAATCAAAGTACACTGCACCCGTGATTGTCACATCTGATGTAAGCTTCGCAAACGTTATCACACCGGTTGATTCATCAATAGTGTAATCCCCATCTGTAGCATTTGTGCCTCTGGTAAGCACATTCCCGCTGGCATCTTTCACCTCAATGGTGTCCCACTTCATCGTCAGCTGCTTACCGTTCCAGGAATCCTGATTTAAATAATAGTATGGATAGCTGTCTGTTACTGTCACATTTTCCAGCTCGGTCACGCCGTCCGCCAGCGTGACCTTGATTTCCCAATAAAGAAAACCGGTCGTTGTATCCACAGTGTCTTTCGTTGTCGTCCAGTTCTTTTCAATCTCCGCCTCAGCAGTTTTTGTTCCCGTGTCAATGCTAGTACTGCCGTCATCGGAACCCGTATTGCCATCTCCATCGTCAATTGATACTTTGTTGTTAAAAGATACTGTGCCACTTCCTGCCATCTCATCTTTGGTCTGTGTTGATGTCGTCGTATACGTAAACACATACGTGCCGGAATAGGTCGTATCTGACGGGAATGTAAAAGTAAACCCTGTGGTCGAGTCACTATACGTCGTCGTCGATACCGTCACTGCAGGTGTACCATCCGTGCAGTCAATCTCAAAGCTGCTGCTGTTGTAGGTCTGGTTACTGCCACAGGTGTCCGTAACTACATATCCAGACAGATCATCTCCCGTCACCGTGAGCTTCCAGTAGAATGTATAATATCCGGTGGTATCATCATACACCGTTTTTTCATATTCTTTCGAAACCTGTGAGCTGATGTTCTTGTACGGTGTTACCTCCGTTGTTTTCGTTTCAGAATTTGTGCCGTTGTAGGTCCAATATGCACTGTTCTTGAGCTTGCCATGATCCTCAAATACATCCTCATCCAGCTTCACTTTGTAGGTTACCGTATAGGTGGCGTCCTTGGCCGAAGAATCATACAAATAATCAATATCGCTCGTATCAGTGCCCGCGATATAGATATACATGGTCGTCACACCGTCGGAATCCGTTGAATACGAAATATGGCTGCTGTCGACCGTGCTGGAATTCACCTGCACACTGCCATCCACAAGTGTCTGACCCGCACCCAGAGTATCTGTCAATACCAGTGTGCTCAGTGCTGCATCCACTGTAAATGTCAATGTATAGTTCATATAATAATTCCCGTCAGAATCTTTTGTAATCGTGACAGTGTCATTACTATAATTTTCATTTACTTTCTTGCTGGTCGTAACCGTCACTTCTTCGAAATTGATGATAGTCGAATAACCCGGGAAAGAAATCATTTCTGATGTCTCTGTCCCGATATTTGTCGTATCCAGAGCAGCATAGAAATTGAACGTTCCGGTAATATTGCTGGTCCAAGTATCCAGATACTGTTCATATATATACAGATAAAGCTTACCGTTCTCTACGTAGTACTCTCCGACCTTGGTAGAAGTACCCTCAGTCCGATACAGATCGCCTGAACCAGATACACTGAAAATACAGTTTTCATCCACAAAATCGCTCAGGTCGTATTCCCATACATAGCTTGAATGAGCCAATGTCTGTGATACTGTGTCATTACCCACGGTAAACGTCATATTGATGGTGAGCTCCGCGTCCCGCTCAACTATCGAAGTGGCAACATCCTCGCCATCCGCGTAAACTGAATTCACGTTAATAGTCGCAAACTGACTCATATCCACCGCGCTTGAAATATCGAATGGTACATCTGTCGACCCGCTCGCAAGAACCAGACCGGTTTCAGAAAAGCTGTCCTGCGTAAATCCCATCGCAGTCACATCGCCGTTTGCGTTGACATTGACAAAGTCAGTCACGACCTCAGCCGTGCTGCCATCTTTGATATGCACAACCGCTTTGCTGGTGATCTCACCAGTCAATCCAAGGTCGACCGCCTGACGGAATACCATGCTCACGCTCACGGTACCGGCTTCCGGCTCAACGCGTTCGCCTTCTGCAGACAGGAAATAGACATCGTACAGTAAGTACGCTGCCTCTGTGTTGTCATCGGTCAGTCCCAGACTGCTTCCGAGCTGGCTCTCGATCTTGCTGACCGCTTCTTCATACGCAATGCTGTCCGGCTCGATGTAGTCCGCCACCAGCTCCACATCCTGTGAGAAGTTTGCATCCTCGGATGCGGTTGCCGTAATGACTACGTTCTCATCCGAATACGTAAAGGAAGTCTTCGGAGCTTCTTCTTCGGTCTCAGCTTCCGTCTCGGTCTCATCGGCCGCTTCCGCTGCATCTGCTGCTTCTGTATCTTCAGCAGCTTCCGTCGCCGCTTCGGTGACTTCTTCGCTCTCCGCCTCAGTCACGTCTTCCGCTGCGGACTCTGTGTCTGCTTCGGACTCATCCTCAACATCCCCTATCGTCTCTGCTGCCGGATCTGTATCATTATCAGAAGCTTCCGCATCCGGCTCGTCTGTATCAGCCGGGTCTGCAGATGCTTCCGTATCTGTCACGCTTACCTCTTCCGCTTCCGTAGAAGCCGTTGTCTGCGCGGTCGTCTCGTCCGCAGTCGAAACCTCTTCTGCCGCAGTCGTCTCTCCCGCATCATTCGTCGTCGCCTCTACGGCCGTCTCCGCAGCGGCACTCGTCCCCTCGTCCGCAAATGTCGTGATTCCGGCCTGCTGGAAGATCATCGCAAAGGTCAGAATAAAGGCAAGTATGCGGTTCCTTTTGGTTGTTTTTCTCATCACAAACCCTCCTTATTATGTAGCTGCTTTGGCTGCATCAGCCGATTTTTGTACTTTCTCCATGTTTGCTTATACGAAAGGAGATAGTATCGTCATTATTTTGATGATATCACTCTTTTTTTTGAAATACAATCATTTCTTTTGGAAATTTTGCACAAATCTGCTTAACGCATTAAGTAAAATTATGTGTTTTTGCGTGAATATTAAGTATTTTACGAAACTTTTTCGTTTGTGGATAATCATGGGGTTTTACACATGTTCAATTGATCCGGTTTTTAAAAGAAGCGGAGGAAAACCCCCGCTTCTTTTTTATCAACCCTGAGCATTTATGAAATTTCTGATTTCACTGCAAAATTCTTCTGCTTTTTCGTATTGATCCACAGCGTCACTCTTCGCAACAATATAATAATCAGAGTAGTCGGCGTATTTCTGTTCATCCACTGACAACCACTCCTTCCAGTTCAATATTTCTGTAATACGGAAGGTCTTCTTTCAATCCTTCATATTCATCATACGGAATAACCGTCGGTGAAACAATAATACCATATTCTAATCCCAAATCATGTGAAATATCCCAGACCTTCTTAAGTTCTTCCTGCAATTCACGGCGCGATCCCTTTACAATAGCGGCAACATCAATATCTGAATCTTCTCGATAATCCCCCCTCGCATAGGAACCATAAAGGACAATCTTCTGAAGGTTGTTGCCATAGGTATTCCGATACGACTTTGCCAGTTCATTTAAAATTTTACTTAATTCCGATCGTGTACACAAAAATATCACCGCCTTTCCGGCAAGAGCATACTATATTATATTGTACCTTTAACTTACCACAAAGTGCATATTCTATCAAGCATTGCTAAAAACAACAGAGTTCATCACATCTTAAACCGATACCCGACCCCCCAGATGGTCTCGATATATTCCGGCTTGGAGGACTGTTTCTCGATCTTCTCGCGGATCTTTTTAATGTGGACGGTCACGGTCGCGATATCGCCGACCGATTCCATGTCCCAGATCTCGCGGAAGAGCTCTTCCTTGGTGAAGACGTGGTTCGGGTTCTGCGCGAGGAAGGTGAGCAGGTCAAATTCCTTAGTGGTGAAATTCTTCTCCTCGCCGTTGACCCAGACGCGGCGTGCAGTCTTGTCGATCTTGATGCCGCGGATCTCCACGATATCATTCTCCTGCACGTTGCTGTTCACCAGCCGCTCGTAGCGGGCAAGATGTGCCTTGACGCGGGCTACCAGCTCGCTCGGGCTGAACGGTTTGGTCATGTAGTCGTCGGCGCCAAGGCCGAGGCCGCGGATTTTGTCAATGTCGTCCTTTTTGGCGGACACCATTATAATAGGAAGATTCTTTTTCTCACGGATCTGGCGGCAGATCTCAAAACCGTCGATCTCCGGCAGCATCAGATCCAGTATGATCAGGTCAAAATCCTCTTCCAGAGAGCGCTGTAAGCCCCTGTCGCCACTGTTTTCGATCTCTACCTCGAAGCCGGAGAGCTCCAGATAGTCCCTTTCCAGGTCGGCGATCGCGCCTTCATCTTCTACGATCAATATTCTGCTCACACACTTTACCTCCGTATTTCTTTATATTTCTTTACAAATAGATACATTTCATACACCCATGAAAGAGCACGTTGCCTCAGGTGTCTGCGGCGGATGCCTGGGCAATTTATTCTTCTGCGCATCAGGCCACAAACCGCCCTTACGGGCTATATGCCGCCTGTCGGCGTCCTATGTTTGTGGCTGATGGGGCATTCTGCCCCATCCTGAAATGCAATGACAGCTCTCCGCGAATAAATTCGCTCCGGCTGTGATTGCATTTCACTGCTGCGCAGAAGTGCTTAGCACATACTTTCGGATCACAAAATGCATCGTCGTCCCCTCGCCGAAACGGCTGGTCGCCCAGATGCGGCCGCCGTGATCCTCGATGATCTTGCGCACAATGGAGAGGCCGATCCCGCTGCCGCCCTGTGAGGAGTTGCGCGACATATCGGTGCGATAGAAGCGGTCGAAGATGTTCACGAGGTCTTTGTTCTCGATGCCTTTGCCGTTATCTTCAATCTCCACCTGCACGTAGTCCCCGGCGTTGAAAACGCGCAGCTGCACTTCTTTTTTCGGCTTGTCCATGTATTTGATGGAGTTGCCGATGATGTTATTGATGACACGCTTCAGCTGCTCCGCATCCGCAATGACGAGTGTACCGATCTCTACATTATTAATATAGGAGAAACGGATCTCGCGCTCATGCATCTCCAGGCCGACTTCCTCAGCGCAGTCGTCAAAATACTCCACCGCGTCGATCTTATTGAAATTATAAGGGATGCGGTTCGTATCGATCTTCGAGTAAAAGGTCAGCTCGTTGATCAGCCGATCCATATCGTTTGCCTTGATGTAGATCGTGCGGATGTAGCGGTCCATCTTTTCCGGCGTGTCCGCGACGCCGTCCATGATGCCTTCCACGTAGCCTTTTACTGCCGTGATCGGCGTCTTCAGGTCATGGGAAATGTTGCTGATCAGTTCCTTGCTCTGCCGGTCGAAGCTTTCTTTTTCTTCCTCCTGCATTTTCAGCTGCCGCCGCATATCATCGAAATCGCGGCACAGCATACTGATCTCGTCGTGCCCTTTTACCTCTATCTCAAAATCAAAGTCTTTTTCCTTGATCCGGTGCGTCGCCTCGGACAGCTTTTTCAGAGGTACATTGACCCCGGTATAGATCCAGATAACCATAACCAGCGCGGTGCAGACCAGAATTACAGCCACCGCAATCAGCAGATCCCGGAACAGTCTGCGCGTCTGCGATACGATCTGCCCGACCGAGGATACGATAAAAACGCTGCCTGTAGAACCGTCGTCAAATTCTACATCCAGCTGCCGCACAAAGGCCTGCGTATCCTCTCCAATATATGCGCTGGCCTCCGAGGCGCTTCCTGCTTCCCGGAAGATTGGCAGGCTATCAAAAAGATCCGACACATCTTCTTCAGCTCCGTTGTAATACAGCTCATCCTCCACTCTCACCATCAGAAACGAATAGCGCTCTAAAAGCTCGCTGTTCACCTGATCCAGATAGTCTTCATCCAGAAAGACCTCCGTATCCTCAGCCGCCTGCTCCTGCAAACTGGTAAATATTTCCTGCGTGGAATTGCTGATGATCTGCACCGAATCGGTAACACTGTCCAATGTAACAGTCACGCCGTAATTGTTCTCCAGCGCACCGCGATATCTGGTAAAACTCAGTATAATGATGTCAAACATCAGAAACGGCACCATCATAATGATCAAAAAAGCTATCACAAGCCGTGTCCGTAATTTCATTCTCTGCTCCCTTATTATCTGAAAAACAAGCCGTGCCATTGAAAAACATCTGCATGGCACGGCTTTTATTATACCATAGGAAATAAAGCATTTCTCCTAAAGAAAACGGGTTGATTCTAAAATTTTTATAAAATAGAAACTTCTTAAAAGGCTGTTCCTCCAACACTTTCTAGCTGCGCAATTGATTTGCTAAGCCTGGCCATGTTTTCATCAGAATAAAAAGGATCAGCGGACAGATACTTCCGCAGCGCTTCCGCGCGGTCTGTTTTCTCCCAGGGCAAATCAAGGTCATTCCTTCCGAAATGTCCGTATGCTGCCGTCTGCTTGTAGATTGGGCGGCGCAGGTCGAGCATTTTGATGATGCCGGCCGGGCGCAGGTCAAAGTTTTCGCGGATGATCTCGGTCAGCTTCTCATCAGAGAGTTTGCCGGTGCCGAACGTGTCCACCATGATGGAGGTCGGGCGCGCTACGCCGATCGCGTAGGAGAGCTGGATCTCGCATTTGTCGGCCAGTCCTGCCGCCACGATATTTTTTGCTACATAGCGAGCTGCATACGCAGCAGAACGGTCTACTTTCGTGCAGTCCTTTCCGGAGAAAGCACCACCGCCGTGTCTCGCATATCCGCCGTAGGTATCGACGATGATCTTGCGGCCGGTCAGACCGGAATCACCATTCGGCCCGCCGACGACAAAGCGGCCGGTCGGATTGACAAAGAATTTTGTATTTTCATCCACCATCTCCTGTGGGAGAATTTCATCAAATACATATTGTTTGATATCCTTATGGATCTGCTCCTGCGATACCTCCGGGTCATGCTGCGTTGAGAGCACCACCGCGTCCAGGCGGAACGGTTTTCCGTTCTCATCATATTCCACAGTCACCTGCGTCTTGCCGTCCGGCCGCAGATAAGAAAGCGTACCGTCTTTACGCACCTTCGTCAGCTGCCGCGCCAGCTTGTGAGCCAGAGAGATTGGATACGGCATATACTCTTCTGTCTCATTCGTCGCGTACCCGAACATCATGCCCTGATCGCCCGCACCGATGGCTTCAAGTTCGTCGTCTGTCATGTTCAGTTCAGCCCCGCCAGCATTCACTTTCGAGCAATCCGTACCTGCAGGATCCGCTGCCTTTCCCCGCGCTTCCAGCGCTTTGTTCACGCCCATCGCGATATCCGGCGACTGCTCGTCGATCGCGGTGATCACCGCGCAGGTGTCCGCGTCAAAGCCGAATTTTCCTCTGGTATAGCCAATCTCGCGTACCGTATCGCGCACGATCTTCTGGATATCCACATAGGCGCTGGTCGAAATCTCACCCATCACCAGCACCAGTCCGGTCGTCGTGGCCGTCTCACACGCCACACGGCTCATCGGATCCTGTTTCAGAAGCTCATCCAGTATTGCGTCCGAAATCTGGTCGCAGATCTTATCCGGATGTCCCTCGGTCACTGACTCGGAAGTAAATAGGTATCTGTCCATATAATTCATCCTTTCTTTTCTGAAACCGTAACTGCACATACATGAACAGTTACGAAGTGGTATGTTTTTCTCCACTGGTTTCTGATGAAAAAGAGTCCGCTAAAAAGGCGGACTCAATAATCAATCATCAAATCCCCTTATTGTTCGAGTTTACTCGCTCAGGTTGGCACCTTCCATTGCATCTTTTTCTGAAAGACTGCGCCGGGGTTGCCGTGGCTTCACAGATCCTATGTATCTCCACCACTCTGAATAAGAGAAAAACGTATGTAATTGTAAACAAAGCATAACTATTCAGTACAGTATCTCGTAACTGTGAAGGACTGAACAGTTACAACAAAGCATAAGATACAGCGATACCGCATAGATGTCAATAGGCATTTGCCTGTATTTGCACAAATATAAGCATTTGCTTTCATTTGAACAAACAGGCATATGTATAAATCGCAAAATCTGTTATTTGTTATTTATTCTCTGTCACGATCGCAGCCCGGTTCCGCCGCAGCTGATGCACTGTCCCCAATAGCATTTGGTGCAGGCTTTTCGTGAAACTCGAAGCGTACCATTCAGGTAATAATACGCAGATACATAGCCGGTTCCGCCGCAGGTCAGACATCTTCCGGTTCCATGGCACACACTGCATGTTCCGGAGCTACTCGAACTGCTGCCCGATGAGCTGCTCGAACTGGTGCTCTTCTTTTTCCAGTGCGCGTAAAGCGTCTTTGTAGAAAGTACCTTCGTTGTCTTCGTAGTGGATGTTACCTTCGTGCCGCCGCTCTTTTTCGTATACCAGCCCTGAAATGTATAGCCGCTGCGCGTCGGTGTCGGCAGTGAGCCCAGTTTTCCGCCGTAGGTGGTCGTGATCTTGCTCTTAGAACATTTTCCGCCGTTTGCTTTCAGTTTGATCGTCACCTTCGCGGAATTTTTCGCCCAGTGTGCGTAATAAGTGACGTTACTAGTGATTACCTTCGTGGAGGAAATCTTGGAGCCGCCGCTTTTTTTCGTGTACCAGCCAAGGAACGTATAGCCGCTGCGCGTCGGCGTCGGCAGCGACCCGACTGCCGCGTTATAAGTGACGGTTCTCGATGTGCTCGACTTTTTATTGACCTTGCCGCCGTTCGCCTTAAACGTCACCTTGTATGTGTTGATCTTCCACTGCGCATACAGTGTACGGTCGCCTGTCGTTACCTTTGTCGTAGATGTCACCTGCGTTCCGCCGGAAGCGGCCGTATACCAGCCTTGGAATGTATATCCCGTACGGGTCGGTGTCGGCAGTGTGCCGTAAGCGGCGCCGTATGTAACGACCTGTGACGAGGTGCTGACACTTCCGCCGTTCGCGTCATACGTGATCAGGCACACTTCCGTCGCGGTCACGGAAATATTGCGAATCTTCTGCTTCTGGCAGCCGTAGCTGCTGGTCGAAGCGGTAATTCCGAAATATGCCAGATCTGCCGGATCAAAATTCGTGCTGGTCAGCACCAGTGTCCCGTCCTTGTAGATCTGCAGCATGCCTGTACTGCTGATATAACGGATCTTCACTTTATGCCAGGTACTGTCGCAGATGGTCTCATTCACATAATCCAGATGCTTGTACCAGATGCTGGTTCCGTTATTTTTTGTCACCGCGATATGCTGGCCGGAAGGATCCCCGGTCCCCAATGTATAGGAATCGAACTCAATTCCGTAACACGAGCTTTTTCCAAAGATATAATCATAATATCCAAGGCAGCTTCCATAATCCCCTATGGAAAGCGGACTGTCAGCAAATACCAGCATAAAGCCTTCCCTTGATTTGAAAAGGGCATCACCGACATAATACTCAAAGGAAATCTCGAAATCCTTCCGCGTATCCAGCTCTGCACTGTAAAACATACCTCCCGCCTTACAGGAGCTTGCCTCCGTCAGCGTATAGACCCCATTCGAATACGTCGCATCCCCGGCTGTCGTAAAGCTGGCGGCCGATGCGGGCAGTACGCCGATCACGCATAACAGCAGAAACAAAAGTACGCCTGTCATCCATTTTTTCATTCTGTTCATACTGATCTCTCCCTTCTTCTGTTCGTTATATGGTATTATCCTATATCTGAAAGATTAATCCTGTCATATCCTCCTTTTTTCTTATCTTCCGGATGAGGTTCTAATCCAATAATTGTAATTTCCTGCTTTCCCGGACCATATATCCAGAACATTCTCATAGCACCGCTTGTTTTATTTTCCAGATAAGACTGCCACACTTTTTCTCCATATCTTCTGGATAAAGGTATAATTTCATGAGATTGTAAACCAGGATAAATTGGATTTTCCGATAATTTTTTTAACGCTTTTCCCCATTTTTGATACAGTACTTCATCTTTTTTACTTATTTTTCCTGTTTTATGTTTCTTCTGTAAATCTGACCATAGATCAGACATTTCAGGAACTCCCATGCGAATACTATATTGCATAAACTCACTCCATTTTAAAAATCCGATAAATCAATAACTGAAGATACAACTCCTTTTTTGAAATTTTCCACAGCCTGATCCATATCTTCCAACGTTCTTTTTGAAATACTATCCGGCAAATTTAATTCTCTTGGTTCAAGAAGAATACATCCGTTTTCATATTCCTTCACATTATAATACTGATAGGTTGCTCCACGTAACGTAACTCTTTTCTTACTGTCAATATGAACATTATAATCTTTTAACGCATTCATTCTATCACCTCTGTTATTATATGTGGGATTTCCCACTACATTTTATCATATGTCCGTTGATTGCTTTTGTCAATATTATCTTTTTGATAAAATATTATTATTTTCCGGTAAACCTCTCCACGATATACCGATTTGCTTCCAGCTCCTGCTCATCATCCAGAGAGCTAAGCTCCCGCGTCCCGTATTTGTGCTCCAGCGCGTTCCCGAGCAGATAATCGCAGACATGCGGATTTTTCGGAAGCAGCGGGCCATGCAGATAGGTGCCGACGACATTTTTATAAAGTACGCCCTCCGCTCCGTCCTTTCCGTTATTTCCAAAACCAAACTGTACTTTGCCGAGCGGTCTGTTTTCCCCGATAAAGGTCCTGCCGCCGTGATTTTCAAAGCCAACGATCGGGTATGGAAAATCGTCATTTGCGATCACAATATTGGAAATCAGACGCGGACTGCCCTGCTCCGTAAAAAGATCCACCAGAGACAGACCTTCGATCCGCCCATCCGCCGTATCGTAATAATGTCCGAGCAGCTGATAGCCGCCGCAGACCGCGATCACACTGCCGCCATCTTCTACATAAGCATGGAAATCTTCACGGATGGTCTTCAGCTTTTCACACACCAGCATCTGCTCCCGGTCGGAGCCTCCGCCCAGCAGCACAATATCCAGATCTGAAAATTTCACCTCATCCGTGATCTGAAATTCCCACACTTCAGCTTCAATACCGCGCCACTCGCAGCGCTTTTTCATACACTGAATGTTGCCGCGGTCACCGTACAGATTTAAAAGATCCGGGTAAAGATGCCCGATGGTTAATTTCATGTGTGCTCTCCTTTTATCCAAACTTCCCTGCTCGCTTCGCGGGCGCCACTAAATTCTGTCTGATATCCGATATGCTCCTGCTATTTTGTTTCCTGCATCCCTGCCAGAATATTTCTCGTTGAAAACAGCGCGGTATAGTTCACCAGCACATACAGATTCCCGCAGCCGTCGGCAAGCCGCGCCTCGATCGCGCTCTTCACATCGCCGATCATCTCACAGGGAATATCCACATACTTCATGCGCAGCCGCATATCCTGGCAGCGGATACCGCTGACCGTGATTGAGCGAATCGTATTCGTTTTTCCCGCCATATCCTCATTTATAGAATCAGACTTCGAATCCGTATTTACTAATTCCAAATCTGCATTTTTTGATTCCGAATCACAGTCTTTCCTGTCTCCAAACCGGTCAAAATCCACATCCCACAGCCAGGAGATATCCGTCCCGTCCTGCGCGTTATCATTAATTACGATGATAATATCTTTTTCTTTTTTATCCTCCATCACCGCAGAAATATTCTGGTTAAATCCGGCCGGATTCTTCGCCAGATTCAGCATTACATCATTTCCATTGATTGTAAAGTGCTCCATCCTCCCGTTCTGCGGATGAAAATCTTTCAGCACCTTCTCATAATCTGTCAGCTTCAATCCGGCGCTTCTGCCTGCCGCATAGGCGGCAAGAATATTATAAATATTGTAAAAACCCCGGTAATCCGCAGAAAGATGACGGCTTTCATATCTGTGGATGATCCTGTCGGACACTGCTTCTTTTGTTGCGGCAGCCTCTTCCTCATGACCTGAACCCGTCCCATCGCCTGCCGCCAGATCATCCATCGTAATTACGCTGTCCAGTTCTTCCTCCGGAAGAACATACCGCTCCAGCACATCAAAGGAAAGTCCCTCCGTCATATCGATATGAAGCGCCTCAAAATCAATCTCCGGTCTGGTAAAATCGCAGTTCGGGCAGTTGTATTTGCCGATCTGGCTGTAATGATAAAATTCATAATCCAGCCTTGCCCCGCATTTTTTGCAAAAGCGGCCTTCGCGGATCTCATGCTGCTCTCCCTGTTCCTCTTCCGAAAACACTTGCTCCGTAATTCCGTAGGTGATAAATTCATGCCCGCTCTCCATCGCCAGATACGCAGAAAGAGCATCGTCCGCATTTACAATGATCTTCATGTCCGGAGCCATCTGCATCGCGCGGTTCAGCATATCCATCGTGATATCAATTTCGCCGTAGCGGTCCAGCTGATCGCGGAACAGATTCGTCAGCACCATATAATCCGGCTTGAAATGCGGAAATACACGCAGCGTGGATGCTTCATCGATCTCAATACAGGCATAATCCGCGTCCAGAGTCCCGTTATTTTTTGCTGCCAGCACAAAAGCCGCCGCCACACCGTCCAGCATATTGGAGCCGGTGTGATTGCAGACGACACGAACCGATTGACCATGATTCTTTTGACCATGATTTCCGTTGTTCCGTCCTGCCGATTTTTCCGCCATCAGCTTTGCGGGAGTTTCCGTCTCAATGGCCTGACACAGCAGATTATTCGTTGTTGTTTTTCCGTTCGTGCCACAGACCACAAAAATCTTTTCCCGCACCTGCGCGGAAAGATCCTTCAGTATATTCGGATCGATCCTTAATGCAACTTTTCCGGCAAACGTAACACCCTGTTTGCCGGAAAGCCTGCACGCAGCGCTGATGATCTTTGCCGCCCATATGGCAATCATCCTGCGTAATTTCATATGCTGTCCTTTTTTCTGCTGTTTTTACAGCTGCTTTCTTAACTGTTCAGTACCTTCACAGTTACCTGCTTTCTATGATAAACTATCTGTTTCTTTATACCATTTCACTGGCATACGTATCAATTTTCATCCGACGAACCTTCAGACACCTCATCACCGTCTTGGTCACTGAATGAATCTTTGGACACCTCATTTTCATCCGCTACATCGATGATATCAGAATCTTCCTCAATCATCTTCTCCGGATTTTCCTCCTGCGGCTGCGTCTTCCCCACCTTAGAGATGCTCGCAACCTGATCCGCGATGCCTGTCTCCGGATCCACATCCAGATTCATCAGTTTCACGCCGCTTGCCGGACGTCCGCAGATGGAGATATTCTCACATGCCATCTGGATGATAATTCCATCCTTGCTGATGATCATGATCTCATCGTCCAGGCAGACTGCCTTCGCGCCAACCAGATTGCCTGTCCTCTCCGTGATCTTATAGCACTTCATGCCCTTTCCGTTGCGGCCGTGTGTTGTAAATTCACTGGTGCGTGTCAGCTTTCCGATACCTTTTTCCGACACAAGCAGCAGATATTCACCCTGTACATCCAGCTGCATGGCAATGACCTCATCGCCCGGCGCCAGCTTCATGCCGATATTGCCCATCGAAGTTCTTCCTGTAGGACGCAGAGTCGTCTCTTTAAAGCGGATACACTGCCCGAATTTTGTCACAAGGAAGATTTCTCTTTTATTATCTGTAAATTTCACCTCAATTAATTCATCGTCCTCGCGGAGAGTAATGGCAGCAAGACCATTTTTTTTCACGAATGCGAATGCCATGATCGAGGTCTTCTTTACAAGGCCCTTCTTTGTAGCCATAAACAGATAATTGCCTTCCTTGTATTCCTTGATCGGAATCATCGCCGTGATCTTTTCCTCCGGCTGCAGCTGCAGCAGATTAATGATCGCGGTGCCGCGCGCCGTGCGGCTTGCTTCCGGTATCTCATACACTTTCAGGCGGTAAACACGGCCTTTATTCGTAAAGAACATCAGATAATGGTGCGTATTCGTCACCAGAATCTCTTCTATGTAATCCTCCTCCAGCGTCTGTATCCCGCGAATGCCGCGGCCGCCGCGGTTCTGACTGCGGAAATTATCCGGCTGCATGCGCTTGATATAACCAAGCTTTGTCATTGCAATGACAACCTTTTCATCCTCGATCAGATCCTCCGCCGAAAATTCCGTCGCGTCATAACCGATCGTTGTCTTGCGGTCGTCGCCGTATTTTTCCGCGATCAGGCTGATCTCCGTCTTGATCACGCCGAGCAGAAGCTTCTCATCAGCCAGGATTGCCTTGTAACCCTTGATTTTTTCCATCAGTTCCTTATATTCCGTCTCCAGCTTCTCGCGTTCCAGACCGGTCAGAGCCCGCAGACGCATGTCCACGATAGCCTGTGCCTGCGCATCCGTCAGACCGAAACGCTCCATCAATCCGGCTTTTGCCAGCTGCGTGGTCTGCGACCCGCGGATGATCTTAATCACCTCGTCAATATTATCCAGCGCGATCAGCAAGCCCTCCAAAATATGGGCGCGTTCCTGCGCTTTATTCAGGTCATATTTCGTCCGTCTGGTAACGACTTCCTCCTGATGGTTCAGGTAAAGCTGCAGCATTTCATGAATATTCATGACCTTCGGCTGATTGCCGTCCAGCGCCAGCATGATCACGCCGAATGTATCCTGCAGCTGCGTATGCTTATAAAGCTGGTTTAAGATCACATTCGCATTCACATCGCGCCGCAGCTCAATGTTGATCCGCATACCTTCCCGGTTCGACTCATCTGTGATCGCAGTAATACCGTCGATGCGCTTTTCCTTCACCAGATCCGCCATTTTTTCGATCAGACGTGCCTTATTCACCATGAACGGAAGCTCCGTCACGATAATGCGGCTCTTGCCGTTGCTCATCGTCTCGATATTTGTCACGGCACGGACACGAATCTTCCCTTTACCTGTCCTATACGCCTCCTCAATTCCTCTTCTGCCGAGGATCTGCGCTCCGGTCGGAAAATCCGGTCCCTTGATGATCTCCATGATTTCCTCGATCAACGTATCCCGATCCTCATCCACACGGTTATCGATCATCTTCACGACAGCAGAAATCACCTCACGCAGATTGTGCGGAGGAATATTCGTCGCCATGCCGACCGCAATACCGTTCGAGCCATTTACCAGAAGATTCGGATATCTCGACGGCAGCACCACCGGCTCCCGCTCCGTCTCATCAAAGTTCGGCACAAAATCCACGGTATCCTTATTGATATCCGCCAGCATCTCCATAGAGATCTTGCTCAAACGCGCTTCCGTGTAACGCATCGCCGCCGCGCCGTCGCCGTCCACCGAACCAA
This sequence comes from Lachnospiraceae bacterium, assembly GCA_021199655.1. Classification (GTDB taxonomy): domain Bacteria; phylum Bacillota; class Clostridia; order Lachnospirales; family Lachnospiraceae; genus Choladousia. Next base: position 23,303 of record JAJQHQ010000050.1, on the reverse strand, counting down.
AATTGCCGTGTCCGTCCACCAGAGGATAATGTGTCGACCACTCCTGCGCCATATTCACCAGCGCGCCGTAGATCGAACTGTCCCCGTGCGGATGATATTTACCCATCGTATCACCGACAATACGCGCACACTTCCTGTGCGGCTTGTCCGGCCCGTTATTCAGCTCGATCATCGAATACAGCACCCTGCGCTGCACCGGCTTCAAACCATCCCTCACATCCGGAAGCGCCCGCGACGCGATTACACTCATCGCATAATCAATGTACGACTCCTCCATCGTCTTTTTCAGGTCAACTTCCTTAATTTGATCGAAGATATTGTCTTCCAAAATTCATCCTCCTCAATCCTGCTGCCATATATACAAGTTCAAAATAATTTATACTTCCAAAGCCCGTGCAGGGCTGTTTTATATTGAAAACGCCTTGTTTAGCAAAAATCTAATATAAAATCAAATTATATGATTAAAATTATTATCTATACATATGAAGAACACCAAAAACCAGAATGAAACCCTTCAAACCCCAGCCTGTAGACCGGTCAGGGTGGGCAATTGAGGACTATTAAAGACAACGTCGGCACTTAGCGAAATCAAGCCGTCAGGCGAAGATCGAGCTTAGTACCGCTACGTTGTTTTATAAGCGCGAGCGTGTCCGAAATTGTCCCCCTGAACGGTCGTACATTGGCTGTACATTAGATGTCCAGATTTTTGACCCTGCGCGCGTTTTCTTCAATAAACTCCCTGCGCGGCTCCACCTGATCCCCCATCAGCGTCGTAAACGTCAGGTCGATCTCCGACGACTGTGCGTCGTCCATCGTCACCTTTTTCAGGATACGCTTCTCCGGATCCATAGTCGTCTCCCAGAGCTGCTCCGCATCCATCTCACCAAGTCCCTTATATCGCTGGATCTTATTATTCTGGTCGCGGCCCACCTCATTGATGATGCTCTGCAGCTCCTCATCGCTGTACGCGTACCACACCTTTTTATTCCGCTCCAGCTTATAGAGCGGCGGCATTGCCAGATAAACATACCCCTGTTTGATCAGCTCCGGCATAAAACGATACAGGAACGTCAGCATCAGCGTCGCAATATGCGCGCCGTCCACATCGGCATCCGTCATAATGATAATTTTGTGATAACGCAGTTTTGTAATATCAAAATCCTCATGGATACCGGTACCGAACGCCGTGATCATCGCCTTGATCTCCGCATTGCCGTAAATACGGTCCAGACGCGCCTTTTCCACATTCAGGATCTTGCCGCGAAGCGGAAGGATGGCCTGCGTTGCGCGGCTTCTCGCCGTCTTCGCGGAGCCGCCTGCGGAGTCTCCCTCTACAATAAAGATTTCGCAGTTTGCCGGGTCTTTATCCGAACAGTCCGCAAGCTTGCCCGGAAGCGCCAGTCCGTCCAGAGCGGACTTTCTTCTGGTCAGCTCGCGCGCTTTTCTCGCGGCCTCACGCGCCCGCTGCGACATCACTGATTTTTCTACAATGATCTTTCCGACCTGTGGATGCTGCTCCAGATAAATCTTCAGCTGATCCGCCACCACGCTCTCCACCGCGCCGCGAGCCTCGCTGTTGCCAAGCTTCTGCTTCGTCTGACCCTCAAACTGCGGGTCCTCGATCTTGATGCTGACGATCGCGGTCAGTCCCTCGCGGATATCATCGCCCATCAGGCTCTGGTCGCTGTCCTTGATCAGCTTATTCGAACGTGCATAATCGTTAAACGTCTTCGTCAGCGCATTCTTAAAACCGGTCAGGTGCATGCCGCCCTCCGGCGTCGTGATGTTGTTCACAAAACTATAGCATCCCTCGGTATAAGAATCATTGTGCTGCAGCGCCACCTCCACGAAAACATTATTCCGCATGCCCTCGCAGTAAATAATATCCTCATAAAGCGGAGTTTTTCCTTTATTCAGGTAGGTCACAAACTCCTTGATGCCGCCTTCATAATGGAAAGTCCGCTCAACAGGCTTCTCCTCACGCTCATCTGTCAGCGTGATTTTAATACCTTTTGTCAGAAATGCCATCTCGCGCAGACGATTTTTCAGCGTATCAAAATCAAACACCGTCTCATCAAAGATCGTGTCGTCCGGCATAAATGTCACGACCGTACCGGTCTTCTCCGGCTCACAGTCGCCCACCACCTTCAGCGCATACATCACCTTGCCGCGCTCATAGCGCTGCTGATAAATCTTTCCTTCATGAAAAATCTGCACCTCAAGCCAGTTCGAAAGCGCGTTCACGACCGAAGCGCCCACGCCGTGCAGACCGCCGGAAACCTTGTAGCCCCCGCCACCGAATTTACCGCCCGCATGCAGCACCGTAAACACGACCTCCACCGCCGGAAGCCCCGCCTTATGATTGATGCCGACCGGAATCCCGCGGCCGTTGTCCGTCACCGTCACTGAATTATCTTCATGAATTGTCACCGTAATTGTATCACAAAAACCGGCCAGCGCCTCATCCACCGCGTTGTCCACGATCTCATACACCAGATGATGAAGCCCGCGCGCCGACGTACTGCCAATATACATGCCCGGACGCTTTCTTACCGCTTCCAGACCTTCCAGAATCTGGATCTGATCCGCGCCGTACTCCACGCCCTCCGCGCTGGTGATTTTTGACTCATCGATTTCCATGTCATTTTCTATATCATTCTTACTTTCACCCTGATCTGCAGTTTCCGCAGACTCAGAAGATTTCATTACGTCTGCAGAATCCGCATTTTCCGTCCCTGTTCCGGACACAGAATCCTTATTCTTCTCCGGCAGATCAAATACCTTATCCATCTTATCTTCACTGCTCATGCCTGTACTCATTGCACTCCTCCTGCCACTGCTTCAACCTGTCCTGAACTAACATAAAATGTTTTATCTATCTGAAAATTATTTTTCACAAAATCATCCACACCGGTACAGGTGATCATCGTCTGGATGTCATGAATATGATCCAGAAGATACCTCTGCCGGCTGCTATCCAGCTCCGAAAGCACATCATCCAGCAAAAGCACAGGCGTCTCCGATGTACTCTGCTTCACGATCTCAATCTCCGAAAGCTTCAGAGAAAGAGCCGCCGTCCGCTGCTGTCCCTGCGATCCAAACCGCCGGATATCCGTATCATCCACCAGAAAACACAGATCATCCCTGTGAGGACCGACCCCCGAAAATTTCATTTTGATGTCTTTTTCCCTCGTCGCAGCTAATTTTTCCGGAAATTCCGCTTCCTCCACATCATTCTCATAGACCAGCGTAAGAGTTTCACGGCCTCCGGAAAGATTCCCGTGAATCCTCCCGATCAGAGTATCCAGCTTCTTTGAAAAATCGCGCCGGAGCTTTATGATCACCGAACCGAATTTCACCAGCTGCAGATCCAGCACATCCAGCACACTGTCCGCGTCCCGGCTGAACGCATAATCCTTCAGCAAACGATTTCGCTGCGCCAACACCTTATTATAACTCGAAAGATTGAAAAGGTAAATCTTATCCAGCTGACAAAGCTCCATATCCAGAAATTTTCTGCGCTCAGAAGGCCCGTTTTTGATAATATTCAGATCTTCGGGAGAAAAAAAAATGTAGCTGCCAAGTCCGACCAGCTCCGCCGCCCGTCTGACCGGCGTGCCATTGATCGCGATCCCCTTTGACTTGTATTTTTTCAGATGCATATCAATCCGATAAGGAATCTCTCCTTTTCGGATCTGCGTCCGGATATGCGCCTCTTCGCCGGAAAACTGGATCATATCCCGGTCCCTGCTGCCTCGGTGGCTTCGAGTCGTCCCGCACAGATAGACTGCCTCCAGAATATTCGTCTTTCCCTGCGCGTTATCCCCATAAAAAAGATTCGTCCCGGGGTCAAATTCCAGATCCAGACTGTCATAGTTCCGGAAATGATCCAGTTTAATCGACTCCACAATCATAGATACAAAAACCTGTTCTTTCTGTATGGAAATGCTTTCCGCTTCAGTCGGCGATCAGGAATGAATCTTTACAGTCACATCCCTGCAGATCACTTCATCGCCGTCATGCAGCTTCTTCCCGCGCTGCAGCTCCACCTGCCCGTTCACCAGGACCTTTCCGTCCTGGATCAGAAACTTCGCATCCACACCGGAATCGGCAATCCCGGCCGCTTTCAGGGCCTGGCCGAGCTTAATGTACTCGTCCCGTAACTTAATATCTGTTGATTTTTCCATGACTATGATTCCTTATTCATATAAAACTAACCTAAATGATTTCACTCTTTCTTTTATAACTTCTAAATATATAATAATATATATACTTTAATTTATCAAACTGTAAATTAGAAAATTGGCAATTCATTTCTGCAAGCAGACGGTAGGCAGATTTTTGCGAGCTTCTCGAGCATAGCTTTTGCCGTCTCGCCATTGTCTGAGCGAAGCGAGTTTCAGCGAGACGGCAAATAACAAGCGGCGCAAGAGAAGCGCAAAAATCAACGTGTCTGCTGTAGAAATGAATGACGATTTTCGGTTATCATACTAGTCCACAAAGTTCACCGGCAGCACCATATAATTATAATTCTGCTCCTCATCCCGGATAAAGCACGGCGCTTTTGAATTCATAAAATAAATATCAATCATCTCATCATCGATCACGCGCAGCGCGTCCAGCATAAAACGCGGATTAAATCCAATCTTGATCGGCTTTCCTTCCAGTTCAACATCCAAGACATCATTCATCTTACCGATCTGAGAACTGATCTTCATCTCCATCGTATTATCCGCAATGTTCAGGATGATCGGGCGCTTGTCCCCCTCCTTTACCATCAGAGTCGCACGGTCCAGGCAGCTTAAGAAATCCTGTCGGTTGATCGTTGCCTTCGTCTGATAATCATTGGAGATCATCTGATCCACGTTGAAATATTTTCCCTCGATCAGTCTGGATACAACGACATTCTCATCAAATTCAAACAGGATCAGGTTCTCTGTCAGATAGATTTCCACCTCATCCTCCGTCCCGCCGGAGAGAATTTTGGAAATCTCATTCAGTGTCTTTCCGGGAACGATCGCCTTGCGTTCCTCGAGAGAATCTTTCAGCTGGATATTGCGGATCGAAATACGATGACCATCCAGTGAAATGACTCTTAAGAGATTCTCCTTTATATCAAACAGTTCGCCGGTCATGATCTTATTTGTCTCCGTCGCAGCGGTGGAAAAAATCGTCTGTCGGATGACTTCTTTCAGAGTAAACGAAGAAAGAATGACCTGATAATCCTTCTCAACAAAAGGAAGATAAGGGAAATCCTCTCCGCTCTGTCCCATAATATTGAATTTTGCTTTTTCACAGGTGATCGTTGTATTAAAATTCTCATCGGAAGCGATCGTAACGTCACTTTCTTCCATCTTTCGGATCATATCAGAAAAAAGCTTCGCCTCAAGGGCAACCACACCTTGTTCCAGGATCATGCCAGTCACCTTTGTCTCAATACCAAGTTCCATATCGTTGGCTGTAAACTTGATCTCTGACGCGGAAGCGTCGATAAATATGCACTTCAAGACCGGCATGGTGGTATTTGCAGGTACAGCTTTTGTAACAATATTGATCGCTCTCATGAGTTCCTGTTTGCTGCAGGTGATCTTCATAGAAATTCTCCCTTCATATTGAGGACAGCAGACCACAGACCGCCTTTTATGCCGCTTATGCGTCATGGGTTTGAGGCTTGCCTGGGACTGCTATATATAAATAATAAAAAATCAGTAAACGTAGTATTAAGGCCTGTTGATAAGTGAATAACCGGTCTCCGCTGGCGAAAACAGCGGATTTTCGAAAAGGAAAACCATGTGAATTTTCCCCGTATGGAAAAAGGAAAACTCCGGATTTATCCACAGATGCTTTTTTTATGTTAAAAATCCTTCTGAAATGGAAAAAACAGGATAAGCAAATATCCTCATCTTTTCAACACCATATTCTGTGGTTTTACATGTGGATAAGTGGATAAAATTGTGGATAACTTTTTTCCTTTTTTGTTTTAGCTGTTAATTCGGGTTGAGTTTCTTCTTTATTATATCTACCGTATTTCTGGTGTTCTCTGACATTTTGATCTCATCAGCAATTTTCTTCCTGCCGTGGATAATGGTCGTGTGATCGCGGTTCCCCATGATCGAGCCAACGTGTTTGGTGCCGGCATTGGTCATTTCCAGACACAGATACATGGCAATCTGGCGGGGATATACGATCTCGGAGTTGCGTTTACTGCCCTTGATGTCTTCCGGTGTGATCTGAAAATGCTCCGCAACCGTATTGATGATGAGCTCCGGTGTGATCTCCCTTTTACTGTCCGGAGAGATGATGTCTTTGATGGCTTCTTCCGCCAGGGCGACATTAATCTCTTTTTTGTCCAGACGGCTCATGGCGATGAGCTTGTTCAGCGCTCCCTCCAGCTCACGGATGTTGGACTTTACATTCATGGCGATATATTTGATGACTTCGTTGTCAATGTTGTAGCCGTCCAGTTCTTCTTTTTTCTGCAGGATCGCCATCCTTGTCTCGAAATCAGGGAAAGAAATGTCGGCGATCAGACCCCACTCAAAACGCGAACGAAGCCTTGCCTCCAGTGTCTCAATCTCCTTTGGCGGCTTATCGGATGAAATGATGATCTGCTTCTTATTATTATGCAGCTCGTTGAATGTGTGGAAAAACTCCTCCTGTGTGGATTCCTTTCCTATTATAAACTGGATATCGTCGATTAACAGTACGTCTACGTTCCGGTATTTCTCACGGAATTTGGACATGGAAGTCGCGTTGCCGTTACGAATCGCGTCAATGACTTCGTTCGTAAAGGTCTCACTTGTCACATAGATCACGCGCTTCGATGGATCCTGATTCAGAATGTAGTGCGCGATCGAGTGCATCAGGTGCGTCTTTCCGAGTCCGGCTCCTCCATAGATATAGAGAGGGTTGTACATCCGGCCCGGCGATTCGGATACAGCGAGCGCGGCCGCGTGGGCAAACTTGTTGTTGTTGCCGACCACGAACGTATCAAATGTGTATCTCGGATTCAGACCTGCCTTTTCTGTCACTACACGGGTAGAATCCGCGCTGTCGCCCTGTGTGAGCCTGTTTTTCCGGCTGTTGTTCGTGTTTTCCGCATCCTCCGGCAATAAAAATTCGAGCTCGTATTCTTTACCGGTAAATTCCGCGATTGCCACCTTCAGGGGATAGTTGTACCTTTTGGTGATATAGTCGATCCCGACCTTGCCGGACGGCACAAGGATCGTGATCATATGATCCGATACTTCATGGATCGTCAGCGGCTGCAGCCATGTTTTGAACGCAATATCGGAAAGCTCATGCTCTACTTTTACGGCATAGAGAATGTCATTCCATTTTTCTTTCAGTAAGTCCATCTTTTTATCTCCAAAAACGATTTTTTCCTACGCTAATATTAAACCAAAAATGATGAATTAGCAATGGAAAATTTTCATCCACATACTGTGGATAACTTTGTGGATAAGTCAGAATAAAATGAGGATAATACAGAAAAGTTGACATAATACGACTTACGTTTTCCCTTTTGGAACAGATTGTGCATAAGGATATCCCCATTCCGATTCTGTTTGAAAATAAGCGGAAATATGGAAATTCCGGATTTTTTATCAACAAATTATCCACAAAATGTGGATAACTTACGTAAACCAAATTTGAGGAATAAAGTTATCCACATGATTTCATTTTCCGGATTCTGAAGTTTTTATTTTTTTTCGATAAGGCTGTATTTTTTTTGAGGAATTGCTTGACTTAAAAGGTCTTTGTGAATATAATCGAGATGATGTCTCAAAAAAGACCATGATTATAATATGATCAGAAACGCAGCGGTAGGATCAGGATCGGATACAGAGATTCGGCAGCCGCAAAGAGAATGAAGAAGGAGGTGCCGGAATTATGAAAATGCCGTTTCAGCCTGGCAGAAGACACAGGTCAAGAGTACATGGCTTTCGGGCGAGAATGAGTACAGCAGGCGGAAGAAAAGTGTTAGCCGCAAGAAGAGCAAAGGGAAGAAAAGTTTTGTCGGCTTAAGTCTGCCAAGTATCTTAGCAGAGGGATTTTTGTATCTGTTGTCTGCCTGACATGGTGGGCGTGCAGCAGCTGACAAAAATCCCTCTTTGTGTTAAAGGAATTTTAATATGGAGTTTTCAGATTCCCTGAAAAAATATGAAGATTTTCAGCGTGTTTACAGAAAAAGAAAATCATACGCAAACAAATATCTGATCATGTATGTATTGAGACAGGACACGCAGAAGAATCGCATTGGAATTTCGGTGAGCAAAAAAGTGGGAAACAGTGTGGTCAGACATCGGATTACGAGGCTGATCAGAGAGAGCTACCGGTTGAATGAATCGAAGTTCGACAGAGGAATGGATATCGTTGTGGTAGCGAGACCCGCTGTAAATGGGAAAAGCTATGCAGAGGTAGAGAGTGCCATGCTGCATCTCGGAAGACTTCACTCCATCCTGTCAGGTGATGTTGAGTCGATAAGTGCAAAAAGTCCCACCGCGCAGAGATTTTAAATGGACTTTTTCCGTAACTGTGAAGGTACTGAACAGTTACAATTTGAACAGGAAGTGATCTTACATGAAAAGAATTCTGATATACCTGATCCGGTTTTATCAGAAGCATCTCTCACCTTTAAAAAAACTGAGGTGTCCGTATACGCCGACCTGTTCCCAATACGGACTGGAGGCTATTGAAAAATACGGTGCCGTAAAGGGAAGCGCCATGGCGGCCTGGCGAATTATGCGGTGCAATCCTTTTTCAAGGGGCGGATATGATCCGGTTCCGTGATCATGCACAGGGCTGCGCAGGGATTTTTTGGCTGACAGGACATGAATTGTTACATTCACAGCACAGCTGTGAACAGTAACATGAATATTTGTGTGGGACAGTATATATGGCAGGCTTGCCATAAGGAGGAAAAGATAAAATGTTATTGACGAAAGCCACAGGCATTCTCGGACCAATTGCGAATGTACTCGGTTATATTATGAATGCGATTTTCTGGGTACAGGAGCAGATTGGGATTCCGAATATCGGCCTGTGTATTATTCTGTTCACCATTATTATCTATATGATCATGCTGCCTCTGACGATCCAGCAGCAGAAGTTCTCCAGACTCCAGGTGAAGATGAATCCGGAGCTTCAGGCAATCAATAAAAAATATGAAGGCAAAAAAGACGATCAGGCAGCCATGATGAAGATGAACGAGGAGACGAAGGCTGTCTATTCGAAATATGGTGTGCATCCGATGGGAAGCTGTCTGCAGCTTCTGATTCAGATGCCGATTCTGTTTGCCCTTTACCGTGTGATCTGGAATGTGCCGGCTTATGTTACATCTGTTTACAGCGCATTTGGCTCTCTTGCTTCAGAACTCCTTGAGACATCCGGTGCGGAAGAATTTCTGACGTCAGCGGCTACTTCGTTAAGCGTCAACAAATTCGAGATGACCATGGATAAGGTCATTGATGTTCTTTATAAGTTCAAGACCGCCAACTGGGCGGATCTTCTGGCGAATTTTCCGGAGATGAGTTCGCTTATTAATTCGACGCATGAGACCGTGAATAACATGAATTTTTTCCTCGGTCTGAACATTGCGGATTCTCCAATGTCGATCATTCAGGATGCGTATAAGGCTGGTTCGTGGCTGCTGATCATCGGAGCTGCCCTGGTTCCGATTCTGGCGGCTGTCACACAGTGGCTGAACGCAAGGCTTGCTTCTACAGGAAACGAGCAGAATAATTCGAATTCGAACGATACCATGAATGCCACAATGAAGTCGATGAATACGGTGATGCCGATCATGTCGGCAGTCTTCTGTCTGTCACTTCCTGTAGGTCTTGGTATTTACTGGATTGCCGGTGCCGTTGTTCGTACCGTGCAGCAGATTTTTGTCAACAGAAGCATTGATAAGATTGATGTGGATGAGCTGATTAAGAAGAATCTCGAAAAAGAAAACAAAAAGCGTGAGAAGCAGGGACTTCCGCCGCAAAAGATTGCCAATACAGCGAAGATTTCCACTAAGAACATTGAGCCGACTGAGAAAAAACAGATTTCCGCGGAAGAAAAGGCTGAAAAGATCAAGGCATCTACGGATTATTATAAGAGCAATACGACAGCAAAGCCGGGCTCGCTGGCCGCAAAGGCGCAGATGGTACAGCAGTATAACGAAAAGAATAAGAAAAAATAAGTACTGTTAAATTGCAATACAGTTACAGGATTCAGCAGAATCAGGGGGTTATTTTTATGGATACAGTCAGAGTTACAGCGAAAACAGTGGCGGATGCGCTTACAGAGGCTTCCATACAGCTCGGCACAAGCAGCGATAATATTGAATATACCGTGATCGATGAGGGTTCCAGGGGATTTCTTGGAATCGGCGGCAGAAAGGCTGTCATTGAGGCAAAAAAGAAAGTCACGGATGAGGATCTGATGAAAGAGATCTTTGAGGATAAGCCGGAAAAGGACAGAAAGGATTCCAGAAAAGATTTCAAAAAGGATTCCAAGAAAGAGACTAAGAAAGAATTCAAGACAGAGAAGAAAGAATTAAAAGAGCAGAAAAAAGAGGAAAAGAAAGAGGAAAAGAAGGAGTCTGATAAGGTTTCTGATTCCAAAAAAGTCTCTGATTCAAAGAAGGGTTCCGATTCTAGAAATAATTATGAATCGAAGAAAAATGCAGAATCCAAAAAGAATTTTGAATCAAAGAAAGAAGCAGAGTCCGGAAAGGATTATGAATCCGGAAAAGAACGTGATGGTAAAAAGAATCAGAACAGAGAGCAGAAAAAAGAACAGTCTGCGATGACTCAGACAGCTGCCAATACGGAAGCTGCTGCAGGTAAGGAAGCTGCAGTAATAAAAGAAGCTGCGGCACCGAAAGAGCCGAAAGTACCCGCAGATCCCGAGGAAGCAAAGCGCCGCGCGGTTTCGTTTATCAACGAAGTTATGAAAGCAATGAATATTGAAGCGGATGTAAAGGCTGAATTTGAGGAAGAAGCCCTTTGCGTGAATATTGACGGGGAAGACATGGGGATTCTGATCGGAAAGAGAGGTCAGACGCTTGATTCTCTGCAGTACCTGACTTCTCTTGTCGTAAATAAGGGCAAGGCTTCTTATGTAAGAGTAAAGCTGGATACGGAAGATTACCGTGCCCGCCGCAAAGCGACGCTTGAAAATCTTGCAAGAAATATTGCTGCCAAGGTGAAGAAAACCAGAAGACCGGTATTCCTTGAGCCGATGAATCCGTATGAGAGAAGGATCATTCATTCAGCACTGCAGAATGACCCCTATGTGACGACACACAGTGAAGGAGATGAGCCGTACCGCAAGGTCGTGGTTACTTTAAAAAAGGATCGAGGAGATCGTGACCGCGGATATGGCGGATACTCTTCCAAATATAACAATGGCGGCCGCCGCGGCCGGTACAATAATCGCGGCGGATACAACAGATCCTATGAAGTCAATGATGTCGAGGCGGCGCAGAGTGAATTTGCGCATGCTGAGGATGGAAATGAGGACGGCGAAGCATAGAACAGACGATTACTGACAAAACCCTCCGGGTATTTCTAACGCAGACACGTTGATTTTTGCGCTTTCCTGCGCCATTTATGATTCCCTGCTTCGCTGGAACTCGCTTCGCTCAGACAATGGCGAAGCAGGGAAAATTATGCTCGGAAAGCTTGCAAAAATCTGCCTACCGTCTGCTTATAGAAATACCCGGAGGGTTTTTGTTTTTCGTTAAATTATGTATTATCAGTTTGATATTATTTAACTGATTGGATTATATTTGATTTTTTTGAGTGTATGAGTGTTTGATAGAAAGAGGAAGATATATATGCAGGATGATACAATTGCCGCAATCTCGACGGCCATAGGCGGGTCGGGAATTGGTATTGTGAGGATCAGCGGACCGGATGCCGTTCAGGTCGGGGATCGTGTGTTTGTTTCTCCGGGAGGCCGTAAGAAGCTGATCGATCAGGCTTCTCATACAATTCATTATGGTACTGTTCAGGACGAAGGAAAGACGATCGATGAAGTGCTTGTTTCCCTTTTTCTTGCTCCGAAAAGCTTTACGATGGAAGATACTGTGGAGATCAACTGTCACGGGGGCGTTTATGCGACGAAGCGGGTGCTGGAGACAGTGCTGAAAAACGGCGCACGGCCTGCGCAGCCGGGAGAATTTACCAAACGGGCTTTTCTTAACGGCAGGATCGATCTGTCGCAGGCGGAATCTGTGATTGACGTGATTCAGGCGAAGAATGAATATGCCCTTTGTAATTCGGTGAGCCAGCTGAAGGGTTCGTTAAGCCGGAAAGTGAACGATCTGCGGGAACGGATCCTTTATGAGACCGCGTTTATTGAGTCTGCTCTGGATGATCCGGAGCATTATTCTCTTGAAGGTTATCCTGAGCAGCTGGAAATACGGATGATGGACCTGATCCGTATTTTGGAATCGCTGATTTCCTCGGCGGATAATGGAAGAATGATCAAAGAAGGTATATCAACGGTGATACTTGGCAAGCCGAACGCCGGAAAATCTTCTCTTCTGAATCTTCTTGCCGGGGAGGATCGGGCAATTGTGACGGATATTGAAGGTACGACAAGAGATACGCTTGAGGAGACGATTTCTCTTGGCGGCATTACGCTGAATATCGTTGACACAGCCGGAATTCGGAATACACAGGACTGTATCGAAAAAATCGGTGTCAGCAGAGCAAAGGAAAAGGCGGAATCTGCGGATCTGATTCTTTATGTTGTCGATTCCTCCAGACCAGTAGATGAAAATGATGAAGAAATTCTGGAAATTCTTGATGGAAAAAAGACCATTGTGCTTTTAAATAAATCAGATCTGACTCCGGTTGTCACAAAAGAAGATGTCTGTTCCTTTACGAAATACCGTTTTCCGGTTCTGGAGATATCAGCTAAGGAAGAGACCGGTATTGACGCTCTGGAAAATCTGTTGAAAGAGATGTTTTATCAGGGGGAGATTTCCTTTAATGATGAGGTGATCATTTCGAGTGCCAGACAGAAGGCGGAGCTGGTGTCGGCCCTCGAAAGTCTGAAAAAAGTGCTGGAAAGTATTTCTTCCGGCCTGCCGGAGGATTTTTATTCAATCGATCTGATGGATGCCTACGCTGCTCTCGGCAGGGTGATCGGCAGGGAGGTTGGCGAGGATCTCGTGGATGAGATCTTCGGACAGTTTTGTATGGGAAAATAAAGTATTCATGTCATTGTTTAATATCTTTATATATTGTATTTGCAATTTTAAAGATAATAAAACAGGGCAGAACAGGTGAACGGGAAAGGCCGGAATCATGAGTTTGGTGGAAGAATTTGTGGATGTGGTTGTAGTCGGAGCCGGACATGCGGGCTGTGAAGCTGCGCTTGCCAGTGCGAGGCTGGGGATGGAGACGGTGATTTTTACAGTCAGTGTGGACAGTATCGCACTGATGCCGTGCAATCCGAATATCGGCGGCAGTTCGAAAGGACATCTGGTTCGGGAAGTGGACGCGCTGGGCGGCGAAATGGGTAAAAACATTGACAAAACCTTTATTCAGTCAAAAATGCTGAACCGTTCGAAGGGACCTGCGGTTCATTCTCTTCGGGCTCAGGCGGATAAATCCGATTACAGCAGGAGTATGCGGCAGGTTCTTGAACAGACGGATCATCTGATGATCAAGCAGCTGGAAGTGACTGACCTTCTGGTGGAGAATGGCACTCTTGTGGGCGTAAAGACGTATTCCGGTTCCATTTTCCACTGCAAAGCGGCCATTTTATGCGCGGGAACTTACTCGAAAGCCAGATGTATTTACGGGGATGTCAGTATGCATACCGGGCCAAACGGCCTGGCAGCGGCAAATTATCTGACAGATTCCATGCACTCGCTTGGTATTGAAATGAGGCGTTTTAAGACTGGTACTCCTGCCCGGATTGCCGGACCGTCTATTGACTATTCAAAGATGGAGGAGCAAAAGGGTGACGAACGTGTCATTCCGTTTTCTTTTACTACCGATCCGGAAAGTGTGCAAAAAGAACAGGTTTCCTGCTGGCTGACCTATACAAATGAGACGACACATGAGATTATCCGCAAAAATATCGACCGTTCGCCTTTATTTTCCGGGAAAATCGAGGGAACCGGGCCGCGTTACTGTCCTTCCATTGAGGACAAAGTTGTTAAATTTGCGGACAAAACCCGTCATCAGGTTTTTGTTGAGCCGGAAGGGCTTCATACCAATGAAATGTATCTTTCCGGTATGTCCAGTTCACTGCCGGAGGATGTGCAGATCGCAATGTACCGTTCGGTTCCTGGTCTGGAGCATGCGCAGATTGTAAAAAATGCCTACGCGATCGAGTATGACTGTATTGATGCCCGGCAGCTGAAGCTTTCTCTTGAATTTAAAGAGATCAGCGGTCTGTATTCTGCCGGCCAGTTTAACGGCAGTTCCGGTTATGAGGAGGCTGCGGCACAGGGAATCATCGCCGGTATCAACGCGGCGCTGAAAATTAAGGGAAAAGAGCCGCTGATTCTGGATCGCTCGGAGGCGTATATTGGTGTACTGATCGATGATCTGGTCACAAAAGAGAACACAGAGCCTTATCGGATGATGACTTCCCGCGCGGAATATCGCCTGCTTCTTCGTCAGGACAATGCCGATCTTCGCCTGACGGAAAAAGGGTATGAGATTGGCCTGATCGATGAAGAGCGTTATCAAAAGCTTCTTCATAAAAAGGATCAGATTGCCTCTGAAATTGACCGAGTGGAACATACCTTTGTCTCAGATCGTCCGGATGTACAGGAACTGCTTCGTTCTCTCAACAGCACCGAGCTGAAATCATCGATTTCCCTCGGCGAGCTGATACGGCGTCCGGAGCTTTCCTATCATCTTTTGTCGAATATCGACAGTTCCCGTCCGGTTTTGCCGGCAGACGTCGAGGATCAGGTGAATATTTCTATAAAATATAAGGGCTATCTGGATCGGCAGATGAAACAGGTGGAACAGTTTAAAAAACTGGAAACGAAGCGGATTCCCAAAGAAATTGATTATGATAAGATTTCCGGGCTGCGGCTGGAAGCACAGCAGAAGCTGAAAAAATATCGGCCGGAATCCATCGGTCAGGCGTCCCGCATTGCCGGAGTTTCGCCCGCGGATATTTCCGTTTTACTGATCCATATGAAGTAGGTTAGTAATTATTCAGGATTTTACAGAAAATAGGTTCGATGATATGAATTTAGAAAATACACCGGATAATTTCAATTTGAAATTGTCTGATACTGATTGGGCAAAAAAATATATCAGGGACAGTTTTGAAAAACTGAGTTTCTCTTTATCTGATCTGCAGATTGAGTTTTTTTTGACCTATTACCGCCTTCTTGTTGAGAAAAATCGTGTGATGAATCTGACCGCGATCACTAAATTTGAAGATGTGGTTCAAAAACATTTTATCGACAGTGCGCTGGTATGTAAATCGGACTGTGAACAGCTGCATCTGAATCCGTTCACCGGCCGCCTGATCGATGTAGGGTCCGGAGCCGGTTTTCCGGGTATCCCCTTGAAAATTCTGTTTCCGGAATTAGAGGTTGTTCTGTTGGATTCTTTAAATAAAAGAGTTTTGTTTTTGAATGAGGTAATTCATACGCTTGGTCTGACAGGGATTACTGCTGTTCACGGAAGGGCGGAAGAAGCTGCTTTTGATTCCTCTTATCGCGAAGGTTTTGATTATTGTGTGTCCAGAGCGGTAGCCAGCCTGTCTTCTCTCTCGGAATACTGTCTTCCTTTTGTAAAGCGCGGCGGAATCTTTATTGCATACAAATCTGCAGGGATTGATCAGGAATGCCAAGAAGCGAAAAAAGCTGTTTTTCTGTTGGGAGGAGATACGGAATCTGTAAAGACAGCAAAGATACCTGATACGGATATCGAACGTTTGTTTGTATTTATTCGTAAAAATCGTGGTACACCCGCAAAGTATCCGCGCAAAGCCGGTACTCCGACAAAAAATCCTCTTTCGTAAAAAAATGGTATCTGCACAGGTTCTATGCAGGTACCATCATTTATGTGCCAGGCCTGGTAAGCCGTCTCTACTCAATCAGATAAAGTTCTGGTTTAAAATTGCAATCATATTATTTATATCATTTATATATTTTCACATTTATCCATAATTTTCTTTATCGTTGTTGCTACCAGTTCCGGGGCTTCCAGTTCCGGAAGCATTTTTGTATTTTTCAGCGTACAGGTTTGTATCGAATCGTTCAAAGCCATGTATTTCTCTGTGATTTCTCTTGCGCCCGGCAGATGCTCGCTGACGACAAGAGTAACATTCTTATTATTTTTCCTGATCACTTCTGTCGGATCAGCATTCAGATATCCCCCTTCGAGGCTGGCAAACAGATATCTTCCACCGCCGTTTCCGGTGTGAGCCGCCTGATATCCTGCTTTTACTGTTTGCTGTTTTACCTGAAATGGGTTGAAAAAGACTTTCTCGGAAAAATAGTCTTCCGTATTTGTCTTATTTACGGCAATATAATAGCAGGTTTTGCCGATAACCGGGAGTCCGAACAGCCGAAGCAGTATTTTAGAATGCTGATCCGGCATTTTTTTAAGTGACGACAGCGATGGCGGATTGATGAGTATGATCTGATCAAACAGATCTTCATCCAGAGAGTTCGCCATCATTACATAAACTGCATTGATTCCTGATGCAACTACCGTGGTTCTTTCACCAATTACGTTTTTGACAAAATCTGTGATCATTTGCACATAGAAATAACCTGTGTAGGTTTCGGATGGCTTATCTGAACGCCCGCATCCGATCAGATCCGGAGTATATACCCGATTTGTTTCTGCAAGCAGCGGCAGAACCTGATTCCAGTCGTTTTCCGAACAAAATACATTCAGATTGTGCAGTAAAAGCACGGGCTCTCCCTTTCCGGCTACCCTGTAAAAAATATTTCCATTTTTCCAGCAGTATTTTTTTCCAGCTATTTTTTTTGTATTATTTGAAACGGAATTGTCTATATATTTATTGACACAATGCAATGCGCCTATTGAGGCGGCCGATAATTTCAAAAAAGTCTTTTTCATATTTACAACGGCTCCTTCCTTTTTATACCGTATTATACATCCTGATGCGAAATCTGTCACCATAAAATATCGTATCTGTTCAGTATCTTTTTTACATTATTTAAAATGTTTCTGTTCAGTTCCTTCCTTATATTAATATTCTTTATGTTTTATATGTACTTCGCAGCTTGTGCAAATTTTTTTCTGATCCGGATGAAAATGTTTCACGTGAAACATTTGATTTGGGTAACTGTTCAGTACCTTCACAGTTACTGATTTGGTTCTCTCCTGTATTTACCGGATACGTTTTATAAAAATTATGCTTTAGTTTCTCCAAATAATGTAGTATCATAATGAAAAGAAAATGGGTAACTGTTCAGAACTGTTATAATATTACAGCGGAGTATCAAATTATGTTGAAAGACTATATTCAGAATTTACTAAGCGAAAATGACCGTAAACTTGACGGTCTGGAACGGGAAATGCAGGAACTGGTAAATGATCTTTCATGCGCTGAGCATGAAGTGGAAGAATTACAGCAGGAAAAAAAGCTGGATACAAATATTTTTTCACCGCGTGCGATGAATCAGCATCTTGATGAACATCTCGAAGAAAAACAGGATGAAATTCGTCAGCTAAAGCAGCGGATGGAATATGTTACTCAAATGTTAGAAGAAGCCATGAAAAACCGGGATGAATTTCAAAGACTTGCCAAAGAAGTGAATGAAGAAGAAAACGAAGAAAAGAATGAAGAAAAGAATGAAGAAGAGAATCAGATAGCCCGGAAAACCGATGAATCGGATGTAGTTCCCTGTGAACCTTCTTTAATGACTGTGGAAGCGAATCCTGAATCAGAAATATCTGATGATTTTAATGAAATTAATTCATTAGAGAATGAAGCTGACAGCGATTCATCAGAAACAGATGAAACGGCAGAAACAGTTGAAACGGCAGAAATAGATGAAACATCAGAAACAGTTGAAACGGCAGAAATAGAGAATACGAGTATCAACAAAGATGAATTGTTATTATTTTTAAATACTGTATATCACAAAACAGAGACATCTCTTGCATTTTTAAATGGAAATAAAAACCGGTGCAGAACGGAATTAAAGAATTGCATGAAGCTGATCAGAGAGTATGCACAAAAAGTGGAAAATGGCTGATCACAGATTACTTTTTTTGTGAAAAACAGAGGAATGTTTCACGTGAAACATTTTATATGGAAATATGATCGATATGGTGCTATACTGTAACGAAGAAAACGGGTAAAGCAAACCGGTAAAACAAACCGGATAAAACGATAAGAAGATAAAAGGGGGAAATGTCTCGAATATGGGGAGAACAATTGTGGTGGCAAACCAGAAAGGTGGAGTAGGAAAAACCACTACAGCTATTAATCTGTCTGCTGCCATTGCTGAAAACGGGAAAAAAGTCCTTGTTGTTGATATGGACCCTCAGGGAAACACGACCAGCGGTCTGGGAGTCGATAAGGATAATGTAGAAAAGACTGTTTATGAGATGCTTTTAGGAGAAGAGACACTGGAGGAATGTCTGCAAAAGGAGATTTTTGAAAATTTGTCTCTGATTCCCTCAAATATTAACCTGTCGGGCGCGGAAATTGAGCTGATAGGAATTGAAGAAAAGGAATTTCTGCTAAAAAAAGCGTTGGAACCGGTAAAGTCGGATTATGATTTTATTTTAATCGACTGTCCGCCTTCTCTGAATATGCTGACAATCAATTCCATGTGTGCAGGGGATACCGTACTGGTGCCGATCCAGTGTGAGTATTACGCGCTGGAAGGATTGAGTCAGCTGATTCATACGGTGGATCTGGTGAAAGAACGATTGAATCCGGATATAGAGATTGAGGGTGTTGTATTTACGATGTATGATGCCCGAACAAATCTTTCTTTACAGGTTGTTGAAAATGTGAAGGATAATCTGAACCAGAATATTTATAAGAGCATCATTCCAAGAAATGTAAGACTGGCTGAGGCTCCTAGCTACGGATTGCCCGTGACGATGTATGATACCAGATCAGCAGGAGCAGAAGCATACAGATTGCTTGCAGATGAAGTGATTCACAGGGGAGAAGAATAATGGCAGCAAAAAAACCAGCGTTGGGAAAAGGACTGGATTCCCTGATTCCCAGACAGACGGCAGTGAAACATACAGCGAATACTCCGGAAAAAGCAACAGAAAGTTCATCCGGAAAAACAGCTGTAAAAAAAGAGCCGGCATTAAATGAGGAAGTAAAATTAAAACTCACACAGATTGAACCAAATCATGATCAGCCCAGAAAAAGTTTTGATGAGGACTCTCTGCTTGAACTGGCGGATTCCATTCGTCAGTTTGGGGTGATACAGCCGTTGATCGTTCAGAAAAAAGGCGATTATTATGAGATTATTGCCGGGGAACGTCGGTGGCGTGCGGCAAAACTGGCCGGATTGAAGGAAGTCCCGGTCATAATACGGGAGTTTTCCGAGCAGCAGGCTGTGGAAATTTCTCTGATTGAAAATATTCAAAGAGAAAATCTGAACCCGATCGAGGAAGCGGTCGCCTATAAAAGACTTTTGACGGAATTTCATCTAAAACAGGAGGAAGTCGCTGAGCGTGTGTCGAAAAGCCGAACCGCCGTGACGAATTCCATGCGTCTTTTAAAGCTGGATGAACGGGTGCAGCAGATGGTGGTGGAAGAAAAACTTTCCACCGGTCATGCGCGTGCGCTTCTGGGAATTGAAGATAAGGAGCTGCAGTATCAGTGTGCACAGGAAATTTTTGACAAAAAACTGAGTGTGAGGGATGTTGAGCGTATGGTGAAGGTCCTTTCTTCTGAAAAGATGGAGAACCCCAAACAAAAAGCAAACCCATCAAATGATTTTATATATCAGGACTATGCAGATAAGATGAAATCATTGCTTGGTACCAAGGTTTCGATAGAACAGAAAAATCACAATAAAGGGAGAATTGTGATTGATTATTATTCCAACGAAGAACTGGAACGGCTCATGTATCTCTTTCAGTCAATACCTGCCGAGTGAAACGGAAAAGATATTGAAATTCAGTTTCTGTAATGATAGAATGCGTAGATGGGAAGAAACAGATCTTTTTGTAAAATCTGCGGAAAGGAATGACGAATATCGAACATATGTTTCAATATCAGTATCAATATCAGTTTCAATATCGGTTTGAATGAAATGATAATAAGGGGAAAACATAATGGAAAGTAAAATATTGAATTCGCTGGGGATTGATCCCGGTATTCTTGTGATTGCCATGATGGGAATCCTGATTCTGGTACTTCTTTACATGGTGCATGTTTCCATGAAAATGACAAGATTTCTGAAACGCTACCGCATATTTATGAAGGGAAAGGATGCGGCATCGCTCGAGAAGGCGTTTTCACAGAAGTTTCTTGAGGTTGATAAGCTCACAGAGATGAGCCGTCTGCATAACGATGAGATTCATCGTATCAAGGAAGTGCAGAAGCGTTCGGCAAATAAGATCGGAATTGTAAAGTATGATGCGTTTCCGGATGTGGGCGGCAGGCTGAGCTTCGCGCTGGCCATGCTGGATGAAAGTGATTCCGGTTTTGTACTGAACACGATCCACGGCAGAGACGGCTGCTACACTTATATTAAAGAAATAGTAAAAGGGGAATCCTATATCGTCCTTGGACCGGAGGAAAAAGAAGCTCTGCGCCAGGCGGTAACATATTTCAGCGACATGAATGGAGGACAATAACATGCTGGACATCAAATTTGTAAGAGAAAACCCGGAAGTCGTAAAGCAGAACATCCGAAACAAATTTCAGGATGAGAAGCTGCCGCTCGTGGACGAAGTACTTTCCCTCGATCAGCAGAATCGGGATATCAAACAGGAAGTCGAGGCGCTTCGCGCAAACCGCAATAAGATTTCCAAACAGATCGGTATGCTGATGGGCCAGGGGAAAAAGGATGAGGCCGAGGAAGTCAAACGCCAGGTGACGGCAAATGCCGAGCGTGTAGAAGAGCTGAGCGCAAAGGAAAAAGAAGTCGAAGCGAGAATCCGGGAGATCATGCTGATCATCCCGAATATCATTGATCCTTCCGTGCCGATCGGAAAAGATGACAGCGAGAATGTCGAGCTGGAGCGCTTCGGTGATCCATTTGTGCCGGATTTTGAAATTCCGTATCACACAGAGATCATGGAAAAGCTGAACGGTATCGATATGGACGCGGCCGGAAGAGTAGCCGGCAACGGTTTTTATTATCTGATGGGCGATATTGCGCGGTTGCATTCCGCAGTGCTGTCCTATGCGCGTGATTTTATGATCAACCGCGGTTTTACCTACTGCATTCCGCCGTACATGATCCGCAGCAATGTGGTGACAGGCGTTATGAGCTTTGCGGAAATGGATGCCATGATGTACAAGATCGAGGGTGAGGATCTCTTCCTGATCGGGACGAGCGAGCACTCCATGATCGGAAAATTCATCGACACCATCATTCCGGAAGAAGAGCTTCCGAAGACTCTGACCAGCTATTCTCCCTGCTTCCGCAAGGAAAAGGGCGCGCACGGCATCGAGGAGAGAGGAGTGTACCGCATTCATCAGTTTGAAAAGCAGGAGATGATCGTTGTCTGCAAGCCGGAGGACAGTATGATGTGGTATGACCGTCTGTGGAAGAACACGGTGGATTATTTCCGCACACTGGACATTCCTGTCCGCACACTGGAATGCTGCTCCGGTGACCTCGCGGACCTGAAAGTGAAATCTTGTGACGTCGAGGCATGGTCCCCGCGCCAGAAGAAATATTTTGAGGTCGGCAGCTGCTCGAACCTCGGAGACACACAGGCACGCCGCCTGAAAATCCGCGTCAACGGCAAGAACGGCAAATATCTTGCGCACACTCTGAACAACACCTGCGTGGCTCCGCCGCGTATGCTGATCGCATTCCTTGAGAACAATCTGAATGCGGACGGATCCGTGCGTATTCCGGAAGCGCTTCGTCCATACATGGGCGGCATGGAGCTGATTCCGGTGCCGGAAAACAAAAGATAAAGAAAAGATATCGGTTTTTACAACCATAAAAAAAAGAAACTATATAAAATAAAAAAATGTAAAAAACAAGATACAAAAGAAAAAAATAAGAAATCACGTAACTGCGATTATCCGGATGGAAGAGTTTCTACACAGAGCAGTCATTGTGCAGAACAGTCGTTGCATAGAATGGACAGCCACTGCATAAAACAGTTACGATATCTCCGGGGAGAACACATGCATTCTTATTTAAGGGCGATTGGTTTTGGAAAACTGAATAATGAGTCTGAGACGGAAAAATATCTGAACGAGACTTTTCACGATTATACGGAGCGGGTCATTGCCAAAGGAGATAAAAACACTGCCTGTATGCAGATGTACAAGGAATATGCGCCGAATATGGGAATCATCATCGGCGGCAATCTGGACGGAGACGGTTTCCACAGACAGTATTATTTCCCGTGCATAAGAGGAACACAGGTAACGACGCAGGAAGAGCTTTCACTCGAAAAACGGGTGGATGGTCTTTCCTGGTCCGGGGCCTGCGACGATGGGCGTGTCGGCGTCTCACTCATCTTTTTTGTGCAGAATACGGTGGAATGCCAGCGTGAGCAGATTCTCAACCAGATTTTTGGCCGGAAAATGACCGCCACCCTGTCCGGACTCTCCTGCAGCGGAAAGATTCTTTTTCCTGTGCAAAAAGACAGCAAACAGATTGACCAGCAGCAAAAGAGCACTGCCAAGCGCAGCCAGCTTCTTTCCGCTGCAAAAAACGGTGATGAGGACGCTATTGAAAGTCTGACCATCGAGGATATGGATCTCTACACAATGATCTCCCGAAGAATGTTTACAGAGGATCTCTATTCCATTGTTGATACCTGCTTCATGCCGTGCGGCACCGAGTGTGACCAGTATCAGGTCCTGGGGAATATCGTGCAGTACGAAAAAGTGATCAACAGTGCCACGGATGAGCAGGTCTATGTACTGCATCTGGAGTGCAACGATATGTATTTTGATGTCTGCATCAACAAAAATGATCTTCTCGGCGAGCCGGAGGTTGGCCGCCGTTTCAAGGGTAATATCTGGCTGCAGGGGAAAATCAATTTTGCGTAAAAAGCTATCTTGTATTTTTCAGGCGGATATAGTATACTGAACGGGCACTCAAAATGTCTCTGTAGCTCAGCAGGATAGAGCGTTCGCCTCCTAAGCGAAAGGCCGTGGGT
>JAJQHQ010000042.1 GCA_021199655.1 Lachnospiraceae bacterium | reverse complement strand
CCGGGCGGATTCCGGACTTGCACCGGTTAGAAACGTGCGCCGCCGGGCGCACGTTCACAACCCGACCACGCACTTGCTGCGTGGTCAGGGTTGAAAACGTAGTGGCAACAGGCATCCGGCTCCATCGCAAAGCGATTTCATTGGCCGGATGCCTACAGGTCACGCTTACACAGGTTTGTTAACATGGATTTGGTCTGGACGTGACCTGTACTGGCGCGACCGATGTTCACAAACGCATTCTTTCGTAACTGTTCAGTACCTTCACAGTTACGAGGGAAAAGCCTATTTAGAATCGCTGCGCGATGAGGCTTTTCCCCATATAATATACGTTTTCATACGTACTTCGCAGCAAGTGCGAAGTACTGTTCTGAATAGTCACATTCTTTCTTAAGAATGGCAAAAAAACGTTTGCATGACTCGGAAACTGTGCTATACTGAAATGGAATGGAGGGGGGAAGCAAAATGAGCGGGTTTCTGTTTTGGCTGAAGGACAGCCTTTCCTGGCTGACCATACCGACCGTGTCGATTACGCTCACGGATATTCTTGAAATTCTGATTCTGGCTTTCCTCGTGTATAATTTGCTGCTCTGGATTCAGAATACCAGAGCCTGGAATCTTCTGAAAGGTATTGCGATCCTGTCAGCCTGCATTGCACTTGTGTATGTACTGCAGATGACGACGCTGATGTATCTTGTGAATCGGGTGGTGGACATTGCAATCACGGCTGCAGTTGTCGTGTTTCATCCGGAGATACGCAAGGCGCTGGAGCAGCTTGGTGAGAAACCGATTTTTTCCGGCCTGCTCCAGCTGGGAGACGACGGAAAAAATGTTTCCGAACGATTCAGTGATAAGACGGTCAACGAGATTGTGAAAGCATCCGTGGAAATGAGCCGGGCAAGGACGGGAGCCCTGATCGTGGTGGAACAGAATATAAGACTGGAGGAATACGAAAGGACCGGGATCATGCTTGATTCCATCGTGACGAGTCAGCTTCTGGTCAATATTTTTGAACATAATACCCCGCTCCATGACGGTGCAGTGATCATCAAGGGCAATCGTATCACGGCGGCGACCTGTTATCTGCCGCTGTCTGATAATATGATGCTGAATAAGGCACTTGGCACCAGACACAGAGCCGGCGTCGGCATCAGTGAGGAGACAGATTCGATGACAGTGATCGTTTCGGAGGAGACCGGAGATATCTCTGTCGCATACAGAGGGGAGCTGCTGCACGGGATTTCCTCGGAGGAGCTGAAAAAGCAACTGGAGATTTTACAGAATAAATCTGTTGCCCCAAGGAAATTTAAGCTCTGGAAAGGGCGGACGAAGAATGAAGCTTAAGATATCTCTCAAATTTCCCAAATTTCCGAAAGAACTGTGGAAAAAACTGGTTGGGAGTCTGCGAAGAAACCTGCCGCTGAAGCTGATCTCCGTGGGAGTCGCTTTTGTCATCTGGCTGGTGGTTGCCAATGTCAGCAATCCGACCATGTCAAAGCTGTTTCGCGACATTAAGATAGAGATTATCAATGAAGACAGTGTGACGGAAATTGATAAGGCATTTGATATAGTATCTGAGGATTCTGTGGTGATCAAGGTTACCGAACGCAGGCGGGTGCTGGAAAGTCTCTCCGCCTCAGATTTTACGGTCGTAGCTGATATGGAAAACCTGACAGAGATGAATACGGTTCCTCTGACGGTCACCTGTTCCAATTCTGCTGTGACGCTGGATGAGATCACGGTGGTTCCGGCTTCTATGAAGGTGGAGCTGGAGCAGATTCAGGAGAGTGAATTTGTGATCACGGTCGAGACGACGGGTACGCCGCAGAGCGGTTATGAGGTCGGAACGACGGATGTGGTGGATGGCAAGACGATACAGATTGCCGGACCGGAAAGCCTGCTGGAACGGATCGGGCAGGTGACGGCGACGATTTCAGTGAACGGGATTTCTACGGATCAACGGCTGACCTCCACTTTGACCATTACAGATAAAAACGGCGATGCGCTCAGCGAGACACAGATGAGCCGGCTGCAGATCAAGAATTCTTCAGGTGTGCTTCTCTCTGATAATACGGTGACCGTGGATGTGGAGCTCTGGGAAGTTTTATATGAGGTTCCGATCATGATCGAGACCAGCGGGACACCGGAACAGGGTTACGAGGTGACGGAGGTTACAACGCTGCCGACCACGGTCAATCTGGTTGGAACTTCGGAAGCGCTCACCCTGATCGAAGCACTTTCCGTGAGCACGCCCGTCTCTGTGGCGGGAGCGACAGAGACCTTTACACAGGAACTTGATCTTTCAGAAACGCTCAGTGCCATGGAGGATGTGCGGCTTGCTTCCGGTACGGATTCGGTGATTACTGTGACTGTGGTGGTGGAACAGAACGGAAATCAGACTGTACAGATTGCTCTTTCGGATCTGACGGTTCTGAACCGTCCGGAAAATATGCTGCTGACATTTACTCCTGCTGACGCGATTTCCGTGACGGTTCATGCGGATGATGAGGAAAGCACGATCACGTCCGGGGAGATCGAGGCAACGATTGATTTATCTGCCTGCTCAGAAGCGGGCGATTTCGAGATACCGGTGGAGATTGAGCTGCCGGACGGGTTTACGCTTGTGTCTGAGGTGACGCTGATGGTAAATGCCGCCGAACAGGAGCAGCAGGAAGCTTCTACGGAGGATTGATGAGAATGGAGAAGAGACTGATAGTAAATAATGAACTGGGACTCCATTTGCGTCCGGCCGGTGAATTATGCACACTGGCTATGGAATATGATTCAAAGATTACCATACACTTTCGTGACCGGGAATACAATGCCAAGAGTCTGCTCAGTGTTCTGAGCGCATGTGTACAGAGCGGCGATGAGATCGTCATGTGCTTTGAAGGCCCGGATGAAGAAGAGGCGGCTGAGAGGATTTCTGCGTTTATCAACGGGCTGCACTGAAATACATTAAATGGAAAGGTATTTCATGAAAAGAAGAGAACAGTACAAGAGACTGATCATGTTTATGGCTTCGGTACTGATCGTGGCAATTCAGACAGGCGTATTTGCGTACACCTGGTTTCATTTTTATCATTCTTCGGCTGTGATCGGAAGACGTTACAGCTTCTGGGGGCATTGTGCTTTGATCGCGCTGTATGCGTTTCTGGTGGTCGTGGTATCAAAGCTGTTTTCTGCGTTCAAGGTCGGCTATCAGAGGGTTTTGGATGTCCTTCTGTCTCAGATTTTTTCCGTGATCATCGTAAACGGAGTCGTTTATATTCAGCTGGCGCTGATCGGGCGCTGGAAATTTCTGGAACACATACAGCCGATGCTTCGCGTGTGCGGGATCAATCTGGCTGCTGTAGTCATCTGGGTGCTGTTTATGCGGTGGGTCTATACGAGGATCTATCCGCCGCATGCGATCCTTCTGATCTACGGGGATTTTGACCCGTCTTCCCTGATCAAAAAGATGGAAGGGCGGAAGGATAAGTATACCATTGAAGGAACCATTTCGCTGGATGAGGGTGTAGAGAAGATCGAAGAGGAGATCCTGAAGCATCAGGCTGTCATGATCTGCGATATTTCTTCGCATGAACGTAATCTCTTTTTAAAATTTTGTTTTGAACATGATATCCGGTGCTACAGTCAGCCGAAGATATCCGATATCATGGTGATGAGCTCAGAAGAGATCAATCTGTTTGACACGCCGCTGCTGCTGTTTCGAAACCGCGGACTCACTGTGGAGCAGCAGGCAATCAAGCGTGTTTTTGACGTGATCGTTTCTGCTGTGCTTCTGGTCGTGCTGTTTCCGCTCTTTTTGCTGATCGCGCTGCTGATCAAGGCATACGACGGCGGACCTGTCTTTTACCGGCAGAGGCGGCTGACGAAGAACGGCCGGGTTTTCATGGTTTATAAATTCCGCAGCATGCGGATCGATTCGGAAAAGCAGGGTGCGCGCCTTGCTGCAAAGGGGGATGACCGGGTGACCCCGGTCGGCAGAGTACTGCGCAATATTCACTTTGATGAACTTCCGCAGCTTCTGAATATTCTGGCGGGGGATATGTCTCTGGTCGGACCGCGCCCGGAACGTCCGGAGATTGCGGCGGAGTATGAAAAAGAAATTCCGGAATTCCATTATCGACTGAAAGTAAAGGCGGGTCTGACCGGCTATGCACAGGTTTACGGGAAATACAATACGACCCCTTATGATAAGCTGAAACTTGATCTCACTTATATTGAGAACTTTTCATTTCTGATGGATCTGCAGCTGATTGCCACGACTGTCAAGATCCTGTTCCAGAAGGAGAATACAGAAGGTGTGGAGCAATGGCAGAGGACAGCGTCAACCGCCGGTGTGAAGCCGGAGAATGTCGTGCAAAACGATGATTCTGCGCAGAAAGAGCCGCTTGTGTCGGTGATCATACCTGCCTGCGGCTGCGCGGACACAATTGGCCGTGCAATCGATTCCGCGCTGGCACAGGAGGTGCCGTTGGAGATTTTGGTGATCAATGATAATTCACCGGATGATCTGGACGCGGTTATGGAACGGTATCAGACGGAATCCTGCATACAGTACTGTAAAAATGAGATCAGTATGGGAGCGGCCGCGACGCGCAACCGCGGCGTACAGATGGCCAGAGGAAAGTATGTTGCATTTCTGGACGCGGACGACTGGTGGGCCAATGACAAGCTCAAAAAGCAGCTGGCACTTCTTACAACGGGAAAGTCTGCTCCTGTCCTTTGCTCGACCGCCCGGGAGCTTGTCACATATGAGGGAGAACTGACCGGACATGTGATTCCGGTGCATGAGACGATCTCCTACAGGCGGCTTTTGCTGCACAATTGCATCAACTGCTCTTCGGTATTACTTCGCACGGATGTGGCAAGGGAATTCCCGATGGAGCATGAGGACAGCCATGAGGATTATATTACCTGGCTGCGTGTTCTGAAAAAATACGGACAGGCCGTGGCTGTCAATGAGCCGCTTTTAAAATATCGCCTGACTGACTCCGGCAAATCCGGAGGAAAACTTCACTCAGCGCGCATGACCTATCGCGCTTACCGTTATGCCGGCTTCGGCAGGGCGGCTTCCGCAGGCCTGTTTTGCGCCTATGCGGTGAATGGGGTACTGAAATATTCCGCTGCTTTTCTGAGCAGGTGGGACGCTGATGAAAACGAATGACTACGGAGGAGACAACTTATGATACAGAAGCTGATTGAAAACATCAAAAAGACAAACGCACCGATCGTGGTCGGACTTGATCCGATGCTTTCTTATATCCCGGAACAGATTACAAAGGCTGCTTTTGCGGAATACGGAGAAACTCTGGAAGGAGCCGCAGAAGCCGTCTGGCAGTATAATAAGAAGATTGTTGACGCGGTCTGGGATCTGATCCCGGCGGTAAAGCCGCAGATTGCGATGTATGAACAGTTCGGCATTCCGGGACTTGAGGCATTTCAGAAGACGGTTCACTACTGTCATGAGAAAGGACTTGTGGTGATCGGTGATGTGAAGCGCGGCGATATTGGCTCCACCTCCGCGGCCTATGCCACGGCGCATCTTGGCAGGATACAGATCGGTTCGCAATGGCTGACGCCGTTCGGCGAGGATTTTGCGACCGTGAATCCGTACCTTGGTACGGACGGAATCCGGCCGTTTCTTGATGTATGCCGTGAGGAAAAGAAGGGGATTTTTGTCCTTGTCAAGACATCCAATCCGTCCAGCGGAGAATTTCAGGATCGGCTGGTGGCGGATGCGCCTGCGGACGCCATTGGGGGCACTTCTGCCGGGACAGATTTTACGCAGATCGGACAGCGCCGTGAGGCCGGCGCAAAGCCGTTGTATGAGCTGGTAGGAGAAAAAGTCGCCGAATGGGCAGATTCCTGTATGGGAGAGACTTACAGCTATGTCGGTGCGGTGGTTGGAGCAACCTATCCGGAGATGGGCAAAACGCTTCGCCGTGTAATGCCTAAGAGCTTTATTCTGGTGCCGGGCTATGGCGCACAGGGCGGAAAGGCTGCAGACCTGGCTCCGTTCTTTAATGAGGACGGGCTCGGCGCGATCGTCAATTCCTCACGCGGCATCATAGCAGCGTATAGGCAGGAAAAATACGCTTCCTATGGCGCAGAACATTTCGCGGAAGCGAGCCGTCAGGCGGTGACAGATATGATTGAGGATATCAACGGAGCACTCGGACGGCGCTGACAGACAGGGCAGTTGACGAGGCATGGATACCTGTGCCTGAACTGGATGAAAAGACTGCAGGACAACAGGATGATGAAAGAAAAACAGGAGTGGTGTAAATAATATGAACCCCCAGAAAACTATGCTTAAAGCAGCAGTCTGTTCGCAGGAGCAGATCGCAGATCAGATCTTCAGTATGTGGCTTCAGGCGGATTCTATCGCCTCTGCGGCCTGCCCCGGACAGTTTGTCTCTGTATACAGTAATGATTCCGGACGGCTGCTGCCGCGGCCGATCAGCATCTGTGAGACAGATAAAGAAAAGGGCAGAATTCGTCTTGTATATCGGGTCGCCGGGAAGGGTACGGCTGAGTTTTCCGGCTGTAAGGCAGGGGACTGCCTGGATATCCTGGGTCCCCTTGGCAATGGGTATCCGCTTGATCGCTGCCGGGCGGACCGCGCGGCGATTCTGATCGGCGGAGGGATTGGAATTCCGCCGATGGTCGAGCTTGCAAAGCAGTTGGAAGGCAATGTGATCGCAGTCGTGGGATATCGGGATGAACTGTTTCTGACGGATGAGCTTGCCCTGTATGGGAAGGTATATGTAGCTGTGGAAGATGATGGTCTCTTTCAAAAAGTGCAGACAGATTTCGGTGGAATTATCTGCGGCACAGTTGTGCATGGCAATGTGCTCGACTGCATCCGGGAAAACCATTTGAACGCAGATGTGCTCTTTGCCTGCGGTCCGACACCGATGCTTCGCGCGGCTCAGACTTACGCGAAGGAGAAACATATTGAGTGCTGGCTGTCACTGGAGCAGCGGATGGCATGCGGAGTCGGCGCCTGTCTGGCCTGTGTCTGTGAGTCAGCGGAGACGGACGCACATTCTCAGGTAAAAAACAAACGCATCTGTAAGGAAGGGCCGGTGTTTGCGGCGGAGGAAGTTGTTTTGTAGGATGTTTGTTTCTGACAGGTTACCGTATACGGCACTGGTACGCTCAGCTTATAGAAAATGATGGAGTTCGCTATGATAAATACGAAGGTTCGCATCGCCGGAGTCGAATTGAAAAATCCGGTGATGACCGCATCCGGAACGTTTGGTTCCGGCATGGAATACAGTGAATTTGTCGATCTCTCCCGTCTGGGAGCGGTCGTTACGAAGGGAGTGGCAAACATCCCCTGGCCCGGGAACCCGACGCCGCGTGTGGCAGAGATCCGCGGCGGTATGATGAACGCGATCGGCCTGCAGAATCCGGGCATTGAGACGTTCTGTGCACGTGATCTGCCATTTCTTGCGCAGTATGATACCGCGGTGATCGTGAATGTCTGCGGGCATACGGCGGAGGAATATGTGGAAGTGGTCGAGCGGCTTTCGGACGAAGCAGCAGTGGATCTTCTGGAGATCAACATATCCTGTCCGAATGTTCGCTGCGGCGGCATTGCCTTTGGCCAGAATCCGGATTCGGTGGAGTCGATCACGCGCGAGATCAAACGGCACGCCAGGCAGCCGGTGATCATGAAGCTCAGCCCGAACGTAACGGATATCACGGAGCTTGCCCGCGCAGCGGAGGCGGGCGGTGCGGACGCGTTGTCCATGATCAACACCCTGACCGGCATGAAGATCGATGTAAACCGCCGTACGTTTGCTCTGGCGAATCACACGGGCGGCGTATCCGGACCGGCTGTCCACCCGATTGCGGTACGTATGGTGTACCAGACGGCGCAGGCGGTAAAGCTTCCCATCATCGGTATGGGCGGGATTTCTTCCGCGGAGGATGCACTGGAGTTTATCCTCGCCGGGGCGACAGCGGTCGCGGTCGGCACGGCGAACTTCCGTAATCCGCGCGCAACTCTGGATGTGATAGAAGGCATTGAGGACTACATGTGCTCTCAGAAGGTGGAAGACATCTGCAGTCTGATCGGGGCAGTGAGATAAAAATAACTGAATAAAAAAAATAATACAGGCAACACTCCGGGATAGAAAAGGGAGGTTGCCTGTAATGCTTATAGATCAAAAATATAAATATAAAATCCGGTATCAGTCATGGATCAGCAGGTGCGGTCTGTTTCTGCTGATGGCCGTTTTTCTCAATGCAACAGTGGCTGCAGCCCGGCAAAACATCCTTCAACAGGGCATTGCTGAGGAAGTTCTGAGATTTCATGTGCTTGCGAACAGCGACAGTGAGGAAGACCAGAAGGTAAAAATACAGGTGCGGGACGCGGTGCTGGAGTGGATGGAAGAAGAATTGACACAGGAAGAACAGACCGGCCGGGAAGAAGCAGCAGAGTTTGTGTCTGAAAATCTGACGCAGATCGAAGAGATCGCGAATGCTGTGCTGGAAGGGCAGGGAATGTCATACCGCGCTTCCGCCGAGCTTACACAAAGTTGGTTCCCGGATCGTACCTACGGGGACTGTACTTTCCCCGCAGGCTGGTATGAAGCACTGCGTATCCGCCTCGGGGAGGCAAAAGGGCAGAACTGGTGGTGCGTGCTCTATCCGGCGCTCTGCTTTTCCGACTGCCTCCATGCCGTGATCAATGAAGAAGATCTGATCAGGCTGGAGGATGTACTGACTGTCGAAGAATACGAGAGTCTGCTGCAGTCCCCAGGGCAGTGGAAAATAAGCTTTCGGTGGTTTACTGCGCCCTTTTAAATCCGGCTCTCTTTCTTAAGGTCGGATCGAGGATTTTCTTGCGGATACGCAGGCTCTTCGGCGTCACTTCAAGCAACTCGTCTGTATCGATGAATTCCAGCGCCTGTTCAAGACTTAAGACCTTCGGCGGCGTCAGCTTCAGTGCTTCATCGGAGCCTGACGCACGTGTGTTGGTCAGATGCTTGGTTTTGCAGACATTCAGCTCGATATCCTCCGGCTTTGCGCTCTGGCCGATGACCATACCTGAGTAGACTTTTTCACCCGGCCCGATAAAGAGTGTGCCGCGGTCCTGCGCATTGAAAAGACCGTAAGCGACTGACTCGCCGGACTCAAACGCGATCAGGGAGCCTAAGTTACGGTATGTGAGGTCTCCCTTATAAGGACCGTAGCCGTCAAAAATGGTGTTCATGATGCCGTTGCCCTTGGTGTCGGTCAGGAATTCGCCGCGGTAGCCGATCAGGCCGCGGGACGGAATCGAGAACTCGAGGCGGGAGTATCCGCCCTGGCCGATGCTCATACCCTGCAGTTCACCCTTGCGCAGGCTCAGCTTCTGGATGACGGTGCCGGAAAATTCCTCCGGGACATCGATATAGCAGAGCTCCATCGGCTCCAGCTTTTTGCCGCGCTCATCGGTCTTGTAGATGACCTCCGCTTTGCTCACGGCAAATTCAAAGCCTTCCCGGCGCATGGTCTCGATCAGGATAGACAAATGCAGCTCTCCGCGCCCGGATACTTTGAAGGTATCGGTGTCCTCCGTATCCTCCACGCGCAGGCTGACGTCTGTGTTCAGCTCTCTGTAGAGACGGTCGCGGATATGGCGGGAGGTGACATATTTGCCTTCCTGTCCGGCCAGCGGGCTGTCGTTGACGATGAAGTTCATGGAGATCGTCGGTTCGGAAATCTTCTGGAACGGAATTGCATCCGGTGCCTCGGGCGCGCAGATCGTATCACCGATGTGCAGATCCGAAATGCCGGAGATGGCTACGATCGAACCAATGGTCGCACTCTGAACATCCACCTTATTTAATGCGTCGAATTCATAGAGCCGGCTGATCTTGACCTTATGTTTTTTGTCCGGATCATGGTGGTTGACAATGACCACTTCCTGATTGACAGAGATCGTACCGCGGTCCACCTTGCCGACGCCGATGCGGCCGACATATTCGTTGTAATCGATCGTACTGATGAGCACCTGGGTCGGGCCGGTCTCATCGCCTTCCGGAGCCGGGATATAGTTTACGATCGTCTCAAAAAGCGGTTCCATATTCGTCCCGGGAACTGCCGGATCCAGACTGGCATATCCGCCCTTTGCGGAAGCGTAGACAAACGGGCAGTCCAGCTGCTCGTCTGAGGCTTCCAGCTCGATAAACAGCTCCAGCACCTCATCGACCACCTCCGCCGGTCTGGCTTCCGGGCGGTCAATCTTATTGATACAGACAATGACCGGAAGATCCATCTCCAGTGCCTTGCGCAGGACAAACTTGGTCTGCGGCATCGCTCCTTCGAAAGCATCTACAACCAGAATGACGCCGTTTACCATCTTCAGCACACGTTCCACCTCACCGCCGAAATCCGCGTGACCGGGCGTGTCAATAATGTTGATTTTCGTATTTTTATAAGTAACCGCGGTGTTTTTTGACAGGATGGTAATGCCGCGCTCACGTTCCAGATCATTGGAATCCATGATACGCTCCGCAACCTCCTGATTCTGCCGGAATACACCGCTTTGTTTTAAGAGCTCATCTACCAGAGTTGTCTTGCCGTGATCTACATGCGCGATAATCGCAATATTTCTTACATCTTCTCTTATCATTTCAATCTCTCTCCTGAAATCATTCTTACATAGTAAACGCGACGTAAGTCGATTTACTTCGCGCCTGACGCAAGGCGGCGTAAGCTGCCATTCCTCGTGCGTCAGTGTGCATACAAACCTATGCAAGTTTATCACAAATCCGATAGAAAACAAGGGTGATTCAAAATTATTTTGCAAAAACCGGTTCTAAAAGGACTATCCGGTGAATAAACATAATGTATACAGGATGATTTTTCCGTGGCTGTTCCGCTAAGGAACGCTCCGGGAATCACTTCTACCATACGAAGGAAGGGAGATCTTCAGACATGACAGATAAAATTATTGAAAACAATCAGGTATCCATCATGGGAAAAATCATATCCGATTTTTCTTTCAGCCACGAAGTATTCGGAGAAGGATTTTACATGGTGGATATTTCCGTGCAGAGGCTGAGCGACTCGACTGATATCATTCCTGTGATGGTATCAGAACGGCTGATTGACGTAAGAAAGAATTATCATGGTTCTATCATACAGGTCTTCGGCCAGTTCCGCTCTTATAACCGGCATGAAGAGAAGAAAAACCGGCTGGTACTTTCGGTATTTGCCAGAGAATTAAATTTTACGGAGGATGACACGGATAAAGTAAAAAGCAATCAGATTTTTCTGGATGGCTATATCTGTAAGACACCGGTATACCGCCGTACACCTCTTGGAAGAGAAATCGCGGATATGCTGCTGGCTGTAAACCGGCCGTACGGAAAATCGGATTATATTCCCTGTATCTGCTGGGGGAGAAACGCCCGCTTCGCTTCGGGGTTCGAGGTGGGAGGTCATGTGCAGGTATGGGGGCGCATACAGAGCAGGGAGTATGTGAAAAAACTGGATGAGGAATCAGCGGAACGCCGCATCGCCTATGAGGTTTCCGTGAGTAAACTGGAATATCTGGATTGAGAATACATTGCGTTTTATGAAAAGTTGTAGTACAATAGGCGCGTCTTTGAGAAAGCCTGGAGGGACTTAAGTATGAGTGAACGGAAGATACATATCTTTTGCGGCAGCGGTACGGGGAAAACCTCAGCCGCACTTGGCAAAGGTATCCGCGAGGCGAGTGCGGGGAAAAGCGTGATCGTGATCCAGTTTCTGAAGGAGAAAAATAATGAGACGACTGCGGACTATTTCAAACGTCTGGAGCCGGAGTTCCGGCTGTTTCGATTTGAAAAGTTTCCGGAGGATTACGAGAGCCTGACGGAGAAAGAGAGAGAAGATGAATGCCGGAACATCAAGAATGGATTGAATTTTGCCAGGAAGGTTCTT
The DNA here is from genome assembly GCA_021199655.1 of Lachnospiraceae bacterium. Taxonomy (GTDB): domain Bacteria; phylum Bacillota; class Clostridia; order Lachnospirales; family Lachnospiraceae; genus Choladousia. The sequence continues at coordinate 35,324 of JAJQHQ010000042.1, read as the reverse complement.
GTTACGGCGGAATGTGATGTCCTGATCCTTGATGAGATCCTGGGGCTGACGGATCGGGGAATCGTTACTGTGGACGAGCTGCGTACGCTGATCGACTCAGTGGGAGAAAATACGGAGCTTTATCTGACAGGCACCAGCCGCTGCGAGGAGCTTTGGCCTTATGTCGATGAGGTGACCGAGATGACCAACCCGATGCTTCACACTTCCGGACAGGAAAATCACTGATCTGACAGGATTTTCACAGATTTTCTTAAAAACAGGAGTTTTTTTACCAAAATAAGATTGCACATTTTTCCATTCCTGTGTAAAATAGTTTTGACAGTTCATATTTAACAATACACAAAAGAGCGGCCTCCCGGCCGAGCAGATGGGGGATTTATTTTGTGTGGATCAGGTAATGACTTGAAAGTCCGACGGGTTTCGGCAGGCACGGTTTGGCTGTGCCTGCTGCCCCTTTTGGTGTGGCTATTCGTTTGCTGCAGGGGATATGCTGAGGAATCCGGCGCGGATCAATGGATTAAAACGGTATATAATGAAAATAACGGTCTGGATACCGGTGAGGCAAATGCCGTGCTCCAGACTTCCGACGGCTACATATGGATTGCCAGCTACGGCGGCCTGCTTCGTTATGACGGTATGACATTCGAGAATTTCAGCATTGGAGACAATGCGGTCTCTTCTTCGAGTATTCGTGCGCTTTACGAGGACGAAAGTGGCCGTCTTTTTATTGGCACAAACGACGAGGGCGTGTTCTTATATAAGGACGGAGGGTTCACGGATATTCAGGACGAGGACGGGAGCTTCTACTCTGTGCGTTCCTTTGCGGAGGACGCATCAGGGACCGTGTATGTCGGCACTACCTCCGGTCTGGCGCGTATTGATGAGGAAGCGGACGGGACGTTTGTTCTTGTACCTGTAGAAGGAACGGAGGGACGCGTAGTCTATGACCTGTCCTGCGATGAAGACGGCATACTGTGGGGCTGTGCGGATAACAGCGATCTGTTTCTCGTGCGGGATGGCATTCTCGTGGGTACAATGAACGCGGATTCCTGGTTTGAAAATGACTGTTACAGCGTGCTCTGTGCTTCGGACGGCAGCGTTTATCTTGGCAGCGGCGGAAGTGAGGCCGTGCGGCTGCGCCGGCTGGATGGTACAGAAGAAGATACGGCTAATGACTCAGAAAATAGTGCAGATGACGGATATGATGCGGATGATTTTGAAGCGTATACGATCGATACAGGTGATCTGTATGCCGTGAACCGTTTTTATGAAACTGTGGATGGGACAATCTGGGCGCTCTGTGACAACGGAATCGCGCAGATTGATGAGGAGGATGCATTTCACACACCTGGCGGTATGTCCGGGATGATTTCCTGCAGTTCGATGATTGAGGACTATGAAGGAAATTTCTGGGTAACCTCTAGCCGGACCGGTCTTACATACTATTCAGAAGGCAAATTTTATAACTACAATGATCAGGCCGGACTTGAAGGAGTTTCGGTAAACGCGATCGTGCGGCAGGACGGTTATACCTATATCGGTACGGACAGCGGTCTGATCCTTCTGGATGAGAATTTTGACCGCGTGGAAAATGAACTGACGGAAGCCATGGACTCCAGACGGGTACGGCACATTATGTGTGCAGAAGACGGCAGCTTCTGGTTCTGCGTGTACGGAACCGGGCTTATTAATTATGTTCCTGAGAATGAGACCATTTTGCTGCTGACAGACGAGGACGGGCTTTTAAGCAATCAGGTGCGTATGACGCTTGAGCTCTCCGATGGAAGCATTGCGGTCGCGGGCAGCAGCGGAGTTGATATCATAAAGAACGGTGAGATCCGCGCAAGCTATGGTTCTGATAAACTGCCGTATTCGTTTATCCTCTGTATGTATGAGGCGGAAGACGGTACGCTGGTAGCCGGAAGCGACGGGCAGGGCTTTTATGAGATTACTGAGGACGGTGTGATACAATATTATAAAGAAGACGGACTGACATCCGGTTCGGTGATGCGTATGACTTCCGATGGAGAAGGGGTCTGGATCAGCGCGGGCAGTTCCCTTTATTATCGGGATGAGGATGGAATTCGGGAGATTTCTCTGCCGGAAAGCGCGGGCAGTATACTGGATATACAGATCATAGACGATGAGATCTGGCTGGAAAAGAGCAGCGGGATTCTGATTGCTGACAGAGAGGATCTGCTTGCGGGAACGGCTTCGCTTCGCGAGCTTGGGACCGGATACGGGTTGACAGGCACTCTGGTCGCCAATTCCTGGAACTGGCTGGACGAGGAGGAAGGAACGCTCTGGCTCTGTACCAACAATGGCGTCTCAGTGATCGATACGGGGCATATTCCGACCAATGAGACGAAACCTCTGGCTGCGGTATCCAAAGTCTTAATCGACCAGGAGACCTGCGCGGTCACGGATGAGATCACGATACCGGCCTCCGCGACCCGAGTGACGTTTGAGTTTTCCGTGCTGTCTTTCACACCGGGGCAAAAGACAGTGGAGTATTGCCTGGAAGGCTTTGACGAGGAGATGATCACAGGAAGCGCGGCCTCGATGACAGCGGTCAGCTATACGAATCTCGGAGGCGGAGATTATGAGTTCCATTTTGCTGTCTGCAATGAGGATGGCGTGGAAGGGGATGAGATTATCCTGACTCTGCATAAGGAGATTTATTTCTGGCAGACGACGGCCTTTCTGATCCTGATCGTTGTCCTGATCCTGCTGATCGTGGTGCTGATCTTTCTGGCGGCCTGTCAGTATCGGGTCAACAGCCTGAAAAAACGGCAGGCGGAATACAAGATGATCATCGATCAGTCTCTGCGGACATTTGCGAACGCGATCGATGCAAAGGATAAAGATACCAATGGACATTCCATACGTGTTTCGAAATATTCAAGAGAGATTGCCCGCCGCATGAACTTTTCCGAGGCGGAGCAGGAAGAGATTTCCTATATGGCACTGCTTCATGATATCGGAAAGATCGGGATTCCGGACAGTATTCTGAAAAAAGCCGGGAAGCTGAGTCCGGAGGAATGGGAAACGGTCAAGACACATCCGCGTATCGGCGGCGAGATCTTGAGCGAATTTACCGTAATCCCGGATATCGCGGATGGGGCGAAATACCATCATGAACGTTATGACGGGAAAGGGTACTGTGAAGGTCTGAAAGGGGAGGAAATCCCTCTGAAAGCCCGTATTATCGCCATTGCGGATTCCTTTGACGCGATGTGCAGCACACGCCGCTATCAGGCCGGCAATACACTGGAATATGCGAGAGAGGAGCTGCTGCGCTGCAGCGGGGCACAGTTCGACCCGCAGATCGTCGGATATATGGTTGCCATGATCGACGAAGGGTTTGTAGAACAGGTGAAGCAGGAGAATTAAAAGAATAAAAGAACTAAAAGAAGACGCCGGGGAATAAAATCCATCCGGCGCCTTCTTCATTTATGAAACCATATGCCTCTCTTCACTGCAGATCGGGAAGTTTTCGGCTTCTTTTCGTTTCATTACACCGTGTGTCCCTTGGCAACGTAGACCGGGAAGCTGTCGGTGCCCTTCATTTCTTTGCCTGCGCTGACCTTTACATTCTTATCTGTGATCAGATAATCAATGCTTGCTCCGGCTTCGACTACGGTATCCTGCATCAGTACGCAGTTTTTGACAACCGCGCCCTTCTCAATCTTTACGCCTCTGAAGAGAACGCTGTTCTCCACTTCGCCCTCGATGACGCAGCCATCGGCGCACATCACATTAGACACCTTTGCACCGTTGATATAGCGGGTCGGGTTGTCGTCACGGATCTTGGTGTAGATCGGAGCACCGTCAAACAGAGCGTTCAGATTGTAATCGTCAAGAAGCTTGAGATTCTCATCAAAATAGCTCTTCATACCGGTGATGCGTGCGGTGTAGCCCTCGTATTTGTAGGCATGTACATTCCGCCAGGAGAGCTGGTTCAGCAGCACGTCGCGGTTGAAATGCTCCAGACCGCGCACAAACGCAGTGTTGACCATGTTGATCAGCAGCTCGCGCTCCAGCACGTATATGTTCATCGAGTAATTCTGCACGCCGCTGACACGCGGATTCACATAAATATGGTTGATCCTGCCATTATCAATCGTGAATGTATAATGGAAGCCTCTGCTGTTGTCCTGTGTGCGCATCAGATATTCCGGAAGCTCTTTCTCACAGTAGGCGATGGAGACGTCCGCTCCGCTCTCAATATGCTCGCTGATCATTTTGGTAAAGTCAAAGTTCACCGCAATGCTGGAGTCCGCCATGATGACGAAACGCTCTTTCTGTTCACGCAGGAACGGAAGAATGTTTGCCAGCGTGCCGATTCGTCCGTTATAGACTTTATTTGACTTCTCCGCGTAAGGCGGGAAAATGTGGAGACCGCCGTTCTTGCGGACCAGATCCCACTCACGGCCGGTGCCGAGATGATCCATCAGTGAATGATAGTTGCTGTTTACCGGGATGACAATGTTGTCAATGTCGCAGTTTACCATACTTGACAGAATAAAGTCGATCATGCGGTAACGGCTTGCAAAAGGTATGGAGGCCATGCTGCGGATGCTGACCAGCTCTGGAACCAGAGCATCATAGTTATTCGGGAAAATGATTCCGAGTGCGCTCGTATTTGAATTTACCATTGTTTTTCACCGCCCTCCACATTATTGTAAATCATCGCTTTCGGGCCGATGACCGCGCCTGCGCCTACGGTAAGTCCCGCGCCGACGGTAGCGACACCGTTTTCCTCCTCTGTCGGCATAGCGCCAACAACCGCGTTCTCGCCAATTGTAACATTTTCAGCAAGGATGCAGTGCTTCACGACCGCACCGGATTTGATCACGGAGCCGCCCATGATGACCGCGTCCTCCACGATCGCACCGGATTCTACTTTTACGCCCGCGAACAGAACCGAATGCTTCACACTTCCGCCGATGCGGCAGCCATCTGTGATCATCGAATTCTCAACCGTTGCCCCGGCGCTGATCTTGTGACCGGTCATGCCGCTGTTCCGGCTGTAAATCTTCCAGCCATCCTCAAAGAGGTCGATACCGCTGTGTTCCGGATCCAGAACCTCCATATTCGCTTCCCAGAGGGAAGAGATCGTCCCGACATCCTTCCAGTAGCCGCTGAAATGATAAGCATACATTCTGCGGTTGTCGCGCAGCAGATTCGGGATAATGTTGTTGCCAAAGTCATTTTCGGAATTCGGATCCGCCTCATCCTCGGTCAGGTATTTTTTCAGGATGTCCCAGTTAAAGATATAGATACCCATGGAGGCGAGATTGGACTTCGGATTCTTCGGCTTCTCCTGGAATTCCGTGATCCTGTCGTCTTCACCGGCTACCATCAGGCCGAAGCGGGGAGCCTCCTCCCACGGCACTTCCATGACCGCAACGCTGAACTCCGCGTTCTTCTCCTTGTGGAAACGCAGGAAATCGCTGTAATCCTGCTTGCAGATCTGGTCGCCGGAAAGAATGATCACATATTTCGGATCATACCGCTCGATGAAAGAAAGATTCTGGTAAATCGCATTGGCAGTGCCCTTATACCAGTCCGAGCCGGAAGCCTGCTGGTAAGGCGGCAGTACATGTACGCCTCCGTGCAGACGGTCCAGATCCCAGGGCTGTCCGTTGCCGATATACTCGTTGAGTACAAGCGGCTGGTACTGGGTCAGTATTCCGACCGTATCAATGCCGGAGTTTACGCAGTTCGAGAGCGGGAAATCAATGATACGATATTTTCCGCCGAAAGGAACCGCAGGTTTGGCAAGCTTCTGTGTCAGGGCATACAGTCTGGAACCCTGGCCGCCGGCAAGAAGCATTGCAATCATTTCCTGAGCCATAATATAGATATCCTCCTGTTATTTTTGTGTAACTGTTCAGTATCCTCGCAGTTACTTTTTGCATCAATTCAGAGCACCATCAAGTCTCAGACATACGACACGCGAAGGTCCTGCAGTCTGCAGAGCAGGCAATCTGTGGCCTGTTGGACTGAATAGCTGCTGTTAAGTAGAATTGTACCATAAAAATATGGAAAAGGGAATTTATTTGTGCAAATTTTTCAAAAAATTTTCACGCATATTACATACAGATGGATAGATTGTTTTGTAAAAAGGGTATGGAACTGTCTGCCTGTTTATGTTATACTTGCTCCATTGATATTTATGATTTTTAAAGAATAATGAAAAGGCATGAAACTGGTGCGGCAAGGCCGGAACCAGAATCTTAAAGTATCAGGGATGGTAACAATATCGAAGGAGAAAACAGGAATATGGAGACTTACAAGCAGGAATTCATTGAATTTATGGTAGACTGTGAGGTGCTTCGCTTCGGCGATTTCGTGACAAAGAGCGGGCGGAAGACGCCGTTTTTCGTGAATACGGGATTTTACCGCACGGGTGCGCAGCTGCGCAGGCTCGGCGGCTACTACGCGCAGGCAGTGGAGCAGAAGTTCGGTCTGGATTTTGATATTCTGTTCGGCCCCGCCTATAAAGGCATCCCGCTTTCGGTGGCGGCGACGATGGCCATCAGTGAGAAATATGACAGGGACATCCGTTACTGTTCGAACCGCAAGGAAGTCAAGGATCACGGAGATAAGGGCATCCTTCTGGGGAGCCCGATCAAAGACGGCGACCGTGTGGTGATCATTGAAGATGTGACGACTGCCGGTACCTCGATTCAGGAGACGCTGCCGATCATCCGGGCGCAGGGCGATGTCAACGTGCTTGGCCTGGTCGTGTCTGTGGACCGCATGGAGCGGGGACAGGGTACAAAGAGTGCCCTTCGGGAGATTGAGGAGACTTACGGACTGAAAACGACCGCGATCGTTACGATGGCGGAGGTCGTGGAGCATCTGTATGGCAGAGAGTATAAGGGAAGAGTCGTCATTGACGATGCAATGAAGGCAAAGATTGACGCGTATTATAAAGAGTATGGTGCATCGCAGGACTGAGCTGCGGTTCGGCAGCATTGGGTATGTATGCAGAAAAAAATCCACAGGTATTATTTACTGCAGGAGTTTTTCCACGACATGACAGGAAACAGGAGGAATTCAATATGAATGAACGAATTGTAAAAGCAACGGCAAAGGCAGGAATATGGAATCTGGTGCTGGGCATTGTCGTACTTGTAACGGGCGTAACATCCGGCGTCCTGATGATCCTGAATGCGGCGAGGCTGTGGAAAGCCGGCACCGGACTGGGGCTTTGATGAGTGAAGAAAGACCCTGGCGGAAACGAATCCGGATTCTGGGCGCGTGCGTGTTTCTGCTCTATATGGCCGGGCTCATCTATTTTTTGTTCCTCTCAGAGGATGCCGGACACGGCGGAGCGGGAGAGTATGATTATAATATTCAGCCGTTTCGGGAGATCATCCGTTACATCCGCTACCGGGAGCTTTTGGGCACACGTGCTGTGCTGATGAATCTGGTCGGCAATGTCATCGGCTTTATGCCGTTTGGTGCGCTGGTTCCTCTGATGTGGCGCAGTGCGCGCAGGGCGTGGCGCACAACTCTGCTGAGCTTTGAGATCAGCGCACTGGTAGAGATCGCGCAGCTGATTTTTAAGGTCGGCTGTTTTGATGTGGATGATATGATCCTGAATGCACTGGGCGGGCTGATTGGTTATGTGCTGTTTTTTGCGGCGAGCCGCTGCTATTATAAGGCGGAGCAACGAAGAACGGCTGCGGCGGAAACACAGGAAGTGTGCGCGGACAGAAAGTAAAGACAGGTCAAAATCCGGATACCGGATGGGGCAGGTGTAAGGGACAGCCTGCAAAGAACACAGAATCGAGTAGGAGGCGGCATGGCGAAAAGAAAAGTATATTCATTTGTCGATAAAAAATATTCTGCGAACAGCATCGCATCGGTCGTGCTGGGTCTGATCGGTACCGGAATGCTGATGCTTCTGCTTCTGGTTTCGTATCTGCTTTCCGGAAGCGCCGGTGCGTGGATCGGAGCCTGCGGAGTGACAGGGATGGTAATGGCCATTATGGGGCTGCGATATGGTTTTCTTGGATTTCAGGATGACTGTAAGTCTTATTTTTGCTGTAAGCTTGGTACGATCGTGAGCACAGTGGCGATTGTAGGCTGGTTTTTTGTGGTCTGTATGGGGATTGTGAATATGTTGTAGGTTCATAATTATTCAGGACAGGTCTTCGCACCTGCTGCGAAGACCGTATGAAAACGATTAACATGTGGGGAAAAGCCTCATCGCGCAGCGATTATAAATGGGCTTTTCCCTCGTAACTGTGAAGGTACTGAACAGTTACGTAGGTTCATTCATGCAGTGGCTGCAACACCTTGGAGATGAACTCTTTTAGAATTTGAAAACAGAGAATCTGGTGTGCTTGTAACGATTCAGAACAGTATTTCGCATACCGGATTTGTATCAGGGATGAGGAGGATTGTATATGCAGGAGGATGAGTTTCAGGAATTCTTAAAGGAGCGGTATGATCTCTCTGTCGCGCGGATTCATGAAATCGGCGGGGAGGAGACTGTGCAGGCTCCTTTTTCTGACTTTTTTAAACGGACGGCAGAGTTTCTTCTGATGATGGAAGAGTTAAAAAACCGGGTCGATGCGGGGCGCACCAGCATGGTATCAGGCTTTGATACGAACCGTGACAGGATACCAGCGGATCATGCTGACAGCGGCAGGAAGGATGCGCCGCAAATGGACACCCTTCAGCAGTGCGAGGAGTGGAATGGGCGTCTGTACCGGGATATTCTGCCAGGCAACTATGAGACCAGCTACGCCAATCCGGAATACGCTGAAAAAATGCTCGGCGAAGGCTACGGCAAGCTGCTGAGTTTTCTGTATACAGAGCTGCGGGGCATGATCGTCTATGTGTACGAGCAGCGCTTTGAGGAACAGGTGATCCTGCTGGAACTGTTTATCGAGATTTATAACTGCTTTGAGAACACAGATTCTGACGGCTGTCCGGAAAGCCCTGTGTGCGGTACCGACGCTGAATTACCCTCTTACCGGGAGCTGCAGCAGATCCTCTACTGGTTTGTCAGCGATTACAGCGAGCTGTTTGTAACGCACCGGGTGCAGGAAGCTGTTGACCCGTCGCTGGATTTTGCTGCGAGGATTGTCATGGATTCGGATCTGGAGGATCCGCGGTATCTTTATCAGTATGGAGAATATGTGACGGAAAATGAGCGGAAAACGGCGGAATTTCTGAACTCCCTTCCGGAGGAGGAGATCGCAGCGATGGCTGATACCTTTACAGAAGGCTACCGCATCGGCTTTCTCGCCGGAGGCAAAGACCTTTCGCGCAAGAAAACGGTCAATATCCGTTATCATCTTGGATTTGAGCGTATGATCCGCAGGGCAATCCTGAACTTTGAAAAGATGGGGCTTCGTCCGGTCATATATCGCGCTGCAGTCAGTACGTTGAACAAAAAGCAGCATCAGCGCGTCGGCTACACGGGCGCGGTGCCGAATCCGCAGTATGATTACGACCACCGGGCGGATCTGGCGCTCTATCTGGATAACAAATTTGTGGAGCGCAGGCTTGGCGTGATGCGTACAGCGTATGAGGAAAATCGTCAGCTTGCGCGGGAACACGGCGGACCGGCGGTAGTGGAGGTGTTTGGTGAGACGCCGTTTACTCCTTCTGCAAAACCGTCTGCGTATCAGCTTTCGGAAAGGCAGCAGAAGCTTTCCAACCGGATGGACAATGAGGCCTCACAGATTGTGAATCATTATATTATCGGAAAGGAACGCAGCTTTACTATTATCGCTTTTCCGGTTCCACAGATCGGAGAACGGTTCAGAGAGATCTTCCGGGAGACGATCAGGGTCAACACACTGGATTATGCGTTGTATCAGCGCATCCAGCAGGTGCTGATCGACGCTCTTAACGAGGGCGTGGCGGTTCATATTCAGGGGCAGAACGGCAACCGCACGGATCTGACGGTTGCATTGGCACCGCTTGCTGATCCGGATTCACAGTCAATATTTGAAAACTGTGTAGCGGACGTCAATATCCCTGTCGGAGAGGTGTTCACATCGCCAAAGCTTACCGGCACGAACGGACTGCTGCATGTGAAACAGGTTTATCTGGATTCTTTGAATTATGTGGACCTTTCGGTTCGGTTCACGGACGGTATGGTGACGGACTACGGCTGCGGAAATTTTGCCTCAGAAGAAGAGAACCGCAAATACTTTTTTGAAAATGTGCTGTACAGCCATGAGACGCTGCCGCTTGGCGAGTTCGCGATCGGTACCAATACGACTGCCTATGTGATGGCACGCAAATATGACATTGCCGGACTGCTGCCGATCCTGATCGCAGAGAAAACCGGGCCGCATTTTGCCATCGGCGATACCTGCTACAGCTGGCAGGAGGACACGCCGGTCTACAATCCGGACGGAAAAGAGATCATTGCGCGCGACAATGAGGTGACGCTGAAGCGGAAGGAGGATCCCTCCAAAGCTTATTTTGGCTGCCACACGGACATTACAATCCCCTATGAGGAGATTGGCCACATTCAGGTCATCCGCGCTGACGGCAGCCGGATTTCCCTGCTGGAGAACGGACGATTTGTCCTGCCGGGGACGGAGGAACTGAATGCGCCGCTGGATGAAACGGATCGTTTGCGCCTTGTGTTACCTGCGGACGTCGCCCACCAGCCGGATACGCAGTGATTCCAGTTCCAGTCCTCCCTGTGAAAAATAGAACTTCATATAGTGCATCTTCCCGCGCACTTCTTTTTCGCGGGAAAGCTCTGTTTTCCCGGATTCGCCGTGCCAGGTATAGACGTTCAGCACCGTGTTGTCCAGACTTAAGGTCGCGGACATCTGCGCGAGCTCGCTGCCGTGTGAGGCGGCAGTCAGAGAAAAACGGAACAGCCCTTCCTGCAGAAAATCCACCGCAATCGTGAAGAAACTTCCTGCAGATGTCTCGCGGCCCACAAGCGGGATCACGGTGTCCCGGTCAATCGTAAAGTATTCCATATTTTCGCCGGTCGTCAGATCGAGAGCTTCCGGTGTATGGATGTGCGTGACCTCATGGTATGTGCCGCGCAGCCGTTGCATGGCGGGGGAGGCAATCAGGAAACGGCAGATGTTGGCCGCGTTCCGCACAAGCTCCGCGCGGGTCAGTTCGCCTTTCTTCAGTGCCTTTTTCTGGTTGTCAGAAAAGGTCAGCGCATCCTGCGTCACCATATAGACATCATTCTGCGCGCGCACCATCGCGGCCAGATTATTGCGGGCGGGCGGTTCTCCTTCGTCATTGATGTGCGTCCACCAGTCTGTCATGACCATGCCCTGATAGTTCCATTCATCATGCAGAATTGTCGTGTTCAGGTCGTAACTGCCCGCGGTCCAGATGCCGTTCACCGGTCCGTAGGTAGTCATGATGGTACGGGTATGCCCGCTTTTTACACCCATTTCAAAAGGCTTCAGATAGATTTCGCGCAGTGCGCGTTCGGAGATGGCACTGTTGGCGGCATGGCGGTAATATTCCTGATTGTTTGCACAGAAATGCTTCATCGTGCCGCTGACCGCATAGCGGTCCATGCCGGTTACCTGAGCGACTGCCATGCGGCCGGTCAGATATGGATCTTCTGAGTGATATTCAAAATTCCGCCCGTTTAAGGGGCTGCGGTGGATGTTAATGCCGGGGCCCAGGAGCGCATCAATTTTGTTAGCGTAGAGCTCCAGCCCTTCCATGGCAAAAAGCTCCGTGACCAGCGCTTCATTGAATGTGCAGGCAAGCAGCGTGCCGTTTGGAAGACAGAAGGCACTCGTGCCGCAGTCCATGCGGATGCCGGACGGCCCGTCCGCACAGCAGCCGGCCGGGATACCAAAGTCCTGCAGACGCTTTGTGACTCCGCCGAATGCGGATGCTGTACCGGGGGTTACCTTCGGGCTGCACATCCCTTCGCCGCGCGAGAGCGCCATCAGATCCTCATCGCGAAGCTGAGCCAGAAATTCTTCCATGGACACGTTTCCGTCCGCTACATCCGCAAGCCGATAACCCTGATCATCCGTGTAAGGCAGGCATTCGGGCAGATGCGAAAGGCGCCGCTTTGCAGGTGAGATCGTGCGCTGCGGGACCGGCTCATATGTAAGAGCAAGCGGAGCTGACAAACTGGCGGCTTCATTGCTGGAACCATATCGCTCTTTGGTTATCTGACACGCAGGCCGGAACCGCTCAAACGGAGCAGTCGGGGCCATCGCCTCCTGACACCGGGCGGTAACAATCGTCTCATCCAGAGCAAAGCTGCCGGTCAAAGCAGCACTGCGCACACTGTTTCCTACATAGATTCCGTAGATTCCCTGTTCCAGCACAAAGCAGTTCTTGTGTCCGGTCAACCCGCTGTCGTCATAGGAAGCGAGTTCCTTAAGCAGGACTGTCAGTGTGAGCGTTTCCGTTTCACCGGGAGCGAGCAGGCCGGTTTTTCCGAACGCGATAAGACTGCGCAGCGGTTTGCCAAGCTTTCCCTGCGGCGGATTCACGTAGACCTGTACAACCTCCTTGCCGGGGCAGCTGCCGGTATTGGTGACTGTAGTCCGGACAGTAATGTGTGGCTCTGATGACAGGTCAGTATTTTCTGCAGGCTGCAAATGGGCTGCTTCACCCGCTGTAAAACCAGATCCGGCAGCAGCGTTCACGGAAAAATCTGCAGAAAGAGAAGCCATGACAGAGAACGTTGTGTAGGACAGCCCGTATCCGAACGGGTACTGGACTTTTTCTGGCGCAAAGGTTTCAAAATAGCGGTATCCGACATAGATATCTTCCTGATAATAATTGATCGTGTCTGAACCGAAATTGCGCGAGGACGGGTAATCCTCCAGCTCATACGCGATCGTATCGGCAAGCTTCCCGCAGGGAGTTACGGCTCCGCAGAGCACATCTGCGACACCCAGTCCGCCTTCCATGCCGCCCTGCCATGCACAGAGCACGGCGCCGGGGCATACTTCGTCTGCCCACTTCATGGAAATGATATTGCCCGTATTCAGCACAACAGCGGTGCGCGGAAATGCTGCACAGACCTTTTTCAGCATATCGAGCTCGCAGTCTGTGAGGTAGTAGCTTCCGGGCTGGCCAAAGTTGTCACGGTCTTCTCCGGCCGTACGGCCTATTATTACTACGGCTGCAGAAGAGTGATCTGCCGCGTCGCGGATAAGTTCATCGGACAACGGCATTTCCTCCTGGCTCCAGGGTTCCTGCCCCCAGCCGTTCCCTTTATCGAACGGGTGCTGCTTTACCCACTCACGGTAGGTATGAAGAAGCGGTTCATAAATCCGGATGTTCCGGCTTTCGTATTCCATCAGCCCGTCAAGAATGGAACGGACATAAGGAACATTCACCATGCCGCCCGATCCGGTGCCGCTTTTATAATAATCGAACTGAATCCGTCCGAATACGGCGACGGTATCCCCCGCAAGAAGCGGCAGTGTGTTATTTTCATTGCGCAAAAGAACGCAGCCCTCGGCAGCAGTCTGTCTGGCGAGCGCGCTGTATTTTTTCCAGTCAAGTGTATAAGAATCCATCATAAGCTCCGTTCCGCCGCCGTCAGGCAGCTGTTTTTCGTTCATAATTGGTAACTGTTCAGTACCTTCACAGTTACGAGTTATTCTTCTTCGGCATCTGTATGTATTCCCGTCTGCACCGGAATGCCGTTGACTTCTACGGAATCGTTCACCGGGATGACAAAGCAGAGCCGTCCGCCGACGACCTGCGTCTCGACCAGGTCGGCACATTCCGGCTTCACGGAAATCGAAATGTCCGGCGTTTTGATCTCAAACCGGCGGGTATGCGCCACATTGGTTACATAGAGCTCCGCCTGGGTATCACCGGATGCTTCTGCAAAGCTTTCGTCAAAATGCTCCAGTGCCTCGTCGTCGGCACCGCTGTCTGCAAGCAGGCGCTTCATATCCCCCTTGTCAAGCAGGACCGGGTTCGGATCGTCTTTGTGCTCCTCCAGAAGCTCATTCAGGGAGGAATGAATGTTTTTAACGGTCTCAAATGTACAGGAATCGCTTAAGGTTTCGGCGACCAGAGTATTGAACGTATCCTTCTGCGAACCGGCCGTAAGCGGCAGCTCGCATCCTAAGAGCAGTCTGGCAAAATCCGCGTTCAGCTCATCCGGGTTTTTCGAATAATACAGAAGGCTGTGGATATCCGTGTTGCGGTCCGTAAAAGTCGGGAACAGAAATCCGGTCACCGGCGATTCGACAAACCAGTCGCGTATGCGTTCACTGATCGTATTGGTTTCCTCGTGGTAGCAAAGTCCCGGTTTGGACAAATGCACCGGGCAGATCGAGCACAGCAGGAATTCATAGACATCCTCCGAGGCGTCGTCCATGTCCAGACCGTCGGAACCCTTTCCGGGAATGTCATACGTGCCGTGAATTAATATAATGTAATAATTCTCCGGATACAGAAAAGTGTCAATCACCTTGTCGTAAAACTCATCCAGCAGGGCATCATCTTTAAGAGCGCTGGCTTTCAGCTTCATCAGAAAACCCTGCAGTCCGCCGTCCCGGATCGTGCCGGAGGCAGAGGAATCCGTTGAGACAGAGCCGGACAGGGCAGGACTGCTGTCTGTTTGATCCGTGGGGTATTCATCAGAATGCACAAGCGGAAATTCCATCTCCAGAAGATTTTTCCCAATCGTGCCGGAGAGCGTTTTTTTGAAAATATCAAAATATTTGAACATTTCTTCCTCCGGCAGGGAGAGAAATGCTTCCTTCATCGTAGCTTTTTTTGTTTTCTCCGCATCCACGTAGCAGCCGCAGATCCTTGTGACCGGCGTGCGGTCCGGGTGGAACAGGCGTCTCAGCTCGGAGACTTCTTTCTTATTCATATTGTGTATGCCCCCTTTTGCTATTCAAATCATAAAATGAAAGCATGAAACAGATGGATTCTTTCGCATGGTTCAGGCAGCCCGTGCCGAAACAGTGCATACGCGCAGTCAGGCTGAGAACAGCAGCCTCTCCAGAATAGGCATACCCCACGTATTGACCACATACAGCAGCATCAGATGCACCGGGTAGAACCAGTAGAAAAAGTATTTGAGCGAGATGCCGCGCTTTCCATTATAAAAATAAATGGGGATGAACGCGATCGGCGCGGGAAGCTCCCAGGAGATCGCCGCGGCTCCGCCGATGCACTGGTACAGTCTGGAATTGCGCATCAGATACAGGACAGCGATCAGAAACACGCCCTTGTAGCTGTAATCCGTGTCGATCCATGCGGCCAGCAGCATCCCGGCTGCAATCGGCAGAACACAGAGCAGCAGGCGGCGTGTCCCGTTGTCCGTCAGCCACCGGATTGCCATCATGACCAGCAGCCCGATCAGCAGAGTGAAATAGACGTTCTGCTTGTCCGGATAAAACCAGCTTCCCTTCAGTGCGATGTCGAACGGGATCTCAGAGATCAGTGCGAATAAAAAAAGCCGTCCTGCGTATTTTCGCGGACTTCGGGTGTGCAGAAAGCCTTCCACCAGCAAAAAGCAGAAGATGGGGAACGCCAGCCGCCCGATGTCGCGCGAGAGATTGTAAATATGCACCCAGGTATTCCGCAGCGCCGCATTGCCTGTCACCTCCGGGAGGCGTGTGATGGAGCGGAGTACGGTCGCGCCCGTGTGGTCGATCAGCATGGTAATGACCGCAATCAGCTTTAAAGTGCTGCCGGAGATACCGAATCTGTTTAATCTGTCCTTCATAAATAAATCCCTGACTTTTCGTTTTACTGTGATTATGAATGAAGTTCCGTGGCTTCTGAAACAGAAAACCCGAAACAGCATACTTGTTTTCCGCGGATTTGTCAAGAAAAGATGTACAGATCCGGAGCTCCTGATTTTGCACCTGATCATGTACGGATCAGAAAGGGCGGTTATGAAAAAACCTCCGCAGCGAATGCAAAGGAAAATAACTATCATCATTTACGCTTTGCATACGCCCGGAGGTTTTTCATGTTTTTTCAGTGCCTGTGGACTGCTGCGCCCGGCAATGATCCCATTATTGTGCCAGCAGCATCAGGATCTCATTGCTTCTGGAGATGAACTTCGTCATCTCTTCCGGCTGCAGCGGCTTGTGTGCGATCATGGCCAGATCGTAGAGCTGCTCGCAGAGCATCGGTACTTTGTCGGAATCTTTATTCGCAGCAATGTACTGTACCAGCTTGTTGTTCGCGTTCAGCACCAGTGTTTCCTCACCACCGAACATGGACGGATCCATGCCGTACATATTGTACATCTTCATCATTTCCTGCATCCGGCGGCTCTCTTCAGAGAGGGTGATCATTGAGGAAATGTTCGCGTTTTTGAGCTTTTCGACCTTGACGTCAAGCTTCTCCTTGCCGAGCGCTTTGCGGAATACTTCTGTCAGGGTGTCCGCAGTCTCTTTAAGCTCATCCACGTCGGCTTCTTCCTTTACGGTGTCCGTGACATCCGCATCAATGCGCTCAAATTTCACCTTCTCGTTGATCTGCTCCATGTGCGAGATAAACGGCGCATCGATGTTGTGCTTTAAGATGACCGCGTTCAGGCCGGACTCACGGAACATGTTGATGTACTGGCTCTGCTGTACTTCATCTGTCACGTAATAGATGGTCGTCTTCTCCGGCTCTTTCTCCTCATCGTCTTCAGCCTCATCTACAGTTTCGTCTGCACTTTCCCCGGCTGCTTCACTTTCAGAAGACTCATTAGTTTCCCCTTCGACCACTTCGTCTTCGACTACTTCGCCTTCGACGGTCTCATCCGCGCCATTCTCTACAGCTGCCTTTGCGTCCTCGGCCGCTTTCAGAAGATCTTCCAGCTTCTGGTACTTGCCGTCGATATCTTTGTAAAGGATGTAGTCGTTCATCTTCTCGCTGAACTTACTGTCTTTAATGCAGCCGTATTTGATGAACGGGCTGATATCGTCCCAGTATTTTTCATAGGATTCGCGGTCTGTCTTGCACATGCCGATCAGCTTATCCGCGACCTTCTTGGTGATATAATCGGAAATCTTCTTCACAGTACCGTCATTCTGCAGCGCGCTTCTGGAAACATTCAGCGGCAGATCCGGGCAGTCGATGACGCCCTTTAAGAGCATCAGAAATTCCGGAATCACTTCCTTAATATTATCCGCAATGAAGACCTGGTTGTTGTAAAGCTTGATCGTGCCCTCGATGGAATCATACTCCGTATTGATCTTCGGGAAGTAGAGGATACCTTTTAAGTTAAACGGATAGTCCATATTGAGGTGGATCCAGAACAGAGGCTCCCTGTAATCCTGGAAGACCTTGCGGTAGAAATCCTTGTATTCCTCCGCCGTGCAGTCATTCGGATGCTTGGTCCACAGCGGATTGGTATCGCTTAAGGACACCGGGCGCTTGTTGATCTTTACACGCTCACGGGCTGGTGAAACCTCAACGGTCTCTTTTTCACCGTTCTCATTTTCTTTCTCCTCAGTCTTCGCATCTTCGTGAATGTGCTCGACGACCACATCATCCTCGCGAAGCTCGCTCTCATCAATCGTCTCGTATTCCTGCTCGGCGTTTGCCTTGGAGAGGAAGATCTGTACCGGCATGAAAGAGCAGTACTTCTCGATCACTTCACGCATACGGTATTCGTTCGCAAATTCCAGACAGTCCTCGTTTAAGAACAGAGTGATCTCCGTGCCGACTTCTGTGCGGGTTCCTTCTTCGATGGTATATTCGGTACCGCCGTCGCACTCCCAGTGTACGGATTTCGCATCCTTCTGATAAGAAAGGGTGTCGATGTGCACCTCATCCGCTACCATGAACGCGGAATAGAAGCCGAGACCGAAATGACCGATGATCTCGTCATTCGTCGTCTTATCTTTGTATTTTTCTACGAAATCCATTGCGCCGGAGAATGCGATCTGTGTGATGTATTCCTCGACCTCGTCCGCTGTCATGCCGAGACCGGAATCGATGAACTTCAGCGTTTTCTCCTCCGGGTTCACGATTACCTGAATCCTCTTTTTGTAGTCCTCCGGGAACGTGTAATCGCCCATGATTTCCAGCTTCTGCAGCTTTGTGATCGCGTCGCAGCCGTTGGAGATCATCTCACGCACGAAGATGTCGTGATCCGAATACAGCCACTTTTTGATAATGGGAAAAATGTTCTCACTGTTGATAGAAAGACTTCCTGTTTTCTTACTCATGAATTACCACTCCTTAGATTTTTTGATTTAAAATAATGAATCAGGTAATGATTCAGGAGAGACAGCCGCCCTGAATTGTTACGATAATTGCGGTTATCGTGTGTAGAACCGGCGAAAAATACGGCCTTCCACAAAAACTGAACACATGATAATACCATCAGCAGGAAATGTCAAGAAAAAATTAGCACTCATTTTTAGTGAGTGCTAACAAAGAGATTTCATATAGCAAAGACCTGCAGATCCGGGGATAAAAGAGTACCGTCAGATAATACTGTCTTACAAAAGAAACGGAATCTGCTCCCGCCGAAAGAACTTTTCCAGCATCTCATCCCAGGCATGCTCAAGTGTCTTATCTAAAGTAAATACCTTTATGGAGGTACCGCTGACGCAGGAAATCGTTTTTCCGTCAAAGTGTATATTCAGGAACAATCCGTCCACCTGGTCCGCGCTGATGCCGACCCCATTCTGCGTGATCAGTTTTTCAACATTGTGCGGAGCCAGCCTGAGAACGATGCGGAATTTCAGCGGTGTATTTTTCCCCTTCATCAGATCAAAAAAGAAAGGGCGTACACGCCGCCACAGCGTATAACCGGAAGCCTCCGCTTCCAGCTGTTCCGCTTCGGAGGCGCTCAGATATTCGGGATGGAAAGTCCCGTCAATCTGAAAGGAGGCAAAGGTGGTGATGGATGCCTCCGAGAGCAGGAATGTGTCAAAGACATCACCGGTCAGAAGCTTTTTCATAAAGCCGAGATTATCCTGAATCTGAAAAGAGCGCAAGAAAAGATCCTCCCTTGATTAAATTGTACTCGCAGCACAGCTGCTCATCCGGCCTCGAGATTTCCTGCTGCAAGCAGCGCAAATCTCTTCACTCGCGGCACAGCTGCTCGTTGACCCTCGAGATTTCCTGCTGCAAGCAGCGCAAATCTCTTCGGGTCACATTATAATGAAAGCGGAATGGACATGCAACAACGGATTTTGAAAAAATGGAACAGTTTTAAAGAACTGTTTGAAAAAAATCCATTTGCCTCTTTTCAAGTGCGATGGAGTATGATATAGTAACAGAAAACAAACGTAGACTTAAAAACCACGTTGTGGAACAATGAAAAACCCGTCTTTTAAATTTTGGAGGTTTGCCATGGATTATGTGATCGTGATGGACAGCTGTGGGGAGCGCACAGAGGAGATGCGGGCGGACGAGCGTATCATATCCGCACCGCTTACAATGCAGGTTGACGAATATTCGTTTGTGGATGACGACAGCTTTGATCAGGCCGATTTTTTAAAAAAGATCGCCGCGAGTCCGAACTGCCCGAAATCCGCGTGCCCCTCACCGGATTTCTATAAGAAAGCATTCGAAAGAGCACAAAAACGTGCCTATGCGGTCACACTTTCGGCCGAACTCAGCGGCTCGTGCAACAGTGCGGTGCTTGCCCGGGATCTGCTGGAAGAGGAAGGCTCAGAGCTTCAGATCCATGTGTTCAATTCCCGTTCCGCATCGGTCGGCGAGACGTTGATCACGGCAAAGATTCAGGAGTGCGAAGAGGCCGGGATGCCGTTTGAACAGATCGTGGAGACTGTGGACGCCTACATTGACGGTCAGAATACGTATTTTGTGCTGGAAGATCTTGAGACGCTTCGTAAAAATGGCCGGTTGAGCAATCTCAAAGCCTTTTTCGCATCGGCTCTGCGGATCAAGCCGGTCTGCGGCGCAACGCCGGAAGGGACGATCATCCAGCTCGATCAGGCGCGCGGGATCAACAAAGCGCTGGTGAAGATGGTGGATTACATCGTAGAACAGGTTGAGAATCCGGCAGAGAAGATACTTGCTCTCTCACACTGCAACTGTCCGGAGCGCGGCCGCATGGTGCTGGATGCGATTACAAAGCGAATTAAGGTCAAGGGGGTTATATTCCTTGATACAGCGGGAATTTCGACGATGTATGCCAACGATGGCGGGATTATTGTGGTCATATGATATGCAAAAAAAGGTTGCACTTTCTCCAAAATCGTGTATACTTATATGCGATAGGCTTCGGGAACAGTGTCCGGAGCAGTACGGATAAAGGAGAGATACATTATGAGTCAGGAAAAGGTTGATCGCTATAAAGAAGAAAAGAAGAACCGTTCCAAGATCATTAAGAAAGAGAAACGCCAGTGGATGCTGATGAAAGTGGGAGGAGTGCTGGTAGCAGTCCTGGTGGTTGCCTGGGTAGGTTTCTCTGTTTATAATTATACCGGTACGACAGAAGAAACGACGACGGTAGAGCTGCCGTCTTATACGGTAGATACAGCTGCGCTGGATGATTATCTGACGGAATTGACAGCTGAGTAAAGATTAGGAAGGTTTCTATAAGAATTGCCGGCCGGCAGTGGGATTTCCACTGCCGGCGTTTTCTGTTTTACAGGGTACGCTGCGTGCTGTCAGCAGCCGCAGCCTCCGCCGCAAAGAGAATTGCCGCCGCAGCAGCACAGGAGGATGATCGCCCAAAGGCAGGTGTTATCCGTACCAAAGGAACTGCCGCATCCGTTTCCGCTGAAAAGAATCAGAAGGATGAGAATCCAGAGGATGGAATTTCCACCATCACATCCACATCCGCATCCACAGTTGGTAGCTGCCAAATCGCTCATTTCGTAGTCCTCCGAAGATGATTTACAGTGTATCATATGTTTCAGAATCGAAGATGTGACAGGAGAAAATAAAAAACGTGCAGCTGTTGTTTTGGACAGTGGCAGAATCGTCTGCTGAATGCATGACCATGTTTTCAAAAGTATTCAGATCTCGGATTTCTCAGACGCAGATTTCCCGGACGCAGAATAGTTCCGGAAGATCCGGTACAGGTTCATGATTCCATATCCCCATGCCTGATCCGGACGGGGCTCACCAGATCTTTCCTGCACTCCATGCCAAAAGAGTTCTTTTAGTTCTTCGGCAGAAAAATACCGGGGAGGCTCCTGCTTCAGACCGCTTTCGAACAGAAGGGCAGCGGCACCGGCGGCAAGGGCGGAAGCCGCGCAGGAACCGGTGATGGAGGAGTAGCTTCCACCGGCAGCAGGACAGGTCAGACGGACTCCGGGAGAGACAAAATCCGGTTTGACCAGATCATTGCGTGTATAGCCGCGGCCGGAGTACGGATAAAGGCGGTCGTCGTAGGCGTTGTATGTGCCGACAGAAAGAACGGACGGTGCACAGGAGGGAATTACCAGTGACGTGTCCGGATCCGGGGCAGAAAACCGGATGCCCGGAACTGCCAGCCCGCTGATGGGAAGCCACATATGAAAGCTTCCGGCATTGGTGAGATCATGGACTGCATTGGTGTCAGACCCGGTTATTTCAGGAAGCGCCAAAAGGCTGGAGACGGAACTGTCATCTGATGCGGAGCCGATGGAAGCAACCCGAATCCGCCAGATACCGGGTGTCGGGTCGAGAAAACGAATCAGCGTTACCCTCGAAAGAAACGGCGCTTCCGTGACGGCCCCGGTGAGGAAGACCCGGCTGCGCTCCAGCAGAAAAGAAAATTCCCTTGCCGTGCCGATGTCTGGGAAAACCGGTGAAAAGGTTTCGCCGAGCGGGGAAGTGAAGCCAAGCGCACAGAGTGCGGAGGAATCTGTCCAGACTTCAACGGAGAATCCGCCGGTTTCCTGATCCACAAGAAGCTCCACATCTGTATTGGCGCCGGAACCGGCCAAGGCCGGCTTCCCGGAAATATGATGGGCGAGCCCTGTCTCATTGCCGGTTCCTGCAACAGCGCAGACACCGGGCACTTCTGATGCGGATTCCAGCACATTTTCAAGAGGGGTATTTCCGGTATGCCCGCCCTGACTGGTACCGAGAGAGAGGCAGATCACCAGCGGCATTTTAAGGTTTCTGGCACAGTCAAGGAGATAACGTACACCGACCATCAGATCGTTTTCCTGATAAGCGACGGCATCTTCCGGAATGCGAAAGTAGTCGCGCAGATATTGCTTTGCGGGTTTGAGCCGCACAAATGCAATGGCACTTTCCGGAGCGGCTCCGGTAAAGCCTTCTCCTGCGTCCACGCTGCCGCAGGCAATTCCGGCGACAGCAGTGCCGTGACCGGTAGGATCTGTTCCGGGAATCCATGGCGCTGCACCCCGGTCTGCGGCCTCACCGGAACCGGACAGGAATGCGTCAGCCGTGCCGGTTCCCCCGAAAAGTGCTCTGTTGATGTCTTCCTCTGTATATTCGCTTCCATAGAGGATCCCTTCCGGCGGGACACCGGTGGTATCATCCTGATCCCAGAGCCTTACGATGCGTGTCGTACCATCCGCATGGCGGAAAGCAGGATGCGTACAGTCGATTCCGGAATCCAGAAAACCGATAAGTACGCCTTTTCCGGACAATTCCAGAAACGGCTGGATGCGCACGGACAGAATGCCTGCGGCTTCCAGACTCACGACATTGATTTCCGTGAACAGCTTGGGAACAGAGGAATAGCCGATTTCTTCTACTGTGGAAAGATGGTCGGAAAGAGGAGCATAAATGATCGTGTACTGCTCATTGACCGGCTGTACAGCTTCTGTGCCGGATAGGACAGCCGTGCGCTGAAAATCCGCCCGGGAATCGAAAACTCCCCGAAGATACGCCGGAATTCCGGATAAGGAAAGGAGATCCCCGCCCGGGGCTGTCCGGACGATCATGTCAGAATATTCTTCAGAGAGGGCAGGCTGTGTCTGCCTTTGAGCACTTCCGTCCGCAAACATTTCACGGCTGACAGACGTTGAGAAAGATGAATTCATAAAAACTCCCTGCGGCAGGGAAGAAATGCCGCGGACATCTGTTAAAAAAAGATATGAAGCGGAACGTTAAAATATGAGACAAAAACAGCCAGTCATGTTCAGACAGACTGTGCAAAGCTCTGTTTTAAATCGTTACGATCGGGGCTCCTCTTTCACGGCTTCGGAGTTCAGATGAATATGAGTCCGGATCGCGTCAAAGCTTTCACGGCTGATCACATGCTCCATCTTGCAGGCATCCTCGGTCGCTGTCTTTTCATCGACACCGAGGGAGATCAGCCAGGATGAGATCCATTTATGTCGCTCATAGATCTCGTCAGCAATGGCCTTGCCGGATTCGGTCAGATAGATATAGCCGGCGTCCGTGACCGTAATATGGTTCTTCATGCGCAGATTCTTCATTGCAATGCTGACGCTGGACTTCTTAAAGCCAAGCTCTGTGGCGACATCAACCGAGCGAACCACGGGCAGACGTTCACTCAATATCAAAATGGTTTCCAGATAGTTTTCCGCAGATTCATTTGTTGCACTCATTTGCATACCTCACAATACAATATTGAAACTAAATCTATTCCGCAAATATATTACGCAGCCTTTGTTTCTGTTCAGTATATCATTAATTCCCAAAACCGTAAAGAAAAATCCTTAAAAAAGTCCAGTAACGCGAGGAAGCAGAGGATATATTTTGTGCAAAAAAACAGCTTGACGTACACAAAACGTTAGAGTATACTAACTAAAGGTTGAAGTGAGAAACAAGGATTTGTTTTGTGAAAGGGGACGATGATATGCCGCTTAGCATGGCAGCGACCGGAGAAGAGAACATTATCAGGAGAATAGGCGGAAAAGAGGAGACCCGGCTCTTCCTGGAGAAGCTGGGATTTGTCGTGGGAAGTGTGGTCACCGTTATCTCTGAGGCCAGCGGGAACCTGATCGTGAACATCAAGGACTCCCGGGTCGCCATCGGCAAAGAGATGGCCAACCATATTCTGGTATAGTATATATCAGGTCTGGCTGTTTGCTGCATCCGGTATATACGGAACAGCAGCATTGCGAAATTTTTCAGTGAGAAGAAAAAGGAGGACATCATGAAAACATTGAGAGATGTTACGGTAGGGGAGACTGTCACTGTCCAGAAGCTTACCGGCGACGGTCCGATCAAGAGACGGATCATGGACATGGGCATTACAAAGGGTGTGGAGATATTTGTCCGCAAGGTAGCGCCTTTGGGAGATCCGGTTGAAGTCACGGTGCGGGGCTATGAGCTGTCACTTCGCAAAGAGGACGCGCAGATGATACAGGTTTCCTGATGCGCGCTGCGCAGCAGATGGAAAGGTGTTTTTATATCACATTCAGTAATTGAAGGATATTTTTTTACATAATGGTTAGAGACATCGGACTGATATCAGAAACACAAAACTTCTGGCAGAATATTATAACTTTTGGCAGATTGTCATAACCTCTGACAGAATATTAAAACCTCTAATAGCAGTTTCAAACAAAACCGGTTACAGCATGGTTCTATCAATCAGGAAAGAAGGAGAAAGAAATGGCGATTAAAATTGCACTTGCGGGAAACCCGAACTGCGGCAAGACGACATTGTTCAATGCTCTGACGGGTTCCAACCAGTACGTCGGCAACTGGCCGGGTGTGACTGTTGAGAAAAAAGGCGGTAAGCTGAAAGGGCAGAAGGATGTGGAGATCATGGATCTTCCGGGTATCTATTCCCTCTCCCCGTACACGCTGGAAGAGGTCGTGGCAAGAAATTATATCATCAGTGAGCATCCGGACGCGATCATCAACATCATCGATGGTACAAATATCGAGAGGAACCTGTATCTGACCACGCAGGTGATCGAGCTTGGCATCCCGGTAGTGCTTGCTGTCAACATGATGGATCTGGTGGAGAAGAGCGGCGATAAGATCAATACAAAGGCACTCTCGAAGAGTCTGGGCTGTGATGTGGTAGAGATTTCCGCGATGAAAGGCACCGGTATCGACGAGCTTTCAAAGAAGGCGGTAGCCGCCGCCAATTCGAAAAAGGCGGTGAGCCGTGTACATAAGTTTGCTGATGAGGTAGAGGACGCGATCGAAAAAGTTGAGGCTAAGCTGAGCAACAGCAGCGTCGCGGACGCGCAGAAGCGTTTCTTTGCGATCAAGCTTCTGGAGAAGGATGAAAAGATCGCGGAACAGATGAAGAACGCACCGGATGTATCTGCGGAGATCAAAGCGCTGGAAGAGGCGTTTGACGACGACACTGAAAGTATCATCACAAGCGAGCGCTATGCGTATATTTCTTCTATTATAGATTCCTGCGTAAAAAAGACGGCAGCGAAAGAAAAACTGACGACATCGGATAAGATCGACCGGATCGTGACCAACCGGATCCTGGCCCTGCCGATCTTTGCACTGGTCATGTTCCTTGTTTATTATATCGCAATGTCGACCATCGGTGCAGCGGCGACGGACTGGACGAATGACAATCTCTTCGGCGACGGTTTCCATCTTTTTAGTATCGGCACATCGGCATGGTCGGAAGCAGACGAAGAATACGCGGGTGCGGCTGAGGTTGTGACCGGTTTTGTTGATTACGCGTCAGAGCAGGGCATGGATGTGGACGCGATCGCGGAGGCACTCGATGAGGAGTCAGAAGAGTACGACGCAGACGCGGCTGCTGAAGCGCTTACCGAACTGATCGCGATGTTTGACGAAGACTCTGTTGCGGAGTATACTGTAGAAGATGAAGAAACATTAGAGGTTTCTGACGCGGAAGCTTCTTATGAAGACCTGACCGCGGCGGCTGAGGTGTATGCGGCATATGAATATACAGCTCCGGAGATGGGAGATTACGGCATTTATATTCCAAGTATCCCGATGCTCTTTGAGAGCGCGCTGAACGCGCTGAACTGCGCGGACTGGCTCTCTGGTCTTGTCCTTGACGGTATTGTGGCAGGTATCGGCGCAGTGCTCGGCTTCGTTCCGCAGATGCTGGTGCTGTTCATCCTGCTGGCATTCCTCGAGTACTGCGGATATATGGCGCGTATCGCGTTTATCCTGGATCGTATCTTCCGCAGGTTCGGCCTTTCCGGAAAATCCTTCATCCCGATGCTGGTCAGCATGGGATGCGGCGTTCCGGGCGTTATGGCAAGCCGTACGATTGAAAATGAAAAAGACCGCCGGATGACGATCATGACGACGACGTTCATCCCCTGCGGTGCAAAGGTTCCGTTCATTGCGATGGTGGCAGGTGCTCTTCTTGGCGGCAATCCGCTGGTGGCGACTGCGGCTTACTTCATCGGTGTGGCGGCAGTTATCTGCTCCGGCATCATTCTGAAAAAGACGAAGATGTTCGCCGGTGATCCGGCTCCGTTCGTGATGGAACTCCCGGCATACCATATGCCGAAGGTCAGCGCAGTGCTCCGCAGCATGTGGGAGCGCGGCTGGTCGTTCATTAAGAAAGCCGGTACCATCATCCTGCTTTCTACGATCGTCATCTGGTTTACGACTTACTTTGGATTCACGGAAGACGGTTTCCGCATGCTGGCGGAGGACGAGATCGACCACAGTATTCTGGCAGCGATCGGCGGCGCGATTGCCTGGATCTTCATCCCGCAGGGCTGGGGCAACTGGCAGGCGGCAGTGGCTTCCATCACCGGCCTGGTTGCAAAGGAAAACATTGTAGGTACGATGGGTATCCTCTATGCCGGCGGTGAGGGCACCGTATGGCAGAACATGCAGGCTGCATTCACGACAGGCGGCTCCTCTCTGGCTGCAGGCTTCTCGTTCCTGCTTTTCAACCTGCTGTGTGCACCGTGCTTCGCGGCGATGGGTGCGATCAAGCGGGAGATGAACAACATCAAATGGTTCTGGTTCGCGATTGGTTATCAGTGCGGTTTCGCCTATCTGGTATCTCTGGTGGTATACCAGCTGGTCGGCCTGACGACCGGAGAGTGCAGTTTTGGCATTTTCACGATCGTGGCGCTTGTCATTGTAGTGATGTTCCTCTACATGCTGTTCCGTCCGGATCCGAATAAGGAGACCGGAAAAGCCGGAAAGGCCGTGAGAGCGACAGTTTAATAATCTGATCAATCGGGAACAGAAGGTCAGGAATGGAACGCATACGGTTCTGTTCCTGACTCTTGCTTCCCGGTTTGATTTGCTTTACAGTACAGATACGGATACATCTGGTCTGATTATGGATGAAAATTTTGAAACAGGCCGACCACAATCCCATTTACTTTAGGCGATGGGGAGTTCGCTGTCATTAAAAAGAAGTAAGGAGTCAGTGTATGGGAACAATTATCGTAGGAGGAATCCTTGTAGTAGTCGTAGCACTCATCATACGCAGCATGATCAAAGATAAAAAAGCCGGAAAATCCCTGCAGTGCGGCGGCGACTGCAGTCACTGCAAAGGGCATTGTGAATGAAAAGCGGGAAAATGTGTTTGAACTGTTTTGCTGAAAATGATTTTTTGACGGGAAAATGTTTTTGACGGATTTATAAATTCCCTCTTGTAATTTTGCGAAAAACGTGTATAATAAGTTCTGTTCGACAGAAATATCTCTCGAACAGAATTTATTCAGGAAGTATAGCTCAGCTGGGATGAGCGTTCGCCTCACACGCGAGAGGTCAGGAGTTCGAGCCTCCTTACTTCCATCGCAATACTTCCGTTTGACATTCAGCCTGAGAAGTGTTGCAGTACAATTACAGATGGGCTTGTAGCTCAGTTGGGAGAGCGTTCGGTTCGCATCCGAGAGGTCGAGGGTTCGAATCCCTTCAGGTCCATGATAAAAAGAGTTCTGATCATGAAGATCGGAACTCTTTTTCTGTATGCCCCTGACGCTCAGCAACGGGCGCGGGAGAGCGTCAGGGCGCATTCTGTTTTATACCCGGTTCAGCTTTGCAGCTTTGCCGAACAGCAGAAAACCGATAACGAAGAGAACTGCGAGAACGGCGACTCCCGCATTTGCAAGGCCGGTGATCTGCGCGACGACACCAACCAGAAAAGTGCCCATGAAAGAAGCGCCTTTGCCGAAGATGTCATAGATGCCGAAATATTCGCCGGATTTTTCAGGCGGAATGATTTTCGCGAAATAGGAGCGGGACAGTGCCTGAATGGCACCCTGAAACATACCGACACAGACGGCGAGAAGCCAGAATTCCCATTGCCGGTCCAGCTGGATCGCAAAAAGGGCGATGAGCGTGTATGCACCGATGCAGAAGCGGATGAGCTGGTCCGTGCGGAAGCTTTTGGAGAGGCGTCCAAAGATCAGCGCAAACGGGAAGGCGACGATCTGAGTTACGAGCAGGGCAAGCAGAAGACCTGTGCTGTCAAGACCAAGCGCACTGCCATAGGCGGTCGCCATATCGATGATAGTGTACACGCCGTCAATAAAGAAAAAGAATGCAAGCAGATAATAAAAGATATTTTTCTGCCTGAATATTTCCGCAAAGGTATGACCGAGACGGGAGAAGCTGTCCCGTACCAGTGATGTTTTCCGTGTTGTATCGCTGACTATGCCGGATGCATTGTTCCCCTGCCCGGAAAGGCTCTCACTGCCGGCTTGCCCGGGTGTACTTTCTGCTGCAAAATGCGTTTGCTTATAATTTTTCAGCAGAGGCAGTGTGACAAGCAGCCACCAGACGGCGTTTAAGAAAAATGCAATCGTCATAGCCGTCCGGAACGTAATTCCAATTGAATCATAGAGCAGCACGAAGACGAGCGAAATTACGAACGGAATGCAGCTGCCGATATATCCCCAGGCATAGCCGCTGGAGGAGACGGAGTCGAATCTGTCTTCCGTCGTGATATCCGTAAGCATGGAGTCATAGAAGATCAGGCTGGCGTTGAAACCAATCTTTGCAACAACAAAAACGGCCAGAAAGATGATCCATGAGGTCGGGACGGAAAGTGCGGCACAGCCGATAACGCCGATCATCATGCAGATCGTAAACAGCGGTTTTTTGTAATTCTGTGTGTCCGCGATGCTTCCGAGCACCGGACCGATCAGCGCGACTGCAATGGTCGCAACTGACGCCGCGTAGCCCCAGTACGCAAGATAGTCCACCTCACTGATGCCGGCCGAGTCTGCCAGATAATTAAAATAGATCGGCAAAATCGTCGCGACGAGCAGCACAAAAGCGGAATTCCCCACGTCATAGAGGATCCAGTAGATTTCAAGCCGGGTCAGATGCTCTTTTTTTGTGCTGCTGCCATTGCTATTTTTGTTGTGCCTGCTGCCGGTGTTGTTCTTATTCTCACTCATATTTTTGTACTCCCTGTTTCTTGTTCCTGTTACGGTTCTTTCACATACGTTCGATTGTTTTTGGAAATTGTTCCATGATCATTCAAAATTCCGGTGAAAGCGTTCAGGCAGCTTTTTCCCGGTGCGCAGACATTCGTCAAACTGTTCCTGCAGTGAGACAGCCAGCGGAACCGCGTTTTCATAAAGCTCCCGCAGCTTTCGGTTGCTCTCATCACAGAGTGGATTGTCTTTCCGCTGGTTCATCAGCCCATTCATTTTATGATATTGCCTTATGAGCTTCATGATGGTGTTGATCGTGCCCTGCTTCAGCGGATTTGGCGCGCGGAAGAGGTCCTTTACAAAGCGCATACCGCGCAGGGAGGACTGTACTTTTCCGGTATCCATCGAAGGGAAAAACGGCGCGATCGCTTCTGCGGTATCTGAATCCGTATAGATGAGGTCTGCCGAATGGAAGCCTACCGGGTCTTCATTGTCTTCACGAAGCAGATATTTTTCAAATTCAGCTTCAATCTCCAGATGTGCGACACCGCTTTGCAAAATCTGATCTTCGATATAAGGATGGCATTCACTGTCCAGAGTGAAGTGGCAGATATAGCCGAGCAGGTAGGCGTATTGGCTGCTGTCGCGGCCGTACTTGCGAATGACAGAGAGCGCGTGGCGGAAAAAAGGGGCAGCTCCCGCTTCATGAAGATGTGTGCCGTACCGCTGTACCTGATTTTTACACCACGGATGATAGAAAAAGAAAATGTCCGGACCCTGAAGCCCTTCCCTGTAGGCCGGATGAAAGCGGCTGGTAAGTGTGTTTAAGGATTCATTCATGTGATTGCGGACATCGGTGCCAAAACGGTCATGGGCGTATATTGCGGGCATAGAAGCTTCCTCCTGTGTTTTATTCTTTTTTGCTGCTTTATATTGTTGCGGTCCCCAAGGCTATGAATAGGAACGCGAGCGTTCCATTCCTGACCTTTTGTCCCTTGTATCATATATTTTACCACGAAATCGGGAAAATCATAGTAAAATTGTGGGTAACTATTCAGGACAGTACCTCGCACTTGCTGCGAGGTACGTATGAAACGTAAATGTTGCAAGGGAAAATCCTATCGCGAAGCGATTTTAAATGGATTTTCCCTCGTAACTGTGAAGGTACTGAACAGTTACAATTGTGGTAAGATAGAACTATAATTTTGCGGGAACGGACGGAGATCGATATTATATCACAGATGATAAGATGAAATCACAAAAACGCTTGCCCTATCACCGGGACTGTGATATAGTGATTCTGTGATTGATCCCGCTGATCGTATCAGAAAAATGGCAGGAATGCGAAAGGAGGCTAAATGATGAGCGTTATGGATTCGCTTTTTGACGGCAAAATCTATCCGGGAGAGCAGATTGTGCCTGACAATCCGGAGTATGATAAGACCAATCGGGAAATCGATGCCCTGATGAAGCGGCTTGAGGAAACGCTTGAGAAAAAAGAGTACGACATGGTAGAGGAGCTTTGTGATCTGCTTTCCGTTTCCGAGGATATACAGAACAAGGAAATATTCAGATATGGTATGTCCATGGGAATGCGGCTAATGCGGGAAGCGTATGAATCTCCTTTTCTTATGAGTGAGGATAAAGAGCAGGAGAATGCTTAAAGAATTCCGATGGTGTCGGCATCTTTATCCGGACGGAACTGATGCCGACATTTTGCACATCCTGTTCGGCGAAAAAACGCGAAACAAATAACAGCCACTGGCATACGCAGCCATATGACCGGAGCCTGACATATATTGACGGCGGGTTTATTCAGCTGAATCCTCGCAGCATTTTAAAGCGGCTTTAATCATCGAAACCGCCAGGTTCTGTTTTGAAGGCGGCAGAGTCATCCAGAGAGTTTCCAGCTCATGGATTTCCGTTATTTCGTTGTTGATGAGCAGATCACGCAGCAGATAATCAGGGGAGACACGGAGCGTGTTGCAGATATCGATCAGCAACGGCAGGCTTGGGGCCTTTTTGGATTTTTCGGATTCAATCTGCCTTGCATAGACAGGAGTGATATGTACCAGTTCTGCGAACTGTTCGCCGCTGTAACCGCGGTCTTTCCTTACTTCACTGATCCTTTTTCCTATGGAGTTCTGATTCATTTTATCACCTGTACCTCGTAAACAGTCAGATAGTTTTTTGTGCGTTTTTAGCATACATTACGATTGTAGTTTTTAATAGATTCTGATAGACTATATCTTGTAAGCCTTTAGAATACGGATTTCATCCGAAACAGGCGGAAAGGGAAAACAAGTATGAAACTGGAAAGAAAATTTTATACAGAGGAAGCTGCACTCTGGAAAAAGGCAGAGCAAAAAGCGGAGAAAGAAATGACGTCCTTTTCAGAAAGCGAGATGGATGAAGATGAACGGGATCCTTCGCTGA
This sequence comes from Lachnospiraceae bacterium, assembly GCA_021199655.1. Taxonomy (GTDB): domain Bacteria; phylum Bacillota; class Clostridia; order Lachnospirales; family Lachnospiraceae; genus Choladousia. The sequence goes on along the minus strand of JAJQHQ010000042.1, from coordinate 3,741 downwards.
AGGCTCAGGAGACGCTGGAGCGGACCCTGAGTGATCGGAGACATAATTTTCATGTCGTTCAAAGGGAAAAATTTGATCTGTTCGAAAGTATATGCAACAGTGCCATGGAATTTGCAGAGACGCTGCCGCTTGATATAGTCGCAGAAGCAGGACAATCTTTTGGCTCCGTAACCTTTAGCGCTGATCGTATGATGATCATGTCATCTACACCGCCTGAAATGAAGGAAATTCTTATCATGCTGATCCGGGAGGCGGACAGCATGGACTTTGCTGTGAGAGATGACGGACTTCTGGAATTAAACTTTGTTTTTTCGTTCACATCAGGGACCAGGCGCGGAAAGCACGATTGACAGATTCCTGTTGCTGGCAAAAGGTCTGTTTTACGATTCCCCCGAATAGACTTTGTTAAGAAGTCGTTTCGGGGGAATTTCCTTGAAAGAGTACATAGAAGAGCGGGTTCTTACAATAGCGGATTATATCATTGAGAGCAGGGCGACCGTGAGAGAGGCTGCAAAGCGGTTTGGTGTCAGTAAGAGCACAGTACATAAGGATATGGTAGACAGACTGCGGGAGATCAATCCGTCTTTGTCGCAGGATGTGCGCAGAGTGCTGGACGTGAACAAGCAGGAGCGGCATCTGCGCGGGGGAATGGCTACGCGGGAGAAGTATCTTCACATGAAGGGGTGAACACAGTTTTTTTGCTTGACAAAAGACGTGGGAACTTTATAATAACTGATGGAAAACTTAAGGGAATATTTCGAGTTTATTCGAATTTTATTCAGTTTTTATATTTTTTTAATTCTATTTTTCTTGTTATTACATGCTGATTGTATTACTATGACTATCAGGTTTACTGTTGAAGGATAAAATTTTATGTACAGGTTACTTATGGTTTGCGTGTCAGCCGGTATTGCGGCGGGACTGGGTACCGGATTCGCCGGGATGTCGGCGACGACGGCGATCGTGCCGATGCTGGTGACATTTCTCGGAGTCCCGTGGTATGAGGCGGTAGGGATCGGGCTGGCTTCCGATGTGCTTGCCTCTGCGTGCTCCGCTTATGTTTATAAGAAGAATGACAATCTGGATATTAAGCACGGAATGATGATGGTAGCGGCGGTGTTGCTCATGACCATTCTGGGAAGTTATTTTTCACAATATATGCCGGATCTGGAGATGGGACGTCTGTCCGTCGTATTTACGACTTTTCTGGGGCTTCGTTTTATTCTCTTTCCTGCAACAAAGCAGGCAGAGCTTGGTCTCTTTATTCCAGAGAAATATCGCCCGCTGCTCTCTGTGATCTGCGGAGTTGTGATCGGATTTTACTGCGGATTTATGGGACTGGGCGGCGGAATGATGATGCTGTTTATCCTGACGACGATTCTCCGCTATGATCTGAAGACAGCGGTCGGGACAAGCGTTTTTGTAATGACTTTCATTGCGTTTACCGGTGCCGTCTCACATTTTTATTTCGGAGATGTTGTAAATTATATTCCGGCATTGGTGATCTGCGTTGTGTCTACTCTGATTGCCGCATTGGTCTCCGCGGCAATATCGAACCATCTGAAAGACAAGACGACGAACCGTGTGACTGGAGTCGTGCTGTTTGGGCTGGGGCTGATGATGCTGTGGGAGTCGTTCCTGTAGCGCCGATGAAACGCGAAGCGTTTTTTACATCATCGGCGCTACCTGCCGCCGAGTGAGCGAGGGCGCTGATCGTCCAGTGGACGGTGCTGAACATCCAGTGGATGTTCGCTTAGCACCGACCGTAGCGAAGCGGAGACGTTTAGCGCCGACCGAAGCGGAGCGGAGAGTGCTTCCATTAGCGCCGAGTGAAGCGGAGAGCGCTTTTAGAATATGACGCGGAACCGGAGGAACAGAAATGGATGCGATAGACAGAAAGAACGGGAAAGTACGTGGCCGGAATCCGGAATTTCTCTGTATGGGATTTCAGAAATGCGGTACGACGACCCTCTTTGAGATTCTAAAGCAGCACAAAGATGTCGTGTTATGCCGTGATGTAAAGGAGCCGATGTATTACCGTGTAGAGGGCCTGTGGTTTTTTGGACGGAAATGGTATTATAAGCGCCGTTATTACGGTCATATCGATGCGGATGACCCGCGAAGATGCGGAGAAGTGAACGCCGGGCTGACGTTTACCGGATGTGCGAAAAAGATCTGCCATGATTTTTCTCCCGATACGAAACTGATATTTATGATGCGCAACCCGGTGGATCGCGCATATTCCGCGTATAAATATTTTCTGGCACGCGGCTTTCTTCCGAAGGGCGCTGTGCGTGAGGATCAGAAATACGGGCACGCAGAGGCGTTTGATCGTTATGTGCATTCGGTACTGGATGATCCTGCGCAGGAAAAGCAGATCATGCGGAAACGACTGAAATACCTTGTGTTTTCACAGAGTCGGTATTATTCCTGCATTCAGGAATATCTGGGAACTTTTCCGAAGGAGAATATCCATCTGGTCTTTTTTGAAGAGTTTGTGCGCGACGAGAAGTCTGCCTGCCGGGAATTGTTTGACTTTATCGGGATCGAAGAGGATGAGAATGTCGACTGTTCGATTCGTGCCAACGAGGGGAATGAACGGGCTGCTTCGGACGACGCGGCGAAAAAGTTCCAGATCATCAAAGGCTTCCATTATGGTTTCTACGAGTTTGTGGCGTTGACCTATTGGCTCCCGGGCGCGTATAAGAAATTTAGAGGATATTATGATAGGAAACGAAAGGAGAGCCTTTTGCCGGATGAGGATAAGAGCGTGCTGCTTCCGCAAACAAGGAAATATCTGGAAGCATATTTTGCCGGGGAAGTACGTCAGATCGAACGGCTTTCCGGCAGAAGCCTCGATACGCTCTGGTATCCGGCGGAACCGTATCTTAACAGGGTACAGGATGCCAGAAGTGCAGCCTGCTCCGGAAGACGCCCGGAAGATGCCGCTTAGATCCTTTTGTGGTCTGCATTCGTGCGTCAGGGGAGCAGGACAGGTGTAAGCCTCTTTGAGGCAGCTCTTTAATCCGGCTGGATGTTTCCGGCCTCCACATTCGGCTCGATAAAATGTTCCCGCGAATAGTTCCAGAGCGTTTCGGAACCTTTTGCGGTATTTTTATTCCGGTTCAGTATCTGGCTAAGATGCACACCTTTTTCACTCCAGGATTTTCCGCCTGCTGCCGCGTTCAGCATGGCGGGCTGGATGTTGTCCATTGTACGGGCAAATTTCGCTTCTGCGGTTTCTTCTGCCTCGAATTCATCCCAGAGCGCGCGCATTTTTACACCCTGATCCGGCGGAAGCAGGCCAAAAAGATGTTCGGCAGCGGCCAGCTCCCGCTGCCGCTGTGTTTTTTTCCCTTCTTCGTCGTAGGCGTAGGTATCGCCCGCGTCAATCTCCACGACGTCGTGGATCAGCAGCATACTGATGGTCTTAAGCACATCAATCTTTTCGTTGGCGTATTCGCTCAGGATCAGCGTCATGACCGCCATATGCCAGGCATGCTCCGCGTCATTTTCTTTTCTTGCGCCGTCAGACAGATATGTCTGCCGTCCGATGTTTTTTTCCTTATCCATTTCAAGGCAGAAGTCGAACTGCTGCCGGATTCGATTGCTTTCCATAATAAATGTTCCTTTCTCTGTAATGCTGTTATTGTACTGCTTTTTATTTTTTAAGTAAAGCTGAAAACAAAGTAACTATTCAGAACAGCAGGCCACAGACCGCCTTCTTCGAAGGCTATATGC
>JAJQHQ010000109.1 GCA_021199655.1 Lachnospiraceae bacterium | reverse complement strand
GTTCGGCCTTATTATATAAGCAGCGAAAGGGAAAAGCAAGATGGTTCTGATCAGACAGTCTCCCGAAAAGCAAAAATTATTATTAGGTAGTGTCAAGTATCATATGAAAAACTGAGTCGAAAAAAAACAGGCTCGATAGAACCTTGAAAAATGCAGATTTCGATACCGAAAGGCCCTCCGGGGGCTCAGGGCTCTGCCCTAAGGACCCGCAAGGGACCAGTCCCTTGACCCAGATCCTGGGCTCTGCCCAGACCCGTCCTCGCCGGAGGCAGGAAAAGGGCGCGGTAGCCCCTTTTCCCTGAGACAGGATATTCCGTGAACAGTTGTCAAGAGGCTTTCGCGGCATATCCTCACCGCCAGGCGGCGGTTCCGGTATTCCACGGTCCTCTTGACAACTGTTCCGCTCCGTTCACGCAGTGGCCTGTTGTTGGAGATTCAGGATGGTCTGCTGACCGAGGAAGATCAGGAGTTGCCACTTGCCAGGCATGTTATCAGCGCCTTGCAGCATCTCGACTTCGTTGAGCACCTTGTAGTTGTTGGATTTATGCGGGCGGAGAAAGTTGTAATACGCGACCCAAAGTGCCAGGTCGTAGTTGGCACCGTCGATGTTGTCGAAGCCGTTCGTAGGCCTGTATGAGGCCTTGTATGTACGGTTCAACCGTTCGATCATCTGTTTGTACGGACGGAATTCTTTCGATACTTCATCGTCGTTGGTAAGTCCAATGACCTGCGTAATTGAGAACTTGAACTTTTCTCCATACTGACGGAAAAACTGCTGTGCGGCGAGCGGGTAAGCACTGTATCCATCGGCTATGAACTGGAAGTCTTTCGGCAGTTCAGAGAAATGCCGGAACGCCATTCGCATTGCTGTGATGCATGGTCCAACGCCGCGATTGTCGGATACCTGGTAGCCGATGATGGAGCGTTTGGCGGCATCCATGATGAACCAGATGTAGGCTTTTACGCCACGGATTTTGATGTAGGTCTCATCAGCAGTGAATGTGCTGCCAGCACCGTAGTCGTAGTTGTCAACGAACGGCTTGACGCAGAGAGCAGCTGTCTTACAGTAGTTGGCAACCTGCTGATGGGAGATGCTGATGTTATACAGATCCTTCAGGGCCTGGGATGTCTTACGCAGCGACAGCCCAAGGTTTATGTGCATAGTAAGGCAGAGCGACATGACATGCGCGTTATGCTTGCTGAATTTCAGTGAGGAAGCGTTTTTCGGGAGTGAGTTCAGATTTATCTTAAAGAAATCTATCGTGAATTCGCGGTAGATGTAGTGGAGCTTATATTTGTTCTTGCCGTAATCTTCGTTCAGGTCTTTCTTATCGACCTTCTTCAGGTTGTGGAGATAATAGGGGCACTTCGGATTCACGCACTTGTGGATGATGAAATGCTTACGATGTTTCTTCTGCACGAGGGATTGTCCACAGTGTGGGCAACGGAGATTTAGGGAGGAGAAGCGATTCCCCTCGGATGGCGAGAATCTGGCATCACAGATTTTGCAAAGGAGTTGTCCTTTTTTGCCATTGTTTTTATAAAGGTAGATGGACGGAGCATGACATCTGGGGCATGAACAGTTCTCCGGGATATCACAATCTGAACGGCGCTTCACCGGCTTAATAATCTTGTCGTAGCGTTGCTGGTAATAAGACAGCAGGTCCTTCCAGTTCCACTCCTGAGTGAAAATCTGGACGCGGGGAAGCTCGTCGGTTTTGAACTTCTGATACTTTGGCGAGTGGGAATCATCGTAAGCCCATTGCTTAAGTGGTATATATCTGCAAATAAAACTGACCAGCCAGCAATTTTGGCGATAAAGGTCTTGAATAATCTGAAGTAAATACAGTATAATGTCCATGAGCAATGCCTCTATCCTTTCGTGGAATGTTGTTTTGGTCGATGACATTATACCAGAAAAAGGGAGGTCATTGCTCTTTTTGTTGCGAATCTCCCGTAAAATCAAGGTTTCTATAGGATTTAGGTACTAAAAACAGGGTAGAATTTGACACTACCTATTATTATAGAGAGGTATTCATCATGAAGAAAGTAATCGAATTCTTAAACGCGAATCCTGTTCAGTATCTTGCAACCGTAGGCCGTGATGGTAAGGCAAAATGCCGTCCGTTCATGTTTGCCGGTGAGATGGATGGAAAGCTTTGGTTCTGCACCAACAATACCAAGGATGTTTACAAGGATATGCAGGAAAATCCGGAGATTGAGATTTCCGTATCCAGCCCGGAGTATGCATGGATTCGTCTGCACGGCAAGGTTGTATTTGAGAACAACATGGCAGCAAAGGAAATGTGCATCCAGAATCCTATCGTGAAAGGGCAGTATCAGACCGCTGACAACCCCATCTTTGAGGTGTTCTATCTGGAGAACGCACACGGCCTGATCGCGGACTTCTCCGGCAACCCGCCGTATGAGTTCTAAGTAATTCTGAAAAATCGGGCAGGAATATTCGGGCATTGTTCCACCCGGAGCAATGCCTTTTAAAAAGAAAGATTATCGGCGCTTTTGCGAAATCGATTGTCCCCTGTATTAATCGGGAACTGTTAAGGGAGGATACCATGTGCGAAAATAATTATCTGAGAATGCTTGTTGAAGAAATCCATTCTGCTACGGTGGCAACCATTGGAACGGACGGCCATCCCCAGACCCGCACCATAGATATGATGCTGTGGGATGAAAAAGGCGTATACTTTCTGACAGCGAAAGGAAAGGCTTTTTACACGCAGCTGATGGAGCAGAAGTACATTGCCCTCTCTGCCACAAAGGATAAAAAATCTGTATCCCTCCGCGGCCGGATTCGGAACATTGGCAGTGAGAAGCTGGATGAGATTTTTGAAAAAAACACCTATATGCAGGCGATTTATCCGTCCGATACCCGCAGTGCGCTGGAGGTGTTCCAGCTTTATGAAGCAAGCGGGGAATACTTCGACATCAGCGATCCACCCCATGTGACACGCGACGGCATTGTAATCGGCCAGCCGCAGGCTGTGGAGAGCGGTTATTTTGTAGGAGAAAAATGCATCGGCTGCAAGCTGTGCTATTCTGTCTGTCCGCAGAAATGCATTGACATTTCCACTAAACCGGTAGTAATTGACCAGAGCCGTTGCCTGCACTGCGGAAGATGCGCGGAGATCTGCCCGAAGCAGACGATTGAAAAGAGAGGATAAGAGACCACAGGCGATCAACAGGAGATTATAGGTGATTACCAGAGGTCGCAGGAGGTCAGTAAGAAAACGCGGGGCTCACAGGAGAGGATAAAGGATCGATAAGAGATTATAAGAGAGGAGCAGTGGGGAACCATGACACAGGATGAGCGCAGAATGTATTTGATCAGGGAGCTTCTCTCTGAGGAAAAACAGTACCGGGATATGGAAATTCCGGCAGATGAACAGCAACAAAAACGGCTTCTGCGGGCGCTGTTCAATATACGGATGCCTAAACCGGTCAGTCCGGATTTTCTGGAAGTACAGGATCAATATCTGCAGGAAGAGCTTCGGCAAAAAGGCATTACAGATGTTGCTGACCTCACCCCCGTGCAGGACGGCATGTATCTCTGGCAGGGTGACATCACCACGCTTCGCTGCGGAGCGATCGTGAATGCTGCCAATTCTCAGATGCTTGGTTGTTTCTGTCCCAATCATGGTTGTATTGACAATGCGATTCACACATATGCCGGAGTCCAGCTTCGTGCAGCCTGTGCTGAGATGATGGCACAGCAGGGGCATGAAGAGGGGACTGGTGCAGCAAAAATCACGCCTGCGTTTAATCTGCCCTGCGATTATGTGATCCACACAGTCGGGCCGATTGTCACCGGACGGCTGACGGTAAGAGACAAAGAACTGCTCGCTTCCTGCTACCGCTCCTGTCTGGAGCTTGCGGAGCAGAACGGCATCAGAAGCATTGCCTTCTGCTGCATCTCCACAGGAGAATTTCATTTTCCAAATGAAAGGGCGGCAGAGATCGCGGTCAGGACGGTAAAAGAATATAAAGAACAGACTCATAGTGAAATCGAGGTGATCTTCAATGTCTTTAAGGACAACGACTTACAAATCTACCGGAACCTTCTTCGGTGAAACAGTCAGCAAAGCATTTTCCACGCAGACAAAGGCATTAGATAAAATATCATTGCTGAAAAATGAAATTGAGACGGCGGATGCTATCGTGATCGGTGCGGGAGCCGGACTGTCCGCGTCCGCAGGAATGAGCTACAGCGGGGAGCGGTTTGAAAAGACATTTGCAGACTTTCACCGGAAATACGGCATCACCGACATGTACTCCGGCGGGTTCTATCCCTTTGATACGCTTGAGGAATACTGGGCGTGGTGGTCGCGGCACATTCTGGTCAACCGCTATGAGGCCGGTGTCGGAAAACCATATACCGACCTGCTGGAGCTGGTAAAGGATAAGGATTATTTTGTCCTGACTACGAATGTGGATCACTGTTTTCAGAAGGCTGGATTTGATAAAAAAAGACTCTTTTATACGCAGGGCGATTACGGGCTGTTTCAGTGCAGTGCTCCCTGCCATCAAAAAACGTATGATAATGAGGAAGCAGTACGTCAGATGGTGGAATCACAGGGATATACAATAAAAGAAAACGGGGAAATGGAACTGCCGGATAACACGATGCGGGAAACGCCCCCTCACTTTGTTCGGCGGCAGGACGGTGCGCCCATTGAAATTCGCTGCGCGAAGGGCGAACCTCCAAAAATGACAATTCCTTCAGAACTGGTTCCTCATTGCCCAATCTGTGGAAAACCAATGACGATGAACCTGCGTTGCGATGATACGTTTGTCGAGGACGAGGGCTGGCATAACGCATCAGAACGCTATTCTCTGTTCCTTCGCCGCCACCAGAATGTGAAAACACTGTTTCTTGAACTAGGCACGGGTATGAATACGCCCGGCATAGTAAAATTCAGCTTCTGGCGAATGGTTCACGAGTGGCCGGATGCGACTTATGCCTGCATCAACCTGAATGAAGCCTATGCCCCAGATGAAATACGGAAAAAATCCATCTGTATCAATGATGATATTGGAAAAGTATTGGAGCAACTGTAACCTGTACGTGGTGAAAACCGGCATCTGCAATGCGTTTGCTGGCAAATACTCTGGCGCTCACTTTTACAGCGGAGATCTTGCGAGAGGCTGCTTCGGCTACTTTCCTGAATGTGTTGCTGTTAAGCCTTCTGGCAACGGTGTTGGATGCGCTTCGCCGCCATGTCATGATAGACAAGCCGGTTCGGCAGATTCAGGAAGCGGCAGAACAAATGATGCAGGGAGATTTCTCTGCCAGAGTTCCCTCTTTCCAGAGTATCAACCGGGCAGACGGTCTGGACGAAGTAGGGAAATGTTTTAATAAAATGGCAGAGGAACTGGCCGGGATTGAAACTTTGCGGACAGATTTTATCTCCAGTGTGTCCCATGAATTAAAAACGCCTTTATCTGTGATCCAGAACTACGGAACGCTCCTGCAACAGCCGGACTTAGGTGAAGAACAACGCATTACCTACGCGAAGTCGATCACAGAAGCCTCCCGCAGGCTTGACAGCCTGATTACCAATATTCTGAAGCTGAACAAGCTGGAAAATCAGCAGATATTCCCTAAAGCGGAACCATATGACCTGAATGAACAGCTCTGTGCCTGCCTGCTCTCCTTTGAGTCGGAATGGGAGAAAAAAGAACTGAACATTGAAACGGATCTTGCTGAGGAGGTGGTCGTTTGTGCCGACCCGGAACTCTTAAGCCTTGTGTGGAATAATCTGTTTTCCAACGCTGTGAAATTTACAGAACCGGGAGGAACGATCCGGCTGACCCTGAAAGCCGAGGGGGATGATGTCGTGGTTTGCGTATCAGATACCGGCTGTGGCATCGATCCGGAGGTAGGCAAACATATTTTTGAAAAATTTTATCAGGGAGACACCTCCCGTGCTACGCAGGGCAACGGCCTTGGTCTGGCCCTGGTCAAACGCGTGATTGACATTATAAACGGAGAAATCAGTGTCAGCAGCGAAAAGGGAAAGGGTTCCACTTTCACAGTTAAAATACGGAGAGGAACGAATGGAGACCTGTGCTTGGTGCGGTGTCCTGCGGTATCCCAAAGTATGCGGAGGAGAATATCGAGGAGTACGTGAGGCTCCCTGTGGCGCTCTTCGGACGTGGACAGTTCTTTATTCTTCGTGCAAGCGGCGATTCCATGATCGGCGTGGGCATTAACGATGGTGACCTTGTACTTATCCGTCAGCAGGACTCTGCTTGCGAAGGACAGATCGTGATTGCCCTCATGGATGACGAGGCGACGCTGAAGCGATATTATCCGGAGCCGGAAAAGAACCGGGTTCGGCTGCATCCTGAAAATGAAAAGCTGGAGGATATTTTTGTAAAAGATTGTATCATTCAGGGCGTCGCTGTCAGAGTAATAAAGGATTTGACGTAACATTGCTGTGAAAGGCCACGCCATCAAAATTGCTGGAAGGCTTTGGCACGGTATGATTCATAGTTTATGTTGTAAGTCAGCGCGTATCATGAAGGGAGAAGTGTTTTTGGAAACATATGATGTACGCTGCCCAATCTGCAGCACAGTCAACCGACACCTCTATTTGGAAGAAACTGACGGATGGATGGAATGCGAATCCTGCCACCAGCTGGTAAAGATTCTGGATGTACCATGCATAAAAATCATGGACATCCCGGTATATACTCCCCATCAGCTTATGCAGCGTTGCCGCGCCGCGACCTAAATGGACGGTGAATCTGGTGTTGATTTTCTGACTTTTGTTGCGTTCAATACTGCTCCCAACTTGCTTATCAAAGCTCATAATTTCTTGACTTCTTTTTAGGCCTATTCGGCTGATTCCTTCGCCGTTCCATTTCCTGCTCATGGCGCAGTTTTGTAGCGCGCTTCCGGAACAGGTCAGAGTCCTCACCCAACCTGCGGTCAATCCGTTCCTCCGCAGAGGACAGGAGGTCATACTGAAACTTTTTTCATCACTTTTTTACTTTTAAAAACAGTGATTGACAGTGCGGTTTATATATGATAAACTTTAATTGGTTTACAATTTATAAACTAAAAACATATGAAAACTGCCGATGATATAGTTTTAAATGAAAGACCAAATGGAGGATGATGCAATGGCAACACATGGATTGGGCGCAGTAGAAGCGCGATTTGCAGACCTGATCTGGGAGAACGAACCGATCGGTTCCGGAGGACTGGTAAATTTATGTAACAGGGAGCTGAACTGGAAAAAGCTGACAACGTACACGGTGCTGAGAAAGCTTTGCGAACGGGAAATTGGTGTGATGAAATAATGACGTCTTTTCTATTCAGAACAGCAGGCCATCGGTCTGCACTCTGATACTGTTCTGAAACCACATCGGGAGGCAGTGGCAGATGAAGAAGAAAGATAAAGTTACAATAGGAATCGTATGTTTTGCGCTACTGCTGATCGGAGCGGTTCTTTTGACAACTGGTAAGAAATCAGAGAATAAAATCGAAAACGGAAATGCCGGTCTGGATGAAGAGGTACTATTTGAAGGTCTGGGCAACAATCAGGGGAATACGGAAAATGGTGGTGAACAGACATGGCTGGACATGGGTTATATTTTGCTGAAGCTTTCGCTGGACGATTCGGAAAGCCGGATGGTGTTTTTTAATACATCCGATGGGTCTTTAGAGTTGGCCTGCGAAGATTCCTCCTGCCTTCATACCGGAAGCCTTTGTTCTTCGAAGCGGCTTTTCCGGTACCTGGTCAGCTGGTCTGATACTTATTATGGCGTATCGGATACTTATACAAAGGAAATCCTGAAATGTACGGACAGTGAGGTTACCTGTTTTTACAGGGCAGATAACAATATTTATGTGTTGTGGGGATATGAGGGCTATCTGTATTATTCAACTGACTATGGCGTGTACCGGGTACCTCTTGAAGGGGAAGCAGAAGCGGAACGGGTACTGGATTCGCCGATTCTTGTCGGGCTGATGCTGAATTTCTATGAGGACAGGATGTACTTCTGCGATGAAGATAAATTTCTGTATTCAGCGGCATTGGACGGCACGGATAAGAAAAGGATTAGCGATGACATGGTCTACTATCCGCAGATTCATGATGACAGGATTTATTACCGCAGTGCCCAATATGACGCGGATGGTGTGTATGAGATGGAAAATACGCTCTGCAGCATATCACTGGACGGGGAGGACAAGCAGATTATCCTTGATGAAGTGTATCAGTTTAACTGTCTGGATGATCGGATTTATTATATTACTCTTCCGAATGATGGGGAAACGACATTGTATTCGATAGAATACGATGGGACGAATCGCCAGAAGGTTGTGGAATGCCAGGCCGGATACTTATATGTTTTTGATGAAACAGATTGGATTCTATATAATAGGCTCTCGGAATCTTGAGCCTTCTGGCCGAAATCCAGCGACCGACTGAACAT
>JAJQHQ010000073.1 GCA_021199655.1 Lachnospiraceae bacterium | reverse complement strand
GAATCACCCGATAACCTTTTGCTGCTGCAATCGCCGCAAGTCCAATCCCGGTATTACCGGATGTGGGCTCAATAATCGTGCTTCCTTCCCGCAGCAGTCCTTTTTCTTCCGCATCCTCAATCATAGACTTTGCAATTCGGTCCTTCACACTCCCTGCCGGATTGAGATACTCCAGCTTCGCAAGCAGCGTTGCTTCCAGACCATTTTTCTGTGCAAAGCGCCCCAATTTCAAAAGCGGTGTTCCACCAATCAAATCCGTAATGCTGTCATATACTTTACTCATATTCTATTCCCCACTTTCTTGATAGGTTTACTTGGTATATATGAGATTACATCACTGTCAGCGTTTTGTCAACAGGTTTTTAATAGAATAAATACAAAATGCCCACCAGAGAGCCTTATCTCTCCAATGGGCGTTACCGCAATATATGATCCTATGTGTTTCTTACAATAGCTCTGTCAGCTTACTTCTTTCATATTGCACTGCTGTCTCTTAATTTACTGCCCCATACGGCAAGCTCGGTCAGAATCGGAATCAGGGAACGAACGGAATCTGTTATTTCATATTCTACACGAACCGGGACCTCCAGATATTCCATCCTTTTTACAAGCCCGTCATCCTCCAGCTCTTTAAGCGACTTGGAAAGCATCGTATTAGAGATACTGCCCATTTTTCGTTTTAGATCATTGTATCTGGTTGCGCCGTTACTCGACAGGGAACATAAAATAGACATTTTCCATCTTCCGCCAATCGCATTCATTGCTTTCTGTAAAGGACACCCCACGGTACAAGGACAGATATGTTCATTCGCCATTATAATTTCCTCCCCTGGTAAGTTTTTTAGTACCTGCTCCATTTAATCTGCGTGGTTGACACGGGCACCTCCCATGCCTATAATCGCATTATAGCAGGTAGCGATTTAAGAGTAAAGTAGTTTTTATGGGCATCAGATATGAGTGTCTGCGCATCCTGCATATTTTGCAAGGACTGGAAATTTAACACCGGAAGAGCTAAAAAAGGGGAAGCTATGGCAGACAGCAGAAACAAAACGATTGTCAAAACCAGCATAATTGGTGTTGCAGTGAATGCACTGCTTTCTGTACTTAAAATTATTATCGGCACACTAAGCGGCTCAATCGCGATCATACTGGATGCCATCAACAACCTGTCAGATGCTGCCTCCAGCATCATTACGATTGTCGGAGCAAAGCTGGCCGGCAAGGAGCCCGACAAAAAGCACCCCTTCGGCCACGGCAGAATTGAATATTTCAGTGCCCTGGTCATATCCCTGCTCGTCCTGTACGCCGGAGTTACTTCACTTGAGGAGTCAGTGAGCGGTATTCTGCACCCGGAAATTCCGGACTACACCACAGCCTCGCTGGTGATCATCGCAGTTGCTGTTGTTGTAAAGATTATGCTTGGGAACTATTTTATCGCCGCAGGCAGGCGGGTAGATTCTGATTCCCTCATCAATTCCGGCCGGGACGCCGCATTGGATTCAGTGATTTCTTTTGGTACCCTGGCAGCGGCTGTCATCTTCCTTTGCACTGGCATTTCCCTTGAAGCTTACCTCGGTGCCATTATCTCACTCATCATCATCAAATCCGGATGCGACATGATGCGGGAAACCGTGTCGCGTCTGCTGGGGGAACGGGTGGATGCAGATATGGCAAAGGCCATCGGAGAAACTATCATGGAGTTCCCCACAGTACACGGAGTTTACGATCTGGTGCTTCATGATTACGGTCCCGATTCCTATCAGGGTTCTGTACATATCGAAGTGCCGGATACCTGCAGGGCAAACGAACTGGATAATCTCATCCGCTCTATCACGATTGCCGTTTACGAAAAGCACCATGTACTATTGACTGCCATAGGCGTCTATTCGATCAACACAATCGATGAAGAAGTGATCCGTATCCGGGAAGAGATCAGCAGCATGGCATTGAAGAATGAATACATTACACAAATGCATGGTTTTTATCTGGATAAAGAACAGATGACGATCCGTCTTGATCTGGTGGTCAGCTTCGATGCAAAGGATCGGCGTTCCGTTTTTCAGGAAGTGGAATCAGCCATACAGCAAAAATATCCTGAATATCAGATCAATATGGCCATGGACACCGATTTTATAGCATAATATATGTTTTCATACGTACTTCGCAGCAAGTGCGAAGTACTGTCCTGAATAGTTACATAACATCTTAGCTTAGCAGCAGGAGGCGCAATATGCTTTCACATAAAACGAACGAATCACAGGAGGACTATCTGGAGTGTATTTTCCTGATCACTCAGAAAAAAGGATTCTGCCGCAGCATAGATGTTGCAAATAAGCTTGAGGTAGCAAAGGCGAGCGTCAGCGTTGCTGTCTCAAAGCTTCAGGCAAACGGATACCTCCGGGTGGATGAGGATCATATGCTTCGTTTAACCGATTCCGGAGAACGGCTGGCGCGCAGGGTTTATGACAAACATAAGACGCTGAAAGAGATACTCGTGAAAGCAGGGGTTGACCCCGAACGGGCCGAGCTGGAAGCCTGCCGGATGGAACACGTGATCAGCGATGATTCCGTTTCAAAGCTAAAAGCTACAATAGAAAATAAATAAAGGAGCGTAAAACAAATGGCAGAAAAAGAATTTAATCTTGGAGAGTACTTGACAGGCGGTGTGGAAAAGATTGTCAAAGGTGCCATCAGGGCGACGTTAAAAGACCCGAAGGAAAGCATTTTTATGGCTCGCTATGCAATGGCAAGCAAAGAAGCTTCCAGGAGGCGCGCTGAACTGGAAAAACAGGGAGAACATATTCCTCCGTTTCTGATTGCCAGCATCACCAGCAGCTGCAATCTGCACTGTGCCGGCTGTTACGCAAGAGAGAACCATATCTGCTCAGATGAGAAAGCGTATGCACAGCTCTCTGCGGAGGAATGGGATGCCATTTTCAGAGAAGCAAAAGACTTAGGGATCGGCTTTATTCTGCTGGCAGGCGGAGAACCCATGATGCGCCGTGACATTCTGGAAAAAGCAGCGGAAATTCCTGAAATTCTGTTTCCGGTTTTCACAAACGGAACTTTGCTGAATGACAGCTACATTAAGCTTTTTGATCAATCCCGAAATCTGGTTCCCATCTTCAGCATTGAAGGCGATGAGAAGAAAACAGATGAGCGCCGCGGAAGCGGAATCTACCAGAGCCTGATCCGGGCGATGGACAAGATAAAAGAAAATCATCTGATCTTTGGCGCATCCGTTACGGCTACTACTTCCAATCTGAACGAAGTGGTTTCCGATGATTTCATTCATGTCCTTCAGGAACGCGGCTGCAAGGTAATCATCTACGTGGAATTTGTGCCAGTCACTGAAGACAGCACAGAACTGGCCCCAGGGGATGCCGAAAGAGAATTTCTGAAAAACAGGCTCATGGAGCTGCGCGAGCAATATCCTGAAATGCTGTTTATCTCCTTCCCCGGTGATGAAAAAAGCTCAGGCGGATGCCTTGCTGCAGGAAGAGGCTTCTTCCATATCAACTCCCACGGAGATGCAGAGCCATGTCCATTCTCTCCATATACCGATATCAATGTTCGGGATACATCGGTGAGAGAAGCACTTCATTCAAAACTGTTTACAGCATTGCAGGATGGTGATGTGCTGATGGAAGATCATGCCGGAGGCTGTGTCCTCTTTGAGCGAAGAGATCAGGTGGAAAAATTGTTAAGCAACGAATAAACCGGCTGACGCGTGGCATTTCTGAAACGATATGCGAAGAACTGAAAAACGATATGATTACGCCCATCGAGAAATATTTTCGATGGGCATCTTTTCCGTTCTGGCAAGGCCGCTGCACTCATGAGACACACAAAGCGGCCTGTTTCCAGATGATATATCCGTTTCTGGCGAACCGCCAGGTTGCCAGCGCGGTTCCCATGCCTGAACTGAGTTTGTTTGTACCAATCGCCATATGCACAGGAAGCCCGGCAATCATATACGCAGGCAGGGAAATTAAACCGCCCCCGCCTGCAACAGCATCCACAAAACCTGCCAGGAAGACCAGCGGGCATATAATCATAAACTGCAGCGCAGTGATTTCCATACAACGCCTCCGCAGTTATTTCAGTTTCAGGCCATCTCTGAACGCTTCACCTACCCGCTCCGTAACCTTATAATATCCATGCGTATATGGGTCAAAGGCGATTGCAGAAACTTTTGAAATGTTCACCTTGTCGCCATCCATAACAGCTTCATCTGCGGTCGTATTGACCACTTTACCTATCATCCCACAACCGTATTCTCCATCCTGATATTCGATAAACTCGCACTCCATGCACAGGGGAAATTCGTTGATGATCGGGGCATCCACATATTGAGATTTTGTCGTGGTCAGACCACTCTTTTCAAATTTATCCGCAGTGTTATTCCCGGATACGACACCAAAATAATCCGCTTCCACTACGTGCGCTGCATCTGCAATACTTACCGTAAAGGCCCTTCTTGATTTGATATTTTTTACCGTCTTATGCGACTCCGTCAGGTTTAAAATCACCTGATCTCTTTCGAGCATGGTTCCCCACGCGGCGTTCATGACATTAACACTTCCATCCTCGTTGTAGGTTGCAATCATCAGCACCGGCATCGGAAAGATCGCTTCCGTAGTCTTTATATCTTTTCTCATTTCGATAAACCTCCTGAATTTTTTCTGATTGTCCTTTGGCTGCACCTATGCTATCATAGCGTCAGATTAAAACAAGTACCAACTTTTATGTTAGGTACTTACCTGGAGGTAAGCGTGATGAAAAATATAGAAACCGCAAACTTTGAAGACACCGGATATTGCTATACCCTGTCCCTTATTTCCGGCAAATATAAGCCGATTATCCTTTACTGCCTGATGGAATACGAGCCGGTGCGTTTTAACCAGATGCGGAGATATCTGAAAAACGTGGCTGATAAAACGCTGAGCCAAAATCTCAAAGAACTGGAAGCTGACGATCTGATCATTCGCCATGAATACCCGCAAATCCCTCCGAAAGTGGAGTATTCACTCACGGAAAGAGGGCATTCGCTGGTTCGCGTGTTGGATAAACTGTGCGATTGGGGAAATGAAAACCGGCGCTTGACCACATAGATGCCCTCTAAATAATCCTCCTGGGATTCGTTATGGCGTTTTTCCTGCATAGATTCCTTCTCAGGCGCAAATGCACTCTCATGCTATAGCAGCTGTGCAAACCTTTGCAATACGCTTTGCCAGAGCAAGAATTGTCCAGATTGGGGGATTTCCCATCGACTCCGGCAGCAGCGTAGCGTCGGCGATATACAAATTTTCTGGTAAGCGGCGATTGTGAAAGCTCTTTGATTCCTCCGAAGTCAGCGGTAACATCCCGCCAGGATGTCCTGCATTCAGGGTACCGAGGAACATATCACTCTCGGCAACTCCCATTTTCCCCAGAATCGCCTTGCAGTCAGATACCCCTGCTTTCAGCCTTTCCTGGTCTGTCAGCGTCAGTTCCTTTTCTACCTTTCTGCTGCGGCTAACACCAAAGCTGGAATCTGAAAGTTTAATCATGATACTAAGTATATCTTTGGACGGCAGTCGCCAGGATTTATTGAAGAAAAAACTAAGATAGTCCATGTAGGGAGAGAGCATATAGCCATCTCTCTGCATGACAAACGGCATGGGGATATGATGATCCTGTCCGGCTCCCGGATACGGCGCAGCCACGCAAAGAACGGGATCGACAAAAAGCGTCGCCTCACAGGTGATCCCGGAGTGTTCCAGAATGATTGGTGTTCCCAACCCTCCGGCAGCCAGGACGACCAGATCAGCGCTGTAAGTCGTCTGTTTCCCGCCTTCTTTTGCATAGATGGTATGTACTGTATTATCACTGCGGTCAATGCCGAGCTTTGTCACCTTGCAGTTGGTTTTCAGCACAGCTCCTTTTTCGATGCATTCCGCCAATAGCTTGCGGCTGTCCCATTTCGCTCCTGTACGGCACCCCAGCACACAGTGACCGCAATGGACGCAGCGGTTAAAGTCCACCAGTTTGCCTGTAGGAGTTGGCTGAAAGCCCAACCGTACGCAAGCATCAAAGAGCGCTTTCGTCTGGGAGGACCAGTATTTCTCATGGTCAGTGAAGAGAGGAATTTCGTTGGAAAGTTCTTCAAATTCCGCATCCAGATTGATTCCCAGTTTCGTCAGCCCTTTATCGTATCGCAATGCGCTGCCAGTAGCAAGAGTCGTGGTCCCGCCCGTGCATCTGCCATGTACCATTACCATATCCGAGGTGGCCTTTTGCACCCGCATAGCCGGGAACAGCATAGAAATCATTCGTTCATCCAGAAACAGCCCGGTCTTACGAAGCCCAGCCAGCTTGTCTACAGAAAAGGCAAAGGGCTGAAATTCACCCCCAGCCTCCAATATCGTCACCTGAAAATGGCCTTGCAGCTCTTTAGCCATCATAGCACCCCCGGCGCCAGAGCCTATTACGATTGCATTTTTCATTCCAACAGCCCCTCCTCCCGGCTTATATGGTCTTTATTCTTCATCTGAAATCAGCCCGGCATACGTCATAGCCTTCTGTAATGCGTTCACGAAATGTCAGCTTGCCGCATTGATAAATGCCCGCAAATATCCCTTGGTCAATGGCAGAAATGACAGAGCAGATTTCCGGTGTATAGAAGTCACTGAAATAGCATTTGCGAACACAAACGGTTCCGGGAGCTTCTTCTTCCATCTGAATCCCAATGTTGCGATAGAGCTGAGTAACAATGGCAAGGCACTCCTTTTTATCCACAGGCCTCAGCCATCCGCGAAGACGGTTCCCCAGAGCATAGGCCATTTCATATAGTTTCTGATGCAGCGTTTCGAGATCATCCCCATCTTGTATGGCTCGCATAGCTTCTTTTGCTGTGAACTGTGCATAGGCTTTCAACCGTTTCGGAGTGGAACATCTGGCTGTTTTCGGCGACTCAACGCCGAAGGCTTTTGCCGTTTGCCGCATGAGTATTCGTAATTCAAGATTTGCGCCGTACCTGCTGGACAATGCGCAATAAATCAGCCGGTTCATCACAGCGCTCCTATCAGGATGACATCCCCAACCATGGTGGCCTTGGGCGTGTACAACCCGTCAATCGTCTGCTGATGCATCTCCATGATATTGTTTCGGCGCAGCTTCAGGTTGGGCGTCAGTTCTCCGGTGGAAATTTTCAACGGGCTGGACATCAGCGCATACCGCTTGACCTGCTCCGGGTGAGAAAGCTGTTCGTTGACAGACCGAACCCCAGCCATCAGTGCCGCTTCATCCGGTGCAGACTTTTCATCTTCCGGCCAGAGCAAAGCAACACAATAGGGCCGTTGTTCTCCCACCAGCAGAGCCTCGCTGATGCCGGGAATGTCCCGCAAAAGGGTCTCCACCTTTTGCAGATTGATATTCTTCCCGTAGGAGTTGATGAGGATTTCCTTCTTCCGTCCGATGATTTGAAGGTGTCCGTTTGCCGTAATCGCACCCAAGTCGCCAGTATGTAAGCGGTTGTCTTCACGGCCATCGTAGGCCATCGCCACTTGGGGACCTTCCACCAAAATCTCGCCGTCCTCCGCCAGCGTCACCTTCGTCTCCGGCAACGGAGGGCCAACGGTCGTGATGTCGTTAGCACCCAGCCGGTTCAGGGTAATGAGCGGCGCTTCTGTCAATCCGTAGGCGTCGTGAATCTCAATGCCCAGCTCCCTGAAATCCTCCAGGAGCTTTTGACTGACCGGCGCAGAGCCGACGATGAGCTGGTCACACCGATCCAGCCCGGCCTTTTTCAGCAACGACCTTCTCAAGATCGGGCGCAGGATGCTTTTAAGAAAAGCGCTTTTACTGTAAATATAGATGCTTCCCAGCTTATTCTGGGCCAGCTGATCCCAAATCTTCTCGTAAAATCTGGGGATAGAGAAGAAAATCGTGGGTCTGACCTTGGGCAGCGTCTCCGCCAGCTTATCAAAATCATTGAGGAAATAGAGGGACGCAGGTGCGCCCAGATAATAGGGCGTGTAAGCCCCCAATATTCCTTCCACCACATGGCTCAGCGGCAAAAAAGACAGATAGACTGCCTGTTTGGTTCGGCTTTTGAAGCTGAGCAGGGATGCCATCGTCTCAGCCATCCACCGCAGCTGCGCCTGAGAAAAGGCCACGCTCTTGGAATTGCCAGTGGTACCGGAGGTATAGCGCAGGGTGGCCATATCCTGATAGGAAACCTGCACAGGCGTGCGTTCCTGTCCTTTCCCCAGTGCGAGGAACCGCTCCCATGACAGGATGCGGGCGTCCTCCGGCAGCGGCGCATTCTCCGTAAAGGAGACCATTGTTCCCCCGAAGACCATCTCACTGACATGGGATAAAATGCGAATATCCCCGATGAAGAACCAGTTAGCGCCGCTTTTTTGCAGCAGCTCGTCCAGTTCGTTGGCGGGGGTGGTATAGTACAGCGGTACGCTGGTGGCACCGG
>JAJQHQ010000102.1 GCA_021199655.1 Lachnospiraceae bacterium | reverse complement strand
TATCAACCACCTTTCTCGGAATTCCCTATATTTGTATTATACAGGAAGCTCGTATCCTGGGCAGGATGCTGTCCACGTAATGACCAGAGCAATAAGAAAATCAAATCAACTCGGATTTCCCGTGCCGGTTCTTATTTTAAACCAATACTGGTACAAGTTGCAAATGGTTTATTGCGTTCGAACAAACATCCTGAGATTTTAACACGTTACCGCCGTATAAAAGCACGCCGTGGCCACAAGAAAGCCATCATCGCTGTCTGCCGTATGCTCCTGACCGCTATCTGGCACATACTCTCAGATTTAAAGCCTTATACACCGGATGGTTATCTTGAACCACGTCCTGTGAACTAGGCCAAAACCCTCACCACTTCACAAGCACTCAATCTTCTCAGGCAAAGGGGATATACGATCAAAGATGATCCTATAACAGCCGCCTGATCAGGTATTTCGCCTATATTCAGTTTTTGAAGCCACCGAAAGATGGCTTGTTTGTAATGCCCTCTTGTTTTTCTTTACCCGCTACCTCTCAGTTTCAAACTTTATCTCAATATCATACCCAAGCGCTTCCACCATATTGACGAAAGTCTTGTTTATCACGGTATCGCCCTTCTTAATAATCCGATTCACATAAGGGCTGGTCGTGCCAATTTTCTCCGCAAGCTGTGCCTGCGTCATACCTTCTTCCATGCACTTCACTTTGATATCGATTTCCAAATTATTCCTGACCATCATATAACTCCTCGTCATCTGTACTGCTACACAAATCAGATAATTTATTATAGCATAAATCAGTTATTGCGCAATCCCTAAAAGTAGAAAAAGGCACCCGGTCCCAGATGGCCTGCGCCTGCTTTTCCCTCCGCTCTTCTGTCTAACCAATACGTTCGTCTTAAAACGAAAAAAATGCCAGCCATCCCAAACGAGACAGCTGACAGGCTCATTTTTATCTTTATGTCGGGGCTGCATTCCACAACCCCACACGCTTACACTCTCACCGCATGATTCAGGCTGATCCACCCGTTTCGTCCGCTCTGATACGCTTTCAGCAGTCCCCATCCGGCAGATGATCCCGCCCCTTCGGAGGTCTCCACAATCGTGAACACGCCCTTCCCGGTATACTTCCCGGTCTTTGCAAACCCCGTCCCAGGACCCGTGCGGATATTCAGGTTGCTGATACTCACCTTTACCTGAAAGCTTTCCTTCTCCGGGCTTTCGGAAGTATCTGCCGCTGTCCCGGACGCCAGCGCCGCCTGAAACGCTCTCCACCGGCTCTCATCCCCGGAATCCGCATTCCATCCGATGATTCCCGGACACAGCTTCCCGCTCACGTCGTAATGACGAATCACATGATCCGCGTCAATGGAATACGTCTCCATAAGGTACCGCGTCAGCTCCAATGCTTTCGCCACAACCGCATCCGTAAAGCTCCACGTCTTATCATTCGCAGGCTGAACCTTCCCCGTGCTGTTCGTCGAACAAATCTCAATCCCGATGGAATTGGCATTCTTCGCCACACCATGCAGAGATCCGCCCTTCGTGGAACGCCTGCTCCCACCAGAGTGCCAGCAATACCGGTTTTCCAGATCCGGATTGTACTGCACAATCGTTTCATCATCCACAATAAAATCTGCGGATGCCTGGTTCGTCGTGCCGGCAAAATACTCCGCCGTGTTCGCCGCTTTCCCCTTCGCAGAAGAAACCCCCGCCGTATAATGGAGCACGATATACTCGATCGCTCTTCCGGCGGATGCTGTCGTATTGTGTGTGTTTGTCTTTTTTGTGATCTTCACAGCCATCTTAGCTTTCTCCTTCACTTCCTCATAATCATCATATGCATTCGCATGATGAAGTGCGAGTCGGCTGGCCGATCTCAAATTCCTTACGCTTTCCGTAAAGCATTTGTCCTGTCGACAACCATCGCCACGATTGCGCTCGCCGCCGCAAGTCAAATATAAAAAGCATACATGCCAATAGCCGTCACGCTATCTGAAATCTTTACTGTGATCAAGTCACTGCAATTACTAAATGCGTTATCTCCAATCTGCCCGTTAAGAAGTCACTTTATTTGGCAAAACCAGCCTGAAAAGGCGGCTTCGGCTACATGGATGGACAATCAATGGCTTGAAAGCCCTATCTCTGGTCAGTTTCAAATGTAACTCGACACAAGGTCACAATAGTCCAGACAGGTATATTTCAATATTTTTTGTTGTTTAAATCATTCCTTCCTATTGTAAGAACAAAAAGAAAAAGCTGCAAAAATATTAAAAAATCAGAAAAATCCTGCTTTATCTTGCCTTATATTCCTTAAAATGTTATAATTTGACAGAAAACAAACAAAAAGGAGGACATAAGCATGAGAAAGAAAAAATGGTTTTCTTTGATGCTTGCGGGCGTATTGGCTTTTTCCATGTGCCCAGCTTCGCAGGCGTCTGAAGAGGCGGAAACAGAGGGAAACTCGCAGGCGGCTGGTTACAGTGCAGGCACGTTCACGGGAGAAGGACAGGGCTTCGGTGGTACAGTAACAGTTACGATCACGACCGATGAGAATGGCATCCTGGATGTCAGTGCAGAAGGCCCGGATGAGACCCCGGATGTCGGAGGCGCTGCGCTGGACGAACTGGCCGCACAGGTTCTTGAGGCGCAAAGCTCGGACATTGACGGTGTATCTGGTGCTTCATTTACTTCGGCCGGAATTCGGACTGCGGCTCAGGCAGCGATTGATGCCGCTCAGGGTGTGGATGCAACTGAGACAGAAAAAGCGGTTGTGGCAGACGGAACCTATACCAGTAAGACCCCTTCCTTCGGAGTAATGGGTGAGATGGAGCTGTCAGTAACGTTTGAGAATAATCAGATCACTGACATCACTACGATCTGCGCCGGTTCCGCTACACAGGCGGATGAGGACGAATACAGCGCTATTTACGCGACTGTAGAGGAAAATCTTTATCCCCGTATTATTGAGTCCCAGAGTCTTGCAGTTGACAGCATTTCCGGAGCGACAGTGTCCAGCAATGCAGCAAAGACCATTATCGCAGATATCATCGATGAAAATGGCGGAGACTCCTCTCAGTGGTATACCGCAATCGAAAAAAGTACGGATGTGGTAGTTCTTGAGGACTATGATGTGATTGTGGTCGGACTTGGAGCTTCGGGACTTGCGTCTTATCTGAGTGCTGCAGAGAATGGGGCTACCGTGTTTGGAATCGAGACTGCCGCTAAAATCGGCGGTAATGGAACGAATACAGCAGGACCTCTCGGTGTAAATCCAGAAAAGCAGGTAGAAAACAATGGCGGAGAGCTGTTTGTTGATACGGATGAGCTGCTTGAAGCATGGATGGAATATACGGAAGGAGACGCAAAGGAAGAACTGGTAGAACTGTTTATTGAGGAATCCGGAGAAACCTTTGGATGGCTGGAAGACAATTATGATTTTGCTTTCCTGCCGGATATGTACGCGTTCTACGACTCTCATGGATGGCAGCTGTGGACGATGTATTACGATTCGACCATGACCTCAAAAGATATTGCCTACAATAATTCAATTGAGACAGCAAAGGCAATGAATGAAAAGAATGACTACATGACGGAGCTGACGGCTACGGATCTGCTGCTGGATGAAGACGGCACAGTGATTGGTGTAGAAGCGGAGTATTATGATGGCACCATCTATCAGATTTATGGTGATTCTGTGATACTGGCTACAGGCGGCTATATTGGAAATTCTGAAATGTGTCTGGAATATACCGGTTCTACCTGGCATACGAAAGGCATGACCCCGTGTGACGGCTTTGCTATTTCAGAAGCGCTCGAACTTGGCGGAGCCCTGTACAATGAGGATGTAGCAGTGGAGGATCACATCGCGCAGCTGGATACGATCATCAGGTCGGATGACTACAGCTATGATGATAAGAGCCTGCTGACATCCCTGGTCCTGGATTTGAATTACCAGATGATTGACAGCAATGGTGACAGCTTTGATGGAAACTATAATGGTCTGGGGCTTGCGTTTAACGCCTGGGAAGCTGGTTCTAATTATTACGTGCTCATCAACGAAGAAGAATATGAGTCGATTAAAACGAATGGGCTGATTTCCTTTAACGAGCCAATGTTCTTTTTCCAGGGCGGCACTTATGAGGAAGGAACCCCGGTTGAAAATCTGGATGAGATCATGGCAATGGGCCAGGAATATAATGATGTTATTATAGCGGATTCGCTGGAGGCTCTGGAAGAACAGCTTGGGTTTACCATTAATCTGGATGATGTTCACGGACAGACTGAAGGTAAGATTTACTGCATCATCGGTGCTGCTTATGTATACTCTACCTGCGGCGGCATGGATGTCGATGTAAATATGAACCTTCTGAAGGAAGACGGGACAGCGATTGAGAATGTTTATGTAGTAGGAAACGATTCCCTTGGCGTCCTCAATGCATCTGACAAGGCATATGTCACCTATGGCGGATGCGCACAGGGCTGGGCACTGACTTCCGGACGTCTGGCTGGAGCAAATGCGGCTGCAAAATACGCAGGCTGAGAATAAGCAACAGAACAGTTGAATTCTTTATGCTGCCCGGGGAAAATATCCCTGGGCAGTTTTTTACCTTGGAATGATTATTATATAGTTCGGAAAAACAAGCCATGATTGCCTCCATCGCCTGTCTTTACTGTTCTGCTTATTCATCCGGATGAATCGCCCCAATTTCTCTCAATTTCCGCATTACTTCATCCGCTCTTTTCGTTCCCATGAGTCGAATTTTCTTATACCAATTAAGGTGATTCTGATGAAATATCAAAGAATTGAAGATATGCGCATAGACCACGACCTTACACAAAAACAGATCGCTATGGAAATCGGCTGTAACAGAGAAGTCTACCGCCGCTATGAATCCGGTGTGCGGGAGGTACCGGTTTGGATTTTAATCGCACTTGCCAAATACTATGACTGCTCAACGGACTACCTGCTTGGCATTTCAGATACCAAACGGCGCTTTGGAAAATAAAGAAACCTGAATAATAAACGGGCAGTTCATATTTCTTCTTTACAACACTTAACATTTGTTTTACAATAGAAAAAATCCTTTAAGGAGGACAAAGATATCATGGCTGGTAAGAGGACAAGGCGGAGTAAAAAGGATATCATTCTGGATAATATCGCGAAGTTGGATGAAAAGATTGGCGGATACGAGCAAAAGATTACAGATCTGAACGCGCAGAAGCAGGAGCTTCAGAATGACTTAGAAGCGCTGGAGGCCGCTGCCAATGAAGCGAAAAAGAAAGAGGAAGAAGAAGCACTGCTGAAGCTTGTGCGCGAAAAAGGTATTACTGTAGAAGATATTAAAAAAATGCTAGGTGAAACCGAGTAGAGAACTAACTTTCTTATCATCAGTATTTCCAACAATTTGCTTACAATCGAATATGGAGACTTGTTTCTACTCGCTGCATGAGGTGCATGTGGCATATGCCATATAACGCCTACGCGCTCTGCGCATAAAAAGATGGTCACGTGTGCGGCCATCTTTTTTAGCCTATCTAATCCTTATTTAATGTATATGGCAAAATTACTATTATACCTGAGGAACAAGTCCAAGCCAATTCTCAATAGTACGCACGCTTCGTTTCACTGATTTTGCAATAATATCTACAGCCACCCCATTGTCATACAAAGTTTTTGCTGTTTCTTTTGCATTCTTTTCAGCCTGCTCTCTTCTGTCGCTGGCAATATAATCTTCCAACACTTCCTGCTGATCAAACAATGTAATCATAATATCCACAACCTCCTTTTCGCGACTGGTCAGATAATCTTTCAAAATATTTCGGTTCTTGCAAATCCGGATAGCTTCTGTAATAGCTTCTCTCGTCCTTCCGTATCTTTTGACCTGATCGTTGATTACTTTTGTAAAAACAACATACTGATTGATAATATCGCCTTCTTTGCCATCCAAAACAACTTTCACGCGAACATCCAATGCTGTCTGCTTACCTCCAAAGAAGGTTTCTGACAAAGAAATATATTCCTTATCAATTACCGAATCGCCAGTGTAGATCACGTACAATTCAGGTTCTGGCATATGGACAAGTTTTTCTGAAAACAGGCTCTGCGAAGTCTGCTTAAAATAATCCTGAAGGGTACGCGCCATATACATCAGGCATCGTATTATGATATTTTCTGTCCATGTTGACTGCGCCTCTATGAGCAGAAGCAATTTGTCACCAACCCGAACCCCAAGGTCGTTATAGATATCCCGAACCAGAACATTTTCAAGCGTTACATATTCCAGATCATCTATCGTTGTGTCCTTATCCTCCGGATGAAGTGCCTGATAAAGCTGAAAGAGATATTTTTTATCTGAAAACAGATTTCGGAACACACTGTCTTTAACATTCCGATTTACAAGCAAATCATCCGATGCAGATGATATTCCATTATCGCCCATCCTGACCACCCGGCCTTTCTACAAAACTTCGTACAGAGAGAATCCATTCTCCTTGATTTTATACTATGATACCATAAAACCTCGCATTTTAACAGTCCTTTAAAGGAAACACATATGAATTTTACACGATGTTTCAATTTCAGAAACACTGAAATCGACTACTGCGGCTGTCCAATGCTGCAGAAAGCTCATCATGTTCCGCGCCCGAACCCCAATCCCAAACATCTCAAAAGGCATACATATCTGGTGCTTACATCTCCATAGCCTCCTGGATTTGTTCCGGAGTCATCCCAATGTCATATTCCTTAACATATTTGATCGCAGATTTTAAGCCTTTGGTTTTATCGCCATTCAACCCTTCGAGTGCCATCTTCACGTCGATCATATAACAGTATTCCAGAAACACATTCAGCTTTTTCTCCCTCTGGCTGTTCTTCATCAGCAGCTCCCGTACCATCGGCATGTTTTCATGATAGAGAAGCACGACAATATCACCATATCTAACTGAAAAATAATGTTCCATAGGCTCCTCCAAAAACTATCACCGCATAATACTTCCGCAATGCCGGCACCAAATACGTATGTTTTCGCCAGATAACGCCTCGATACAACCTCAAACTGCCGCAGCACAATTTTTGAGTCCAGGCTTCCGGATAAATTTGATTTTGTTACCTATCGACATGATATCAATCACCACCGCCTCTGTCAACGGCAAACTATAATCTTTAAATCTCTTTTCTGTTATACAGTTACTATTCACAGTCCAAAGTGCTTTAAATTACTCCATCCCAAATAGGCCGGTATTTCACCGGCCATTTATTACGGATAGGATTCGTGCTTTTATGGCTGAGATTTTTGAGAAAATATTTCTTCTACGGTGTAAGGGTTTCCACTGCACAGTCGCATCAATGCAGTTATCTCATTAATCCCATTCCTTCTACACGTTTCTATATAGGTTCGGATTACTGCATAATTGTCTGCTGTCTCAGATGAAGCAAACTGGCCGGACACCTTCATTTTTGTTTTCACGCCGCGCAGTGCCCTCTCACTTAAGTTATTTGTAGTGGGTAATGAAAAATCCTCTACCCATGCGAAAAAATTCTCCCGGTAATTTATGATTCTCGCAATGACAGCCCGCTCAAATGGTCCTGAATATACAGACTTATTATCTGCAGCTTCCTTTTCCGGGATGTTTGGATACTCATCCTCATCCTTTTTTCTGTATTTTCCAGGGCGCGGGGGTAAGTGACCATAAAATCCATATTCTCAGGCTAGATTTTTGCCGGATCTGTGATATACTTTCATTTATAAAGATTTTATATGGGAGGAAACGTATGATGAAAAAACCGTGCTACAAAGTGTTCCGTATGTGGGGAATCCTGCTTTTGGCAATCTTCGCCGTGTTGTCTTTTCATATGCCGGTACGTGCTGCCAGCGCAAAGGTGCTGAATACAAGCGTATATACTATTAAGGTCGGTACGACCCAAACATTCGGCGGAACCGGCTATACATCCGGCAAGTCATCGAATTCATCCGTGATTTCCGTGAAAACCACAAAGACGAAGGAGACGGATTCCTGGGGCGGGGTTTATTACGAATGTACGTGTAAGATTAAAGCGAAAAAAACGGGGAAAGCAACCGTTACCCTTACCCTTCAGGGCGGGTATGTGGAAAAGATGTACTTTCTTGTCACTGATTCAGACAGTTTCGAGTATGACACGACTGCAATCGCGCTGAAGAAGGGAAAGTCAGAGACGGTTAAGGCGGCTGCTCCAAGCGGGTGTACCGTGAAATATTCCAGTTCGAAGAAATCCGTGGCAACCGTAAACAGCAAAGGAAAAATCACGGCAAAAAAGAAGGGAAAGGCTGTCATCTCGGCAAAGGTTTATTATAAGGGCAAGCGGATTAAGACGATGACGAAGACGGTTTTCGTGACGAATTCGTCTCCGTATTCTTATGATACATCCAGCCTGTCTCTGACGACAGGCGAATCCAAGACTGTCAAAGCGACTGCTCCTGGCGGATGTACCGTAAAATACAGTTCTTCCAATTCATCTATTGCGAAGGTGGACAGCAAGGGCAAGATCACTGCTGTAAATTCCGGGACGGCTACCGTTTCTGTGAAGGTATATTATGATGGGGATATCATCAAAACAATGAAGAAAGAGGTGACGGTGTCCAGCGGCTGCAGCTATGAGCTGTACAGGGTCGGTGTATCGGATACATATTCAAATTGTTCCAGCTGCTTTTATCTTAAAACAGAATATGATGACATTTATAGTATTGAAATAAAGAATAATAACAGTTATGGTTTTGTGGCTGTCTTATATAGTGAATATTCCGCAGTAATGGTACCGCGAATGCGGTACTTTCGTACCGGACATCC
>JAJQHQ010000010.1 GCA_021199655.1 Lachnospiraceae bacterium | reverse complement strand
CATCGAGCGGGAGCAGTTCGGGTTCGTCCGGAAGTTCCTCATCGGGCGGGAGCAGTTCGGGTTCGTCCGGAAGTTCCTCATCGGGCGGAAGCAGTTCAGGCTCCTCCGGGTCGACCAGCAGCGGCGCTGACACGATTATTTCCGGCATCAGCAGCAGATATATCAGCGAGAGCGAGCTGTATGGCTACAGCTTAAGTGAACTCCGCCTGATCCGGAATGAGATTTTTGCTTTACATGGACGAATGTTTAATTCAGAAGATTTACAGGAGTATTTCAGCCAGAAATCCTGGTATACGCCGCTCTATACTCCGGAAGAATTTGATGCCGATCTGTTTTCTCATCTGAATGAATATGAGAAAGCCAACCTGAACGTGATTCTTGCTTATGAAGCAGCATTGGGAGGCTGATGAGAAGACATTTATTGAAACAAAAGGTTTCATTCAAACACATCTGCCGGACAGACGCCGGATAAAATCGGATGTGTTCCCTGAATTGGAGGATTGGCATGAAAGTTTTTCGCAGGATTTTGACAAAACTGATAATATTGATACTTGTGATCGTCCTGTTTGGCGGGGCGGCTTATGTGATCCATTACCTTCCACTGAGTTCACCGCAGGGGGCACTGGAAGAGTACCTTACGCTGCTGACTGAGAACGATACAGAAAAAGCGTACGAGATGCTGGAACAGTCTGAGAGCACGGCTCTTTCGCAGGAAGAATATGAGGCAGCGGTACAGGCATGGAAATATGCGTTGTATGAATCGTACCAGATTGAGGAAATCTCCACCCGGCAGGGCACCAACGGGGAATCGTACGCAGATTTCCATGTGGAATTTCTGGATTCTTCGGACAAAGTTCAGCTGGAATGTGATATTACCTTAAAAGAACAGTCGGACGCGATACTGGGTATGCTGGATCAGTGGAATGTGCTTGCGGATCATTGCCTGATCAGCGGACTTCGGGTAACGGTGCCGGCTGGTTCAACTCTGTATCTGGACGGAGAGGAAGCAGACAGTGCATGGATCGTGGCCGATGAGCAGGAAACAGCAGATGAATCAGAAACAGCAGATGGATCAGAGACTGCAGATGAATCAGAGACTGCGGATGAAACGGATGATGCAGGTGTTTCAAAGATCTGCTATGAGTTACCGGATCTGCTGCCGGAAGAGATCAGCGTGACTGTCCGCAACCCGATACTGGAGTCACTGGAGACGACGCTCGATCCGATGGACGGGGACGTCGACTATTGTGAAAGCATGGGCTGGAAGGATAGTGCTGTGTCTTCCTGTAAGGAGCTCGCTGTATCAGCTTTGAAACAGATCTATACGTCGGCTGTGACCGGAGATACGGACAGCCTGGAGGAACTGTTTCAGGAATGCCTGGAAGACGTGACTGCGATCGTCGGGAGCCAGTCGGAAGAGTTTTACCGGGAAAACGATGGCACGTTTCCGGAATTTGAGAGTGTCGGTATTTATGATTATGAGGCAGATTTTGAAGATCCGGTATTTTCGGATGATGAAAATGGTGCGATCATCGCTGCAATGACGTTTTCCTATCATTACATTGTGCGCAATGAGGAACGCGTAGAGACCGGGGAAATCTGGGCGGACGGTGAGAATGCCTGGGAGCTGCGGACGGTTTCCTATACAGGGGAAGCTGCGGCGGAGTTCGTCCTGTCTTATTATGAAGAAGAGTGGCATATTGTTTCATTGACTCTTCCGGTGATTCCGGAGACGGAGTAAGGTTATGAGCTGGATATTTTATGTGCTTTCTCCGGTACTCCTGCATCTGGTCGTATCGGAGATGATAACAGTTCTGGCGGGTTATGTACTTGACAGCGCGGCGTGTACCGCGCTGTCAGCAGTTTTTGTACTGCCTTTTGCGCTCTGGATGTACCGGAAAGATTCTTCTCTGCACGGAAAATCGGTGGAAATACAGGCTGCCGCTGTGCTTCTTAGTCTGGCAGGCGGCGGCCTTCTGAATCTTCTCTGGAGCGGTCTTTTGAATCTGTTACTGAACCTGTTTCGATTCAATTCATATTTTTCAAATGCAACGCAGGAGGCGCTGCTGACAAGCAGCTTTATAGCGCAGATTCTCGGCCCTGGTCTGTTGGTCCCGGCTGCGGAAGAACTGGTTTTCAGGGGGCTGACCTATACCAGAATGCGTATACGCATGCAGACACATCAGGCGGTTGTGCTTTCGGCCCTGCTTTTTGCACTTTATCATGGAAATCCGATTCAGATGATATATGCGTTTCCGATGGCTTTGCTGCTGGCTTTTCTTTACGAGAAAAGCGGAAATCTGGCTTATCCGATCCTGTTTCATATGGGAGCAAACCTGACCGCGATTGTGACTGCGATTATTTTTGCGTGAAAAAACAGATTATAAATCGGAAAAAATGGTCGGAACTAATTGTAAAAGAACCGAACAGTTACGTCGGAAGATGAGGCGCACAATCGTAAATTGTATATGAATAATTGAAAATATACAAATTATCTGGATAAAACTCAGATAACAATAAAATCAAATTGCAAATAATCAAATTATCTGAAAATTCAATAAAAAGTTGTTCTTTACATATGCGTAAATTGGGTGTATGATACGGAAAGCAGATGCGGCAGACATATTTTGCCGTTTCCGGCATAAAAACCATGCCGGACATATTGGTAAGCCATGCGACCTGGAATAGTTTCACAATGGCGCAGCTTTCATCCGGCATATGTGTATGCCGGGACATATCACAAGGAGGAATCACGAGGAGGAAGTTAGGATGGATTCTATGAGACACACAGAATCTGTCTGCAGGGAGCCCGGATTGTACCGGCCCGAGTTTGAACATGACAACTGCGGGATCGGGGCGATCGTGAACATCAAGGGGATCAAGACCCATCAGACAGTGGCAGATGCACTTAGTATTGTAGAAAATCTTGAACACAGAGCAGGCAAAGATGCCGAGGGAAAAACTGGTGACGGTGTAGGAATTATGTTGCAGATTTCACATAAATTCTTCTCCAGAGCCTGTTCGGACCTTGGCATTTTTTTAGGAGGAGAGAGAGACTACGGCATCGGTATGTTCTTCTTCCCGCAGGATGACCTGCAGCGCAATCAGGCGAAGAAGATGTTCGAGAGCATTGTGAAAAAGGAAGGGCTAAAGTTCCTTGGCTGGAGAAAGGTGCCGACGGTGCCGGAAGTCTTAGGACACAAGGCTCTGGAGAAAATGCCGTACATTGAGCAGGGCTTTGTGGAGCGGCCGAAGGATGTTGCGAAGGGGCTGGACTTTGACCGCCGGCTTTACATTGTCCGCAGAATTTTTGAACAGTCCAATGAGACGACCTATGTCGTGTCATTTTCCAGCCGGACCATTATATATAAAGGCATGTTCCTTGTCGGTCAGCTGCGGACCTTCTTTACGGATCTGCAGAGCGAGGATTATGAGTCTGCGATCGCGATCGTACATTCGCGATTCAGCACAAACACGAATCCGAGCTGGGAGAGAGCGCATCCGTACCGTATGATCGTGCACAACGGCGAGATCAACACGATCCGCGGCAATGCGGATAAGATGCTGGCGCGCGAGGAGACCATGTCTTCCAGCTATATGGAAGAGGATATGCATAAAGTGCTGCCGGTGATCAACGCGAAGGGGTCTGACTCGGCGATGCTGGATAACACGCTGGAATTCCTGACGATGAACGGCATGGATCTTCCGCTGGCCGTGATGATCACGATCCCGGAGCCGTGGGCGAACAACGCGGTGATGTCGCAGAAGAAAAAGGATTTTTATCATTATTACGCGACGATGATGGAGCCGTGGGACGGACCGGCGTCGATCCTTTTCTCGGACGGCGACATTATGGGTGCTGTGCTTGACCGCAACGGCCTTCGTCCTTCCCGTTACTATGTGACGTCCGATGGCTATGTAATCCTGTCCTCCGAGGTCGGCGTGCTGGATATTCCGCCGGAAAAGATTGTGCAGAAAGAACGTCTGCATCCGGGCAAGATGCTGCTGGTGGATACTGTGGCAGGCCGTCTGGTCGATGATGAAGAACTCAAGAGCCGCTACGCGGACCGCCAGCCCTATGGCGAATGGCTGGACCGTTATCTGGTGGCTTTAAAAGACCTGAAGATCCCGAACAAAAAGGTCGAGACGTATTCCGATGAGATGCGCATGCGTCTGATGAAGACCTTTGGATACAGCTATGAGGAATACCGCACTTCGATTAAAAATATGGCGGAGACCGGCGGCGAAGGCATCAGCGCCATGGGTATCGATACGCCGCTCGCGGTGCTTTCAAGCAAGCATCAGCCGTTGTTTAACTACTTCAAACAGCTGTTTGCTCAGGTGACGAACCCGCCTATCGACGCCATCCGTGAGAAGGTCGTGACCTCCAAGACGGTCTATGTCGGCGTGGAGGGCAATCTGCTGGAGGAGCATCCGGAGAACTGTCAGGTGCTGCAGATCCAGAATCCGATTCTCTCGAATACGGATATGCTGAAGATCAAAAATATGAAGGTGCCGGGCTTCAAGGTAGCCGAAGTTTCAATTACCTATTATAAGAACACCGGACTTGAGAAGGCCATCGACCATCTGTTCCTGGAAGTTGACCGGGCGTTCCACGACGGAGCCAACATCCTGATTTTAAGTGATAAGGGCGTAGATGAATTCCGCGTGCCGATCCCTTCGCTGCTTGCGACCTCAGCAGTGAACCAGTATCTGGTCAACACGAAGCGCAAGACTTCGATCGCCGTGATTCTGGAGACAGGCGAGCCGAGAGAAGTGCATCATTTCGCAACACTGTTGGGCTACGGCGCAAGTGCGATCAACCCGTACCTCGCACTGGACACGATCCATCAGCTGATCGACACAAACATGCTGGAGAAGGATTACTATGCGGCGGTTGAGGATTACACCAACGCGATCATCAACGGCATTGTCAAGATCGCTTCCAAGATGGGTATTTCCACGATCCAGTCCTATCAGGGCTCGCAGATCTTCGAGGCAATCGGCATCAGCCAGGAAGTGATCGAGAAGTATTTCACCAACACCGTGAGCCGTGTCGGCGGGATCACGCTCAAGGATATTGAGGACGATATTGACTATCGTCATTCGAAGGCCTTTGACCCGCTCGGACTGAAAGAGGATCTGACGCTGGACAGCATGGGCTGGCATAAATCCAGGAGCGGCGGCGAGCATCACCGCTACAACCCCTGCACGATTCATCTGCTGCAGGAGTCGACGCGCACCGGCAATTATCAGATGTTCAAGGAATTTACAGAACTGGTCAACCAGGAGGAATCCGGCTGCATCCGCAATACGATGGACTTCATCTATCCGGAGCAGGGTGTGCCGATCGACGAGGTTGAGAGCGTGGATTCGATCGTGAAGCGCTTCAAGACCGGCGCGATGTCCTACGGTTCGATTTCACAGGAGGCGCATGAGACGCTGGCGATTGCCATGAATATGCTTCACGGCAAGTCAAACACCGGTGAGGGCGGCGAGAGCCTGGAGCGTCTGGTGATCGGGCCGGACGGCAAGAACCGCTGCTCCACGATTAAACAGGTGGCGTCCGGGCGTTTCGGCGTGACCAGCCGCTATCTGGTGAGCGCCAAAGAGATCCAGATCAAGATGGCACAGGGCGCGAAGCCGGGCGAGGGCGGACACCTTCCGGGCAAAAAGGTGTACCCGTGGATCGCAAAGACCAGGCACTCAACGCCGGGCGTCAGCCTGATATCTCCTCCGCCTCATCATGATATTTATTCGATCGAGGATCTGGCGCAGCTGATCTACGACCTGAAAAATGCGAACAATCAGGCGGATATTTCCGTGAAGCTGGTATCCGAGGCCGGGGTCGGCACCGTTGCGGCCGGTGTGGCCAAGGCGGGAGCGCAGGTCATCCTGATCTCCGGCTATGACGGCGGTACCGGAGCAGCGCCGCGCAGTTCCATCCATCACGCGGGACTTCCGTGGGAGCTGGGACTGGCGGAGACACATCAGACGCTGCTGATGAACGGCCTGCGCAACAAGGTCCGCATTGAGACAGACGGCAAACTGATGAGCGGCCGCGACGTGGCGATGGCGATCCTGCTCGGCGCAGAAGAGTTCGGCTTTGCGACCGGACCGCTGGTATCGATGGGCTGTGTGATGATGCGTGTCTGCAATCTGGATACCTGTCCGGTCGGCGTGGCGACACAGAATCCGGAGCTTCGGAAGCGTTTCCGCGGCAAGCCGGAATATGTTGTGAACTTTATGAGATTTATCGCGCAGGATCTGCGGGAATATATGGCGAAGCTCGGCTTCCGCACCATCGACGAGATGGTCGGCAGGAGCGACCTGCTTAAGAAGATGGACAACTGCACGAATCCGCGAGCGGCGCGCATTGATCTTGGCAATATCCTGAACAATCCTTATGCGGGCGGCGGACAGAAGGTGACCTTTGATCCGGAGCAGGTGTATGATTTCAAGCTGGATAAGACGAAGGATGAGACTGTGCTGATGGCGAAGCTTGGCAGCGCGCTGGAGCAGGGCCAGAAGCGGAGCGTGGAGCTGGATGTCTCCAATGTGGACCGCGCGTTCGGTACAATCTTCGGTTCCGAGATCACCCGGAGATATCCGGAAGGACTGGAAGAAGATACCTACACGATCAAATGCCACGGCGCGGGCGGACAGAGCTTCGGCGCGTTTATCCCGAAGGGCCTGACCCTGGAGCTGGTCGGCGACAGCAACGATTACTTCGGCAAGGGACTTTCCGGCGGCAAGCTGATTGTCTATCCGCCGGCGGGCGTTCCTTTTAAAGAAGATGAGAACATCATCATCGGCAATGTGGCGCTCTATGGAGCGACCAGCGGCAGCGCGTACATCAACGGCGTTGCGGGCGAACGCTTCTGCGTGAGAAACTCCGGCGCAATCACGGTCGTTGAGGGCGTGGGAGACCACGGCTGCGAGTACATGACCGGCGGACGCGCGGTGATCCTGGGCAGCGTCGGCAAGAATTTTGCGGCAGGCATGAGCGGCGGTATCGCCTATGTGCTGGATGAGAACAGCGACCTGTACACAAAGGTCAACAAGAACATGGTATCGATCGAACTCATCACATCGAAATACGATGTGCAGGAGCTCAAGGAGATCATCAACGACCATGTGAAATACACGAACTCTAAGAAGGGCAAGGAGATTCTGGATGATTTCGGCTCATATCTGCCGAAATTCAAAAAGATCATCCCGCATGAGTACAAGCAGATGCAGATGGCGATCGTGCAGATGGAAGAAAAGGGCTTAAGCAGCGAGCAGGCTCAGATTGAGGCATTCTATGCGATCACCGAAGGACAGGATGAGTAAAGGGGGCGCGAATCGTGGGAAAACCAACCGGATTTTTAGAGTATAAAAGGGAAAATGATATCGAGACGGCGCCGATGGAGCGCATTCTGAACTTTAATGAATTCCACACCCCGCTGCCGCTGGAAAAGCAGAGGCAGCAGGGAGCGAGATGCATGGCGTGCGGCGTGCCGTTCTGCCAGGCAGGCATGATGATCGGTGGCATGGCCTCCGGCTGTCCGCTGAACAATCTGGTGCCGGAGTGGAACGATCTGGTCTATCACGGCAGCTGGGAGGAAGCTTATTACCGTCTGACTAAGACAAACTGCTTCCCGGAGTTTACCTCCCGGGTATGTCCGGCGCTCTGTGAGGCGGCCTGCACGTGCAACCTTGACACGGATCCTGTGTCCTCCAAGGCGAACGAGCGCGCGATCATTGAGAACGCGTTCGCGACCGGCCTGGTGAAGCCGAATCCGCCCGAAGTGCGCACCGGCAAAAAGGTAGCCGTTATCGGCAGCGGCCCGTCCGGACTCGCGACAGCGATGCAGCTCAACAAGCGCGGACATCTCGTGACAGTATACGAGCGCAATGACCGCGTCGGCGGCCTGCTGCGCTACGGCATTCCGAATATGAAGCTGGATAAATCTGTCATTGACCGCCGAGTCGCTCTGATGGAGGCGGAAGGCATCACGTTCGTGACCAATGCCAATGTCGGAGAAAATGTCAGCGCGGAAGATCTGCAGAAGGAATACGATGCGATCGTTCTCTGCTGCGGCGCCTCCAATCCGCGTGATATCAACGCACCGGGGCGCGAAGCGAAGGGCATTTACTTTGCGGTAGATTTCCTCAAGGCGACGACAAAAAGCCTGCTGGATTCGAATTTTGCAGACAAGAAATACATCTCCGCAAAGGGCAAGCATGTGATCGTCATCGGCGGCGGCGACACCGGCAACGACTGTGTCGGCACATCCATCCGTCTGGGCGCAGCGTCTGTGACGCAGCTGGAGATGATGCCGAAGCTGCCGGATACCCGTGCGACGAACAACCCGTGGCCGGTATGGCCGCGTGTCTGCAAGACCGACTACGGCCAGCAGGAAGCGATCGCCATGTTCGGACACGACCCGCGTATTTATACGACGACGGTCAAAGAGTTCGTTATGAATAAAAAGGGCGAGCTCACCAAAGCCGTGCTGGTCAGCCTGGAGAGCAAAAAGGATGAGAAGACCGGCCGCATGATGATGGTGCCGATCGAGGGCAGTGAGAAGACCGTCAAAGCAGATCTCGTGCTGATCGCGGCAGGCTTCCTCGGCGCGCAGAAGTACGTCACCGATGCCTTTAAGGTTGATCTGAACCCGCGCACGAATGTCCTTACCGCACCCGGCAAATACGCTTCCAGCGTACCGAAGATATTCACGGCGGGCGATATGCACCGCGGCCAGTCCCTGGTCGTGTGGGCGATCCGCGAGGGACGCGAGGCGGCAAAGGAAGTCGACCAGTATCTGATGGGGTACACAAACTTGTAAAACAGTTCCAAACAGCATCAAAAAGAAAAGACAGACTTTGCAGATTTATCTGCAAAAGCCTGTCTTTTCTTTTTGGGATGGACGGGACGGCGCTGGACGTCCAGTGGACGTCCGTTTAGCGCGGACCGAAGCGGAGC
>JAJQHQ010000027.1:144084-174108 GCA_021199655.1 Lachnospiraceae bacterium | reverse complement strand
GTTCGAAATCGGAATAGTATGAGAGATCCATTTTTTCCTGCCTTCTGTATTTTTGGCAGAAAGCAAGGATTTCTTCTGCAACATTGTACAGACTCATGCCGCCTAAAAACTCCTGATAGAAGCTGTCGAGATAGATGGCCGGAGCAAGGCTCTCCCCCGGGAAAAGAATGGTCATGGTGTCTGTGGCCGGAAGATTCAGCTTTTGAACGTGGTCGACGCGAACCCTTGCCTGGCTGCTGGTATGTTCTTTTACTTCTTTCGTAATCTGTTCTACAAAGATGTTGTAATTCAAATAAACCGCCTTTCTGTCTGGTGCAGCCTGCGATGACAAGAAGCACCGCAGGCTAAGAGGTAACTTCAATTTGTTTGCCTGGAAGCGATGCATATTATAGCACAACAAATCACATAATGCAAGAGAGAAATGCATAAAATAAATAATAAAAAATGAAACGATAAAGGAAAAGACAAAAGATATAAGATAAAACTATAAGATAAAATATTAAAATGGGAAAGAAAGATGTAACTGTGAAGGCACTGAATAGTTACAGTAAGATGTTATAATTTAAGAAAAAGCACCACAGGATGCCAGATGGCTTCCTGTGGTGCAGTGAGATCAATCATATTATACGCGGGAGAGATACTCGCCTGTACGTGTGTCGATCTTGAGCTTGTCCCCGGTATTGACAAAGAGCGGAACATATACGACTGCTCCTGTCTCTACAGTAGCCGGCTTGGAAGCACCCGTTGCGGTATCTCCCTTGAGCCCCGGCTCGGTCTCCGTCACCTCGAGCTCAACGAAGAGCGGCGGTTCTACTGCAAATACGTTGCCATTGTGGGAACATACCTTCACCATCTCGTTCTCTTTTACGAACTTGAGTGCATCGCCGATCGCGTCCTGATTCAGACCGATCTGATCATAAGTCTCGGTATTCATAAAGTAATAAAGGTCGCCGTCGTTGTAGAGATACTGCATCTCCACGCGGTCAATCCGCGCCGTCGGAAACTTCTCGGTAGGGCGGAATGATTTCTCTACCACACCGCCGTTGATGATATTCTTTAACTTTGTCCTGACGAACGCAGCTCCCTTGCCTGGCTTTACATGCTGGAATTCGATAATCTGATAAATACCTCCATCCATCTCAATGGTAATGCCATTCCTGAAATCCCCTGCTAAAATCATGTCGTCGTCTCCTCCTGAAAATATCTGTTTGTTTTTTGACTCAAACTATCTGATTTATTCTACCGTATCTGTTTTCTTTTTTCAACTGTTTTCTTCTTTAAAATTTATTTTTCCTTAAGAAATGCCTGTTTACATATTCGGGCAATTATGCTAAACTCATACATAGTTTATGTGTAGCTTTTCAGTACAGTACCTCGCACTTGCTGCGAGGTACGTATGAAAATGTATATTTTACAGGGAAAAGCCCCATCGCGACGCGATTTTAAATGGGCTTTTCCCCGTAACTGTGAAGGTACGGAACAGTTACGTTTATGTGGTATTGGGGATAACCACTTATAGGGAGGGGCTTCGAACATGTTGGATAATATCAGGGAATGGATTTCAGACAATCTTCGATATATTCTGCTTGGTCTGGCAATTATTTTACTTATTATAATTGCCTTTTTTGCGGTTCGGCTGATTACGCATATAGGGAAAGGCAGCAGTCAGAATAAGACGGTAGAGCAGGAGACGGATGCTCAGACCGAGGCGGAGACGGATGCGGTTGTTACGGTTGAGACCCTGGTGCAGAACCAGTCGGATGTCCTGACGATCGCTACTTCATACTGGAACGCGATCGGCGATCAGGATTTTGATACGCTTGAGACCTTATGCGGCAAGACTTTTGACGATGACGCGCGTGCGACTGTAGAAGCGATGGATGTCGCAGTGGAATCATACAATGATATCATGACCTACTCCAAGACGGGGGTTACGGACGGCTCCTATGTGGTGTATGTATATATGGAGCTGAAGCTGACCGGTATCGAGACGGAGGCACCGACTCTCAGACAGATGTATCTGCAGCCGGATTCGGATGGCAC
Organism: Lachnospiraceae bacterium; assembly: GCA_021199655.1. Taxonomy (GTDB): domain Bacteria; phylum Bacillota; class Clostridia; order Lachnospirales; family Lachnospiraceae; genus Choladousia. Next base: position 172,065 of record JAJQHQ010000027.1, on the reverse strand, counting down.
GTTGCTGGTTGTGCAGACAGAGGATTATACCACGGAAATTACTTCTTATGTTCAGGAGCGTCAGACTGATTCGGATGTACAGGCTCTGATTCAGGATGTAAGTGATACGCTTGATGAGCGGTGCGAGGCGGATGAGGATCTGAAGAATTACATTGAGTCCCGGACGACCACGACGAGCTCTTCCGATTCGGATGATGATTCCGACTCTGATGATTCCTCGGAGTCCGGCGACAGCTCTGAAGCGGCTCTGGGGACGATGGTGACGACCACCGGTGTGAATATCCGCAGCGAAGCTTCCGCGGACAGTGAGAAGCTCGGATCTCTGGTGGCCGGGTCTCAGGTGGAAGTTACAGAGAATCTGGATGACGGCTGGTCGAAGATTACCTTTGTGGATTCTTCCGGAAGCACGGTAGAGGGATATGTGATGACACAGTATCTGACGTCGGCTGGCTGATGGATGACGCGGATCATATTATCAAATGAAAGGTAACTGTTCCGTACGGTTACATACGAAAGAGAGCGGTGGAGACATTTCACGGCTCTCTTTTTGTTCCGTGAAGAGAATGTGAAACGTGCAACCTTTTTCTTGTTTCCGTATCTGAATTATGCTATGATAAATGGCACTGGAAATTCAGCGGATATTCATTCGCTGAAAGAAAAATAAGAGAGTATTATATGAATAAGGAAATACAGCAGTTTGAACAGACGAATAACGCCGGGGAAGCAATCCGGCTGAACAGGTTTTTGAGTGAGGCGGGGTACTGTTCCCGACGGGAGGCGGATCGGCTGATTGAGGCAGGCCGGGTGACCGTGGATGGGGAAACGGCCGTGATGGGGCAGAAAGTATTTCCTGATCAGAAAATTTGTGTGGAAGGAGAGCTGCTCACCCGTGAGGAGGAACAGATCCTTCTGGCTGTAAATAAGCCGGTGGGAGTGGTCTGTACGACAGACAGGCGCTGGGGGGACAGGACAATCTATGAGCTGATTGATTACCCGAAGCGTGTCTTTTCCATCGGCAGGCTGGACAAGAATTCGGAAGGGCTGCTTCTGATGACGAACTGCGGGGATCTGGTAAATAAAATCATGCGCCCGGGGAATGCTCATGAGAAGGAATACCTGGTCACAGTGGACCGGGAAATGGGGACGGATTTTGTACGGCAGATGTCAGAAGGCGTATATCTGAAAGAACTTGAGGTACGAACGCTGCCGTGCAGGATCGTACCGCTGGGGAAGAAGCGGTTCCGCATTATCCTCACGCAGGGATTGAACCGGCAGATCAGGCGGATGTGTGAGGCACTCGGCTTCCGGGTGACTGCACTGAAACGTGTGCGGGTGATGAATATTGAACTGGGGGATCTGAAGCCTGGTGAATACCGGCCGGTGAGCCGGGAGGAATATACAAAAATGATGAGGCTGCTGCAGGATTCGAAGAATCCGGGCAACTGCTAAGGTGTCTGAACAGCCGGCATTCAGGATATGGGATATTAGTATAAGGAAAGGATTCAGGCAGATTATGGATCAGAAGCTGGAACGGATGAAAGAACTTTCAGCCATTTTGAAGAAAGCGTCCCGGGCCTATTATCAGGAAGATGCGGAGATTATGAGCAATCTCGAGTATGACCGCCTGTATGATGAGCTTTCAGAACTGGAGAAGGAGACCGGCACTGTGCTGGCGGGCAGCCCGACGGTGTCTGTCGGATATGAAGCGCTGGACACGCTTCCGAAGGAGCGCCATGAGGCGCCGATGCTTTCTCTGGACAAGACGAAGTCCAGGGAGGATCTGGCAGCATTTGCCGGAGAACACGAGATTCTTCTTTCCTGGAAGCTGGACGGGCTGACGGTTGTGCTGACATACCAGGACGGCGAGCTTGCAAAGGCGGTCACGCGCGGCAACGGTGAGATCGGCGAGGTGATCACGAATAACGCGAAGGTATTTCAGAATATCCCGCTGCGGATTCCATATCAGGGGGAACTGGTGCTGCGGGGAGAAGCAATCATCACCTATCCGGAATTTGAAAAGATCAACGAAGAGATTGATGACGCGGACGCTCGCTATAAGAATCCGCGGAATCTCTGCAGCGGTTCTGTGCGGCAGCTGAACAACGAGATCACAGCGAAGCGGCATGTGCGGTTTTACGCATTTGCTCTTGTGAAAGCGGACGGCGTGGATTTTAAAAATTCCAGAAGCGAGCAACTGGAGTGGCTGAAGCGGCAGGGCTTTGAGACTGTTGAATACAAAAAGATCACCGCGGCTTTGGTGGCGGATACGGTAGCGTGGTTTGCAGAGAAGATACAGCATTATGAAGTGCCCTCGGACGGGCTGGTAGCACTTTATGAAAATATTTCCTATGGTCAGTCACTCGGCCGCACGGCTAAATTCCCGCGGGACTCGATCGCTTTTAAATGGAAGGATGAGACGAGTGAGACCCGCCTGCTGGAGATTGAGTGGAGCCCGTCGCGCACCGGGCTGATCAATCCGGTGGCAATTTTCGAACCGGTTGAGCTGGAGGGCAGTACGGTCAGCCGGGCGAGTGTGCACAACATCAGCGTGATGAAGTCCCTGCAGCTTGGCATTGGGGATCAGATTACGGTTTACAAAGCGAATATGATCATACCGCAGATCGCGGAGAACCTGACACGAAGCGGAAAACTCGATATTCCGAAGATCTGTCCGGCCTGCGGCGGCGTGACCGAGATCCGAAGATCCCCGCAGGGGGAAGCGGACGCGGTCGAGACCCTGTACTGCACAAATGAGCAGTGCAGCGCGAAGAAGATCAAGGCTTTTACCCTGTTTGTAAGCCGCGATGCGCTCAATATCGAGGGGCTTTCCGAGGCAACACTGGAAAAATTTATCGGACATGGCTTTATCCATACGTTCGCGGATATTTTTCATCTGGCGGAGCATCGGGATGAGATCGCCCGGTTGGAAGGCTTTGGGGAAAAATCCTGTGCCAATCTGATCCAGAGTACGGAGAAAGCCCGTGCCACAACGCTTCCCCGTCTGATCTATGGGCTTGGCATACCGAATATCGGTGTGGCGAATGCGAAGCTGATCTGTCGTCATTTTGATCATGACCTTGATCGTATCCGCACGGCGGATCTGGAAGAGCTTGATTCAATCGAGGGACTCGGAGAGGTGATCGCCGGTTCGGTCGCGGACTATTTTGCAGATGAGGGAAATATGCGGCAGCTGGATCAGCTGCTCGCCGAGCTGCAGATTGAGAAACCACAGGAGAACGGCACGGTACAGAGCCTTTCCGGAAAGACCTTCGTCATTACAGGCAGCGTCGAGCACTTTGCGAACCGCAATGAACTGAAAGCGTTTATAGAAGAACGCGGCGGCAAGGCGACAGGCAGTGTGACGAAGAAGACCGATTATCTGATCAATAACGATACGGCGTCCAATTCTGCGAAAAACAAAAAGGCGAAAGAACTGGGAATACCGATCCTTTCAGAGGAGGATTTCCTGAAACTTGTGGATATGCAGTGAAAGATGATGACAGGATCCGTGGCTGACAGACACGGCCCTGCTGTTTTCCACAGGAGATAGTTTGATACATGAAGGAGGAAACAGACTGATGCCGATTCGGGTACAGAGCGAACTTCCGGCAAAAGAAATACTGGAACGGGAGAATATTTTTGTTATGGATGAGAATCGGGCGGTGCACCAGAATATCCGTCCGATCCATATTGCAATATTGAATCTGATGCCGCTGAAGGAGGATACGGAGCTGCAGCTGCTGCGATCCCTTTCCAACACACCGCTGCAGGTGGAAGTGACATTTGTAAAAGTGACTTCACATGAGGCGAAAAACACTTCCATGAGCCACCTGAACAAATTCTATGTGGAGTTTTCCGAGATCCGCGATCAGCGCTTTGACGGCATGATCATTACGGGCGCGCCGGTGGAACTGATGGAATTTGAGGAGGTTGACTACTGGGACGAGCTGGTGGAGATCATGGACTGGACGAATATGCATGTGACGTCCACCATCTACCTCTGCTGGGGAGCACAGGCCGCGATGTATCATTATTACGGGCTGCAGAAACGGCTCCTCGATAAGAAAATGTTCGGCCTGTTCTGGCACCGTGTGAAGAACCGCAAGATTCCTCTGGTGCGCGGCTTTGACGATGTATTCCTCGCCCCGCACTCCCGGCACACGGAAGTGCCGGTTGAAGAGATCCGTAAGGTGGAGGAGATCACGATCCTTGCGGAGTCGGATGAAGCCGGCGTTTTTCTGGCGATGGCGGACGGCGGGCGGCGCATTTTCGTCATGGGACATCCGGAGTATGATCGAGTGACGCTGGACGGTGAGTATCACCGCGATCTGGACAAGGGACTTCCGATTGATATTCCGAAGAATTACTACCGTGATGATGATCCGTCCGTGAAGCCGCTGCTGATGTGGCGTTCGCACGCGAACAATCTCTATACGAACTGGCTGAATTATTACGTCTACCAGGCGACTCCTTATGACCTTATGGGTACGCCGGACTTTGAGTATGTATACAGCCAGCTCGCGAAATGGAAGTCGCCAAAAGAAATACCGGATGACTATAACTTTGTTATATGATAATACAAGGAGTGCGATAGCACGAAGCAATCTGTCGTATTATCAGATTTATAATAGTCATTGACAACAATCCTCAGAATGGCTAGAATCATATGAAAGCAAGAAACGAAAGGAGCAGGAACGATGGCAAAAGTAGGTATTGTGATGGGCAGCGATTCCGATATGCCGGTGATGAGCAAGGCGGCGGACATGCTGGAAAAGTTTGGGATTGACTATGAGATGACGATCATATCGGCGCACAGGGAGCCGGATGTGTTTTTTGAATATGCGAAGACCGCGGAAGAAAAAGGATTCAAGGTGATCATTGCCGGAGCGGGCATGGCGGCGCATCTGCCGGGTATGTGCGCGGCAATCTTCCCGATGCCGGTGATCGGTATTCCGATGCACACGACATCACTCGGCGGCAGGGACTCTCTGTACTCGATCGTGCAGATGCCGACCGGCATTCCGGTGGCGACTGTGGCGATCAACGGAGGCGTGAATGCTGCCATCCTGGCGGCAAAGATCCTGGCGACTTCTGATCCGGAGCTGCTGCAGGAGGTGAAGGATTACGCGAAAGAGCTGGGAAGCCAGGTGGAAGCGAAAGATCAGCGGCTTCAGGAAGTCGGATATAAAGCGTATTGATCCGGATGACTGTAACTGATGACATGATTTGAGTGACATTTGGGGATGATACTACGGTCCCCGGGGTCATGAATTGGAACGCAGGCGTTCCATTCCTGACCTTTTGTCCCTTGTATCATACACATAAGGGAGAAAAATTATGGATTACAAGAATGCAGGCGTAGACATTGAGGCCGGATACCGGTCAGTAGAGCTGATGAAAGAGCACATCAAAAAGACAATGCGTCCGGAGGTGCTGACGAACATCGGAGGGTTTTCCGGCGCGTTCTCAATGGACGCGATCAAAAAGATGGAAAAGCCGACGCTGGTTTCCGGTACGGACGGTGTGGGGACGAAGCTGAAGCTGGCGTTTCTGCTGGATAAGCATGACACGATCGGCATTGACTGCGTGGCAATGTGCGTGAACGATATCGCGTGCGCGGGCGGCGAGCCGCTGTTTTTCCTGGATTACATTGCCTGCGGCAAAAATTATCCGGAGAAGATCGCCGCTATCGTTAGCGGTGTGGCGGAAGGCTGCGCGCAGGCCGGTGCGGCGCTGATCGGCGGCGAGACTGCGGAGCATCCGGGGCTGATGCCGGAGGATGAGTATGATCTGGCCGGATTTGCGGTCGGCGTGGTCGATGAGAAGGATCTGATCACCGGCGCGGATGTGAAGGATGGGGATGTGATCCTTGGTATCGCATCGTCCGGTGTTCACAGTAACGGCTTTTCCCTGGTGCGCAAGGTGTTCCCGATGGAGAAGGAAGCACTGGAGACATACTATGACGAGCTGGGCGGCACGCTCGGCGAGACACTGCTGACTCCAACGAGGATCTACGTAAAAGCGCTCCGCAGCGTAAAAGAAGCGGGCGTGCGTATAAAAGCCTGCAGCCATATCACGGGCGGCGGTTTTTATGAGAATGTGCCGCGGATGCTGCCGGAGGGCATGAAAGCGGTGATCCGCAAGGACAGCTATCCGGTGCCGGCAATTTTTGGTTTGCTGGCGAAAAAGGGTGAAATTGACGAACACATGATGTATAATACCTATAACATGGGTATCGGTATGGCAGTCGCGGTCGACCCCGCAGATGCAGAGGCAGCGAAACGGGCGATGGAAGCGGCTGGCGAGACCGTCTATGAGATCGGTCATATCGAAGCCGGAGAAAAAGGAGTCGTATTATGCTGAAAGTCGCGGTGATGGTATCCGGAGGAGGCACGAACCTGCAGGCAATCCTGGACGCGGTCGCGGATGGGAAAATTACAAATGCAAAGATCGTGCGCGTTATCAGCAACAGTACGAAAGCCTACGCGCTGGAGCGCGCGAAGAAGGCCGGGATTCCCTCTGTCTGCATTACAAGGAAGCAATATCCGGATCCGGAGGAGTTTGACCGGGCACTGCTGGCGCTTTTGCAGGAATCAGGTGCGGATCTGGTCGTGCTGGCGGGGTGCCTTGTCGTGATTCCGCAGTGCGTGGTGGACGCGTTCCCGAACCGTATCATCAACATTCATCCGGCGCTGATTCCGTCATTCTGTGGGACCGGTTATTACGGATTGAAGGTACATGAGCAGGTGCTTGCCCGCGGTGTGAAGGTGACCGGAGCGACCGTTCATTTTGTCGACGGAGGTACGGATACCGGGCCGATCCTTCTGCAGAAAGCAGTCGAGGTTCAGCCGGGGGATACCCCGGAGATTCTGCAGCGCCGCGTGATGGAGCAGGCGGAATGGATTCTTTTGCCTCAGGCGATCGACCTGATCGCGAACGGAAGGGTGCAGGTAAAAGACGGAAAGGCATCTGTTATACAGTAATATGGCAGAAAATATCTGCTGAAGTGGCATATGAGTGATGTGACAGACAGTACATGAGGAGGAACCTATGAAAGTATTGATCGTTGGCAGCGGCGGCAGAGAGCACGCGATCGCGTGGAAGGTAGCGCAGAGCCCGAAGGTGGACAAGATCTACTGCGCGCCGGGCAACGCCGGGATTGAAGAATATGCAGAGTGTGTGGCGATCGGCGCGATGGAATTCGACCGCCTGGCTGCGTTTGCAAAAGAAAAAGAGGTCGATCTGACTGTGGTTGGCATGGACGACCCGTTGGTCGGCGGTATCGTGGATGTATTTGAGGCGCAGGGACTGCGTGTGTTCGGGCCGAGGAAGAACGCAGCGATTCTGGAAGGCTCCAAAGCATTTTCCAAGGATCTGATGAAAAAATACAACATCCCGACAGCGGCGTATGAGAACTTTACCGACGCGGAGGCGGCGCTTAAGTACCTCGAAACTGCGAAGATGCCGATCGTATTAAAAGCGGACGGCCTGGCGCTCGGCAAGGGTGTACTGATCTGCAATACACTGGAAGAGGCGAAAGCCGGTGTGAAGGAGATCATGCAGGATAAGAAGTTCGGCAGCGCCGGAAACTGCATGGTCATCGAAGAATTTATGACCGGCCGCGAGGTGTCGGTGCTGTCCTATGTGGATGGCAAAACGATCAAACCGATGACCTCCGCACAGGATCACAAGCGTGCGGGAGACGGAGATACGGGATTGAATACCGGAGGTATGGGTACTTTTTCTCCGAGTCCTTTCTATACAAAAGAGATTGACGCGTTCTGCCAGGAAAAGATTTATCAGCCTACTGTGGATGCGATGGCAGCGGAAGGACGGCCGTTTAAGGGCATTATTTTCTTTGGCCTGATGCTGACGGAAGACGGTCCGAAGGTACTGGAGTACAATGCACGCTTTGGCGATCCGGAAGCGCAGGTGGTGCTGCCCCGCATGAAGACGGATATTATTGAAGTTTTTGAAGCCTGCATCGACGGAACTCTGGATCAGATCGATCTGGAGTTTGAAGACAACGCCGCGGTGTGCGTGGTACTTGCCTCCGACGGCTATCCGGTTCACTATGAGAAGGGCATCCGTATCGACGGGCTGGAGAATTTTAAGGGGAAAGACGGCTATTATGTGTTCCATGCGGGTACCGCGAAAAAAGACGGCGTTATTGTGACCAACGGCGGGCGTGTGCTCGGCGTGACGGCTACCGGTGCTGATCTGAAGACAGCGCGGGCCAACGCCTACGAGGCAGTGGACTGGATTTCATTTTCCAATAAATATTACCGTCACGACATCGGCAAGGCGATCGACGAGGCATAACTGCTTTCAACAATAAGGAGAGTATAGATAATGAAAAAACAAATGATCAGGAAACCAATGACAGCGCTGCTGCTTTTTTCCATGCTGCTGCTTTGCGGCGTATTTGTGTCTGCGGACAGCCTTTCGGCGGACAACTCGCTGTCTTCACTGGGAATTACGACAGAGGGAGCGGTTGTTTCTCCGGATTTTGCCTATGGCACGACCGAATATAATGTCACGGTTCCGGCCGGCACGACGACACTTTCTCTGGATCCGGTGCCGTCGAACAGCGCTGCCTATATTGACAGCATTACCGGCACAGAGCTTACTGACGGGGCGGGCACAGTTTCTATTGTGGTAGTCGCGGAGAATGGCGACGCGTATACGTATTACCTGTATGTGACAGCGGAAGTTTCCGCGGATTCAGAAGCGGAGACAGAGGCCCAGACCGTGGCTCCGGAAACAGAAGCGGAAACAGAGGCCGAGACGGAAGATTCTCGCTACGTGAGCGTCGCGAAGGAAACACTGGAAGAAGCGGATAATACCATCACTACGCTGAAATCGGAGGTCAGCAGCTATCGTGACCGTGTCAATCTTCTTATGTATATTCTGTATGGGATGATCGGGCTGTGTGTAGTATTGCTCTTTGTGGTGATCAATCTTCTTTTAAAGAGAAAAGATATGAGAGCGGAGCTGGAGACTTATCGCGGACTGGATTATTCTGCCGGTCAGGGAAACTATGGGGCAAAGCAGGAAGAAATCCGGGAAGAGCAGCCCAAAAAGAAAAAACGCAAAAACAAAAAGGCTTCGAAACCGGTGATCGTGGAAGAAACTTCCCGTCAGCCGGTTCAGGAAGAAACAGGCACGGATGAATTCGATGATTTTGACCTTACCGGCCGCGATTCATTCTATGAAAAAGAGGAGTCTGTGAAGTCGAAACTGTCGGATGACCCTGCTACTGTTCCAAAGCCGGTGAAAGCGAAAAAGCAGACAAGGCAGATGCCGGAATATGAGCCTGCAAAAGAACAGACCAGATACAGATCAACGGGATCGGCCGAATCCGGACAGTCGGATTCAGGCGATGTAGACATTGATTTTATAGACTTATAATTGGGTGAAGCTATGTTGTTTGAGATGGACTTTCAGAGTGAGGAAGCACTTTACATGCAGCTTCGCAATCAGATTGTGATGGGGATTGCCCGCTCCCTGATTCAGGAGGGGGATCCTCTTCCATCGGTGCGTCAGATGGCTGTGGATATTGGTATTAATATGCATACGGTAAATAAAGCGTATGCTCTTCTGCGAGAGGAGGGCATTGTTACCATAGACCGGAGACGCGGGGCTGTGATCGCGTTGAACGGAGACCGTATGAAATCCGAGGAAGAGCTTCGGTCGCGATTGCGCGTGATGCTCGCAAAGAGCATTGTTCAGAACATACCGGCGTCGGAAGTGCACGCAATGGTGGATGAGATTTATGAGGAATTGCTTGCGGAGGAATAAGCATGCAGATGGATTTTACAGACAGTGCCCGGAAAGCCAGACGCCTCGCGGAACAGGCTGCGAAACGTCTGGGACATAGCCATATCGGCTCTGAGCATTTACTGATAGGACTGATACAGGAGCAGGAAGGCTCCGCCGGGGTGATCTTACGGGAAAATCAGGTCGACGCGGATAAAATGATCTCGCTGATCGACCGGCTGATCGCTCCTGAAGGAACTATCCCCGTAAAAGAACCGGAAGCGCTGACACCACGCGCCGAGTCCGTGCTCGAGGATGCAGCGGATCTGGCGCGCTTCTTTGACTGCCGTCAGATTGGGACAGAGCACATTCTGCTCGCCATGCTGAAGGATGTGGAATGTGTAGCGACTCGTCTGCTTCATACGATGGGAGTCAATCTTCAGAAGATTTTTCAGAATCTGGTGGAAGTGACGGGCCTTCCCGAGGAGAGATACCGGGATTTTATGCGTCAGGTTCATTCAGAACCAGGCAGCGGTACACAGACGCCGATGCTTGATCAGTACAGCCGTGATCTGACGGTGCTTGCCGCGGATCACAGGCTTGATGTCACCATAGGACGTGAAAAGGAGACCGAAAGGATCATTCAGATCCTGTGCCGCAAGACCAAAAACAATCCCTGTCTGGTCGGCGAAGCCGGTGTAGGCAAAACAGCGATTGTGGAAGGACTGGCACAGAAGATTGTAAACGGCGACGCACCCGAACCCATGCTGCACAAACGCGTGGTGACACTGGATATGGCCGGCATGGTTGCGGGAAGCAAATACCGCGGCGAATTTGAGGAGCGCATCAAACGCATCATTCAGGAGGTAATCGACTGCGGAGATGTTTTACTTTTTGTAGATGAGCTTCACACGATTATCGGCGCAGGCGGCGCGGAAGGGGCACTGGATGCTTCCAATATCCTGAAGCCTGCTCTGTCCCGCGGGGAACTTCAGCTGATCGGCGCGACGACGATTGATGAGTACCGTAAATATATCGAAAAAGATCCTGCGCTGGAGAGACGGTTCCAGCCCGTGAGGGTAGAGGAACCTACGGAAGAAGAGACGGAAGAGATTTTGAAAGGCCTCCGTCCGCAATACGAGCAGTACCATGGAGTCCGGATCACGGACGAAGCACTGAGTGCGGCGGTGAAGCTTTCCAAACGTTATATTAATGACCGTTACCTGCCGGACAAGGCAATTGATCTGATCGATGAGGCGGCATCCCGCTGTCAGCTGGGTTATTTTCATGCAAAAACGGATTTCAGTGAACAGCAGCAGCGTTACGATGAGCTTGCTTTTGAACGGGAACAGGCGCTGAAGGAAGGCAATCTGGTGCAGGCAAAGCAGGCGAATGAGGAGATGGGAGAGCTGGACAAAAAGCTTCAGCGCAGAAAAAAAGCGCAGAAATCCCGTCAGAGCCAGAAGTCACGAGTAGTGACGGAGGAAGAAATCGCTTCCATCGTTTCTATCTGGACGAAGATACCGGTACAGAAAATCGCAGATCAGGAAGGAAAGAAGCTTTTGAAGCTGGACTCTCTGCTGCACTCCCGCGTCATCGGACAGGATGAGGCAGTACAGGCGGTATCGAAAGCGGTGCGCCGCAGCCGTTCCGGCCTGAAGAATCCGGATCGTCCTATCGGCTCATTTTTATTCCTTGGACCGACCGGTGTGGGTAAGACGGAACTCTCAAAGGCACTTGCTGACCTGGTATTTGGTACTCCAAAGGCTCTGATCCGCATTGATATGTCGGAATATATGGAAAAACACAGTGTCTCCCGTCTGGTAGGCTCACCGCCGGGCTATGTCGGTTATGACGAGGGAGGTCAGTTAAGCGAAAAGGTTCGCCGAAATCCCTATTCAGTCGTATTGTTTGATGAGATCGAGAAAGCCCATCCGGATGTATTCAACATCCTTCTGCAGGTTCTCGATGAAGGCCACATCACGGATGCGCAGGGGCGGAGGATTGATTTTAAAAATACAATCCTTATCATGACTTCCAACGCCGGAGCCCAGTCCATTATTACTCCGAAATATCTCGGATTTGGCGCGGGGAATGACGCAAAGCAGAATCATGAGGTCATGAAGAGCAGTGTAATGGAGGAAGTCAAACGAATTTTTCGACCGGAGTTTTTAAACCGCATTGATGAGACAATCGTGTTTCACGCACTAACCGAAGAAAATGTCCGGGATATCGCTGCGCTTTTGCTTAATGAACTGAAAAAACGCGGTGAGGAGCAGCTGGATATTAAACTGAATTTCAGCGCTTCCGTGAAGCAGCTGATCGCGAAAGAAGGTTATGATCCGAAATACGGAGCACGGCCGCTTCGTCGTGCGGTGCTGCGGAAGATTGAAGATCCGCTCTCCGAGGAGATTCTTTCCGGAAGAGTGAAGGCCGGGGACACTGTAGCGGTTGGAGCAGAAAAGGGGAAGGTTGTGTTTCGGGTAAAAGAGTGAGATTCCTCTTCGCTGACATTAAATCAGCATATATTTCTGCCGCAGACACGTTGATTTTTGAAAAATAAATTATAGTATTTTAAGAACATTTATGTTAGTATAATTGCACAATAATAACTAACGATGACGCCGGAGGCACGGGACACTCGCAGCCGGAGTGCCGCACAATAGCGTCGGCGTCACACACCAGAGTTCTCGATTTTTCTGCGAAAAATCGGAACATAACATAATCGGGAGGATATTCAGATGTCAGGGATCAATGAACTGATTCGCACAGAGGAAGATGGTACTTTGAGTTTTGGAAATTTTGATCTGGCCGAGAAGTCGAAGAAGTCGGACTTTGAGCATGACGGGGATCTGTATAAGGTGAAGACGTTTGCTGATATCACGAAGCTGGAACGCAATGGCGCTTTCGTGTATGAGTCGGTGCCGGGTACCACGGTTCACAATTTCCATGCGACGGGGAACGGCGTTTCCTTTGAAGTAGAGGCGAAGAAGGACGCACAGATCATCCTTGGTATGGAAGAGGACGCTGAGTACAAGGTGTACCTGCAGGATGTGAATGCCGGTACGGTGAAGACGGGCATGGGCGGCAAACTGGTGCTTTCAGTGGAGACCGGGGCAGCGAATGTCGTGTCGGTAAAGGCTGTGAAGCTGTAATCAGGTATTTCAGACGCGATCGCGCAGCTTTTCCTGTGATCTGAGACAGGAATCATCACATTCCGGGATGGATGATGCGGGAAAGATATGTGAGGATCAGGAAGGATTTGCAGGATATGCCGAAGACAAAATCCGTTTTTTTCTGCCAGAACTGCGGCTATGAGTCGTCCAAGTGGATGGGTCAGTGCCCGGCCTGCAAGGAATGGAACTCCTTTGCGGAGGAGCCGAAAATTGTAAATAAGAAAACTACATCCGGGGTGACGCGGCGGGAAACTGCCGCGAAGCCCCGTACTCTTTCTGAGATCGAACTGAGTACGGAATCCCGCGTAACGACCGGTATGGGTGAGTTCGACCGTGTCCTGGGCGGCGGGATCGTGCAGGGTTCTCTGGTGCTGGTCGGCGGCGACCCGGGTATCGGCAAGTCGACCCTGCTGCTACAGATGTGCCGGAATCTGGCCGCGAATGGGAAGCGTGTGCTCTATGTGTCAGGCGAGGAATCACCGCAGCAGATTCGGATGCGTGCGCAGCGCATGGGTGTTTTTTCAGATAATCTGAAGATTTTCTGCGAGACGAATCTGGCGGACATTCGTGAGATGCTTTCCACGGAACGGCCGGATATCGCGATCATCGACTCTATTCAGACCATGTATCATGAGGAAGTGTCGTCCGCTCCGGGCAGCGTATCGCAGGTGCGTGAGAGCACCGGCATCCTGATGCAGATCGCGAAAGGGATGAATATCACGATCTTTGTGGTCGGCCATGTGACCAAGGAGGGCGTCGTTGCCGGCCCGCGTGTTCTGGAGCATATGGTGGACACGGTCCTCTATTGCGAAGGCGACCGCTACGCGGCGTACCGCGTGCTGCGCAGTGCGAAGAACCGTTTTGGCTCAACGAACGAGATCGGAGTGTTCGAAATGCGAAATGAGGGTTTGGTGGAAGTTCCGAATCCCTCAGAATATATGCTGGAAGGCAAGCCGGAAGGAGCATCCGGCTCCATTGTGGCCTGTACGATGGAAGGTACCCGCCCGGTTCTTCTGGAAGTGCAGGCACTGGTCTGTAAGACGAATCTTGCTTTTCCACGCCGTACGGCAGCAGGTACCGATCTGAATCGGGTGAATCTTCTGATGGCCGTGCTGGAAAAACGCGCTGGACTACGCCTGTCCTCCTGTGATGCTTATGTCAATATCGCGGGCGGCATCCGCATGAGCGAACCGGCCCTTGACCTGGGCATCGTGTTGGCTGTGGCTTCCAGCCTGAAGGATCAGCCCATCGATGAAAAAACGATTGCCTTCGGCGAGGTGGGCTTAAGCGGCGAGGTGCGTTCCGTTTCCATGGCGGAGCAGCGCGTCCGGGAAGCAAAACGGCTCGGATTTACGACCGTCATCCTGCCTGAAGTCTGCAAAAAACAGGTGAAAGGGATGGATGGCATTGAACTGAAAGGCGTGCGCAGCGTGCGCGACGCGATCATGAAGATCTCATAGGTTTGAATTGTAAATTCGCGTAGCTGTGAAGGGTACTGAACAGTTATTATGATACAGGTATAGTGATACAGGTATAATGATACAGTTATACAGCGTATATGAGACAGGGTTTCTACTGTTCTGACAGAATGGTTGGAAACCCTGTCTTTTATATTATTTACGTAACTGTTCAGTATTTTCACAGCTATGTTTTCATACGTATCTCGCAGCGAGTGCGAGGTGCTGTCATGATTAGTTACAGATTTACAAAATTGAGTATTTTATACCAAGTAATGATTGATACAAACTCCAAACAGGTGTATAATATATCCAGATTCAGGCATGACAATCAAATAAAAATGGGCAAAAGTAACAAAAACATTTTTTGCATCCTATTGTCGAAGTGGATATTCATTCAATTAATGAAAAAATGAGAATGTTGTCTTCGTTTTTAATCTGTAAATGCCGTGCCGCAGGGAAAAATCAGAAGAAGGGGAAAACAGTATGAAAATGAAAAGAAAGATGCTCAGTATGCTTTTGGCGGTGACGATGTGCCTGAATATGTTGCCATCTACCTTGTATGCGGAGGATGCCTCTCAGGTGGTCATAGAGACAGAGGACACCTCGCAGATTGCGACTGGCACGGATGATGTTTCGGAAACACTGACCACAACGGATTCGGCAGTGTCGTCTGAATCGGAATCTCAGACAACGGTGAATACGGATTCACAGTCGGAAGCTTCGGCACAGACCCAGTCGGGCTCTGAAGATACGGCAAAATCTGAAACGGAAGCTTCGACCGCTGCGGATTCGGAAACGGGAGATCAGACGGAGATTCAGTCGAATTCGGATTCTGGATTGGATTCTGTAACATCATTATACTCTGACTCTCAGACGGAAACAAAGGATCAGGACTCGGAATCAGAGGCCGCCTCAGAAACAGAAGCTGATACGGAATTGTCCACAGAATGCAATTCAAGCAACGGTATATGCACACATGGATATGAGAATGTGGATAATTGCCCAATCTGTACTGTGCAGACGATGATCGACGATTTACCCGCTGTGGATAACTTAAAAGTTATGAACACCGAGGAACTGAATGAAGTTTATATGCTTGCGCAGGATGCCTGCGACGCTTATGATGCTCTCTCAGAGGAAGAGCAGGAGCAGGTCGACGACGCGAAGCTGGATGAGGTGTTTGAGTATTTCAATGGGCTGACGATGACGCTGGAGGAAACTGTTACATGGAAACAGTTTACTTCAACAGTCGCGCAGTCAACTCTCAGTAGTTCTTCTTATTCTTCTTATTATTATTTCCTTAGTACTCTTTCTTATAGAGATGGTTATTCAACGGTGATTCCAGCCGGCTATACGGTTAACCTTGACTTTAATGGATATGGAATTTCCAGTTATTCCAGTATGTCAGCTTCCATCTTGATAGAAAATGGCGGTACATTGATTCTTACTAATGCTTATGATGGAGCATATAAAAATGGAACCGGCGGCTCTATAGCAAAGGAAACACTTACGATTACGAATGCGGGTACATTTTTAATTAATGTGCCGCTTACACTCAGCAGCCCGCTTGTAAACAGTGGCACCGTTACGATGAATTCTTCAGTAACTGTCAATTCTGTGATCACAAACACCGGTGTACTTAATATCAATGCTACGCCGTCTTTTGGAAGCAGTGGTGTGATTCAGCATAATGGAGGAACACTTATCATAGGTTCCTCTGTTAACAGTGTGAATGTTTCGCTTGCGGAAGGGCAGGTGGTTTCTGTCTCATCAGGCTTTTCCGGGAAACTGAATCTTACGTTAAGTGATGCAGCACTTGCGGAAATTGAACAGGGCAATTCCGTTACTGTTGTCAAAGCGGTTGATGACTCTGTGGACTTAGAGAGTATCCTGGATAATATTGTAATTACAAATGGCACTTTGTGTGAGCTTGCTCTTGATAGTAATGGCAATGCGGTTGTTCAGAAGATGACGGCAGGAACCGCTGTTTATATTGACGGCGTCAGTGGTGACGATGATAACGAAGGAACCTCTGCGGATAAGCCTGTTAAAACATTTGCCAAAGCGAAAGAGGTTCTCGGACAGCTGACAAAGCTTGCCACGGATAATGGTACAGAGCTGCCTAAAAGTATTTATGTGTTAAATACAATTACGGTAGATTCTGATGAGACATGGGATCTGAGCGATTATCCCGATGTTAAAATCGTTCGTGATATTTCCGGCAGTTTTGCAGATACGATGATCAAAGTAGCGGGCGCATCTGCCAGTCTGATATTGACTGGTGTAAGGATCGACGGTCTTGGAAACAAGGGGCTTGCATCCAGTAACTCTTTGGTGACAGTGGAGAACAGTGCGACTCTTACAATTAATTCCGGAACCCAAATTACTGGTGGGATAAGTACGGCCGATAATGGCGGTGCTGTATATGTCTCATCTGCTGCTGTTATCATGAATGGCGGCTCTATTTCCGGAAACAGCGCGGAATATGGCGGCGGTGTTTTTCTTACAGGAAAATCTGAGTTTACATTTAATGGCGGTTCGATCACAGATAACAGCGCCGGAGATGAGGGCGGCGGTGTTTATATCGACGGTGAATCAGAATTTATTATATGCGGCGGCTCTGTTGATGCAAACGCATCGGGCACATATGGCGGCGGTATTCTTTTAAATGCGGGTACTCTTACCATAACAGATGGATCTGTGTCTGAAAACGCAGGAACATACGGAGCAGGTGTTTACTGTTATGCAGGCAAACTTGATCTGCAGGGAGGTACTATTGCATCGAATACGGGCAGTTCATCAGGCGGCGGCGTATATCTGGCTGGGAGCACTACGTTCACTATGACCGGCGGCTCTATTTCTGATAATACGAGCGGATCCTCGGGTGGTGGCGTGTATCATATATCCAGTACTGAATTTATTATGAGTGGTGGATCAATTACTGGAAATACGAGTGGATCCTCGGGCGGCGGCGTCTATATCAGCAGCGGTAGGAAAATGACCATCAATGGTGATGCTTCTGTAGATACTAATACAACCACATCAGGTGGCGGCGGCGGTATTTATTTAAATTCTGCCAGTTCTAGTAAAGCCGTTCTAACTATGGAGAATGGGTCAATTTCAAATAATGAATCCAGTGGATCAGGCGGCGGTGTTTATTTGTATAATTACGCATCCTTTGAGATGAAGAATGGTGTAATAGAGAACAATACAGCGAAAAATTCCACTTCCAGCAGTACTTCAACTAATGTCGGTGGTGGCGGCGTGTATATGTCATCCACGTCGACAAGCTTTAAAATGTATGATGGTTTTATTAAAGGGAATACGGCTAAAAATGGCGGTGGTGTATTCATTACATCTTCTACAACGGAGATATTAAAACCCAGCTTTGAGATGAGTGGAGGTACAATTACAAATAATACAGCAACATTATATGGCGGCGGCGTTTACGTATACAATGCATATCCGACATCTAAAGCGTACGCTAATAGCATCATCCTTTCTGGTATTCCTGTAATTATTGGAAACACAGTGAATGGATCTGCGAACAATGTTTACTTACACGGAAATAAATCGGGTTCGACGTACTATCTGTCACAGATTATACTTGATTCATCGCTGGGTAAAGGTGCTGAAGTAGGGGTTACTATGTATACGTCTACGAATTTGAAAGCACCATCAGGTGATTCCACTGTTCAGATTACCACCACGGAATCTGCGACATCGTATTATTCGAGTTCTGTTAACAAGTTTGTTTCGGACAATTCCAGTTATTGTGTTGTGACAGAGACGGATAGTACAGGAAGTTATCTTGTTCTCGCAGTGGCTTCCGCGAGAGCCAGTGTGACGGCAAACGGTGTGACAACCTCTTATACTACCATTGATGAAGCTTTTAATGAAGCGAACGCAGCAGCGAACGGGACGGCTACTGTAAAGCTCCTGACGAATTGCGATACAACGGGAGTGACCGTGGCGTCAGGAAGCAACATAACACTTGATTTGAACGGTTATAAACTGACTGGGAATTTGAACAGTAATAATAGTGTAATTACAGTAAATGGATCATTGACAATAACAGACAACAGTGCAGATCAGGATGGACAGATTACTGGCGGTGTTGGTACACTTTTGGCTGACGACACCAGAATTGGCGGTGCTGTCTATGTAGGCGCGAATGCTTCACTTGCCTTGACCAGCGGCACGATCACCGGAAACAGTGCCACTTATGGCGGTGCGGTATATGTCGCTGCTTCGGGCAGCATTTCTGTGTGCGGGAATCCTGTCGTTACAGGGAATACGTCTGCTTCTGACGGAAGCGAGAACAACGTATATCTTCAGGCAGGACAGACCATCACGTTAGCTTCTGAGCTGACAAAAGGCGCTGAGATTGGCATTACGACTGCTGCAGATCCTTCCGCTGCTTCCGTGCAGATTACGGCAAAGGAAACCGGCAGTGCGTATTACAATACCGCTGTTCATTATTTTATTTCCGATGTGGATGGCTATAGTGTGGAGATCAATGGGGATGACGATACGGGACATTATCTGTCATTTGCGTCTACTGTAGCAAGCGTGACGGTGAATGGCACGACGATCTTATACACCAAGATTTCGGATGCGTTCACCTATGCGAATGAGGAAAGCAGTGCTTCTGCGGCTGCTGTAGTGACTCTTCTGGCTGACTGTACGGCGTCTGTTTCTCTGGAAGTGGCTGAACAGAAAACGATTACGCTGGATTTAAACGGACATACACTGACGGGAAGCGGTTCGGGCAGTGTGCTGGTGGTAAATGGTTCTCTGACTGTACAGGATTCAAATGACAATGCCAGCGCGGCGGGGCAGATCACTGGCGGTACCGGGACGGTGAAATCCGGTGCAGGCTCGGATACGTCAACCTATGGCGGCGGCATTTATGTGTCGTCATCCGGTTCGGTTGCCATGATCAGTGGTACGATCGCAGGAAACACAGCGACTTATGGCGGCGGCGTATATCTTGACGGCGGCACGTTCACAATGACCGGAGGTACAGTGACCGAAAATGCAGCGTCGGCTGTCGGCGGCGGTATTCATCTGGGGACTGGTACGTTCAAGATATCTGATTCACCGGTGATTTCCGATAATGCTGCGGCAGGTGCTTCTGCGAATAATGTGTATCTGCCATCAGGTAAGACCATGACACTTGATGGAAATCTGGCTGCCGGAGCAGTTGTCAGGGTGTCCACGGAGGATTCTGTTGCAAACCAGGGGCTTTCGGTTCCGGTAACTTCACTGGAGACAAAGACGGATTATTATCAGGCCGCAAAAGAGTTTATTTCTTCAGATACTTCAGGAAACGACATTTTGATCGAGACCACAGAGGATGGCACGCATCTTGTGCTTGCCGTTGAAAATTCTGTGGCTATGGTGACAGATGCTTCCGGGAACAGGAGCTATTATACCGGGATTGACGATGCGTTTACTTATGCGAATAGTCTGACGGGCGAAGCTGTAATTACTATTATAAAGGATTGTACGGCCAACGGAACGTTGACGGTGAATTCGGGTTCGGATATGATACTGGATCTGAATGGCTGTACACTAACGGGTATGACATCCGGCAGTGTGATAAAAGTAAATGGCACACTGACGGTGAAAGACAGCAGTGACGACATGACGGGCAGCATCACAGGAGGCACGGGTACCACTGTAGCTGATAAAACCTTCGGCGGCGGTGTTTATGTCGCTGATGGCGGCGCGTTTACCCTGTCTTCGGGTACAATTACTGAAAATAGCGCTGACTATGGCGGCGGCGTGTATGTGGGCGGCGGCACATTTACAATAAACGGCGGCGCCATTACCGGTAACACGGCTGCCGTGAATGGCGGTGGTGTTTATTTCGAAAGCGGGACGATCAATCTTTCCGGTTCTGT
Organism: Lachnospiraceae bacterium; assembly: GCA_021199655.1. GTDB lineage: Bacteria > Bacillota > Clostridia > Lachnospirales > Lachnospiraceae > Choladousia. The sequence continues at coordinate 151,761 of JAJQHQ010000027.1, read as the reverse complement.
TTCGATTACAGACAATATTGTTTCTGATACACAGAATACCGGTGTGAGTACGACGGAGAATAATGTTTATCTCTGCACGGATCAGAAACTGACCCTGACGGGGACGGTATCCGGGACGGTTGGAATAACGACACAGGCAGATCCCAAAGAGGATTCTGTGGTTATCACGGTGCAGGAGGATATAAGCGGAGCGGGCGCTGCATCTTATTATAAAGGTTCTCTTGGCGCCTTTGAGGCGGATAACACCTCTTATATTATCGTTTCGCAGACAGATACTGCAGCGGAAACAGGGTGCCTTATTCTGGCTGTCGGTGAAGTGGCGTCCGTAGTGGATAATACAGTTTTGGATGGAACTCCGGTAACCTATTCCACGATCGATGCGGCCTTTGCGGCGGCGAATGCTCTGGATGACGCGACGGTGACGCTGCTGGTAAACTGCGCTTCTGCGAATGCACTGGTTGTAGAGGAAGGCCAAGCGATCACACTGGATCTGAATGGCTACCGTCTCAGAGGAAAGTCAGGGGCGACTGTTACGGTCAACGGGACTTTTGAACTGACTGACAGCAGCACGGAAGGTCGGATCACGAGCAGTGATACGACAGAAGGTATCGGTGTATATGTTGCTGAGGGTGCCCAATTTAATATGACTGGCGGTATGATCAGCGATATCGCTACGGAAAATGGCACCGGCGTATATGTAAATGGCGGTTCTTTCAGCATGAGCGGCGGCACGATTTCCGGTATCTCGGCTTCCGGTGATGGAGCGGCGGTTTACCTTGCAGACGGTGAAGCTGTTCTTAGCGGCGGCAGTATCACCGGCAATACAGCTGTTGGCAATGGCGGCGCTGTGTACGCGGCAGATGGTTCTCTTACAATCTCCGGAAGCGTGCTGATATCTGAAAATAAGGCAGCAAACGGCGGTGCGGTTTATGTCGGTGATGCAGCTGTTTCTGTAACGGTTGACGGGGGCAGCATTTCCGAAAATGAGGCGGAATTCGGCGGCGGTATCTATGCGGCTGACGGTACGCTGATATTGAAAGATGGCGAAATTTCCGGAAACAAGGCGGAAACTGGTGCGGGCCTTTATCTCAATGACGGTGAGGTGACTCTGGAGAGAGCCACTATCTCCGGCAACACAGCATCCGTCAATGGCGGCGGTGTGTATATGGCTGACGGTACGCTGACATTGACGGAGGGCAGCATTTCTGAAAATGAGGCAGAAACTGGCGCAGGCATATATGTATCTGGCGGTACAGTGGCTTTAAATGGTGGGGACATCTCCGGCAATGCGGCATCCGGTAATGGCGGAGGCATTTATGCGGCAGGCGGTACGGTGGCGTTAAATGGAGCGGCTATCTCCGGAAACACAGCCACGGAGAATGGCGGCGGCGTGTACGTTATGGATGGCGCGGATGTTTCAGTACTGGAAGGAACCGTTGTTTCTGAAAACAAGGCGAATTACGGTGGCGGTATCTTTGTATATGGCGGCAATTTCACCATGAGCGGCGGTACGATAGACGGTAATGAAGGATCCGCGCGCGGCGGCGGTCTCTATCTGGCTGACCCGACAAGAGATAATACAGAGAATCCAAATACAGAACCGTTGATTTCCGGTGTTTACACGATAACCGGCGGAACGATTTCGAATAATACTACATCGATTGATGGCACAGACTACGATATTTCAAAGCTGGATTATTATGGCGGTGCGGGCATTTATCTGGATCATCTGACGGTATCCTTGAGCGGGCTGACTGTTTGTGATAATACCTCCGTGGACAGCGGCGGCGGTATCTATCTGAACGAATCCGTCCTGAATGCGACAGACCTGACAGTGAGCGGGAATAAGACGACCGCCAGTCTGACGCATGGCGGCGGTATTTTCTTAACAAATACGACGAGTGTACTGAATCTGCAGGATTCCACAGTATCCGGTAACTCGGCGGCGAGCAACGGCGGCGGTATTTCCGCGTACCGGTTCAAGTCTCAGGATTCCAATGAGATGGAGATTCATCTTACCGGCAGCTGTGAGATCTCAGGCAATTCCGCATACAGGGGCGGCGGCATTTATGCTTCCGTGAATACATTTACAGCGGAAGGCATTGCCGATAGTGAAGTGTTGATCTCCAATAATACGGCGACCGCAAATGAATATCCGGCTGCGGCGGGAATCACCATATCGGCAGGCGATGAGGTTTCCCTGAAGTACGTGGTTATTTCAGAGAATAAAGCAGAAAACGGATGTGTCGGCGGTCTCGGTGTGAGTGCCTGCTCGTCATTTTCTGCGGAAAACTGCGAGATTACCAATAATGAGAGTACAAGTACGGGCTACAGCGGCGCGTATCTGATATTTGCCCTGGCAGGTGCTCCTGCTACATTCACGGATTGTACGATCAGTGGAAATAAAAATGGACAGAGTGTTCTTTATCTTGGTATTAAGGGAGCAGATGTAAATACTTCTCATTCCCTGTTTACAAATTGCACTATCAGTGATAATGAAAATGCGGCAGGCGGGAGCACGATTACCATTCCTTATAATAATAACTCACTGTATATCGTTTCTGAATTTGACAGCTGCCGCATTAGCGGGAACTCTGGAGGCGACGTTGGAGCAATCAAAGTTTACGAAAATAGTTATTCAAAAGTAATCTTAAAGGACACGGTAGTGACGGGAAATACCGGTGTCCGCACGGGCGGTGTTCTCGGCACGCTGGAAATGACCGGGGGCGCACTGTATAACAATACAGCCACGGACGGCAATGGGGCCAATGACTGGATGGTGAAACGCAGTTACTTAAGCTCCGGCACGATTAATGTGTCAGTAACGTCCTCCGTGCTCCAGGCTTCTTTGATGAGCGACAGTCTGGACAGTTCGGTGGATTTTGGTGACTGTGTCTGGATTGATTCATACAATGGGTTCCAGATGGAGACGGCTCTGGATTCCACTACCGTCACGGAGAGCACAGTGACAGCTCATGGCGGCGTATATCCGGTCCAGAGTACAGATTATTATTATTTTACTGCAGGCAATTTTATCCGGTATGTAGCAGAAATTACGGACAATTCCGGGAAGGCGACACGTTACACCTCTCTGACGGACGCGATATCGGCTGCAGCATCCGGTGATACGATCAAGCTGATTGCCGGCGCATATGACAGCGGCAGCAGAATCCTTACGGAAAGTGTGACAATACCTTCCGGAAAGACAGTCACAATCGATATGAATGGCTGTACACTGCGTGGAGCAGGTGCGGAGGCAATTACCATCGAAAGCGGTGCCGGTCTGACGATTACGGACAGTCAGGCGGACAGCGGGACTCCCGGAACGATCAGCACTTCTGATTTTCTGGTGAATTATGCAATCCGAAATTACGGGGCTCTGACGATCGATGCGCCGGTTACAGTATCGCCGGGTCTCTGGCACGAAGGAACCGAGCTGAACCTTCTCTCTGACTGCGGAGTGCAGTATGTTCACCTGGCAAAAGGCTGTGTAATTACCGCATCCTCAGATTATAATCCGGCCTCTCTTCGACTGGAAATTGATTCTGATCTGGCAGAGATGCTGAATACAAGAGGAAACACCGAGACCGTTTCCCTGATCGTGCCCTTTGATCCTGCGGAAGGACTCGCGGTTGATCTGGCGGATCGGATCGTGATCACAGGTGCGGGAGTTCTGGTAGAGATCGCAGGGATTGGTGAGAACGGAACTATGATCGCCAGAACGATCGTAACCAGTGGTGTGTATCTGGATGGCGTGAACGGCGATGATGCGAACAACGGTACGACCTATGAGACTCCTGTAAAAACATTTGAGCGGGCTAAAGAAGTGCTTGACGAGGTCGTATCTGCAAATGCTGCGGCTAATCAGAATACGGAAGAAATACAGGGCATCTATATCATTGGCACTGTTACAGTCAGGGATACTGCAACATGGACGTTATCTGAATTATCTGACTATAAATTGATGCGGTATCCGTCCTTTAGCGGGACGCTGATTCAGGTGTCCGGCAGCGGGGCTGCACTTACGCTTGAAGAGATTACCATTGACGGCATGAAAGCATCAGCAAAGGGCAGTCTGGTTCAGGTGAATTCCGGAGCGTCACTTTCTGTTACGGATGGTGCCGTTCTGAAGAATAATACGTACAGTGAAACTTCCAGCGGAACTGTTTATGCGTATGGCGGAGCGGTATACTGCAGCGGCACATTCAACATGGACGGCGGCAAGATCATCGGCAACACCGCTTACAATGGCGGCGGCGTGGTCGTGAGCGGAAGCAGTGCGGTATTCAATCTGAGCGGCGGCGAGATTTCGGGCAACACGGCAACGAATTTCGGCGGTGGCGCAGCAGTGTTTAGCAACGCGGTTATGAATTTCACAGGAGGAACTATAGCCGATAATACAGCTGCGAATGGCGGCGGAGGTATCGCTGTCGGAGAATCGACGGCAAATGTTGGTACCTCTACTACATTAAATATGGCTGTTTCCGCCGGTCAAAGCAGCAAGACGTCCCGGGCGAGCGCTTCCGCGACAGGCGGAACCATAAGCGGCAATGTTTCCGGCGCGCAGGGCGGCGGTATCTATATTCAGTGCGAATGTACCGCAAATATCAGCGCGGGAACAATTACCGGAAATACCAGTCAGAGCGGAGTCTTTGGCGGCGGCGGAATTTACGTAAACGGTGAGAGAAACATTGACGGAACGACCTATGCGACCGGTACGCTGAATCTCTCCAATGTCCTGATTCAGGGGAACACAGCTGCTGTGCTTGGCGGCGGTATTGCCGGCTGCTCTACCTCTGTCGTAAAGATTTACCGGGAGAATGGCGCGGCTATATTAGATAATGAAGCCGGATCAAAAGGCGATCAGATCAGCCTTGGTGAAGTGCAGTATGGCGGCGTGAATGAAGCCTACTATGTTTCTGAATTTGCTGCGGATGGTACGGCATACAACTGGACGAATCAGGACGGAGCATCTGTTTCTGCCAATGGTCTTCAGAACCAGACCAGCGTGCTTTATCTGGAGGACAGCAGCATCACCTCGGCCAGCCTGACCGGATGGACGCCCTCTGTGGTGATTTCCAATAATACTGCGGCAGTGAGCGGCGGCGGCATTGGTTCGAATGGTTATGTCACGATCGGAAATCCGGGAGGCATGACAATTTCCGTGACAAAAAAATGGGTGGATGGTGACAATGAAAAGAATACCCGTCCGGCTTCTGTGGTGATCAGACTGCTTCGAGCAACCTCTGTTACCAACGCTTTGACAGGGACAACTGCAACCACGGAAGCAGTGGAAGTTGCCAGACTGAAATTCAGCGCAGATGCGAGTACCGGCGAATGGCCGGAAACGCTTACCTTTACCGATCTTCCCGAGACGGATCCGGATGGAAATGCGTATATTTACAGTATAAAAGAAGAACCCTTTGCTATATCCGGTACGGAGTATGCCTATGACGATACAAAGATGGAAGTGATGGATGATGCGGCAGCACTTGCCGCTGGCGTCGATGCGGGATATGTTCTCACGAATGTTCTGGTTACGGATGTTTCTGTTTCAAAAGTCTGGGATGATAATGGTGATCAGGATGGTGTGAGACCGGAAAGCGTGAAGGTGACGCTGACCGGCACGGCAGGCGCTGACTATGTAAAAACATATGAGGCAGCGCTTTCGAAAAATACCGGGTGGGCATATACGTTTGAAGGACTTCCGGTATATTATGGCAGCAAAGAGATTTCGTATACTCTCACTGAAGCGAAAGTAAGTAAATATTCTGCGAAAGTGGAAACCGATGCCTCCGGCTATTCGTTTACGGTTTCCAATACACATGAGCCGGAGACAACAGAAATCGCTGTTACAAAGGAATGGGATGATAACAATGATCAGGACGGGAAGAGGCCGGCTTCGATCAGTGTAACCCTTACCGGTTCTGTGTCAACGTCATCGCTGTCATACAGTAAAACGTATGTTGCGGCTTTGACTGCTGCCGGCGGCTGGAAATATACGTTTAAGAACTTACCTGTTTACTATAAAGGGGAAAAGATCAGCTATACGATTGCGGAGGATTCCGTAACCGGATATAACGTGGGCAGCGGATCTCCGGCTATTTCGTGGAACACGAATGGTACGGAAGTGACGATCACAAACAGGCATGTTCCTGAGACAACGGATGTGACTGTCACGAAGAACTGGGTGGATGCTGGTGCGAAAAGCAAACGCCCTGCATCCGTCAGTGTGACGCTGACCGGCAGTGTAGATTCCGGAAGTATATTTTATAATGAGAAATATACACAGGTAATACCCCAAGAAGAGGGTGATAGCTGGAGTTATACGTTTGAAGACTTACCGGTTTACTACAGTGGGCAGAAGATCACCTATTCTCTTGTGGAGAATAAAGTGGATCCTGCTTACGAGGCGAGTATAGTAAAGGAAGACGATGGCTACAGCTTTACGGTAACGAACACGATCAAACAGGAAACGACGAGTATCAGCGGAACAAAGATCTGGATTGATCCTGCGGATACAAAGCATCCAACCATCACGATTGAATTGTACCGGGATGGAATTAAAGTTGACAGCGTAGAGCTGGAGCATGGCACGACCACGTATACATTTGATAATCTGGATGTTTATGATCTGTCGGATGGTCATGTGTATGAATACACGATCGCTGAGCAGGAGGTGGATGGCTATACATCCAAAGTGGACGGCTATACAGTCACCAACACCATCAAACAGGAATATATCACGGTTTCCGGCGCTAAGACATGGGACGATGCGGACAATCAGGATGACGCCCGTCCGGAGAGCATCACGATCCGGCTGTGGAAAGCCGGCTCAGAGACTGCGCTTGACACCAGGACGGTGACGGAAGAGGACCACTGGTCCTGGAGTTTTGAGAACCTTCCCAAATACGCGGAAGATGGAAGCGTGATCGGCTATTCTGTCACAGAGGATGCGGTATCCGGTTATGCGGTTTCCTATGACGGGTTCAATGTGACGAATGCGCATACGCCGAGCAAGACCAGTGTAACGGTGCGCAAATCCTGGGATGACAGCAATGATCAGGATGGACTCCGGCCAAAGAACGTTACGATTGAGCTTCTGAAAAATGGGGAAGCGACCGGTGAAACGGTGACATTAAACGAGGGGAACGGCTGGACGTCGGCGTTTACGGAACTGGATGAGTATGAGAATAGACAGAAGGTTTCTTATACGGTTCGGGAAACGGGGATTCTGTCAGGCGACTATCAGGAGACGATCACAGGAGACGCCGCAACCGCGTTTGTGATTACCAACACGCATGTCCCTGAGACGACAGACGTGACTGTCACAAAAATCTGGGTGGATGGTGATGACGCGGATGGCCGCCCGGCATCCGTCAGTGTGACGCTGACCGGCAGAGTGGATTCCGGCAATATTTCCTATTTGCAGGAATACACGCAGGAGATATCCAAAGGTACGGATGGAAGCTGGAGCTGTAAGTTTGAAAGCCTGCCTGTTTATTACAAGGGACAGAAGATCACATATTCTCTGAAAGAGAACCATGTGGATTCCGGTTATGATGCAAGTGTAGTAAAGGGAGACGATGGTTACAGCTTTACGGTTACAAACACTTTAATTCAGGAAGAACCACAGGAGGAAGAACCACAGGAAGAAGAACCACAGGAGGAAGAACC
>JAJQHQ010000027.1:62331-143984 GCA_021199655.1 Lachnospiraceae bacterium | reverse complement strand
AGGAAGAACCACAGGAGGAAGAACCACAGGAAGAAGAACCACAGGAGGAAGAACCACAGGAAGAAGAACCGCAGGAGGAGCCACTGGAGGAACCCTATACCGCATCCGGAAATATCACGCTGAAGGCAGTAAAGAGCATGAAGAGTGAGGATACGGTTCTGGGCACGTTCTTATTCGAACTGAAAGATGAGGCGGGCAGTGTGATCGAGACCGCGGCAAATGACGCAAACGGTGTGATCAGCTTCGCAGCAATTTATTACGATCAGGAAGACATTGGGAAGACCTTTACCTATACGGTCAATGAAAAGATTCCCGGGACAGCAGATACGTATGTATATGACAGCACGGTTTATACGGTGAAAGTGACAGTGAGCGACAACGGTGACGGCACGCTCGGCACGGCAGCGATCGTCAGCAAAGCAGCTGACAGTACATCGGATACGATCAGCGGGACCGCATATACGGATACCGTAATTGCATTTGTCAACGACGTGACGCTGGCAACGATCACAAAGACCGATGCGACTACAGGCGCAGCGCTTGCCGGAGCGACGCTTCGTGTCATTGACGCAGACGGCAATAAGATCGATGAATGGATATCCGACGGCTCCGCGCATGTGATCACAGGTAAGCTGGTGGCTGGCGAAACCTATCGGCTGATCGAGGTAAGCGCACCGGAGGACTACAGGGTTGCTGATGCAATAACCTTTACCGTAGGAACTGACGGCACAGCGGCAGTGGAGATGAAAGATCCGAAGAATGAAGTTGCAAAAGAGGAACAGATATCGGTATCCGTGACAAAAGATCTGGTACTGGATGACGACAGCCGTATCGGGGCAGAAGACGCAACGTTCTACGTGACTCTCTACAGCGACGCAGATTACACAACCCGTGTAGCAGATATCGTAGCGCTGAACTATGTCTATATGGATTCTGTGACGGTTACCTTTACCGGTCTGCAGGCGGGAATGACTTACTATGCGGCAGAATGTGATGAGAACGGCGACATGATCGACTCCTTTAAGGTCGGAGATGGTATCCTCTGCTATGCAGACTTTGAAGCCGGACATGAAATACTGGTGACAGAAACGGGCGGATACACTGCGCTTTCCTTTGTGAACAGGTTCTATGATCTGCCGACTGGCTATTATATAGAGCCGGAGGAACCATCCGTGGATCAGGAAACGGAATATACGGAAGAAAGTGAGGAAATGTCAGAAACTGAGTCTGAGATCGAGACGGAGAAAGAGATGGAAACCTCGTCCGTACAGACCGGGGATGAGATTCCGATCGCTCCGTATCTGGTACTGATGCTTGCTGCATTGGCGGTTCTCCTCATAAGCGGAGGATACCGCCGTCGGGAAAGAAGATAAGTACCCGTTTGGAACAGTACCTCGCACCTGCTGCGAGGTACGTATAAAAACAAAGGTAATGTAAAAAAAATCCCCCGTTTCGGGGGATTTTTACGTCCGTCTTACGACGCGGCCTGATTCTTTCTTTCCTGCAGGATATGCTCCAGCTCGTCCAGAACCGACGGATCCTGCACGGCATCCAGAAGAGCCGCAAAAAGGTCTTTGATGGAGTCCTGTGAAAAGTTCCTGCCTTCGGTAATCTGACGGATCTCGAACTGCTCTCGCGTGGATATCGCTGCAAAAGCACGCCCGAAGTTCCTTCCGGTACGGACAAGAGATTCCGATTTGATCATCTCTTTATCAAGCAGTGAATTAATCAGTAGGTGGATATAGCTTTTTTTCCAGGTTCGCTCAGGTGTCAGATTCACTATCTCCGTTGCGGTTAATGGCCTGTCTGTATTCCAAAGCAAATCCATGATTTCTCTCTCAGATTTAGTAAGCGTTGTTTGCTTCAAAATAGTGTTCCTCCCATTTAACTCTTTTTGTAACTGATTTGTATTAATTTTCACAGGTTTACCCGTGCTTTCCGTTAGATGATAGATGATTCGAGCGAAAATGTCAATACAAAATAATGCATTGCTCGACGATTTAAGACAAATGAAGTTATTGTTAGAAAAAACATAATATTATAATGTTTTATAGACCTGTTTATATTTAATTTATTCACTGTTGATTTTTTATAGAAGAAGTCTTAAAATGAAAAACAGCTGTTGGGAACAGCAGAATACAGGAAATTTAAGAATCCAGGAGGATGGTAAGATGAGACATACAGGGAAGTTTTTTGATGAGGCTGTAAATCGTCTGTTTGTGCTGTTGACGCTGACTGCGCTGGTGATCAGCGGATTATTTGGCGGAAGCGCGATGCACGCTGGCGCTGAGGAAAGTGCGTCCGAAGCTATAGAAACTGAGACAATCGAAACCGATGCCGTGGAAACAGAAGTGATCACAGCTGATACGACAGAGGAGGCCTCAGAGGACGGCGATGCGGATGCGGCTTCTGTATCTCTGCCTGGCGGGGCAGATATCTACAGTATTCTCCTGATCGGCTCAGACCGCAGGGAGGATAACTGGAATGGTAATTCCGACGTTATGATCGTGATGACGGTGAATACCAACACACAGAAGATCATTTTGACGTCTTTCATGCGCGATCTGTACGCGGAAATCCCGGGCTACGGGGTACACAAGCTGAATTACGCGTATGCGGCAGCGGGTGCGGACAAGCTGATTGAGACACTGGAAGAAAGCTATGACATCGAAATTGATAATTATGCTGCGGTGGACTTTGACACGATGGCGGAGATCGTGGATCTGCTCGGCGGTGTGGATATTGAACTGAATGAGGACGAAGTGGAATATCTGAATCAGGAGCTGGAGGTTGCGGAGGAGCAGTCGGACGAGGCGGATGCGGATACAGTGTATCATCTGACCGGCGAACAGGCGGTCTCTTATATGCGGATCCGTTATGTGGGCAATGCGGATTATGAGCGTACACAGCGCCAGAGAAATGTACTTACGGACATTTTTGAGAATGCGCAGGAACTGAGTGCGGCTGAGCTGACGGAGCTGGCGCAGGAGGTCCTGGAGATCGCGGATCATGATATCGGTGCGCTTGATATGCTCACTTTGCTGGGCTCACTGTCCGGCCTGACCGAATATGAACTGGTGGAGAATCGGATTCCGTACGACGGATTGTTTTCATATCAGGGTGAGATGCTGGTACCGGACTTCGAGGCGACGATCGAAAAGCTGCACGAAGTGCTGTATGAGTAAAGGTTCCTGTTTTCCCGGAATATCCGGATCCTTTTGACAGATATTGTACATTGTACTATCTGAATCGGGCAGATATTGGGGCATATTTGGCTGATATTTGTCAAAATATGTAGAATACGGGCTTACAATTTCCGTGCTTTGGTGATAGAATCTTAATGATTTTTTTAGAAAAATTTTATGATTCTTTCGAAATTTTGCGGACGATGGAGCCGATATGAGACCTGTACGGTTGAATTCCACCGTGCAGGTTTTTTCTCTATATTTAAAGGGATTTTGTAACTATTCAGGACAGTACTTCGCACTTGCTGCGAAGTACGTATGAAAACGTATATTATGTGGGGAAAAGCCCCATCGCGAAGCGATTTTAAATGGGCTTTTCCTTCGTAACTGTGAAGGTACTGAACAGTTACGGGATTTTGTAACAGAGAAGCATATCGTTTTCGGACGAACAGAAAGGCGATTGATGTATGCGTTTTTATCCGTTGACGGCTGATGAACAGCCCGATGATCTGTTGACATCAGAATATCGCTCTGCGAGGGAGATCGGTGTTGTCCGGCTCGGTGAGACGACGTTTTTCTTTAAAAGACAGCGTAAGGTATATTATGTACCGTATGAGAGTATCAGCCGCTGCTTTCGACGTGTGCAGCTGGTCCCTGCAAGACTTTGCTGCGGACAGGGAGACCTTCCGGTGGAGAATTTCGTCATCTGCTCAGGCGAGGATGAGCTGGCGCAGATCCAGCTTCCGGGGGAACGGGCCGGGAAAGCACTTCTGGAAGAGATGAAGACCCGGGTGCCGGATGCGGAATTTGGATGTCCGAAGCAGATAAGGTAAAAAGCATCGTAACTGTGAAGGTACTGAACAGTTGCAAAGCATCAAAATAATACAGCAGAACAGAGAAATTGAGAGAATACAGCTTTGAAAAGCTGTAAGTAAACAGGAGACAGTATGGATCTGACACAGCCTTTTGAAAAGCTGGTTAGCCGTTTTGAGGCTTATTATGATGTGCGCAGGGAGGATGTTACGCCCCCGTTTGATGCGGAAGCAGAGTTTCACTCGCACGACGCACAGTTTTTTCTTGTGCGCAGCGCTACGATTTCCGAGGCAGAGTCGCACGAATACGTTTACTTTGCTAAGCGGGATGTATTAGATGAAGATGCACTTCGCACCATGGATGAGAAAGCATGGGAGGAAGGTCTTGCACACGTGACCCCGCACAAGGATCACAGGAACAGCGATGTGTCCCTGATCATCCTTGCCAATGAGATCACGGAGGGAGCTGCGGCGCTTGTGCCGAAGCTTCGCCATTATAAGAGTTATCAGTTTTCACTCCAGGGATGGAGTCAGTACCGTTTGATTGCTGTTGAGTCTTCCACAGGCCGCATTGTCTTTAACCGCCAGGGCAAAGACCTGAAGAAGCTCGTAAGCGATATATTTTAATTTAACAGTTCAGAACAGCATCGAACTGAAAATAAGACTTTGCAGGTTTACCTGCTAAAGGCTGCATTTTCAGTTCGGGATGGGCGGGCGCTGGACGTCCAGTGGACGTCCGTTTAGCGCCGACCGAAGCGGAGCGAAGACCGCCCATATAGCCTCAGACATATGACGCGCCAGCGGAATATAGCCTTCGAAGAAGACGGTCTGTGGCCTGCTGTTATGAACAGTTCAAACAAAAAAGGAGAGAGGAACAAATGACAGCATTATTAATCATTCTGGTAGCCATTGTACTGCTGGTCATAGGATATGTCTTCTATGGCTCATGGCTCGCGAAGCAGTGGGGCATTGACCCGAAAAGAAAGACACCGGCTTATACGCTGGAGGATGGCGTCGATTACTGTGCGGCAAAACCGCAGGTGCTGATGGGACATCATTACTCGTCCATCGCGGGTGCAGGTCCGATCAACGGCCCAATTCAGGCGTCTGTATTTGACTGGGTACCGGTATTCCTGTGGTGCGTAATCGGCGGTATTTTCTTTGGCGGTGTACAGGACTTCGGTTCTCTGTTCGCTTCCATTCGTCATGACGGCAAGTCCGTAGGCGAGATCATCAAGGATTCCATGGGCAAGAGAGCACAGAGACTCTTTACGATCTTTGCGCTGCTGGTACTGCTTCTGGTTATCGCTTCCTTCGTTAACGTTGTGGCTGGTACATTCTACACAGCAGCGGGCGGCGGCGTTGGCTTTGTGACGAACCCGACAGGCAATCAGACGACGGCTATGATCTCTCTGTTGTTCATCGTTCTGGCTATCATCTACGGTATTGTGACGAACCGCTTTGGTGTAAAGACGACACCGGCTACGATCGGCGGTATCATTTGCATCTGCCTGATGGTTGCATTTGGTCTGAATGTTGGTTTTGCCATGAGCCGTGTTGCATGGATCGTGTTCATCGGCGCTTATATCACGATCGCTTCTCTGGTTCCGGTATGGATCCTGCTGCAGCCGCGTGATTATCTGTCCAGCTTCCTGCTTTATGCGATGATGGCAGTAGCCCTGATCGGTATCATTTTCTCCGCATTTGGCGGCGGCGCTGCGACATTCAATATGCCGGCATTTACAGGCTGGAGCACGAGCCTTGGTACGATGTTCCCGGTACTGTTCATCACAGTAGCCTGCGGTGCATGTTCCGGTTTCCACAGCCTGATCGCGACCGGTACGACTTCCAAGCAGATCTCGAGCGAGGCGGATGCGAAGCCGATCGGTTATGGCTCCATGCTGATTGAGTCTGCTCTTGGTATCATTGCCCTGATCGCAGTTGGTATGGTTTATGAGACTTATACAAGCGGCGGCTTTGGTTCACCGGCGGTTGCGTTTGCTTCCGGTATCGCTCTGATGTTCGGTACGGACGGCACGGCTGTCAATAATGTAATTAAAGCGCTCCTTACCCTTGCGGTTTCCGTATTTGCGCTGACTTCGCTGGATACAGGTACACGTCTGAGCCGTTTCATGTTCTCAGAGCTGTTCCTGAAAGAGGGCGAGGCTTCTTACAAGGATGCGACAGGTATCCGCAAGGTGCTTGCATATCCGCTGTTCGGTACTGTATTTATGGTAGTGATCGGCTGTATCCTTGGCGGCTTAAGCCTGTCTCAGATCTGGTCTCTGTTCGGCGCAGCCAACCAGCTGCTCGCAGGTATCGCTCTGATGGCGATCGCTGCATGGCTTGGCAATGCCGGCAAGAACAATAAGATGTTCTTTGTACCGATGATCTTCATGCTTGCTGCTACGCTGACTTATCTGGTCATGACTGTTCAGAAGAAGATCGTTCTTATTGGCAATGGCGGCGCTGCATGGGGCGACTGGTTCCAGTTCATCTTTGCGGCTGCTATGGCGGTTCTGGCTGTCATCCTTGTTGTTGAGGGCGTACAGGTATTCGCTGCTCAGGCAAAGAAGAAGAAATAATATGCTCTGCTCCGCGCAGGACATGCTGACAAATCCTGCGCGGCTGATAAAATCAGATATGAGTACCGCTGCCGGAGTATTCCGGCGGCGGTACGTTTTTTCAAAATCATATTTGTCTTTCACTACAGGTTGCGAAAAATGGCGGATGATGCTATACTCATAAAAATGTACGGAACTGATACGAAAAGGTTTTCGCAAGGGGGATAAGGATATGAAGAAACTGGAAGAATATGTAAGAAGCATTCCGGATTTTCCGGAGGAAGGGATCATCTTCCGCGATGTCACGAGTATTCTGCAGGATGCGGATGGACTGCGGCTCTCGATCGATCAGATTCAGGAAAAGCTGGAGGGACTGGATTTTGACGTGATCGTCGGGACGGAATCCAGAGGATTTATTTTTGGCATGCCGGTTGCATATAATCTGCATAAGCCGTTTATTCCGGTGCGCAAGAAGGGCAAGCTTCCGTGTGAAACGATTTCGAAAGAATACGCACTGGAGTATGGTACTGCAACGATTGAGATGCATAAGGATTCGATTAAACCGGGGCAGAGAGTTGTGGTGATCGATGACCTGATTGCGACCGGCGGCACGATCGAGGCGGCGATCCAACTGATCGAGGAGCTTGGCGGTGAGGTTGTCAAAGTTGTATTTCTGATGGAGCTGGCCGGACTGAAAGGCCGTGAAAAGCTTGCGAAGTACGATGTGGATTCTGTCATTTGTTACGAAGGAAAATAAGACCGTTCTGTTACTGGGAAGTCAGGAAAAGCTGCAGTGTCTGTTCTGCGGGGGATGACAGGGAAAGTACAGGAATCGGATAAATGAAATCCTGTCAGATGAGAAGGACTGGAAAGGCGGTGAGAAGGGATGGCAAATGAAATTATGACAGCGGACCAGATCAAAAAGGCGGACGCGAGTGTGAAGAAGATGGAAGACTTCACGGATCCGGAAGCTTTGTATGAGGAACTCATTACCAGTGTGCGGAAATACCACCCTTCCGACGATATTTCCATGATCGAGAAGGCCTACCATGTCGCTTCTGAAGCACATAAGGATCAGAAACGCCGCTCCGGTGAGCCCTATATCATTCATCCGCTCTGTGTGGCTATTATTCTTGCGGATCTGGAGCTGGACAAGGAGACGATCATAGCCGGTCTGCTGCACGATGTAGTGGAAGACACGGTCATGACTTCCGAGGATCTGCGCGAACAGTTCGGGGAGGAAGTCGAGCTTCTGGTTGACGGTGTGACAAAGCTGGGCAAACTGAGTTATCCGGCGGATAAGATTGACGTACAGGCTGAAAACCTGCGTAAAATGTTTCTGGCAATGGCCAAGGATATCCGTGTGATCCTGGTCAAGCTGGCCGACCGCCTTCACAATATGCGTACAGCGAAATACTGGTCGCCTGAGACGCAGAAGAAGAAAGCGCGGGAAACGATGGACATCTATGCGCCCATCGCGCATCGGCTTGGTATTTCCAAGATCAAGGTGGAACTGGACGACCTTTCCCTGAAGTATCTGGAGCCGGAGATTTATTATGACCTGGTCGATAAGATCGCGTTGAAAAAAGACGAGAGACAGGCATATGTGGACAGCATTGTCGCGCAGGTGCGTTCTCAGGTAGAGGATGCAGGCATCAAGGCGCAGGTGGACGGCCGTATTAAACATTTTTTCAGCATTTATAAAAAGATGGTGAACCAGCAGAAGACGCTGGATCAGATCTATGACCTTTTTGCCGTGCGGATCATTGTCGACACGGTAAAGGACTGCTATGCGGCTCTGGGCGTGATCCATGAGATGTATAAGCCGATTCCTGGCCGTTTCAAGGATTACATTGCGATGCCGAAGCAGAACATGTACCAGTCTCTGCATACGACTCTGATCGGACCGAACGGTATGCCGTTTGAGATTCAGATCCGTACCTTTGAGATGCACCGCACTGCGGAATATGGTATCGCGGCGCACTGGCGCTACAAGGAAGCGGCAGACGGCAAGAAAAGTGATTCGAAGAGCGAAGAGGCCAAGCTGAGCTGGCTGCGGCAGGTGCTGGACTGGCAGATGTCGGACAACCGCGAGTTTATGAGCCTTTTGAAGAGCGATTTCGACCTGTTCGCGGAGAGCGTTTATTGCTTTACGCCGGCGGGCGATGTGAAGAATCTGCCGAACGGCTCTACACCGATTGATTTTGCGTACAGCATTCACAGCGCAGTCGGGAACCGTATGATCGGTGCGCGCGTCAACGGCAAGCTGGTGACGATCGATTATGTGATCCAGAACGGCGACCGGATAGAGATCATCACTTCTCAGAATTCCCGTGGACCGAGCCGGGACTGGCTGAAGATCGTCAAGAGTTCGCAGGCAAGAAATAAGATCAACCAGTGGTTCCGGCAGGAGCGGAAGGAAGACAATATCATAAAAGGCAAGGAGATGCTTGCCGCCTACTGTAAGACGAAGGGGCTTGTACAGTCCGATCTTATGAAGCCTGCCTATATGGACCGTGTGATGACGAAGTACGGCTTCCGTGACTGGGATTCGGTGATGGCGGCTCTTGGGCATGGCGGACTGAAGGAAGGACAGATCGTCAACAAGCTTCTCGAAGGCTATGATCAGGATCACCGCAAAGAAGTGACGGACGAGCAGATCATTGAGGCTGTGCAGAGCGCGAAAGAGGCGGCTCCTGTGCGTGTCAAAAAGTCCAAGGGCGGCATTACGGTGCAGGGGATCAATGACGTCAGTGTCCGCTTTGCAAAATGCTGCAGCCCGATTCCCGGCGATGAGATCATCGGCTTTGTGACGCGCGGCAGAGGTGTGACCGTGCATCGTACAGACTGTATCAATATGGTCAACCTTCCGGAAAATGAGCGTGTACGTCTGATCGACGCGGAATGGCAGAAGGAAGAAACATCTGACGACCATGGCCTGTATCTTGCGGAGATTGTGATCTACTGCAACAACCGCACCGGTCTTCTGGTGGACATTACTAAGGTATTTACCGAGCGGAAGATTGATGTGCAGTCAGTCAATTCCCGCACCAGCAAACAGGGAATAGCGACGATTGCCATGTCCTTTGAGGTGCTGGGCAAGGACACGCTGAATTATCTGATCGAGCGGATCCGCCAGATTGAGAGCGTGGTCGATATTGAAAGAACGACCGGCTGAGCCGCCGTGCGCGTCCCGGACAGACAGATAAGCAGGCAGAAAAGCCTGGCGTGATCCGGACGGACATTCGGAAAATGGAGGTGCAGAATTTTGGATAATCTGCAGTTGGAGTCACTTGTACTCGGAATGGTGTCTACGAACAGCTATCTTGCGAAAAATAAAAAAACGGGAGAACTTCTGATCATTGATCCGGCTGATCAGCCGGATCGCCTTGCGCAGAAGATTTCCACTATGGATGGGACACCGGCTGCGATTCTTCTGACGCACGGACATTTTGACCACATTGGCGCTGCTTCGGCTCTGAAAGAAAAATACGGCATTTCAATCTATGCTATGAAAGAAGAAGAAGAGGTTTTGAACGATGCACAGAAGAACCTGACCGCATGGAGCGGGAATGGTTACACCCTTTCGGCGGATCGCTTTTTCCGGGATGGTGAGACTGTTACCCTTGCCGGTTTTTTGATTCAGGTGCTGCACACACCGGGACATACGATTGGGAGCGCCTGCTATTATCTGCCGGAAGAGCAGGTGCTTTTTTCCGGGGATACCCTGTTCCGCTGCAGTGTGGGACGGACGGATTTTCCTACGGGAAGTATGGGCGCGATCCATCGCTCTATCCATGAGAAGCTGTTTGTGCTGCCGGATGAGACGGAAGTGTTTCCGGGGCATGACGCGGCGACTTCGATACAATATGAGAAACAGTTTAACCCTTATTAAATAAGAGTTTGCCGATGCGCACGGTGATCCTGTGAGTATAAGGATATCAATTGGAATGGGCGGCATCAGCAAAGACGGGATATATATGATTCAGGTACGATTGAACAGACAAAGCTTTCAATATGACGTCCATTCTCTGGTGCGTGCGTTTTACCCTGACCATGAGGTGAAGGTGGAGATTCAGACGGATATGCTGCCTGAACACTCTCCGGAATTCTCAGACAAGACGGGTACGGAGAAATTGGCCGGAACAGCCGGACCAGTGTTTTCACTGGATGTTTTTTTGTGCCGGTAAGTGACAAGAGGGACACCTTTTCTGCATCATCTGCATCGGAATGCGGCCTGCAGCGGTCTTCCGGTGAGCTTATCGAAAAGGATACAGCAGCGTGGCCTGCCGCGGCTTCACACCGGATCGACATCCGGCTGTATGAGGACTCTCTGGAAGTACTGCATAAGGAGAGCCTGTGCCTGGAGGACGACCGGCATGAGACGAAGAATGAGCTGAAGCGTTTGCTGTACCGGATTCTCGCAGAGTATTCCGGGAAAACGCTTCCCTGGGGCAATCTGACCGGCATCCGTCCGACTAAGATTCCGATGGCACTTCTGAATCAGGGCTTTAAAAACAGTGAGATTGCGGACTATATGCGGAAAACCTATTACACGAGCAATGAGAAGACGGCGCTTGCCATCACGATCGCGAATCGGGAGCACTCTCTGCTGGAAAAACTGAAGCCGGAGAAACATGCTTCGCAGGCCGGGGGCGGGAGGCATTTCGCAGCGGATACAGCCTGTACATCGGTATTCCTTTCTGCCCGAGCATCTGTCTGTACTGCTCGTTCAGCTCCAGTCCGATCGCGCTCTGGCGCAATCAGGTCGATGACTATCTGAACACTTTGATGCATGAGATCGACGCTGTGGCTGATATGCTTCCGCATCGGCATCCGGACACGATTTATATCGGCGGCGGTACCCCGACGACTCTGGAGCCGGAGCAGATGGACCGTCTGCTTGCAAAGCTGGAGGAGCATTTTGATGTCGGCAATGCTCTGGAATTCACCGTTGAAGCCGGACGCCCGGATTCGATCACCCGGGAGAAGCTTCAGGTATTGAAGGATCATGGTGTGACGCGCATTTCCATCAATCCGCAGACGATGAATCAGGAGACGCTGGATTTCATCGGCAGGAAGCATACGACTGCCCAGACGATGGAGGCCTTTGCGCTGGCACGCGGGATGGGATTTGACAACATCAATATGGATCTGATCGTCGGGCTTCCGGGAGAGGGAGCTTCTGAGGTTGAGCATACCATGCAGGTGCTGCGCGGCATGGATCCGGACAGTATCACGGTGCATTCGCTTGCCGTGAAGCGGGCGGCGCGGCTGCGCCTGTTTAAGGAAGAACATCAGGAACTCAGCTTTGAAAACAGCAGTGAGATCATGGACATGACCGCACGCTATACGCGGGATTCGGGGCTTTTTCCGTACTACCTGTACCGGCAGAAAAATATGGCCGGCAATTTTGAAAACGTCGGGTATGCGCGGGAGGGCTGCGAAGGTCTGTACAATATCCTGATCATGGAGGAGATCCAGTCAATTATCGCGCTTGGAGCCGGAGCGTCTACAAAGCTGGTGCGGAACGGCGCTGCGCATATTCCGAATGCGCCCGGACCAGACCGGACGCTGCATACGCAGAATCGCTCCGGTAAAAACGATCTGTCTCAGACGCAGGGTGCTCATTTTCCGGAAAAGCGGATCGAGCGGGTCGAGAATGTAAAGGACATCCGTAATTATATGGAGCGGATTGACGAAATGATCGAAAGAAAGAGGGCGGGACTTTATGAGTGAGGGCGCGCCCGTTTACAAAAAAGAATATCCGATCATAAGGCCGAGCATCCTCAAGGAGCTGACGCATGCCTGTACGGTGAGCAATCTGGCTTTTCATGTGGGTGAGGAGATGAACTTTTCCGGAGAGGACTGTCATGAACTGGCAGTTGCCGGCTTCCTGCATGATATTGGTAAGCTGGAGCTGGCGAAATATGTGCGCGGGCATGAGGAAGAGACTCTGGTCATTGAGGAGATGAAATATGTCCGCCGCCATTCTGCTCTGGGCGCAGAGATTCTGTTGAAAAACGGGTATTCACAGAAGATCGTGGACATGGTAAGATTTCATCATGAGAATTGCGACGGCACCGGATATCCGCAGAATCTTTCCCGTGATGATATTCCGATCGGCGCGCGGATCCTGCGCGTCTGCGATGTATTTGCTGCTCTGACATCTGACCGGCCGTACCGCAGGGCATTTGACGTGGATACAGCGGTCGAGCTGATGATAGAGGAATCAAAAAATTACGATATCGAAGTATTTCTGGCATTCATGCGGGTGGTTCATTCCTCTGGCCTGGAACAGCTGCTGGATACAAAAGATCTGGAGGATAAGCTGACGAAGCTGATGCGGGAGAACGGCCCGGAACTCATGGATTTCTGAATAAAGGAGGAAACACAATGATTACACAGGCACCGAGAGGCGTACAGGACTGGTATGGAGAAGAGATGCGCAAACGCGCGTATGTGGAAAAGCTTGCCCGCGAGACTGCGCGCTGCTATCATATGGAGGAGATCATCACTCCGGTTTTTGAACACACAGAACTGTTCCAGCGCGGCGTAGGCTCGGACACCGACGTGGTGCAAAAAGAGATGTATACCTTTCTGGACAAGGGAGACCGGAGCATTACTCTGAAGCCGGAAGGCACGGCCGGTGTCATGCGCGCTTATCTGGAGCATGCCATGTATGCGCAGCCTGCTCCGACCAAGCTTTTTTACGTTACACCCGCATTCCGTTATGAAAAGCCTCAGAAAGGCAGGCTGCGCCAGCATCATCAGTTTGGCGTGGAGATGGTCGGTTCGGCCAGCCCGCTTGCGGAGCTGGAGGTGATCTCCTTTGTGACGGAGCTTCTTGGCAAATTCGGGCTGAAGGATGTCAAACTGCACATCAACAGTATCGGCTGTAAGAACTGCCGCAAAGCGTACAACGAAGCGCTTCTTTCTTATCTGAAAAAATATGAGAATGACCTTTGTCCGACCTGCCGGGAGCGCATGGAGAAAAATCCGCTGCGCGTTCTGGACTGCAAGGTGGACACCTGCAAAAAGATTGTTGCGGATGCACCCAGGACGATCGATTATCTGGATGACGGCTGCAGAACGCATTTTGAAGAGCTTAAATCCCTGCTGGACGATCTTGCAATCCCGTATGAGATCGATACGGGAATTGTCCGCGGCTTGGATTATTATACAAAAACCGTGTTCGAATTTGTCAACTCCGACGGGTTTACTCTCTGCGGAGGCGGCCGCTACGACGGCCTGATCCATGAGATCGAAGAAAAACAGGACATCCCGTCCGTCGGCTTCGGTATGGGAATCGAGCGCATCCTGTATTTTATGGACAATGAGGGAGTTGCATTTCCGGAAGAAGAGCCGGCAGATCTGTACGTCGGGATACTCGGAAAAGAAGCCCGCGCCCGTGCATATCAGCTGGTGCGCAGCCTGCGTTCTCAGGGTCGGATCGTCGAGACCGACTACATGGACCGCAGCGTAAAGGCGCAGATGAAATATGCGAATAAGCTCGGTGCGAAAAAGGTCGTGATCATCGGCTCACAGGAGCTGGAGCAGAACCGCGCGATGCTGAAAGACATGGCGACCGGAGAGCAGACGGAGGTCGCGCTCGATTGTATCGCGGAGGCACTGTAGTTTTACTCCGTCGGCGATACTTCCTGCGTCGCTTCCTCAGTAGAAGAGGAGAATGCCTCGATGGCCTCGTTCATGTTCCCCATCAGCGCGTCGGTGAAGTCGGAATTGAAGTAGACCTCCCAGGTGGAACCATTGTTGGAAAAGGTGAGGGTAACGTCTGTGGAAGCAGTGGCAGTGTTTTCCTGCAGGGCTTCCAGGAGCATCCGCGATGTCTCATTTGAGAATGTGACCGAGTTGTCGCGGATGGACTGTGTCGTAGAAGCATACTCAAGAAGAGATTCTCTGTAGGCCGTAAGTACGCTGGTCATATCAACACTGGTGACGCGTATGACCGCCTCAGCCTGGTCGCCGTCTTCGGTGCAGCGCAGGATCTCATAGTCAAATGCGTCCGTCAGCTGGCGGACGTATTCTTCGTCTATCAGGGAATAATATTCTGTATTGTAAGTGGCAAAGATATCTTCAATGTCCAGATAATCCATCCAGTCATCTGCATTCAGTTCCAGCAGCGCATCCAGATGAATGGCAAGCACCTCGGAAGCGGAAAGAATATACGGATCGTTCATACAGGAGATAAAGCCTCCGACCAGATCATCCTCCAGTTCGGAATCTGACTGGATCGTCCAGATGTTGTTTTCCCTTTTTAAATGAAAAGCTACGGTACTGACGACGATGTCATAGTTGTTTGAAGAGAGAGTATCGCGCAGCAGACGGTAATAATCTCCGGTGGTTGCTTCTTCCTCATCATCCGGATATATTTCTACGGATTTTTTCAGAATTTCGGTACAGAGATCCTGTGCAAGTGCTTTGGCATCAATATTTGAGATCTGGACCGTGACGGTTGCTTCATCGCCGGTGATCTCTTCATTATGTATACTGTATGTGAAATGTTCGAAGAAAAGGTCAACGGCTTCTGTCGCGTCGGTACTGATCTCGCCGGTAGCCAGATTGGAATTCATCAGACTTTCATAGGAGACAAAGGAAGTGATCGTATCTTCATCCAGATCCTGGATCAGGGAGAGCTCCTGCTGGACAGCCTGCGAGGGGCGCGCCATTTCCTGCCTGTTCCAGAGATAGACCCCGGTGACAAGCAGCAGCTGCATGACGAAGATGAACGGAATCCCGATGGAAAACTTAAGCTTCTTAGTCTTATGATGAAACAGATACATACCTATGAAAATTCCTATACTGCCAAACAGGATTGCGGCGATAAAAAGCGTACGCTCCGGGATTCGTCGCTTGCCGCGCCGCGCCCTGAGCTTATCTGTTCCCATCAGGATCAGACTGAACAGATTTATCACTATGATATAGATAATCAGGATACTTTTCATTTCAACCTCCGTCAATAAGTGCCCAGATGAAATTTATTTTACACGATTGAAAAGCATTTGTCAAACAATCATTTTAAAAGAGCCTTCATTCATACCGTATTTGACAGAAATAGACAAAATTCGTGTTTCCAAAATAAAGGACTGACCGTCTCGGACGGACATTTGAAAAAATGGGACGAACAGTCTTGACTTTTAGGGGAATGCAAAGTATGATAACCGAGGTGTGAAAATCAACGGAAAGTCTCCGGTCAGTATGCAAGGTTTCGTCCCGGATGAAGCTGCATGAGGCAGACCTGTGAAGAAGACTGTCGGATATCACATGAAAAGAATAGATAAATAAGGAGAGAACGGAATGTATTCACTGGATGAAGTACGGCGTGTGGACAGCGAGATCGCTGACGCGATTGTCGCCGAGCAGGAAAGACAGAACAGCCATATCGAGCTGATCGCTTCTGAAAACTGGGTTTCTAAGGCTGTGATGGCTGCCATGGGAAGCCCGCTCACGAATAAATATGCGGAAGGATATCCCGGCAAACGTTATTATGGCGGATGTGAGTGCGTGGATGTTGTGGAGAATCTGGCGAGAGAGCGTGCAATGGAATTGTTCGGATGTACTTATGCAAATGTCCAGCCGCACTCCGGTGCCCAGGCGAATATGGCTGTTTTCTTTGCGCTGCTGAAACCTGGCGATAAAGTTATGGGCATGAATCTTTCGCAGGGCGGACATTTGTCACACGGAAGCCCGGCCAACTTTTCTGGTGCTTACTTTGATGTTACTCCTTACGGTGTGAATGATGACGGTTTTATCGATTATGACGAGGTCAGAAGGATCGCTCTGGAATGCCGTCCGAAGCTGATCGTTGCAGGCGCGAGCGCTTATGCACGTACGATTGATTTCAAACGTTTTCGTGAGATCGCGGATGAGGTAGGAGCCTATCTTATGGTGGATATCGCACACATTGCCGGACTTGTGGCAGCAGGTGTGCATCCGAGCCCGATCCCTTACGCACATGTTACAACGACTACGACGCACAAGACGCTGCGCGGACCGCGCGGCGGACTGATTCTTTCTGACGCAGAGTTTGCGAAGAAGGCGAACTTTAACAAGGCGATTTTCCCGGGCGTTCAGGGCGGACCGCTGATGCATGTGATCGCGGCGAAAGCGGTCTGCTTCAAGGAGGCGCTGCAGCCGGAATTCAAGGTTTACCAGCAGAATGTTGCGAAGAACGCGAAAGCGCTCTGCGCAGGTCTGATGAACCGCGGTATCCGGATCGTCTCCGGCGGCACGGACAATCATCTGATGCTGGTCGATCTGACGAGCGTCGGCAGGACGGGCAAGGAGGTTGAGAACCTTCTGGATTCCGTAAATATCACCTGCAATAAGAATACGATTCCGAATGATCCGCAGTCTGCTTTTGTGACGAGCGGCGTACGTCTCGGCACACCGGCTGTGACCTCCCGTGGTATGAACGAGCAGGATATGGATATCATCGCGGAAGCGATTGCCTGCATGCTGAATGCGGAGCCGGGCTGTGAGGAGAAGGCGCGCGGTCTGGTAAGATCTCTGACGGACAAATATCCGCTGGTGTAATCTGTCTGGATATGTTATAATCATTGTAGAAACCAATGGTGTATTCGTCTGTACATGAAAGGAGAGTGGATTCATGAATATGACAGAAATAGCCAGAATGATTACTGGGCTTAGAGCAGCCGGATGGACAGAGAAGGAAATTAATGATTTCATGCTTTGGATTGAGACTGGAGAAGAACATTACAAGCCGAAGGACAGAGAACAAAAAGTGAAGAATGAACAGTAATAACGAAATTCATAAGGCTGCCGCCGGTTATACGCCGACGGCAGTTTTCCTGTGATTATTTGATGAAGTTCAGCAAGAATTAAGAAAATTAGAATGTTATTTCGATTTGGATGTGCTATAGTTAGGAATAAAGGAATTATAACTGTGAAGGAATAGAACAGTTATCAGTTACGGAAAATCATGACCGGAGGAAGACTGCTTTATGAAGAAAGTGATCATTACGCTTTTGGTGTTGGCTCTGCTTGGCGGGGGCGGATATGCCGCGTATTATTATTTTTACGGGAGTACACAGCATTCGCAGACACGCGTTTCCTCAGACAGTGAGGACGCGGTCTATGTGGAGACGGTCTCTTCTATCACCGGTTATGGCAGCGGTTCAGGGGTGGTAGAGCGTTTCTCCGGAGAGGTTGAGGCACAGGCGACGCTTGAAATCCAGCTGGATTCAGACCGTACGCTGGACGAGTGTTATGTGGAGGAAGGGGATATTGTAGAAGAGGGGCAGAAGCTTTTTTCCTATGACACGCAGGATGACGAGGATCAGATCACGCAGGATGAGATTGACATAGAGAAGAATGAGATGGATATCGAGTCTTACGAGACGCAGATCACTCAGCAGGAAAAGCTGATGAACAGTGCTACCGATGAGGACGATAAGACAGAAGCGTATCTGGAAATCCTCTCTTATCAGAATACGATCCGTCAGCTCGAATACGAAATTGAGACGAAGGAAAATGAGATCGCCAGCCTGCAGGCATCCATCAAAAACTCGGTGGTGACGGCCGAGATGGGCGGGATCATCCAGAAGATCAACGATCCATCCACCGAGTCTGAGAGTTACTCTACCTCGGATTCTTCCGCCTACATAACCATTCTGGCGGAGGGGGATTACCGGATCAGGGGCACGGTAAATGAACTGAACATCGGCAACATCTATGAGGGGATGGATATGATTGTCTATTCGCGTGTGGACTCCTCCCTGACATGGAACGGCACGATCACCGAGATCAGCACGGAACAGGACGAAGATGATGACGATTATTATTACAGCTATTCTTCCTCGGATACCTCTACCTACAGTTTTTATGTGGAACTGGACAGCTCGGAAGGACTTCTCCTGGGACAGCACGTTTACATGGAAGAGGACGCCGGACAGGCGGAAGAAAAGTCGGGTCTGTGGCTGGAAGAGTTTTACATTATGATCGAGGACGATGGAGCTTACGTATGGCTTGCGAATACATCCAATGTCATAGAAAAGCATGAGATTACTCTGGGTGAATACGATGAGGATCTCTGTGAATATGAGATTCTCGATGGACTGGAAGCGGACGACTACATTGCGTATCCGCTGAATACCATTTCAGAAGGAGATCCGGTCTATTATTTTGACATTGCCGCGGTGAACGAGGCCGGCGACTCGGATGATGATGACAGTGATTATGTCGACGGGGATTTCGACTCGGATGAAGATCTGGACGATATGTACTATGACGCGGATTCCGGCGAGTACTATGTGATGGATGACGATGATGAGTACTATGACGAGGATGACGAATATTACGACGAAGACGACGAGTACTATGACGAATATTACGACGAAGATGACGAGTACTATGACGACGAGTATTACGACGAAGACGATGAGTATGATGATGACGATGCCGTATATTACGATGAGTAACAGCTGGCCGGCGGTGTGGGGCAGAAAAACAACAGAAGGAGGCAGTGTGCAGACCTTATGATATTGAGACTGGAGCATATTTATAAGGATTATATATTGGGAAAGCTGACGGTGCCGGCACTGAAGGATGTCTCACTGAGCGTCGAAGAAGGAGAGTATCTGGCAGTTATGGGTCCTTCCGGTTCGGGAAAATCGACTCTGATGAATATTATCGGATGCCTGGATCGTCCGACATCCGGAAGCTATGAGCTTTCCGGACAGAATGTCATGAGCCTTAACGATTCACAGCTTGCGGATTTGCGGCTGAAGAGTCTTGGCTTTGTATTTCAGAATTTTCAGCTGCTGCCGCGTATGACCGCACTGGATAATGTCGCGCTGCCGCTGGTTTATGCCGGCGTACGCAAAAAGGTCCGCCGCCAGAGGGCGAAGGAAGCTCTGGAAAGGGTGGGACTCGGAGAGCGTCTGTCATTTCGCCCGACACAGCTTTCCGGCGGTCAGAAGCAGAGGGTAGCGATCGCACGCGCGATGGTGAATCAGCCGTCCATCCTGCTTGCCGATGAGCCGACCGGTGCTCTGGATTCCAAATCCGGGCAGCAGATCATGGAACTGTTTCAGAGCCTGAATGACGAGGGCGTGACTGTGATCATGATCACGCATGACCGGAACATCGCGGGTCACGCGAAACGGATCGTCGATATTTTTGACGGAGAGCTGAAAACGCATGTTGACGTTCCATATACGGAAAGCCGGGAGGTGGCAGAATGAAGATCCGAACAGCGATCATCAGCGTCGTGGTGACGGGTGCATTGGTTGCCGGTGCCCTTTACGCAGCTTATTATACGGTGGGACTTGGTAAAAAAACTTCTGTTCAGGTGACTCCCGTAAGTTATGTATATATAGATCTTGGATATTATGATGAGGATTCCATGTCCGGGACGGTGACGTCCAGGGTTTCTCAGAATATCACGCTGGAAGCGGATTATCCGATCGAGGAGATCTATGTGTCAGCGGGTGATGAGGTGACCGAGGGTATGGAGCTCTTTTCTTATGATATGACCCTGCAGGAGATCGAGCTGGAGTCTTTGCAGATCGAACTGCAGTCCCAGCAGCTTCAGTTGAAAAAGTATCAGAAGGAACTGGCCACGTACACTGGCACGAACACGACTGCGAGTTCGACCGCGTCTTATGAGGATACGTCGACGGTGATGACGTCTTCATCCGGCACCGCTGCCGCAACGGCTGTTTCCGAAGATGGGAACACAGCTGCGGATACAGCCGTTATTTCGGATGATCAGATCCTTGACGGGGATGATACAGAAAGTACAGAGACGGAAGATACATCCGGAAGCTCCGGGGATTCCAGGACAGATGATTCCGGTATTACGATTGAATCGGAAGACTATACGGAGGAGCAGTACCTTTCTTATGTTACGAATTTTGAGACCATGATGTCAGCGATTGTGGACTATATTACGGAATGCGACGGGGAGTACTCTTCTGAGGATATTGAAACGATCGGGGACTATTTGCTCGGCACTGACGATGTGACCGGCGCGGTTCCGTATTACCGGTCAAATCTGGCCGGAAGCACTGTCTCGAATACAACGAATGCTTCCGGGGAGACGGTGGAAGTGACGAATTATCCTCTGCTGGACGCCGTGTCGGAGCTTCTTTCAGAAAGCGCGCTTAAGACACTGCAATCCGCCGTGGATGATATGGAGGCATGTCATGCTCTCTATGTAGATCTGCTGATCGGCGCATTGTCGGGGATGTCGGAAGAAGATCTGGCTGCTGCCGTAAAGTCTGTGAGGTCTGCATATGATGATTTAAGCGGTGATGCCATGCTGCTGGTGACACTTTTGTCACAGCTGGAAGATTATGAGGCTCAGTTGTCAGAAGAAACTGAATCCGAAACAGAATCTGAAACCGAATCCGGGAGCGATTCCGAGAATGGATCAGAAACAGAAACGGAAGCGGAGGATGTGGACATTGCTGCGCGCATCAGCGCCTTTCTTCTGATGGCAGATGCGATTTTTGCTGAGTCCGCGGCACCGACCCAGACGGATTATGAAAATGCCATCGCCTTTTACCAGATGTATCTGGCTGTGCCGCAGGCAGATATCGAGGGCGTTGACGCGACGATGGAAGGCTATTCTCTTAGCGATGAGACGACGGCATATCTGGCCGGCTTAAGCACGGAAGGTTCAATCACGGCTGCGGAGCTTGCAACGGAATATCAGGAGATCTGTCTTGCATATGTGAAATCCATGGTTTCCGCACTCGATCCGCTGACGATGACCAGTGAGGAGCTGGCTGCCGCTCAGGCAGCATATGACCGGCTTGGCACCGCATGGCAGCTTCTTGTGGATGATGAGACACCATCGGTTTCCGATTATCTGACCGCGTACGCGATTGTTCTGCGGATACAGGCGCTGGATACCACATCAGAGGATTTCCTGACTGAACTTTCTGCTCTCTATACGGATTATCTTTCTCTGACGTTTGATCAGCTGGGACTGATCTGGAACATTGATGTTCTTATGGAACTGTTTGCGCAGTATGATCTTCTTACTGCGGAGCAGGAGTCTGAATCAGAGTCTGAGACTGAGTTTTACTGGGACGACAGTTACGATTATTATGACTCAGACGACAGTCTGACGGCTGAGGAACGGCAGGAACTGATCGAAACTCTGGAAAACCAGATACAGAGCCAGGAACTGGATATCAGGGAAACAGAGCTGGAGGCCGATAAGGCACAGCGCGAGGTGGACAAAAAAATTGTAACGGCGACTCTGGATGGTACGGTCGTCAGCATCGGAGATGCGGATGGCAATTATGACGGGGATTATTTTGCTACGATTTCCAATACGACGGGGCTTTACGCAAAAGGCTGGATCAGTGAGCTTGCTCTTGATACGGTCAATGTAGGTGATACGATCTCGGGTATGACGGACTATGGCGATACCTTTACCGCGGTGATCAAGGAGGTTTCTGAATACCCGGATCCGTATGGATCAAATTATGTCTATTCAGGGAACACGAACGCCTCCTATTATGCTTTCTACGCATTGATCGAAGATTCGGAAGGCATTGAGGAGGGGTACGCGGAGCTTACACTCTCTGATGCCTATGCGGAATCATCGGCAGGCACCTTTTATCTGGAAAATTATTTTGTACGGAACGACAGTACCGGAAACAGCTATGTCTATATAGAGGGAGACGACGGAACACTGGAAAAACGATATGTGACGACCGGGAATTCCCTGTGGGGGTATTATATAGAGATTACAAACGGATTAAGTCTGTCAGATTATATTGCTTTTCCTTATGGTGACAATGTCTGTGAGGGTGCGCCGACTGAGGAAGTAGATGAACTGGACATATATGACGACTGATACGGCAGATTCTGCTCGGAAAGCCGCCGTATGCAGAGGAGGTGTTTATTTTTGCTTGAGAACCTGAGACTATCCTTTCAGAGCATCTGGGCGCACAAAATGCGGTCGTTTCTGACCATGCTCGGCATTATCATCGGCATCGCGTCAATTATTTCAATCGTCTCTACGATCAAGGGAACGAACGACGAACTCAAAAATAAGCTGATCGGCTCCGGTAATAATACGGTAGATATAGTACTGAAAGAAAATGGCTATGCCACTTCGTTCAGTTCTTCTTCAGATCTTCCGTATGGGGTGCCGCAGGTGTCCGACTCTGTGCGCGAACAGATTCTGGCACTTGATACAGTGGAAAGTGTGACCTGCTATACCAAACGCAGCTATGCGGATGTATACTATTTAAATGAGAGCTTTACAGATCCTACTGTGATCGGAATAGATACCAGCTATTTTGCTACAGCCGGGTATACGATCCGCTCCGGCCGTGCTTTTGTGGAGGCGGATTATACTGAATTCCGTACTGTTGTGATCATAGACAGCTCCCTTGCGGATGAGTACTTTCCCAATGAAGATCCGGTTGGAAAAACCATTGAGATCAGCGGCACACCGTTTACGGTTGTCGGAGTGGTGACGGAAACGGATACTTATGAAGCTTCGATCAATTCGGTCGAGGATTATTATAATTACCAGGAGGATGATCCGCTCTGCCTCTTTATCCCAAGTGCGGTCTGGCCAATCCTGTATTGTTTTGATGAGCCGGAAAATGTGATCGTTAAGGCGACGAGCACCGATGATATGGAAAACGCGGGTGCGAAGACAGAGGATATATTGAATTCCGCGATCTCCAGCTCTCAGACAGATGTGAAATATGACGCGGAAAATCTGGTCACACAGGCCGAGCAGCTTGATACGCTGACCAGCTCGACAAATATCCAGCTGCTCTGGATTGCCAGCATTTCTCTTCTTGTCGGCGGCATCGGCGTTATGAATATTATGATGGTGTCAGTCACGGAGCGTACCAGCGAGGTCGGACTGAAGAAAGCGATCGGGGCAAGGAAGGGAGCCATCCTCGGACAGTTCCTGACCGAGTCTGTCGTGCTGACCAGTATCGGAGGAGCGCTTGGTGTGGGAGCCGGAATCGGCATGGCCTATATTATCAACAAGATATCCGGGGTGGCGGTCGCGATCAGCGTCCCCGCTTCCGTGATAGCGGTACTGTTCTCGATGCTGATCGGTATTATCTTTGGGCTGATGCCGTCTATGAAGGCCGCGAATCTTGACCCGATCGAGGCACTGCGACGGGAATGACAATCTGCTTCGAACAGCAGGCTACAGGTCTGCGCCGGTTCTTTGGAACTTTTTTCAAGAAGGGGCTTGCCATATGGCAGGCCCTTATGATATAATGCGCAGGGTCGCGAGAGGTATTTTGGCAGCTTTGCTGCCCGCTCCCCGCGCGACGGATAGGGGGAAGAGGACTCCCCTATCCGATTAATGTTGCAGTTGACAATCAAACACGTGTGTTGATTTCAGAGACGGTGCCTTATCACTTGGTCTCTCTGAAAGAGGAAGCACGCGGAAGAATCTAACCAAAAGGAGAAAAGACATGAGTGTAATTTCAATGAAGCAGTTACTGGAAGCGGGCGTTCATTTTGGACATCAGACCAGAAGATGGAACCCGAAGATGGCGGAGTACATCTACACAGAGCGCAATGGCATCTACATTATCGACCTTCAGAAGTCGGTAGTAAAGGTAGATGAGGCCTGCAGAGCAGTCGCAGATATCGCGGCGAACGGCGGCACGATCCTTTTTGTCGGTACGAAGAAGCAGGCACAGGATGCGGTACAGACCGAAGCAGAAAGATGCGGTATGTATTATGTGAATGAGAGATGGCTTGGCGGTATGCTGACGAACTTCAAGACGATCCAGTCCAGAATCAAATATCTGAAGGATCTGGAGAGACAGGAGCAGGACGGCACTTTTGAGCGTCTGCCGAAGAAAGAAGTCATTGCTTTGAAGAAGAAGATGGAGAAGCTGAATAAGAACCTTGGCGGTATCAAGGATATGAAGCGCATCCCGGACGCGATCTTTGTAGTAGATCCGAAGAAAGAGCATATCTGTGTACAGGAAGCGCATACCCTCGGTATTCCGCTGATCGGTATTTGCGATACAAACTGTGATCCGGAAGAGCTGGACTATGTGATCCCGGGCAATGACGATGCGATCCGCGCAGTGAAGCTGATCGTTTCCAAGATGGCTGACGCGATCATCGAAGCAAGACAGGGCGAGGAAGAATTCGTTCCGGAAGAAGCTGAAGCTGCAGAGACATATGAGGAAGCGCCGGTAGAGGCATTCTGATGTTATTATTCATGGCGAGCCTGACACTTGCTGTCAGGCCGCGCCAGAACACGTTTCGGATTCTGATTTCAGGAGGAAAATAAAATGGCTGTAACAGCAGGAATGGTAAAAGAGTTACGTGAGATGACAGGCGCCGGCATGATGGACTGCAAGAAGGCTCTGACGGCGACTGAGGGAGATATGGACAAGGCGGTAGAGTGGCTGAGAGAGAAAGGCCTTGCGACCGCTCAGAAGAAAGCCGGAAGGATCGCGGCGGAAGGTCTTGCAAAGGTTCTCGTATCTGAGGATGGCAAGAGCGCGGTAGCAGTAGAGGTCAATTCCGAGACCGACTTTGTGGCAAAGAATGAGAAATTCCAGGGCTATGTGGCTCAGGTGGCTGAGCAGGCGATGGAGACACAGGCGGCGGATATCGAAGCATTCCTCGCGGAGCCGTGGAAGTTTGATACGACCAAGACGGTGAACGAGGCTCTGGCCGGCCAGATTGCGGTGATCGGTGAGAACATGAACATCCGCAGATTTGCACAGGTAAAAGAAGATGCTGGCTTTGTTGCTTCCTATACACATATGGGTGGCAAGATCGGCGTTCTCGTAGATGTGGTGACTGATGTCGTCAATGACGAGATCAAAGAGATGGCAAAGAATGTCGCGATGCAGGTCGCAGCTTTGAAGCCGCTGTACACTTCTGATGCGGAAGTAAGCGCGGACTATATTGAGCATGAGAAAGAGATCCTTCTTGCGCAGATCAAGAACGATCCGAAGGAATCCCAGAAGCCGGAGAAGGTGATCATGGGTATGATTCAGGGCCGTATCAAGAAAGAACTCAAGGAGATCTGCCTGCTTGATCAGGTCTATGTCAAGGCAGAAGACGGCAAGCAGTCTGTAGGCCAGTATGTTGCTCAGGTTGCGAAAGCAAACGGCGCGAATGTTACGATCAAGGGCTTCGTACGCTATGAGACCGGCGAAGGCATTGAGAAGAAGCAGGAAGACTTTGCAGCGGAAGTGGCGAAACAGATGGGCGCAAACTAATACCTGTCATTATTATCAGTATGAATATCTGAGTTATTTAAGTCACTGAAAGATAACTTTAAGCTAAACTTGTATTTTTTAAAAGAAACGTCATTCTTTTGCGGGATGACGTTTCTTTTTCTTGCATCTCATTTTTATTTCTCATATAATGAATTCGGCAGCAAGGTGCTTTAAGTAGCTTTCAGAAAGGAACAGCAAGTCGTCATGATTCAGGATATAGGCAGATACAGGTACCACAATCCATATAGGCCAGACGCACAGCCGTCTGAGGAAAGCCGGATTTTGTTTTATCGCGGACGGGAAATTTTTGTGAGACGAAAGGATAACGAAATTTCGTTTCTGAATTATAAGAAAGTCAGAAAGGCTTTCCCTGGTCTGAACCAGGAGGCTACATTTCTGTTTTCGATTGACAATGTAGATTTTTTCTTTTATCGGGAATTTGAAGAGGAGCTCCTGCCAGAACCGATGCCAGATCTTTTTCCGGGATTTAGCTGGGAGCGGATCGATCTCATGCGCACAGTCGGACCAAAAGAGGCGGCATTTGCGGGCGTCACAGGCATGCAGCTGTATGGCTGGTACAAAAGCCGCCGGTTTTGTCCGGCCTGCGGCAGACGTATGGTACACAGCAAAAAGGAGCGCATGATGTACTGCGAATCCTGCGGGCAGATAGAATACCCGAAGATCTGTCCGGCCGTGATCGTTGCGGTGACAGACGGGAATCGGATCCTGCTTACGAAATACGCAGGACGCGCGAACCGGAACTATGCTCTGATTGCCGGGTTTGCTGAGATTGGAGAGACGATTGAGGAGACGGTGGAGCGCGAGGTGATGGAGGAAGTCGGACTGAAGGTCAAAAACATCCGCTATTATAAAAGTCAGCCCTGGTCGTTTACCGATACACTTCTGATGGGATTCTTTTGTGAAGTGGATGGTGAGAGCCGCATTTCTCTGGATGAGACTGAGCTGTCTGTCGGAAACTGGTGTACGCGGGACGAGATTCCGGAGAACGACGGTGTGAGCCTGACGCGGGAAATGATTGCGGTATTTAAGGCGGGGAAAGGACCTTTGACATGCTGTTGAATTTTTTGCATGTATTTCACCTGCCGGAGTGATGGTAAAACTTCAGACAGATATATAAAATTTTGCCGTATACGAAAAAATTTCGATCAAATTGCAGGATTCCCTTGCCATATTCTATGTAATGAGATAAAATGCCAGAGAATGCCTTTTTTATTTGTTGTCTGATGAGCGGGAACCTTTCATGGGAACCAGCAGCCGGATGGCATCCAAAACTGGTGGAAAAGGCAGGAGGATGAGCAGATCACACGAGAACAGGAGCAAATCATGTACGCACAGAATCAGACAGATACATATAAAGGAATAAGACCGAAGAGTTTTAAGATCGCAGGCACGGGCAGTTCTGTGCCGGAAAATATTGTGACGAACGATGATCTGGTTGCTCATATGGATACGAACGATGAGTGGATCCGAAGCCGCAGCG
The DNA here is from genome assembly GCA_021199655.1 of Lachnospiraceae bacterium. Lineage (GTDB taxonomy): Bacteria > Bacillota > Clostridia > Lachnospirales > Lachnospiraceae > Choladousia. Next base: position 116,687 of record JAJQHQ010000027.1, on the reverse strand, counting down.
GGATTGAACAACGGCATATCTGCACGACGGAGACGACTTCACAGCTGGCACTGAAAGCGGCGCAGAATGCTTTGGAAAATGCGCATGCGACGGCGGATGAGATTGATATGATCCTCTGCGCTACGATCAGCGGGGAATATATCTGCCCGTCAGTAGCGGCTCTTGTGCAGCGCGATCTCAGCGCGCAGTGTCCTTGTGTGGACTTAAGTGCCGCGTGCACCGGATGGATTTATCTGATGGACACCGCATCGGCCTTTTTCGCCCGGGGCGGGATCCGGAAGATGCTTGTGATCGGGGCGGAGTCCATGTCACGTATATTGAACTGGAAGGATCGTTCTACGGCAGTGCTGTTCGGTGATGGAGCCGGTGCGGCGGTGCTGGAGCCGGGAGATAATTATCTGGCTTCCTCATTTGTCACGGACGGGAATGACGAGGTGATCGCGATTCCGACAGACAACGGGATTTCTCCCTGGCTGGATCGGGAACAGAAGCTTCCTCTTCTGCATATGGATGGACAGGAGACGTATAAATTTGCTGTTCATAATCTTCCGAAACGGGTTGATGAAGTGCTTCAAAAAGCGGGTCTCAAGGAAGAAGATCTGGACTGGGTGGTTCCCCATCAGGCCAATAAACGTATCATCGACAGCGCGGCTCACAAAATGAAGGGGGTCCCGGCGGATCATTTTTGTGTCAATCTTCAGAAATACGGCAATACTTCTGCCGCCAGTATCCCTCTGCTTCTTGATGAGTGGAACCGTGCGGGAAAATTCAAAGAAGGCGATCTGATTGCGATGGTGGCGTTCGGCGGCGGTCTTTCCAGCGCGGCCTGCCTTGTGAGATGGTAAAAAAAGAAAAACGTTGACATTCCTGGAATTCTAACATATTATATAGAAAAAAATTTGCACTGCAATCATCTACAGTACAAACTGATCAGGCATCTGAACCGAAGAAGGACCATCTTTGCATACCGTCCGGAAAGGCTCTGACTGCCGGGTCGCATAAGCGACAGCAGGTAACGAAGCATCTGCGGGACAGTAGTAAGTACTTATTTACTCTCTCCCTGGGATGCTTTTTCTATACCCTGGGATGATAAAAGTAAAAACGTAATTATGCAGAAAGGTTACGTAAAAACCATTGCAGGGTTATTAAGGAGGTTACCTGTCATGAAAAATTCTGTTACGAAAAGAGAAGAAAAGGAAGCCGGATTCGGCGTATCTTTGAATGAGGAAAAGAAGCCGGATGCGGACTCGCATCTCGCTGAACGCGTTTCTGCAGTCAGTATCGCAGGGAATGTCTTTCTGTCGGCTTTCAAGCTTTTTGCCGGCGTGCTTGGCCATTCCAGTGCGATGGTTTCGGATGCGATTCATTCACTTTCTGATGTGATCACGACGGTGATCGCGCTGGTCGGAGTAAAGATTTCCAAAAAAGGCGCGGACGCAGGGCATCCGTACGGGCATGAGAGATTTGAGTGTATTTCATCGGAAATTCTGGCGGCTCTGCTGTTCGTCACCGGGCTTGGCATCGGCATGACGGGGATGCGGACGATTCTGGCGGGAAACTACGAGGAACTTACTGTACCCGGTATTCTGCCTCTTGTGGCTGCGGTTGTTTCCATCATATCAAAAGAATGGATGTTCCATTATACCAGAGCCTGCGCGAAAAAGATGAATTCCTCCGCCTTTATGGCGGATGCCTGGCATCACCGATCAGACGCGCTTTCCTCGATTGGGTCGCTGATCGGTATCGCGGGAGCCCGAGCCGGTTTCCCGGTGCTGGATTCCGTGGCGGCAGTCGTCATCTGTCTCTTTATATTGAAAGTGGCGGTAGATATTTTCCGGGATGCGACGCGTAAGCTGACGGATACGGCATGCGATGAGGAATATACGCAGCAGGTACGGGAATTTATTGAGGGACAGAAGGGTGTACGCCGCATCGACCTCCTGCAGACGCGCATGTTTGGGGAAAAGGTTTATGTAGATGTCGAGATCGCGGTAGATGCGCATATGGAACTGGAGGACGCGCATGAGATCGCGGAGCGGGTTCATTCCGGGCTGGAGAATACGTTTGATAACATCAAGCACGTGATGGTGCATGTGAATCCGTATGAAGAATAAAAAAGGATCAGAATAGCAGCAAAACAACCTGTCATGCATCCCCGGATTCGTTACGGTAGCAGACAGGTTGTTTGTGTCATGTCGGTATAAATGTTTTTGCAAGGAAAGAACTTTTTGATACAAGAAGGATATTTAAGGTATAAGCCTTGCATTTTACTCCGTCTGTATCTGCTTCAGAGCAGCCTCCAGCACCGGATACAGCACAGACGCAATGATCAGACCGCTGACTCCCTGTACGCAGTTCGCCGGTACGCTTGAAATGGCGGCCGGCGCACCATACAGGAAGATTTCACAGAAGCAGTAGCCAAGGGCAACAATGAGAATATCAATGACGCCGCAGAGCGCTACTGTGATATGTTTGTTTAATGAGCTGACCGCATGGCTGCGATAGAGCAGTCCGCCGCAGAGTGCTACCAGTCCCTTGATGACAAAGGTGATCGGGACGTAGATAAAATATCCGCCCAGCAGATCGGCGAGAGCAGAGCCAATACCGGCGGCAAAGAATGCAACTACCGGATCGAGAAAAATACCGCACAGGATCACGACAGCATCACCGGGATGAATGTAGCCTTGCGTACCGGGGATCGGAATACGTACCGACATTGTCATGACGCAGGCAAGCGCCGCGAAGAGGGCGGCAGTGACAAGGTTCTTCGTAGTCAGTTTTTTCATAATGGGCCTCCTTGGTCTTTTCGTAAACGTGCAGTATCTTCGCAGTTACGTCTTTTTTATATCACAGGTCTGCCTCACAGGTCTCTGATACAGGCTTACCTTATGCTGGTCATTGTATGCCCTTTGTGGCATTCTCGAAATATCCAATTTTAATTAATTTGATAATACCAGATTTGCGGCTGTGAAATGCTGTAAAATCCCATAAAAATCCCATAAAAATCCTGCAGGATTGCATTATGTAGAAAAAGTCCTGCAGGATTACATTATGTAGAAGAAATCCTGCAGGAATGGATGTGCTGATGAAAGACCAGGCGAAATTCTGGTATGATTCCGGGCTTTTACAGAAGCGCCTCATCATACACAGCGCGGCTGCCGCCGACGAATTTACAGCGGGTTCTCGCGCAGACCACATGTGCTTCGCCGATGGTCTTCTGAGAAATCCGCACCGGTACCGCCACATCCTTTAAATGCATTCCGATCAGCGTGTCGCCGATGTCAATTCCGGCGTGTGCGCGGATATGCTCAACGGCCACCGGATTTGTAAAATGCCGGTATGCCGCCGTGGCAAAAGACCCGCCGGCCTTCGGCTGCGGCACGACATTGACGAAGTCGTAACCATATTTTTCAGCAGCAGCCAGCTCCAGGATTAGTGCCCGGTTCAGATGCTCGCAGCACTGTGCCGCAAGATATACGTCATGTTCTTTCGCTGCGCGGGCAATACCCGTGAATACGGCTTCCGCCAGCTGCGGGCTGGAGTAAGAGCCGATGCGCTCTCCGGCTACCTCGCTGGTTGAACAGCCAATGACAAGCAATTCCTTTGGCTGCAGCTTTGCAGATTTAAGCAATTCCGCTGCTGCCTGATAAGCTTCTGTTTCCAGCTGTTTTATTACTTCCGAGGTCTCAATTGTTTTATTTAATCCGTCTGCTGACATTGTGATGCCTCCTGATCCTATCGTTCTTTTTGCGTAACAGTTTAGAAAAGGAATCTTTTCGTCTGACTATCATAAGCAGTTTTGGCTTTGGTTGTCAAGTATGCATGCGGAGAAAATCGAAATATGGTTGTGCATTATGAGGTTTTGTGGTATATTTCCTGTAGAAAATGGTTCGCATGATCGTGCAGGGATCCGCGGACAAAGAGGAAGCTTTGAAGAAAATCGACAGTTTGACAATCTTAAAAGACAGCAGGAAAGAAGAGGAAATGTAAAATGAGTGAATGGAAACCGATCAAAGAAGGCAAGGTACGCGAAATCTATGACAATGGAGACAGCCTGATCATGGTAGCAACGGACCGGATCAGCTGTTTTGACGTAATTTTGAATAATGTGGTGACAAAGAAAGGCACTGTCCTCACGCAGATGTCCCGTTTCTGGTTTGACATGACGAAAGACATTCTGCCGAACCACATGATCTCTGTGGATGTGAATGAGATGCCGGAGTTTTTCCGCAAGCCGGAGTTTGACGGCAACAGTATGATGTGCCGCAAGCTTAAGATGCTCCCGATCGAGTGCATTGTCCGCGGCTATATTACCGGCAGCGGCTGGGCAAGCTATCAGAAGAACGGCACGGTCTGCGGGATCACGCTTCCGGAAGGCCTGAAGGAATCAGACAAGCTGCCGGAGCCGATCTATACGCCGTCCACCAAGGCGGAGATCGGAGATCATGACGAGAATATTTCCTACGAGCAGAGCATTGCGCATCTGGAGAAGGAATTCCCGGGAAAGGGCGAGGAATACGCGGCGAAGCTTCGTGACTGCACGATTGCGCTGTATAAAAAATGCGCGGATTACGCTCTTGGCCGCGGTATCATTATTGCGGATACGAAGTTTGAGTTCGGCCTGGACGAGGAGGGCAATATCGTCCTTGGAGATGAGATGCTCACCCCCGACAGCTCCCGTTTCTGGCCGGCGGACGGCTATGAGGCAGGTCACTCGCAGCCATCGTTTGACAAGCAGTTTGCCCGCGACTGGCTGAAAGCAAATCCGGGTAATGACTGGACTTTGCCGGAAGATATTGTGCAGAAGACGATTGATAAATATCTGCAGGCGTATGAGATGCTTACGGGTACGAAGCTGTGATTGAATTTATGCATGGTTACCGATAATAAAGTAGGAAACAAATAACAAATGAGGAACCCCGACATTTTATGATACAAATGCCGGGGTTTTTGTTTTATTGAAATTGCAATTCTATATTCTGAGAATGCACAAAGGTGCTTGCATTTTCACATCTGGATTATTATTCCTTAGCACAAATGACGTGATTCTCAATCCCGTCGACCCATAGCTGCATTCTTTCCGCGTCGTATACACGGACGATGGAAGAAAATTCCGCCATGTCCGGGCAGATCTGCGGGAAAAGATTCGGCTGGCCGTCAAAGAAGTCTCTCTGGTAGGATAATGTACGGCGATCTCCGAAGATGGCGCCGTAGAAGATGTTTGCTTCCACGAGATCCTGGAACATATGGCTGCCGTAGCTGAGTTCCGGCATATATCCGGCGCGGTTGTCTGTCACTTCGCAGATGGCGTCGACGCCGGAGATATCGACGAAGCGTACCGGGACGCCAAGCTCCGGCGAGCTGGTGCCGATGCGGCCGGGTACCGTGAGCAGGATGTGGCGGCCGCTTCCCTTATAATATTGGTTGACAGCCCCGATGGCTTCGGCGATCAGGGGCTTTTTTACGTGCTCAAATTCATAGTATTCTTTTGACTCAATCTGAATCACGAGGTCGATCGGCCGGATGCAGGACTGCCCCATGGAGGAGTCACGGATATCAAAGAAGATGTTTTCCGGCGCGGGAGCGGGCATCTTGATGCGGCCGCCATCCTTGCCGACATAGAGCGGGCGGCACTGCAGCAGGTTGACGACGAAATCATTCTCTTTGCTTAAATTGACCGTGTACTCGATATCCACCGGATTGCCGTAGGCTTCCTGGAGTGCGTGCAGCGTCTTTTTCATCATCGAGGTGAACTTGCGATTGGCAAGCAGCTGCTGGCAGCTGACAAAGTACACGTCCCGATAGCGGCCTGCCTCGCGAAGACGATCCTCTGCCTCCGTGTCGTGCTCCAGCACGGTATTTTTAAACCAGCGCGGCATATGCGGGACGATAGCGGAGAGAGGCACTTCCTCCAGTTCGTTTTTTTCCATATTGATAACGTCGATCTTGTGCTGGGAAAAACGGTGCTTGTCGGCCACACTGGTCAGCATGGTGACTTCCGGCCGGTCCAGATTGACCAGACGGGGATAATCATTCTCCGTGCGGTCTACGGCTTTGGTGCCAAGCCCCATTACGATGCGCAGCATTCCGGCGGACGGATCCATATCCGGCATCCATTTGTAGGCGCTGTAGCTGTAGCCGACACCGGCCGTGCAGGGCATGTAGTACGGCCCGTAATAGGAGCCAGAGACGCGCATCACGAGGATCGCCATCTGCTCATCCTTGCCGTCCAGACCACGTTTTTTGCGGTATTCCAGGGCGGATGGATCCATGGTGCTCGCGTAGACCTTCCGCACGGCATTCTCCAGTGCTTCCATGCGCTCCTCGATTTCACCGCGGTTCGGGCAGAAGACAGATTCGTATTTCCCGGCAAACGCATTGCCGAAACCGTCCTCCAGAAGGCTGGAAGAGCGCACGATGATCGGGTTCTGCCCGTAGTATTCAAGCATGTTGCGGAACTGCTCGCGGGTCGCGGCGGAGAAGGAACCGTGCAGCAGCCCTTCCTGCAGCTCCTCTGCTTTTTCCATGTAGCCTTCGCTGGTGCGCTGCGCGATGCGCAGGTTCCAGCAGCCGTTTGAAACAATATAGGTATAGAAAACATCGGAACCGATGTAGAAGGAATCGTGCTGTTCCGCGTGTTTGTGATAACCGTCCAGTTCCTTTTCCACAATCTTGCGCGCCAGCAGCATACCGCAGGCCTTGCCGCCGATCGCGCCGCTGCCAATCATCCGGTCGCGCAGCGTAAAATAGTCCTCCGCCTCGAAATACTTATGGATCAGGCGCTGCATTTTCGGGTCGCGGCTCATCATGCTCTCGATGATCATGGATTCTGTATTTTCCGTAAAATAACCTGCCTGATAGTCCGCTTTTGCCTTGGAGAAAAAACGATCGTAGCTGTCGTAGGACTGCTCCTGAGAAAAGGTGGAAGAGGACTTGATCAGGGAATAATAGCGGCTGGCTTCCACAGGGTCGGTCAGCGGCTCAAAATTGTCGTCGTTTCCGCTGCAGAAATGCGGAAGAAACATCGTGGTAGAATAGCGTTTCCACACCTTCAAGGGATGCACGTAGATTGCGCTGCCGTCCGAGTGCACGTCGAGCAGAAGCTGCGTCGTCTCGCGGATGCGCGCGACTGCGTCGAAGGAATGCCGTCCGCGGATCAGCGGAAAAAAGGCCACCGTATCCAGAATAAACAGATACGGGCAGGTCACGCAGAAGAAATTGCCCATCATCAGATCGGTGTACCAGGCGGACTGCAGCTCGGAAAGACTGTCAAACACATAGAACGCGTCGCGCCCCTCTTTGGTGATTACATCGTGAATCGCCACTGTGAACGGTTCAAAGCCGACTTCGGGATCAAATCGATAGACCTTGATATTCCCGTCCGGCAGGATGCAGGATGGCTCGCAGTCCTGCGAAAGCTCCGGCTCTTCGGGAAGCGGCAGGATCGGCTCATGCTGCGCGAACCGTATGTATACCAGGTTGCGCTGATCCTCGATCGCCTGACAGATATAAGGCTCAACAAAAAAGCGGTATTCATCAAGACTGGTCACCTGCCAGACCACGTTGTCGCCGAGGCGGATGTTGTCGAGGATCCGGTCCAGACCGTTCAGACCGCTTTTTACACGTTCAAATGCTGCCATAAGAGATCTCCTTTCTGCTTTGCTGTCATGATACTGCGGATTGCTGCGTGCTTCGCACTCATTTTTGTATTATTACATGTCCGTTCTCGCACAGCGAGACTGGATGAAGGCCACGCCCCTCGCCGGGGTGGCATCCCGCACTTCGTACGGGATATACCATCGCGAAGCGATTTTCCAATGCGTGGCTTTTATTGTATCATAATACAAAAGAAGAGTCCGGGCAAGAAAAAATCGGAAGGAATATTGCTGTTCGGAACAGCAGGCCACAGACCGCCTGCATTGCAGGCTATATGCCGCTTACGCGTCATATGTCTGAGGCTTGATGGGCGTCTTCGTTCCACTTCGGTCGGCGCTAAACGATCGTCCACTGGACGATCAGCGCCCGCCCATCCCGAAATGAAAATACAGCCTTTAGCAGGTAAACCTGCACAGCCTGTCTTTTCATTTCGATGCTGTTCGGAACTGGTGAACAAAAATATCTTGTAATTTATCTGTATTTGAGATAGGATAGACTTCGGATAAACAATACCTTTGAGAGGAAAACATAAGAGTATGAGACTGGTAGTAAAGGTAGGCACTTCCACACTGGCGCACAGCACGGGGAATCTGAACATTCGCCGGGTGGAGATGCTCTGTAAGGTTTTGAGTGATATTAAAAATGCCGGGAATGAGATCCTTCTCGTGTCCTCCGGCGCGACCGGCATGGGTTCGGGTAAGCTGGGGCTTCTGAAGAAGCCGGCGGATATTTCTACAAAGCAGGCGGCTGCGGCGGTCGGCCAGTGTGAACTGATGTATACATACGACAAGCTTTTCCAGCAGTACAATCACTGTGTGGCGCAGGTACTTTTGACGCGCGCGGATATCGAGGACGAGTCCCGCCGTGCAAATCTGCACAGCACGTTTTTCCGGCTGCTGGATTTTCATGTGCTGCCGATCATCAATGAGAACGACTCCGTTGCCACAGAAGAATTTTTTATCGGGGAAAATGACTCTCTGGCGGCGCGGGTATCCACTCTGGTGGATGCGGATCTGATTGTCCTTCTTTCCGATATAGACGGACTTTTTACCGCAGATCCGCACATAGATCCAAACGCAAAGCTGATTTCCCGTGTGGAAGAGATCACGCCGGAGCTTCGTGCGCTCGGCGGCGGCGCGGGGAGCGATTTTGGTACCGGCGGCATGACGGCAAAGCTGAATGCGGCTCAGATCGCCATGGATTCCGGTTGCGACATGATCATTGCAAATGGTGAGCACCCGGAGATTTTGTATGACATTATGGATGGGAAAGAAGTGGGTACAAGGTTTGTTGCGAGACGGGCAGGCTGAGGAATACGAAAGGACCAGATATGACGACACAGGAGATTTTGGTAAAGGCGAAAGCAGCAGCTCCGTCTCTTCTGACGACGGATACGGAGCAGAAAAACAATGCACTGAAGGCCATGGCGGATGCGCTGCTCTGGCATACAGATAAGATTCTGGAAGAAAACAAAAAGGATATGGAGCGTGCCAGAGGCACGATCTCGGAAGTGATGCGCGACCGGTTGCTCCTGACCGACGGAAGAATTCAGGCGATGGCGGAGGGTATCCTGAACGTTGCGGCGCTGCCTGATCCGGTCGGAAGAACGCTTCAGAGGATTGAGCGGCCGGACGGGCTTCTGATCGAGAAACGCTCGGTTCCCATCGGCGTGATTGCGATCATTTATGAGAGCAGGCCGAATGTCACGAGCGATGCGGCTGCGCTTTGCATCAAGAGCGGAAATGCCTGTGTGCTCCGCGGCGGGAAAGAAGCATTTCTCTCCGCAAACGCGATCACGAACGCGCTTCGCGAAGGGCTTGCCAAAGCCGGGCTGTCGGAAGACCTGGTACAGCTGGTACAGGACACGACCAGACAGAGCTCCATGGAGTTGATGACAGCAAAAGGTTACGTCGATCTGCTGATCCCTCGCGGCGGCGCCGGACTGATCCGTGCCTGCGTGGAGAACGCGACGGTGAACTGTATCGAGACCGGTACCGGTATCTGCCATGTCTATGTGGATCGCGAAGCAGATCAGGAGATGGCGCTGAAGATCATTACGAATGCCAAGACCAGCCGTCCCAGCGTGTGCAATGCGGAAGAAGTCTGTGTCGTGCATCAGGATATCGCACAGGAGTTTCTTCCGAAGCTGAAGAAACGTCTGGTAGACGACCGGCTGGCCAATCTGGAAGTGCCTGTGGAGTTGCGGCTGGACGAGAGGGCAATGTCGATTTTGGAATATCATTCTGATTTTGCGGAAACTTTTTCCGGCGAGGTTCTGGATGCGCATACTGACGATGTGGCTCTTTTTACCGAAGACAAAGAAAATTTGCCGCTGACAGCAGTACCTGCTCAGGCAGCGCATCCGGCTGTCAGACGGCTGCAGCAGTTCCGCGATGGCCTGGATGGGAACACCGAACAATTTCTGGTTCCGGCAGGACCGAACGATTTTGACACGGAATTTCTGGACTATATCCTTGCGGTAAAAGTGGTGGATTCCCTGTCTGACGCGATTACGCATATTTCGGCGCATTCGACCGGCCATTCGGACGCAATCGTGACAAAGGATGACGCGGCTGCGGAGCAGTTTACGCGTTCCATCGACTCTTCCTCCGTTTATGTGAATGCGTCCACACGTTTTACGGACGGCGGAGAGTTCGGACTTGGCTGTGAGATGGGAATTTCCACACAGAAGCTGCACGCGAGAGGACCGATGGGGCTGGAGGAGCTGACCTCATATAAATATATCATTCACGGGAATGGAAATATACGGTGATTTGTAACTGTGAAGGCACGGAACAGTTACGGCGAGATAATGATCTGAGAAACTTAAAGGCTTGATATCAATGACAGGAGAGACAGGACATGTCAACATATAAACTGGGCTTTATCGGCTGCGGAAACATGGGTTCCGCAATCGCACGGGCCGCTGTGCATACAGTGGAGCCGTCGCAGATCCTGCTTGCAAACAGGACACCTTCAAAAGCAGAAGCGCTCGCTTCCGAACTTGGTGCGGATACCGGCACGAATGAGGATATCGCAGACAAATGCAGTTATATTTTTCTGGGCGTAAAGCCGCAGATGATGGAAGCAATGCTGAAGCCGCTCCAGGGTATTTTTGCAGAGCGATTTCAACATACAAAAACAATTGTCAGCCGGACAGGTTCATCAGAAAAAACGGCCGGAGAAACAACTATTTGCACGGAAGGTTTTGTCCTTGTCACGATGGCTGCCGGACTTTCCATTGCGGATATCCAGCGGATGGCGGGCGGCGCTTATCCGGTGATCCGTATTATGCCGAATACACCGGTTTCCATCGGAAAGGGCATGACTCTTGCCTGTGCATCGCCGGAGGTAAATGAGGCGGCGATTTGTGAATTTGGAAAGCTGATGTCAGCTTCCGGCCGGCTTGATTTTATTCCGGAAAATCTGATTGATGCGGCCAGCGCTTTATCCGGCTGCGGCCCGGCCTATGTCTATCTGTTTATCGAGGCACTTGCGGACGGCGCGGTGGAGTGCGGTCTGCCAAGGGCGAAGGCTCTCGAATATGCCTGCCAGACACTTATCGGCTCGGCTTCTCTGGTATTGGAGAGCGGCAGTCATCCGGGAGCGCTGAAGGATGCGGTCTGCTCACCGGGAGGAACGACAATCGCGGGTGTGCACGCACTCGAGCGCGGAGGATTCCGCTGTGCGGCGATGGACGCAGTAAAAGCAGCGTATGATAAAACCAGGAATATATAACTTCAGAGTAATTATTTGGAACAGTACCTTGCACCGGCTGCGAGGTGCATATGATAACGAAAAATATACAGAAGTTGTAACTGCGGAGATGTAAAACAGTTGCGGGAACAGAAAGGAGAGGAATGACATGCCAGGAAGAACAGGTGGAGGACATTCCGGAGGACGCACAGGCGGAAGTTCCGGAAGAAGCGGTGGAGGCCTGACCGGCGGTGGAAACCGTGGAATGGGAGGCCCGGCCGGCGGAAACAGCCGTGGAATGGGAGGCCCGACCGGCGGGAGCAGCCGTGGGATGGGAAGCCCGACCGGCAGTGGAAACCGCGGAATGGGAGGTCCGACCGGCGGTGGAAACCGTGGGATTGGAGGTCCGACCGGCGGTGGAAACCGTGGGATTGGAGGCCCGACCGGCGGTGGAAACCATGGAATGTCAGGAGGCTGCCCGGCAGGAGGCCCGGGCGGGGCAGGACATGCTCCGGGACGACAGACACCGGCGCCGCATGGCGGCATGCGCAGACGCCCGCAGCATCCTCCGATGATGCCTTTTGGTATGCGTGACGTGCCGGGCATGCGGATGGGATATGACGATTCGTGGAGAGTGTTTACAGCCCTTGAGGCGTTGATGAACGGATCGCGTGATATGAGCCTGATGATGCTCGTGGAGCGATTTTTCGGAAGACGTTTTGCTCCTCATGAATATGCGGATTTGTATTACTGGATGCAGGATTATATGAGAATGTGGTGATTTAGGAGGGCCTTGATATGCGCGCATATGAGCGTCTGCTTCAATACGTAAAAATATTTACCACCAGTGATGAGGAAAGCGAGACGGTGCCGTCCACGGCGCGGCAGCTGGATCTGGCGAAGCTTCTTGTGGAAGAGATGACGGAGCTTGGCGTCAGCCGGGCACGGGTGGATGAAAAAGGGTATGTCTACGGAGAGATTCCTGCGACAGCCGGATATGAATATGCGCCGGCCATCGGCTTTATCGCGCACATGGACACCGCGCCGGATTTTTGCGGGGAACAGGTATCTCCGATGGTGATGGAAAACTATGATGGGCAGGACATTGTTCTTGGGACGAGCGGCAGGATTCTTTCTGCGAAGGATTTTCCGCATCTGCCGCACCTGAAGGGCCGGACGCTGATCACAACGGACGGTACTACACTGCTCGGTGCGGACGATAAGGCTGGAATTGCGGAGATCTTGACGATGGCGGAAGAGATTCTTCATGCCGACAGAGATTTTCCGCATGGAAAAATCTGTCTGGCGTTCACGCCGGATGAAGAGATCGGACGCGGTGCAGATGAATTTGATGTACCGGGCTTTGGCGCAGACTTTGCGTACACCGTGGATGGCGGTGCGGAGAATGAGATCGAGTATGAGAATTTCAATGCCGCGGCCGCGAAAGTTAAAATCCGCGGATTTTCCGTGCATCCGGGCAGCAGTAAGAACACAATGATCAACGCCGCGCTGGTCGCCATGGAATTTAATTCCATGCTTCCCTCTGGCGATACACCGAGAGACACGGAAGGCTATGAGGGCTTTTTTCATCTGCACAGCATGTCCGGCGATGTGTCGGAAGCCGTACTGGAATACATCATCCGGGATCACAGCGCTGCCATGTATGACTGTCGTCTGGAGACGCTGCGCCACATCGCGAAGCTTTTGAATGAAAAATACGGAGAGGGTACGGTGACCCTTACCATCCGGGAGCAGTACCGCAATATGCGCGAAAAGATTGAGGACTGCATGCATCTGATCGATAATGCAAAAAATGCGGCCGAAGCTGCCGGGCTTACCCCGGTCACTCTGCCGATCCGGGGAGGCACAGACGGCGCGCGCCTGTCGTTTATGGGGCTTCCCTGTCCGAATCTCGGCACCGGGGCATATGCTTGTCATGGACCGTATGAGCATATCACTGTGGAGGGAATGGATGCTGTGGTATCTGTATTGAAGGAGATTGTCAGATTGTACGCAGATGTTGATACTGCAAACTCTCTGTGTGATTAAGGGATACTATAAATCGAAGAATAACAATGAATCAAACAGGAAATAGTAAATTTACAGCTGACAGAAATAATATTCATATACTGCAGAAGTACTGAAAAAGAGGGGGCTCGCTTCAGATAGGCGGGCCCCTTAACTATATATACAGATCTATGTAATGTGATTTGTGAACTGTTCGCTGTTTAATAAAAGAAATTCCCTAACGATTTTGTCCTTACTGCCGCATCGGCTTAATCTGCTTTTTGTTGACACGGTTTAGGAAGTAGAGACCACACAGCAGAGATACGATCTCCGCGATCGGCCAGGACAGCCATACTTTGGTGACGTCTCCGGTCTGCGCAAACAGGTATGCCAGCGGGAGCAGGCAGACAAGCTGACGCATGATAGAGATCACCATACTATAGACGCTGTTGCCCATCGCCTGGAAGAACGAGGAGCAGATGACAGAAACACCGGCGAGAAGGAAACTGAAGCTGATGGTGCGAAGAGCAGGAATGCCGATGGCGAGCATTTCGTCAGACGCACTGAAAAGTCCGAGAAGCTGGCCGGGCAGCGTCTGGAAAATAATGAATGCGATTACCATGATGCAGGTCGCATAGAACATGGAAAGCTTCAGTGTTTTCATGATCCGGTCCGGTTTCTGCGCGCCGTAATTGTAGGCAATGATCGGGATCATACCGTTGTTCATGCCGAACACCGGCATAAAAGCAAAGCTCTGCAGCTTGAAGTAGACGCCGAATACAGCAACCGCAGTTGAGGAAAACACTACCAGAATCTTATTGACACAAAATGTCATCACGGAACCGATTGCCACCATAACGACAGACGGAATACCGATGAAGAGGATATTGCCGATCGCTTTTAGCTCCGGTTTGAATTTGCGGAAATCCAGATGGAGTTCGTCATTTTCCTTCGCGTTAAAGATGACAGCGAGAATGGCCGCGACAATCTGTCCGATCACGGTAGCAGCAGCGGCGCCTTTAATCCCCATCTTCGGGAAAATACCAATACCAAAGATCAGCATCGGGTCCATGATGATGTTGATGATCGCGCCGATGCCCTGTGTAAACATGGTATAAATCGTCTTGCCGGTCGACTGAAGAAGCCGCTCGTAGATGACTTCAATGTAAACGCCAAAGCTGACGCACATAATGATAGAAAGATAGTCATGACCGTACTGTGTAATCTCTTCCGAGGCTCCCTGCGCAACAAAAAAGACTCTTGTAATCGTGAGCCCCAGTATCAGAAACAGCAGGTAGCCGCAGACAGCAAGGAATACGCCGTGCATAGCCATGCGGTTAGCGGTATCTGTTTTTTTCTCACCAAGTGCCTTGGAAACCAAGGCGTTCATACCGACGGCGATACCGGTCGCCAGTCCGATCAGAAGGTTCTGCATCGGGAATGCCATCGAAACGGCTGTGAGCGCATCCTCACTGATCCTCGACACGAAAATACTGTCTACTACATTGTAGAGCGCCTGCACAAGCATGGAGATCATCATCGGCAGCGCCATCGTCACCAGAAGCCGGTTTACCGGCATGACGCCCATCTTGTTTTCTTCAGTTGTGATTGTCTGTTCTTTACTCAAATCTCATCCCTCCGTTTTTGATACAGGGTCTGCCGAACCCTTTTTCTCGCTGTACAGGAAGCCTTATCCTGTATAGTTATGGCAAAAAATAAACCATAAAACGTACGAATATGCTTATAGAATCTTTTAAGCGTACGGGGGAAATTATATAGCATGATTTTTAAAACGTCAACAGCCATATTTATTTCATATTGTATTGGGCCTTTTACGGGTCATATGAATTCACATGGATTTTACAATTCTTTACAATTCACTGATAGTTCAGCCGGCAACTTTTCCTTATACTGATTCAGTAAAGAAAACAGATCACAGACATTTCAGACTGTTTTCGGGAAAAGGAGGATGAATATGAAAAGGAAACTGAGTCTGCTTCTGGCCGGTGCAATGCTGGCGGGCTCTATTACGGGAGCTTCCATGACGGCCATGGCGGAGGAAAACAGCGTGACGGAACTGACGATGTACTTTCCGGTATCGGTAGGCGGCGGCCCGGATGAGCTGATCGACGCGCTCTGTGAGGAATATTATGAGGAGACCGGAATCACCGTGACGCCGGTTTACGCGGGAAGCTACGCGGATACCCGTACAAAGGTGCAGGCGGCCATCAAGGGCGGAAACACACCGGATTTGGCGATCATGTTTTCCATCGACCTGTATTCTCTGCTTGCGATGGATGCGGTCGTAGACATTGACAGCTTCTGCACGACAGAAGAGGATCAGGAGTGGCTGAATGGATTTTATGAGGGCTTTATGCTGAACAGCCGCGATGGCGACACCACCTACGGAATTCCGTGGCAGAGAAGTACGATCATCCTGTATTATAATAAAGAAGCGTTTGAGGCAGCGGGCCTGGATCCGGATTCACCGCCGACCACATGGGATGAGCTGTATGAGTATGCCGAGCAGCTGACTGTTGTTGAGGACGGACAGACGACACAGTACGGGATCGAGATTCCGTCGGACGGATATGCTTACTGGATGCTGCAGACCTTCTGCGTACAGCAGGATGGTTTCAATCTGATGAACACGACCGGTACCGAGGTATATTATGACGATGAGCGCACCGTGACCGGCCTTGAGTTCTGGAAGAGCCTGGCGGAGGATGGCTCCATGCCGTCCGGCATCGTTTCCTGGTCAACGACACCTTCTGACTTTATCGAGGGTAAGACGGCGATGATGTATCACACCACCGGCAACCTGACCAATGTGAAGAACAGTGTGGACTTTGACTTCGGTGTAGCGATGCTTCCGGCAAATGAGTCCTACGGTTCCCCGACAGGCGGAGGCAACTTCTACATCTTCAAGGGCATCTCCGAGGAGCGCCAGCAGGCTGCGTTTGAGTTCATCAAATGGATGACTGACGACGAGCGCGTAGCGCAGTGGAGTATTGATACCGGTTATGTAGCGACCAGACCGAGCGCGTATGAGACAGATATCATGCAGGAGTATGCGGAAGAATTCCCGTACTGCCTGGTAGCGAGAGACCAGCTTGAATACGGCTATGCGGAGCTTTCCACCTACAATCAGGCGGAGGTCCAGAAAGCAGTAGACGACGCAATTTCTTACGTCATGACAGACCAGAAGGATGCGGCGACCGCACTGGCAGAGGCGCAGGCAACGGCGGAAAGCATCTTGGCGGACTATCAATGAAATTAAGCTGTTATCAGCTGGAATGCAGATATTGATTCATGGGGGCTGCGGCTGGATATTGCCGCAGTCTCTCCATGGTATCATCCTTACATATGGAGATTATTATGAATTCAGGAAGTGAAGCCGTACTGCGGCAGCCAATCGTTCAGCCGGTCGAATTTCAGGTTGATTTGAATCAGGTCATTGCACGGGAGAAAAAGAAAAAACTGAAAGCAACCGGAGTCGCCCTTTTATTGCTGGTTCCGTCGCTGTTTTTTCTCGCTGTGTTTACGATATATCCGGTCATCAGCAGCTTTATCAACAGTCTTTACAAGGACAATCTTGCCACGATCACGCCGGTGTGGAACGGATTCGGCAATTATGTCGATCTGATCAGTGACACGACGTTTCTGGAATGTCTGAAAAATAACGTAATTGTAGCGGTTATCACAGTTCCGGTCTGCATCCTGATGGGTGTCGGGATGGCAGTCTTTTCCAATCATCGCGGGAAAATCGGAAAGAGCTTCACGCGGATGGGATTTATCTATCCGACCTTTATTCCGCTTGTGGCGGCTGCGAATATCTGGGTGTTTATCTATACTCCGATTTACGGCCTGCTCGGCCACATCAATCCCGACTGGCGATTTCTGGCGGATGCAAAGACCGCGCTGGGAGCCGTGATCGTGATGCTGATTTGGAAGCAGGCGGGCTATCTGATGCTGTTTTACATCTCGGGTCTGAACGGAATCTCCAATGAGGTTTCCGAGGCGGCAGAGATCGACGGGGCGAACGGCGTCCAGAAATTCTGGATGATCACCTGGCCGCTGCTGGAGCCGACCACGATGTATGTTTTTATTCTGGCATTGACGAGCGCATTTAAGACAGTCGATCATCTTTATATCATGACCAAGGGCGGTCCGGGCAACGCGACCAACCTGCTGCTGTTTTACATCTATCAGACCGGTTTTGACTACTGGAACGCCGGAAAAGCCTCTGCAATTACGATCATACTTGTGGCGATTCTGCTGATAATCACAGCAGTCAAGTTTTTCCATGACGACCGGCATGCGTATTATAATTGATTGCATATGGAGGATGAATACAATATGACTCGTAAACTTTCACCGGGCAGACTGCTCAACAATGTGTTCTGGGCACTGTTATGCGCCATCTGCCTGATTCCATTGGTGTGGGTCGTGCGTACCGCGTTTATCGACTCTGGCCTGGCAATGAAACTGTTCGCGGTCAGCGTCCCGACTCTGGATAACATCCGGCGTGTGCTGGACGCAGTACCGTTTGTGAAATATTATGGAAATACGATTCTCATTGCCGTTGGGGTTCTGGCCGTGCAGCTTGTTCTCGTGACGATGGCAGGGTACGCGTTTGCCCGACTGGATTTCTACGGCAGCAAGCTTTTATTTATCATTTTTCTTGCGCAGCTGATGGTGGCTCCGGAGGTGCTGATCATGCCGAATTACAGCC
Organism: Lachnospiraceae bacterium; assembly: GCA_021199655.1. Classification (GTDB taxonomy): domain Bacteria; phylum Bacillota; class Clostridia; order Lachnospirales; family Lachnospiraceae; genus Choladousia. Next base: position 98,593 of record JAJQHQ010000027.1, on the reverse strand, counting down.
TGATGGTAAAGCTGGGGCTGAACAACACGCGTATTGGCATCATGCTTCCTTTTTTCGCTTCCGCGATGGGCACGATGATCGTACGGCAGAACATCAAGACGATTCCCTATGAGCTTGAGGAAGCCGCAAAAATGGAAGGCGCCTCTCTGTTTCAGATCATCACGGAAATTTATGTGCCGCTTTTAAAGGCTGCCTATGTTTCTTTTGGAATGATTTCCGTTTCCTATCAGTGGAACAACTTTCTCTGGCCGCTGGTCATGATCGACACCGTAGAAAAACGCCCGCTTTCTCTGGGACTTGCCATGTTTGCCATGTCCTATGAGACCGGTGTGCAGTGGAGCGACGTCAGCGCGGCGACCGTGCTGGTGGCGGCCCCGCTTCTGATCATATTTTTTGTGTTCCAGAAAAAGCTGGTCGAGAGCTTTGTGTATGCGGGGATCAAATGATCACCGAATGCGCTCTGAAAACATGGGACGATGGTATGAAAAATCAGATTATCAGGAGATTTTATTGATTGTATGAAAAAGAAACTATATTTTCTTGATATTGATGGCACGCTGGCTCTCGGGAAAACTCTCATCCCGGGGGCCGCTTCTTTGATAGAAGAAATTCACAGACAGGGAGCGCATTGCTGTTATCTGACAAACAATTCGTCAAAAGGAATTGACGAATACCTTGCTCAGTTTGAGCAGTGGGGGATACCGGCCGATCGTGAGGAATTCATGACGGCCGGGATATACGTGGCAAAGCGGCTGAAGGCAGAGTTCAAAGATAAGAAGATTTTTGTACTTGGAACCGAAAGCTTTCTTTTCGAATGCAGGAGGGAAGGACTTTGCGTGACACAGGAAGCCGAAGAAGATGTGGCGGCTGTGCTCATGGCCTACGATACGGAACTGACCTATGAGAAAATCCGAAGGGTATGCCGGCTGCTGGAAGTACATAGATTTATCCGTCCGTGGTACGCAACGAACGCTGACCTTTGTTGTCCGTCCGAATTCGGTATGGTGCCGGACTGCGGTGCAATCAGCAAAATGATCTCACTGGCTGTGGGACGGGAACCGGAGTTCCTTGGTAAGCCTGATCCGGGGATGATTGATTATGTTTTAAAACAATATGAAATTGCACGACAGGATGCGATGATCGTGGGCGACCGCCTGTATACGGACATTGAATGCGGAAAACGGGCGGGAATTGCTACCTGTCTGGTGCTGACCGGAGAGGAAACAGAAGACAGTGAAGTAGCAGATCATTGCTTTCTGTCAGTGGAAGGGCTGGCAAAGAATCTGCACAGCGAACGCCAGTCGCTGTAAAATGGCTGCCGAACTGAAATCGACAGCCATTTTGCCTTGCTCACAATGCTTTTTAGCATTTCTTATAAATCTCATAAATCAGTTTCTCGGACTTCTCCCAGCCAAGGCACGGATCCGTGATGGACTTGCCGTAAACATGCGGCTCGCAGCCGATCTTCTGTGCGCCGTCCTCAATGTAGCTTTCAATCATGAAGCCCTTGATCAGCTTTTTCAGCTCCGGTGAATAGCTGCGGCTGTGCAGTACCTCCTGAACGATGCGGATCTGTTCGAGATATTTTTTGCCGGAGTTGGAGTGGTTCGTATCCACGATGACAGCCGGATTGGCCAGATCGCGTTTCTCGTACAGATCGTGCAGCAGGATCAGATCCTCGTAGTGGTAGTTCGGGATGGCATTTCCATGCTTGTTGGTCGCGCCGCGAAGGACGACGTGTGCCAGCGGATTGCCGGTCGTGTTGACTTCCCAGCCGCGGTAGATGAAGGTGTGCTGCGCATGCGCCGCCACGACGGAATTCAGGAGGACGGAAAGGTCGCCGCTGGTCGGATTTTTCATGCCGGCAGGCACGTCCATGCCGCTGACGGTCATGCGGTGGTGCTGATCCTCGACGGAGCGTGCTCCGATCGCCACGTAAGAGAGCAGGTCGTCCAGATAGCGGTAGTTTTCCGGATAGAGCATCTCATCGGCTGAAGTCAGGCCGGTCTCCTCGATAACTCTTGTGTGGAGAGAACGCACGGCTACGAGTCCGGCAAACACATCCGGCTGTTTTTCCGGGTCAGGCTGATGGATCATGCCTTTGTACCCCTCACCGGTCGTACGAGGTTTATTCGTGTAAATACGCGGAATCAGGATCAGGCGGTCGCCGACCTTGTCCTGCACTTTGGCCAGCCGGTGCACGTAATCCATCACAGGGTCGGGGCTGTCCGCGGAGCAGGGCCCGATGATGACGAGAAATTTATCGGATTTTCCGGTGATGACGTCGCGAATCTCCGCATCGCGACGCTGCTTGACCTCCACAACCTTCTGCGGAAGCGGATACTGTTTTTTTACCTCCATCGGAATGGGAAGTTTTGTTACAAAATTCATGGACATTTCTGTGTACCTCTTCTTATTGAGTATCGTTTGTCACAGCCCTTACAGTATAGTATATTCAGAAAAAAATGTCGACACAATTTTTTAATTTGATTGTCTTTCCGCAAAAAGTCTGGTATACTTTGACGTAAACGGAATCAGGGGCGGAAAACGGTGGCATTTATGGAAAAGAAGAACAAGAAATACTTTCCGATCTTTGTGGATCTTATGGACAGAAAAATTGTGGTGGTTGGAGCCGGTACGATCGCCAAAAGGCGGATTCGCGCACTGGTTGATTTTACTGAGCATCTTTATGTGATCGCACCGGAAGTGAATCCGGAGCTGCGCGATCTGGATGCGGCCGGTCGGCTGACCATCATTCGCAGAAAATATGAGAAAGGGGATATCTGCGGTGCGTCGTTTGTCATCGCGGCGACAAATGACAACCGGCTTAATCAGGAGATTTACGCGGGTTGTAAGGAGGCCGGGATTCCGGTCAATGTCTGTAATGACAAGACCCGCTGCGATTTCTATTTTCCGGTGCTCGCCTATGATGATACGATTGTCGCCGGAGTGAGCTCGGCTGGGCATGATGCGGCCGGGTCAAAGCGGGTCGCGAATCAGATCCGGGAGATGCTGCGGGAGACTGAGAAAACGGCGGAACCGGTACAACAGGCTGCAGGGACAGTTGAGGCTGTCACAGAACGATCATGTGATACAATAGGGCAGGATGCTGACGCACCAGGATCGGTAGAAAAGGTAATAACGCAGAAAGCTGCCGGAAAGGTCCGCATCTTCACCGACGGTGCGGCGCGCGGCAATCCGGACGGACCGGGCGGTTACGGTGTGATCCTGCAGTATACGGATGCTGCTGGCGAACTGCATGAGAGACAGTTCTCACAGGGGTATGTGAAGACGACGAACAACCGCATGGAGCTGATGGCGGCGATCGTCGGGCTGGAAGCTTTGAAACGCCCATGTGAGATCGAGCTTTACTCGGATTCGCAGTATCTGATCAAAGCATTCAATGAACACTGGCTGGATGGCTGGATCAAAAAGAACTGGATGCGCAATAAAACGGATCCTGTTAAAAATGTTGACCTCTGGAAACGCCTGCTGGCTGCAGCGGGACCGCATCGGATCACCTGGAACTGGGTAAAGGGGCATGACGGCCACCCGGAGAATGAGCGGTGCGATCAGCTGGCGACGGGCGCAGCAGACGGCGAGGACCTGATCGAGGATGTTGTTCAGGCGCTTTGATGATGATCTTGTTTATATGTGCTTACAGGGGCAGACGGATATATAGCTTCTGAGGCTGCAAAATATTTTTTTGACAGGTGTATGCGGATAGGAAAAGAATCGGCGTCCGGTTACGGAAACGGTCAGATTTTGTCTGTTTTATATTGAAATCAAAAATACACTGTGCTATCATGATTCACGGTGTTTGAAAGCTATATGGCCTTGCGGCTGTGAGCATTCATATTTGAAATAATAGATAAACACGGAAATAGAAAAAGGAAATGAAAACGGAGGCGTAGTCGTGAAGAAATATGGAGTAAATGAGTTAAGAAAAATGTATCTGGACTTTTTCAAAAGCAAGGGGCATCTTGTGATGAACAGCTTTTCGCTGGTGCCGCATAATGACAACAGTCTGCTTTTGATCAATGCAGGCATGGCGCCTTTGAAGCCTTATTTTACGGGTGCGGAGATTCCGCCGTGCAAGAGAGTGGCGACCTGCCAGAAGTGCATCCGCACAGGTGATATTGAGAATGTCGGCAAGACCGCGCGTCACGGTACCTTTTTTGAAATGCTCGGCAACTTTTCTTTTGGCGATTATTTCAAAAAAGAGGCGATCGGCTGGTCATGGGAATTCCTGACCGAAGTGATCGGACTGGATCCGGACCGTCTGTATCCGTCCGTGTATCAGGACGATGACGAAGCCTGGGACATCTGGCATGAGCAGATCGGCATCGCGCCGGAGCGCATCTTCCGCTTTGGCAAGGAGGACAACTTCTGGGAGCATGGCGCGGGTCCGTGCGGACCGTGTTCGGAGATTTATTATGACCGCGGAGAGAAATACGGCTGCGGGAAGCCGGGCTGTACGGTCGGCTGCGACTGTGACCGCTATATTGAGATCTGGAACAATGTCTTTACCCAGTTTGAGAATGACGGCAAAGGCAATTATGAGACATTAAAACAGAAAAATATCGACACCGGTATGGGTCTGGAGCGTCTGGCAGTGGTCGTGCAGGACGTGGATTCCATCTTTGATGTGGACACGATCCAGGCACTGCGGGACAAGGTATGCGAGGTGGCGAAGACCGTGTACAAGACGGATGAGAAGAAAGATATCTCGATTCGTCTGATCGTCGATCATATCCGTTCCGCAACATTTATGATCTCAGACGGCATTATGCCGTCGAACGAGGGCAGAGGCTATGTGCTCCGCCGTCTGATCCGCCGTGCGGCGAGACATGGCCGTATGCTGGGCATTGAGGGCAGCTTCCTCTCTAAGCTCTCTGAGACGGTGATCGAGGGATCGAAGGCCGGCTATCCGGAACTGGAAGAGAAGAAAGATTTTATCTTCAAGGTACTCTCCCAGGAGGAGGAAAAATTCAGCCGCACGATCGATCAGGGCCTTTCCATTTTAAATGATCTGGAGACAAAGCTTTCCGCGGAAGGAAAGACGACTCTGGAAGGTAAGGACGCGTTTGTGCTCTATGACACCTATGGATTCCCGCTTGATCTTACAAAAGAGATTCTGGAAGAGAAGGGCTATACGATTGATGAGGAAGGCTTTACGGCCTGCATGGAGGAACAGCGACAGAAAGCCCGTGCGGCGCGTGCAACGACAAATTACATGGGTGCGGACGCCACGGTTTATGATCAGATTCCGGCTGCGATTACTACGGAATTTGTCGGCTATGATACATTAAGCTGTGATTCGAAGATTACCGTGCTTACGACGGATACCGAGCTCACTGAGGCGCTTACCGAGGGTGTGCGCGGCACCGTGATCACGGAGCAGACGCCGTTCTACGGTACCATGGGCGGACAGGAAGGCGACAAGGGCGTGATTTCCTGTGCGGACGGACGTTTTGTCGTTGAGGATACGATCCATCTGCTTGGCGGAAAATATGGTCATGTCGGCTATATGGCAGAGGGCATGATCAAGACCGGCGATACGGTGACACTTACTGTGGATGAGGCTGGGCGGACGAATACCTGCCGGAACCACAGCGCGACGCACCTTCTCCAGAAAGCGCTGAAGACGGTGCTTGGCTCACATGTAGAGCAGAAGGGGTCTCTCGTGACTCCGGACCGTCTGCGTTTTGACTTTGCGCATTTCCAGGCGATGACCACGGAAGAGATCGCGCAGACGGAGGAGCTGGTGAACCGTGAGATCGCGGCGGCGCTTCCGGTTGTCACTGAAGTTATGAGCATCGAGGACGCGAAGAAGACCGGCGCGATGGCGCTGTTCGGCGAGAAATACGGCGACGAGGTCCGCGTCGTGTCGATGGGCGATTTTTCAAAGGAACTCTGCGGCGGTACTCATGTGGCAAATACCTCTGTCATTACGAGATTCAAGATTGTTTCCGAGGCGGGCGTAGCGGCCGGTGTACGGCGTATCGAGGCGCTGACCGGCGAGGGCGTGTTCACTTATTATAAGAAGATGGAAGAGGAGCTGGCCGATGCGGCAAGGCTGCTGAAAACGACTCCGGCAGGTATTCACGAGAAGATCACGGCGCTGCAGGCGGAGATGAAGGCTGTCAACAGCGAAAACGAGTCCCTGAAAAGCAGGCTGGCGAAGGACGCGCTCGGAGATGTGATGGATCAGGTCTGCGAGGTGAACGGCGTGAAGCTGCTCGCGACAAAGCTTTCCGGCGTTGATATGAACGGCCTTCGTGAGCTCGGCGACCAGCTGCGTGAGAAGCTTGGCGAGGGCGTGGTGCTTCTGGCATCTGTGTCAGATGGAAAAGTCAGCCTGATGGCGGCGGCGACGGACGGCGCGATGAAGAAGGGTGCGCATGCGGGCAACCTGATCAAAGGCATTGCCGCTCTGGTCGGCGGCGGCGGCGGCGGACGCCCGAATATGGCGCAGGCCGGCGGCAAGAATCCTGATGGTGTGGATGCGGCGCTGGAGAAAGCCAAAGAGGTGCTTGGCGCACAGATAAAATAGAATGGTGCTGTTTGAAACTGTGAACAAAATAAATTTCTGGTTGACGAAAAGCAAAAATATGGTATACTGATTGTAGTGCAACAACACACCCGTGTAGTTTTATCAGAATCTGCAGGGGACAGACCAGGTACGATGTCTTGCACAATCTGCAACTGGAGGGAGGTTAGGTGTGAGACAATGTCAAATGTGATCGTAAAAGAAAACGAAACTCTGGACAGTGCTCTTCGTCGTTTCAAGAGGAATTGCGCAAAGGCAGGAATCCAGCAGGAGATTCGTAAAAGAGAGCATTACGAGAAGCCGAGCGTACGCCGGAAGAAAAAGTCGGAAGCTGCTCGCAAGAGGAAATACAATTAAATGAAACATCATGTTCCGATTCGCAAAGAAGTCGAGGACAACAATCCCTGATCGCCCTGTGGTCAGGGATTTTCTTTGAGAAGAATATGCGCTGCTGTGAAGGTACGTTCATGATTACTGATAATGGAAACTGTGTGAACAGCACAGAAATTCCGGGAGATAGAAAAAGAAAGAGATTATCAGTCGGATGAATTTGGCGGAAAAACATGAAAAATTAATGAAGAAAACGACAGCGAATACAATAGGAAGAATCATACTTTTTGCGCTTGCTGTGGTTATTCAGGTGCTGTGGATCGTATTTGTTGTGTTTGTGCTGAGATCAAAATATGGTTTTGTCTCGGTAATCATCAATATTCTCAGCATCCTGGCCGTGCTCTGGCTCGTCAGCCGGGACATGAATCCTGCATATAAGCTGGCCTGGACGATCCTGATCCTCGCTGTGCCGATTGCCGGAGCGGTCATTTATCTGCTTTTTGGCAAATCCTGGCTTGGCTCGAGACTGGAAGCACGTCTGAACCAGGCGGAAGAACAGTCAAAGGACTGTTTAAAGGAAGACCCGGAAGTCAGAGCTGCGCTGAAGGAAATCAGCACCTCTGCTTTGTGTCAGTCTGATTATATCTGGAAAAATGCCGGGTATCCGGTTTATGATCATACAAAGACCCGCTATTTTCGTTCCGGGGAAGAATTTTTTCCGGTTTTTCTGGAGGAACTGGAAAAGGCGGAGCATTTCATTTTCATGGAATATTTTATTATTGATGATGGTGAGATGTGGCAGAGTGTTCTGAAAGTCCTTGAAAAGAAGGTTAAGCTGGGGCTGGATGTCCGGCTCATTTATGACGACTGGGGATGCGCGAGCAAAATGCCCCAGACATTTGAGTGGCAGCTGAAAAGTATGGGTATCCGCTGTGAAGTGTTCAATCCGCTGATCCCTGTGGCGGAGATCGTTCTCAACAACCGTGATCATCGTAAGATTACGGTAATAGACGGGTACACTGCCTTTACCGGGGGAATCAATCTTGCTGATGAGTATATCAACCGCATCGAACGCTTTGGCTACTGGAAGGATACCGCGGTGATGCTGCAGGGGGAAGGCGTCTGGAGCTTTACGATGATGTTTCTGAAAATGTGGAGCGTTCTTGCCCATGAGAATGTGGCTTACGGCAGATATACTCCGCATCGCTGGCATGAGGAACCGTTTGAGGGCACCGGCTATGTGCAGCCTTATTGTGACACGCCTCTGGATCATGAGACGGTCGGGGAAAATGTCTATCTGAATATCATCAGCCGTGCGGAGAAATATGTTTATATTTTCACGCCATATCTGATCATTGACAATGAGACGCAGACTGCGCTGCTGCTTGCTGCCAAAAGCGGGATCGATATCCGTATTGTCACGCCGGCGATTCCTGATAAAAAAGCAGTCTTTTTGCTGACACAGTCTTACTATGAGGCACTGATCCGCGGAGGTGTCCGCATCTTCGAGTATACACCCGGCTTTATCCACGCCAAATGCTTTGTCTGTGACGATACGATCGCGACGGTAGGTTCCATCAATCTGGATTACCGCAGCCTGTATCTGCATTTTGAATGCGGTGTCTGGATGTATGACACGGAAGCGGTTATGGATGTAAAAAAAGATGCCGAAGCCGTCTTCTCAGAAAGCAAAGAGATAACGATTGAGGACTGCGAAAAGAGAAATCTGCTGCAGCGTTTCGGTCAGAGCATCCTGCGCCTTTTTGCACCGCTCCTGTGAGATAAGGTACGAGCCAGGTCATAAGTTGGGAGTGGAGCGCATAAAATAGGGAGCAAGAGAAAGCTTCGGAGCGTGTTTTATGCGAAACCGGTTCCTGCCGATTCTGATATGTATTCTTATTTTTTACAGCAGTTTTTCCCTGCCCTTGACCGCATTTGCAGAGCCTGAGATCGAGACGCCCCATGCGGCGGTGATGGAGGTGTCGACCGGAACACTCCTGTATGAAAAGGATGCGGACACCCCGGTTCACCCGGCCAGCGTGACGAAAGTGATGACGATCCTTCTTATTTTTGAAGCAATGGAAAAGGGTGAGATCAGTCTGACAGAGGAAGTCACGACCAGCGCCTATGCCAAATCCATGGGCGGTTCTCAGGTCTTTCTGGAGACCGGTGAGGTGCAGACCGTAGAAACACTTCTCAAATGCATTATCATCGCTTCAGGCAACGATGCCGCAGTTACGATGGCGGAAGCCATTTCCGGCACAGAGGAAGCGTTTGTGGAGCGCATGAACGCGAAAGCGGCTGAGCTTGGTATGGAGCATACGCATTTTGTGGACTGCTGCGGGCTGACCGAGTCTGCAGAGCATTACACTTCGGCACGCGATGTCGCGATCATGTCGCGCGAGCTTTTGTACCGGTATCCGCAGGTGACGGAATATTCCGATATCTGGATGGAAGACATTACACATGTGACGGCACAGGGCAGCAGTGTGTTTACTTTGTCGAATACCAACAAACTTCTTCGTTCCTATGACGGCTGCGACGGCCTGAAGACCGGAAGCACAAGTTATGCGAAATACTGTCTTTCAGCCACGGCCAGGCGAGACGGCATCCGTCTGGTAAGTGTCGTATTGACCGCTCCGGATACAAAGACCCGCTTTGCGGAGGCAGCGGAGCTTTTGAGCTATGGTTTTTCCATGTGTTCGATGTATTATGATGAGGAGACTCCGGAGCTTTCAAAGATAACGGTCAAAGGAACAATTCAGCAGGAATTTGCAGTCGCCGTGGAAGGCAAATTCTCTTATCTCAGCACGAGCGGCGAAGATTTTTCTCTGATAGAAAAACAGATCGAATGGCAGGACGATATCCAGGCGCCTCTGGAAAAGGGCGACGAGGTGGGGGCATACATTTATATGCTGGATGGAAAGGAGATCGGCCGGATGCCGATCGTGATGGTGGAATCTGCGGAAAAAGCCGGATATTCGGACTATCTGAATCTGGCCTGGGAAAAGTGGCTGCTCTGAAGCAGATAAAAGAAAACAGTTTTCATGTCATGTGAATTATGCTATAATCCCAACGAGCAGTTATGTTTCGCGTAAAAATGTTTTGTAATGGGAGGGTCTGGAGGCGGATGCCTGAGTTTAAGGTGACAAGATACCGGATACGGACAACGGAAGAACAGCCGGGGCCGCAGGCCCCTTTTTCTGCTGTGCTTCTGGCGGATCTTCATAACCATTCTTATGGCGAGAGCAACAGTCATCTGCTTCAGGAGATCCGCAATGTGAATCCGGAGATGGTTTTTGTTGCCGGAGATATGCTGATATCCACAAAGGAACCTCAGTTTGATGCGGCTGTGTCGCTGATGAATGAACTGACCAGACAATACCCTGTCTATTATGTGAACGGCAATCATGAAAGCCGCCTGAAAGAATATCCGGATAAATTCCCAGATCAGTACGAGAACTATATTTCTACAATCTGCAGCTTTGGTGTACATTTTCTGGAAAATTCCATGGAACATTTTATCATCCGCAGAATGCCGGTCAATGTATGGGGACTGGAGCTTCCGCTTGATTATTACAGAAGATTCGGCAAGGAAGAACTTACGGTATCGCAGATTGAAACATGGCTTGGTAAGCCGGACATGCCCGGGTATCAGATATTGCTGGCGCATCATCCGTGCTGGTTTGACACCTATGCGTCCTGGGGCGCGGATCTGACGCTGTCCGGCCATCTGCACGGCGGCATGATACGGCTGCCGCTGCTTGGCGGGGTGGTCAGCCCGCAGCTTACACTGTTTCCGAAATATGACAGGGGACTGTTTACAAAAGGAAAGAGCAGGATGGTCGTGAGTGCCGGACTGGGGAGTCATTCTATCCCGATACGCGTGAATAATCCGCCGGAACTGGTGGTTCTGGATTTTTGTTAAACAGTTCAGAACAACATCGAAACGAAAATACAGGCTGTGCAGGTTTACCTGCTAAAGACTGTATTTTCATTTCGGGATGGGCGGAACGCCCATCAAGCCGCAGACATATGACGCGTTAGCGGCATGTAGCCTGCATAGCAGGCGGTCTGTGGTCTGTTGTTCTGAACTCGATGCACACGACCGCATATGGAATGGCTGCTTCGCAGCCTTGCGTCTACGCTACCGCTTCGGTCGTTGCTAAACGTGTGCCACTGGCACACAGCAACGGCGCAAAAGGAAACGACTACTGTCGTTTCCTATATATTATTCATAAAGGAGTACATATGGGCATTCCTGTGAAGCTGGAGCAGTTTGAAGGACCGCTGGATCTGCTGCTGCATCTGATAGAAAAAAATAAGGTCAGTATCTATGACATCCCGATCGCGCTGATCACCGATCAGTATATGGAATATATCGCGCAGCTGTCGGACGGGACTCTGGATGTGATGAGTGAATTCCTGGTGATGGCGGCCACTCTGCTGGACATCAAATCACGGATGCTTCTGCCGCCTGAGGAGACAGAGGAAGGGGAGGAGATCGATCCGCGAGAAGAGCTGGCCCAGAAGCTTCTTGAATATAAAATGTACAAATATATGTCTTTCGAACTTCGGGACCGCATGGAGGATGCTGCGGGCCATTATTACAGGGATCCGGATATTCCGGAAGAGGTGGAGGCTTACCGAGAGCCGGTGGATGTGGACGAGCTTCTTTCCGGTGTCACCCTTCAAAGCCTGTACAGTGTATTTCTGGACATCATGAAGCGTCAGGAGAACCGGGTAGACCCGATCCGGAGCAGGTTTGGCAGCCTGAAGCGGGAAAGTGTGAACCTTGGCGAGACAATGCGCTTTGTAGGCCATTATATTTTTGAAAAAAAGAACTGTATGTTTTATGATATTTTAAGCCTGCGGCCGGGAAAACAGTATAAAGTGGTCACGTTTCTGACTCTGCTTGAGCTGATGAAAGAAGGCAGGGTTGAAGTGGATCAGCCGGAGACCTTTTCCGACATTCGCCTTACCTGGGTAGGAGGAGATACTGAAACAGAGCTGGAAGATCTTGCGGCGGACTATGAATGACAGCTTCAGGATGAATATATAAACACACAGGAAACCGATCATGCGATTCATATATGAGGACAGGAAAATGGACAGAAGAAAGGCGGAAGCAGCACTCGAAGCGATTCTGTTCGCCATGGGGGATTCCGTGGAACTCTCAAAGCTGGCGGCAGCTATTGAACAGGATACGGAGACGACTAAGAAGCTGCTGCAGCATATGTCAGACAGATATCAGGAAGAAGAACGCGGAATTGAGCTGAATGAGATGGACGGTGCGTGGCAGCTCTGTACGAAGAAAGAGTATTATGAATATCTGATCCGGCTTGCAAAGCAGCCGAAAAAGATCGTGCTTTCGGATGTGGTGATGGAGACACTTTCCATCGTGGCATACAAACAGCCGATCACCCGGCTTGAAATTGAAAAAATCCGCGGTGTGAAAAGCGACCATGCAGTCAACCGTCTTGTGGAGTACAACCTGATCAGAGAGATGGGACGTCTGGATGCTCCCGGCCGTCCGATCCTGTTTGGCACGACAGAGGATTTTTTAAGGCACTTCGGCCTTCATTCACTGGACGATCTGCCTGAGATTGATACGGTGCAGATGGAAGATTTCAAGGCGGAGGCGGAAGAAGAAATCGAGACAAAAGTAGAAGTATGACCGAAGCGGAAGACATAAAGAAAGAATGACATGACCGGTTCTTTTGCCGCATAGGATAGATGTAAGAGCTCAGAGCACAGTCTGGGGGCAGTTCTTATGAACGGATACAGATCCGCGCAGCAATTGCGGATGCGTCTTTCTTATCGAAAAATACTGGCTTCGCTTTTGTTTCTCTCTTCTGGTATTCTGCTTGGATGCGCTTTCCCGAAACTGTTTTCCATGGACAGCGGAACCTATGCTTCTTTGGCGAGCCGATACAGTTTGGGCGTTTATGAAAGGGCTTCGCGGGACTGCAGAGACCTCTTTTTTTATGTGGTATCCGTACGGCTGCCGGTATTGTTGTTTCTGTGGATGAGCGGCTTTACGACTGCGGGCTGGTTTTTCCATCTGGGTTATGCCTGGTGGCTTGCCGCATCGGGTACGATGCTGACAGCACTTTTTGGACTGCGGAACGGAGTCCATGGTATCCTGCTTTTTGGATGCTGTGTATTTCCACAGTGGATCTTATATGGAATGATGTGGAAACAGGAGATGGGCATATGGCTGAAAAGAGAGCCGGATTTTCGGGAACCCGTTGTCTCCGGTGTCAAAAGTATTCGCCGTCAGGATATCGCGGAGCTTTTCCGGCTCGTGGTACTTTGCTTTTTGGGCTGTGCGTGTGAAGCCTTTTTAGGAACATGGACACTGGATCTGTATCTGCGGCTGTGATGTGAGCAGCCAGGGAAGCCGTATGATCGGGATGCCTGAATGTGGAAAACGGTGAGACCGGGTAACTGTGAAGGTACGTGTGCCCGGCATCCTTAAGAAACCAGGATGATATAACGAAAAACAGAACGCCAGATAAAATGCCATATAAAATGCCATATAAAATGCCAGGGAGGGCAGAAGGTATGTTCGGAAGAAAGAAGAAACAGGAAGCCGGGGTGGAGAAAAAAGTATATGATCCCTCCATCTATAAGCCGGTGCTCCATTGCAGTATCTGCAACGGTGAGCAGGTGGCCGGTTTCAAAAACAGACAGACCGGGAAATTTGAAGAGATCATGTATATCCGGAATGAGGCAGAGCTGGCAGGATTTTTAAAACAATATGGTCTTGACAGCATTGAGAAGGAGTATTGATCATGAACCGAAATGAAATTCTGAAAATCTACGGCACGAACTATCGGGAGATGACACTGGAACTTTTAAAGCGTGCTTCTCTGTGTGAAATGCTTCCGGAGAATAAAGAAAGCCGGATCGGGATCAAGCCCAATCTGGTATCAGCCTCCGAGGCTTCTTTTGGCGCGACGACGCATCCGGAAATCATTGCCGGAATCATCGAATATCTGCAGCAGCATGGCTACTGCAATCTGGTGATCGAGGAAGGCTCCTGGGTGGGCGGCAGGACGTCGGAGGCCGTACAGGTGTGCGGCTATGACCGTCTGGTACAGGAGTATGGGGTGGAATTTCTCGATGCGCAGAAGGACCGCTCTTTTGAAAAAGACTGTGCCGGAATGAAGCTGAATCTTTGTGAATGCGTGAAAGAGTTTGATTTCCTGATCAATGTGCCGGTATTGAAGGGGCATTGCCAGACAAAGATTACCTGTGCGCTGAAGAATATGAAGGGCCTGATTCCGAATAAGGAGAAGCGCCGCTTTCATTCAATGGGGCTCCATAAACCGATTGCGCATCTGAATGCGGGCATTCATCAGGATTTTATTGTGGTTGACCATATCTGCGGTGATCTCGATTTCGAGGACGGCGGGAATCCGGTCGTCCGCAACTGCATCATGGCTGCGGTCGATCCGGTGCTGGTGGACGCCCATGTCTGTCAGCTGCTGCATTATTCTGTAGACGATGTCCCGTACATACGTCTGGCGGAAACGCTTGGCATTGGCTGCGCGGATATTACAAAGGCACAGATCACGACCTGCGGTACGCAGCCGGAAATGGAAGAGCTTCCCAGAGAACACAGAATCGTTGAATTGCAGGACGCGGTGAGCGAGGTCGATTCCTGCAGCGCCTGTTACGGGTATCTGATACCGGCGCTGGAAATGCTGCGTCAGGACGGATTGCTGGATCAGCTGGATGAGAAAATCTGCATCGGGCAGGGCTATCAGGGAAAGACCGGGAAGCTTGGCATTGGCCGATGCACGGCCGGTTTTGCCTGCAGCCTTAAGGGCTGCCCGCCGACGGAGAATCAGATGTATGAATTTTTAAAGGAGTATATCAAAGAGACTCATTGACCTGTTTTACAACATCTGGTAGGGTTCGAAATTTACCCGGCGAAATCTTGTAAAGAGCCCCGAAATTGGCTGTTTTCGGGGCTCTTTCCGTAAAAAACGCGATTGATTTTAAAAGAAAGTTTGGTTATAATCGGTACATCCGCTGTATTTTTACAATTCTTTTCAGACCTGATGGGGGACAGGCCGGTGATGATCTTTTACGCGGACAGGGGAGAATTTATCGAAGGTTGAGGAACTGATAAATGAGCCTGGAACTGCCATTATTTATCGATTATTTAAAGGAGCAGAAGAACGCGTCGGACAGCACCGTTGATTCTTATCAAAGAGATCTGCGCAAGTTGGAGTCATACCTGATCGATCACGGAGTTGATGAAATCGGGAATGTGACGGCGACAAACTTAAATTCCTACATACTCTATCTTGAAAAACAGGGGCTCTCTACCGCTACCGTATCGCGGAATGTAGCTTCTATGAAGGCTTTCTTTCACTATATTTATCGAAAACATGAGATTGCAGACGATCCGACGGAAGATATTAAGGCGCCGCATATCGAAAAAAAGCAGCCTGGTATTCTGAGTGTGTACGAGACGGCGCGCCTGCTGGAACAGCCTTCCGGCGATACGCCGAAGGAACTGCGGGACCGTGCGATGCTGGAGCTTTTGTACGCGACCGGAATGCGTGTGTCAGAGCTGATTTCGCTTCCTCTGGATGCAGTTCATCTGAACCTGAATTATGTGTACTGCACGGATGGCGGCAGAGAACGTGTGATTCCGTTTGGTGATACCGCGAAGCAGGCATTGGATCATTATCTGAAAGATGGCCGGTCTGCGCTTCTTAAGGGAAACAAATGTGACTGTCTTTTTGTGAACTGCTCCGGGCGGGCGATGAGCCGCCAGGGGTTCTGGAAGCTGGTCAAGTATTATGCGTCAAAGGCCGGGATTTCCTCTGATATCACTCCGCAGACCCTTCGCCATTCCTTTGCGGCGCACCTGCTGTGGAATGGCGCGCCGCTGGAATCTAATTTTTAATTTTTATCCGGCGCAAAGCAGGCACACGGAGCGTCGTAGCCCGGATTAAACGCGTAGAAGTTCCTTGCGTCCAGCTGATCCTGTACGCTGCGGAGCGCTTCGCCGAAGCGCTGATAGTGTACGACCTCACGGGCGCGAAGAAAACGGATGACATCTGTCACGTCAGGATCCTTGCAGAGACGGAGGATGTTGTCATAAGTGGTGCGGGCTTTCATCTCCGCCGCAAGATCCTCGTTCAGATCTGTGACCGGATCGCCGGTAGACTGAAACTCAGCTGCGCTAAACGGAGCGCCGCCCGCAGCCTGAGGCCACACACCAATCGTGTGATCGGCGTAGTATGGCGCGAAGCCGGCCTTCTCAATCTCCTCAGGTGTGAGTCCGCGTGTCAGCTGATGGATGATGGTCGCGACGATCTCCAGATGTGCGAGTTCCTCCGTACCGACGTCTGTGAGAACTGCGGAGACAGTGCCGTTCGGAGAGGTATACCGCTGGGAAAGATAGCGCATGGAAGCGCCCATCTCGCCGTCAGGACCTCCGTATTGTGACAATATCACCTGCGCCAGCTTTGCGTTCGGCGTTTTGATGTTTACCGGATATTCCAGTCTTTTCTCATAATACCACATTTAGCATTCGCCTCCTTCCCATGGCCAGGGCTCCGTCACCCATTTTACACTTCCCATATTGCAGCGGCACGTCTGCCCATACTGAAGGGGACCGTATTTTTCTTCATAGATCTCAAGCGCGCGATCACGCTTTCCATTGTATTTTACAAAATACTCCATTGCCCGCTCATCCTGCGGATGGGTGTCCAGATAGAGCATCAGATCATAGGCGCAGAAACTCACTTCATCAAGATAGGTGAGAAGCTGCATCCGATTGCCTGCCGGGATATGTCCCGATTCGCCCTGCGAATCGAGGACATTTTCCATATTGCATCCGCAGTCCTTTGTGTTTTCAGGCTCAGCACAGCCGCATTCCATATCCCTTCTGTAGTTATCCGCCATTCCACGGCCTTCTGGCATCGGACGCCCCTGCGGATTTCCGCTGCGCATTCCGCGGCCTTCCGGCATCATACGTCCCTGCGCGGCACCGCCGCGCAGCCCTCTGCCGCTGCCATACATGTTTCCTTCTCTGTTCAACGACATTTCCCTCCTTTCCCGCAGAACGGTTTGCAAAGATCGTGGAACACAGTCCCGACCTTAAGCGCTCTGCACGGTTCGTAAGGTGTTTCCCATTGCTGATATGGCACATAACACATTGCCAGCGGCGCATCCGCTTCTGTCAAATGATGATAGATACTGTTGACCCGGAGATTTTCATTATCCCGGCATCCACAGCCCGGATTTTTCATGTCTGACATAATGTCTCCTTTCTGAATACAGGGTAACTGTTCAGTGTCCTCACAGTTACACATCAGTTTCTCTATAGAATATGAGGTTGCCCTCTAAAATGTTTTTGTCCAAATACAGGGATTTAATTCTCTCAAACTACTGGAAAATGCTCAGCAGATATGCTATGATACTACGGATTGCAAAATTGCAGTGCGGAGAATTTGCAGAATTATCATAAACAAATCTTTTAATAAATGATTCGAGGGGATGTATATGGCGGTAAGATCAAACAGCATACGCCCTGTTCAAAAGAAGAAATCCACTCACAAAAAGAAAAAGGGGCTTTTTGTGAGCCGGTCAGGATCTGCAGAACGGGATTATTTTGATTACAACCTGCTGGCGGTCGTAATATTACTGACCTGCTTCGGTCTGGTGATGCTTTACAGTTCCAGCGCGTACGAAGCGATCGTAGAGAACAATGATGATATGGTTTATTTCCGCAAACAGGCGATCATCAGTGCAGCCGCGCTGGTACTTGCTCTGATCGGATCACAGATCGACTATCACTGGCTTGCGGAGTTTTCTTTTCCGATTTACGGAATTTCTACGATCCTGCTGATCATCACAAAGTATGTCGGCCGTGAAGTGAATGGCGCGAGACGCTGGCTGGGGACGAATTCCTTTTCCTTTCAGCCTGCCGAGCTGGCCAAAATTGCGGTTATCCTTCTTTTGCCGACTCTGATCGTGAAAATGGGATATAAGATGAAAGGCCTTAAGCCGGTGCTGATCGTCGGCTTTTTTGGCTTTGCTTCCGCTTTCTGCACTTATTATTTTACGGATAACTTAAGTACGGCCATCATTATTCTCGGAATTACCGTGGTACTGCTTTTTATCGCGCATCCGAAGACTGCTCCGTTTGTGGCGGTCGGAGTGATCGGCGTGATCATCATCGCCATTCTTGTCGCCTGGATCATTACCAGTGATGTCAGCGGCGGTTTCCGTATCGCCCGTATTCAGGTATGGCTGCACCCGGAGGACTATTCGAGTTCCGGCGGCTATCAGATCCTGCAGGCACTTTACGCGATCGGCAACGGCGGCTTTTTCGGCAAAGGACTGGGAAACAGTACGCAGAAGCTGGGTTCCCTTCCGGAGGCGCAGAATGATATGATCTTTTCCATCATCTGCGAAGAGCTGGGAATTTTTGGAGCGATGCTGGTCATGCTGCTGTTCGTATTCCTGCTTTACCGTCTGTTCTTTATTGCGCAGAATGCGCCGGATCTGCTGGGCTCACTGATCGTGAGCGGAATTTTTGTTCATATCGCTCTGCAGGTCGTCTTAAATATTGCTGTCGTCACGAATCTGATTCCGACGACCGGTATCACGCTGCCGTTTATCAGCTACGGAGGTACCTCGATCCTGTTTCTGATGGCGGAAATGGGGTTGGCACTGGGAGTCTCGCGGCAGATTCGAATTAAATGACATAAGAGACAAAAGGACACATCATAAAACAGGAGAAAGAGGAGAAGATTATGGGAAATGTAAAAACAAGATTTGCGCCGAGCCCGACCGGCCGGATGCATGTGGGAAATTTAAGGACAGCCCTTTACGCGTATCTGATCGCGAAGCACGCAGGCGGTACGTTTATGCTGCGGATTGAAGACACGGATCAGGAACGCCTTGTGGAGGGAGCAGTGGACATCATCTATCGGACGCTGGAAAAGACCGGCCTGAAGCATGATGAGGGACCGGATAAGGACGGCGGCTGCGGCCCATATGTGCAGAGCGAGCGTCAGAAGGCCGGCATCTACATGAAATACGCGAAGGAGCTTGTGGAAAAGGGAGAAGCTTACTACTGTTTCTGCACGAAGGAACGTCTGGAATCCTTAAAGCAGGAAGTAGCCGGAAAGGAAATCTCCGTCTACGACAAGCACTGCCTGCATCTTACAAAAGAGGAGGTCGAGGAAAAGCTCGCCTCAGGTATTCCGTGGGTCATCCGTCAGAATGTGCCGCGGGAAGGAACAACTAAATTTGAAGATGAG
Source organism: Lachnospiraceae bacterium (assembly GCA_021199655.1). Classification (GTDB taxonomy): domain Bacteria; phylum Bacillota; class Clostridia; order Lachnospirales; family Lachnospiraceae; genus Choladousia. The sequence continues at coordinate 79,411 of JAJQHQ010000027.1, read as the reverse complement.
ATTTACGGCACGATTGAGGTTCCGAACGAAGAACTCGACGATATGATCCTGATCAAATCGGATGGCTTCCCGACATACAATTTTGCGAATGTGGTGGACGACCATCTGATGGGGATCACCCATGTGGTTCGCGGCAATGAATACCTGTCCTCTGCCCCGAAATACAACCGTCTTTATGAGGCCTTTGGCTGGGAAGTACCGGTGTACGTACACTGTCCGCTGATCACGGACGCGGAACACAAAAAACTCAGCAAGCGCTCCGGACATTCCTCTTTTGAGGATCTGCTGGAACAGGGCTTTGTCTCCGAAGCAATCATCAATTACGTCGCGCTGCTCGGCTGGTGCCCGGAGGACAACCGTGAGATTTTCTCCCTGCCTGAGCTGGTGGAAGCATTTGACTACCGTCATATGAGCAAATCGCCGGCTGTCTTTGACATTCAGAAGCTCCGCTGGATGAATGGGGAATATTTAAAGGCAATGGACGACGAAGTGTTCTATCAGAATGCTCTGCCGTATCTGGAGAAATCCCTGACGAAGGGGCAGGATCTGCGCAGGATTGCCGCGATGGTCAAGACCCGCATTGAAGTCTACCCGGACATTGCGGATATGGTGGATTTTTTTGAGACAATGCCGGCGTACGATGTCTCGCTTTATACAAACAAAAAGTCCAAATCGACAGAAGAGACAAGTCTGGAGGTTTTAAAAGACCTGCTGCCGCGGCTGGAAGCGCAGGAGGATTTTTCGAACGACGCGCTGTTTACTCTTTTAAAGGCTTACGTGGATGAAAAAGGCTGCAAGGTCAATTTTGTGATGTGGCCGGTGCGCATCGCGGTGTCCGGCAAGGCCATGACTCCGGCTGGTGCGACGGAAATTATGGATGTGTTGGGCAAAGAAGAGTCTCTTTTAAGAATCCGGGCGGCTATAGCGAAGCTGGAAGCTGCTCAGTAAGCAGCATATGCTGATTTTTGGATGATCACAGACACAGAATATTTGATCTGACACATCAAACATTATTTCATTGTATTTTGGAGAAGCATGGGATTCAGCAAAGCTCAAAATCGGGCGATCGCCCACAAAGACGGCCCGGCCATGGTACTGGCCGGGCCAGGTTCCGGTAAAACCCTTGTTATCACGCAGAGGACCAGATATCTGATCGACACATATGGGGTCAGCCCGCGGGAAATTCTGGTCATTACATTTACCAAAGCCGCCGCGCAGGAAATGCAGACCCGCTTTTCGGCAATCTGTCCGAAAGGCGGTGTGACATTCGGCACATTTCACGCGGTCTTTTTTGGTATTCTCAAAAATGCCTATCATTTCACTTCCGCGAATATCATGAGCGAGGAGACCAAAATGAAAATGCTCCGGAGTCTGCTGCTTCGCTACAACGGCGCTTCCCCGCAGGGCTATGGTGCACGTGCAGACTCAGACCAGGAAAGTATCACTGAGCTTGCCGCGGAGATCAGCATGGTAAAGAATGAACGGATCCCGCTGGAGCATTACTATTCCCGCTCCTGCCCGGAAGATGTATTCCGGCTGGTCTGCCGCGATTATGAAGAAATGCACCGCCGGGAAGGACTTCTGGATTTCGATGATATGCTCACCTGCACCTGGGAGCTTCTGACACAGAGACCGGACATTCTGCATGTCTGGCAGGAACACTGGCATTATATCCTTGTTGACGAGTTTCAGGACATCAACCTGCTGCAGTATGAGATTGTAAGACTTCTGGCGGCGCCGCGGGACAACCTTTTTATTGTGGGCGACGACGATCAGTCCATTTACCGCTTTCGTGGTGCGAAACCTGAGATCATGCTGAATTTTCCCAAAGATTATCCAAAAGCGGAAACCATTCTGCTGGATAAGAATTTTCGCTCGACAAAAGCTGTGATCGATGGTGCCGCATGCGTGATCGGAAAAAATGCGCATCGGTTTGCCAAAGATATCCATAATGTCCGGGAGAACGGGACGCCGATTGAGATCCGGGAATTTCAGAATCAGGATCATGAAAGCCTGTATCTTTTAAAGCTGATCAGGGAGCGGAAGGAAGCCGGAATCCCATACCGGGATCTCGCAATCCTGGTACGAACCAACCAGGGGGCAGGCCCCTTTGCCGGACGTTTGCTGGAATTCGGCATTCCGTTTGTGATGCGCGAATCTATGCCGAGTGTGTATGATCACTGGATCGCAAAGGACATTTTTGCATATCTTCATCTGGCGTATGAGGGACCGGAGCGGACAGAATTTCTGCAGATTATGAACCGTCCGAAACGATATATCAGCAGGGAAGCGGTGGCGCTTTCTTCCCGGAATCATTCTGCCGTATCGATGGAAATTCCGCAGTCAGGCGCTTCTTTTGCGCAGGGAGACAGCCAGCGGATTTCTTTCGATGCTCTTAAAGCTTTTTATCAGGATAAAGACTGGATGCAGGACCGTCTGATCCGGCTGGAAGCTGACCTGCGCCTTCTGCCTTCCCTGAAACCTTTCGCGGCGATCAATTATATCCGCTACGGAATGCGGTATGAGGAATATTTGCGGGAATATGCGGCTGCCAGGCGGATGAAGCCGGAAGAATTGCTTGATGTGCTGGATGAGCTGCAGCAGAGTGCGAAGCCTTATTCTTCCCTGACAGAATGGTATACTCATATCGATGAATACCGGGCTGCGATGGAAGAAAACCGGAAAAAAGCAAAACAAAAAGACGAGGACGCGGTCACGATCGCCACGTTCCACGCCTCGAAAGGGCTGGAGTACCCGGAAGTTTTTCTTCCGGATATCAATGAAGGCATTCTTCCTCATCACCGCGCCGCGCTGGAAGCGGATCTGGAGGAAGAACGCCGTCTGTTTTATGTCGGTATGACGCGCGCAAAAGACAGGCTGCATCTGTTCTACATAAAAGAGCGCTATGGTAAAGTGATGGAGCCGTCCGAGTTTCTGGACGAACTTATGCCGTAAAATTCGACTATTGTACTTCCTCCTCGGATACGAGCTCATCATACTCGAGGCTGTCCAGCCATTCGTCAAAGCCGTCGGATGCCGCTTCATACTCTTCATCGCTCTCGATATTTTCGAGGACGGGAGTACCGTTCTCCTCATGATAACGGTAAATGAATACTTCGCCATCCGTATTAATTCCCTGCTCATTCAAAGGCAAAAGCGCGATATAGTCTTTCCCCGCTGCCGTGTAGGTCGTCAGTACCTGACACTCAATCACTTCATCGTTGTCCAGTGTCAGTGTGATCGTTGCACCGCCGTCGCATTCTTCCTGACATCCGGCGCAGTTTCCGCTGCAGTTTTCTAATTCACTCATATTGAAGTCCTTTCCCGATTTCCGATCAGTATTTTTTAAATAGATTGCCGCTGTTTCTTACAGCCGCTGTCATGGACACTTTACCAGAAAGCCCGCGAAATAGCAAGCTTATAATCAAAAGATATCAAAAATATATCAAATCTCATGATTTTGTCTTTTTTTCTGAAAACTCCGGCTAAAATACGAAATTTCAACTTGTTTTATAGAAGTAGTCATGTTAAGATAAACGAAAGATTTGCTGCATGGATCTGGCAGCGGGAAGCGGAAAACAATAGCAGTAGGAGACTTTACACGAATGAAACTGATTTCCTGGAATGTGAACGGTCTGCGGGCGTGTGTGCAGAAAGGGTTTACGGAGTATTTTGAGCAGGCAGACGCGGATTTTTTCTGTCTGCAGGAGACGAAGCTGCAGGAGGGACAGATTGATCTTTCCCTGCGTCCGTATCAATATTGGAATTACGCGGAGAAAAAAGGATATTCCGGGACGGCGATCTTCGCGAAAAAGGAGCCGCTTTCCGTGGCTTACGGGATTGGCATCGAGGAGCATGATCACGAGGGACGTGTGATCACGCTGGAATATGAGACTTTTTATCTTGTGACGGTCTATACGCCGAATTCAAAAGACGGGCTTGCGCGCCTTTCCTATCGGATGGAATGGGAGGATGCCTTTCTTGCTTATCTGAAAGGTCTGGAGAAGAAAAAGCCGGTTATTTTCTGTGGGGACTTAAATGTCGCGCACGAGGAAATTGATCTGAAGAACCCGAAAACGAACCATAAGAATGCCGGTTTTACGGATGAAGAGCGCGGCAAATTTTCTGCTCTGCTTCGCGCGGGGTTTACGGATACGTTTCGGTATTTTTATCCCGAAAAGGAGGGTATCTACAGCTGGTGGTCCTATCGTTTCCATGCGCGGGAGAAGAATGCAGGCTGGCGGATCGATTATTTCTGCGTCTCAGACTGTCTTCGGGAAAAGCTTTTGGACGCTGTGATCCATACGGAAGTTTTCGGGTCGGATCACTGCCCGGTAGAGTTGACGATTGATATTTAGGAGGGCTTTCGATGGGGGACAACGGATTTCAGATTTTGAAGGATGGCATCAGCACCCCTGGCACTACGGTTTGCAGAGACGGGGTACATTTTGGATATTATGCGTCGGGCGCTGATCGTCCGGTATTGTTGTTATATAAAAAAGGGACGGAAGAGGTGGCGGCTGAACTTCCCTTCCCGGAACCTTCCGTTCCGGGCAATTTTTATTCCATGAAGGTAAAGCTTGCCGCGGATGAGTATGAATACAATTTCCGTGACGGCGACACGGTAGTGACTGATCCGTATGCGGGAAGAATCGCCGGGCGTGAGGTTTATGGACAGGTGCCTTCGTTTTCTCCGCACGGGATTCGCGGCGCGTTTGTGACGGGAACCTGGCGCTGGGGCAATGACCGGCTGCCGGATATTCCGTTTTCTGACGCCGTCATGTATCATCTGCATGTGCGCGGCTTTACGAAACATAAAAATTCCGGCGTTGCCGGCAGTCTGAAGGGCACGTTCGCAGGTCTGAAAAAGAAGATTCCCTATCTGCTGTCGCTTGGCATCAATCAGGTAAAGCTGATGCCGGTCTATGAGTTTTCAGAACTGGAGATTCCGGAATATCTGTTTACCCGTACTGTCTCCGGCGGAAAGCAGTCCGGGAAGAGCGCTTTGCCGGCATATATCGGCAGCAGTCCGGAGCCGGATCAGACTGCGATGAAAGAAACTCTGGATCATGCGTTTGATCTGCCAACGGGAATAGAAGCAGCGCATGATCCTGTCACCCGGTTTGGTCACAGTAAGGAGGACCTGACGGGGAAATGGGAGAACAGGCAGGAATTCCGCAAAAATTACTGGGGCTATGGTCCGGGCTTTTACTTCGCGCCGAAGGCCTCTTATGCGGCTTCAGACCGCGCGGATATTGAATTTAAGGATATGGTCCGGGCGTTTCATGCAAATGGAATCGAGGTAATTCTGGAATTTTCTTTTTCAGAAGAGACGGACATCAGTCAGATTATTGCCTGCCTGAATCACTGGGCATATGAATATCATGTGGACGGTTTTTCCATCGTCGGGCGGGAGGAACTTTCTGCCGCACTGGCGCGCCTGCCGTTGTTTGCCTGCAGAAAACTGATCTGCAGCTGGTATGCGGATGACCTTGCCGCGGAAAATGCCGGCAAGATGCATCACAGGATCGCGCAGTCGAATGATGGCTTTATGAATGACAGCCGGCGGCTCTTAAAAGGGGACGCAGGGACTCTGGAGGCATTTAGCTGGCGTACGCGGCAAAACCCGGCCGGCTGTGCTCAGATCAATTATATGACCAATCACGACGGATTCACCATGATGGATCTCGTCTCTTACAATATGAAAAACAACGATGAGAACGGTGAGATGGGGCGCGACGGCTCCGACGCAAATTACAGCTGGAACTGCGGCGAGGAAGGCCCAAGCACGAAGCGGAAGATTTCCTCACTGCGCATGCGTCAGCGCAAAAACGCGTATGCGATGATGCTTCTCTCTCAGGGAACGCCGATGCTGCTGGCTGGTGACGAATTTGGCAATTCGCAGAAGGGAAACAACAATCCCTGGTGCCAGGACAGCGAGCTGACGTGGCTGGATTTTAGCCGCACGAAGGCAAGCCGTGAACTGACTTCTTTTGTCAGTCAGCTGATCGCTTTCCGAAAGGCACACCGCATTCTGCATCTTGCCGCGGAACCGCAGTGTGTGGATTACCTCTCAAGCGGATTTCCGGATTTGTCCTATCACGGGGAGCGTGCCTGGTACGGAGATATGCGTAATTCCAGTCTGCATATGGGGTGCATGTACTCCGGGCATTATGCCGGTGAGGAAGGCTTCCTTTATATTGCCTGGAACTTTCACTGGGAGGAGCAGCAGTTTGCCCTGCCGCTCATTCCGGAGGGATATTCCTGGATGCGGGTGATGGACACATATCTGCCGGAAAGTTTTCTGCCGCCGGATGCGCAGGAAAATCTGGGAGAAGCCCGCTTGTTCACGGTCACTCCGCGAACAGTCGTGGTACTGGAGGGGAGAGCGCAGCATAAGAAGAAACAGAAGAAGAACGGCGGAGCAGGAAGAGTAAAGGAACGGAAAGAATAAGGAAACGGAAAGAATAAGAAACCGGGATTGGCGCTGCGGTCAGGATGGACAAGAACGATGGAAAAGAATAAATCAAACAAGATTACCTGGGAGAAAGCGAAAGGACACTTAAAAACCATTACGGAGCACAAGATATATGTGATGAGAGAGTGCTTTAAGGTTGGACTGTACTGGCAGGGCCTTACGCATGATCTGTCGAAATACATGCCCTCGGAGCTGCTCGAGGGCTTCCGCTATTATGATGACGGGAAGAGCAGCCCGAATAACGGTGAGCGCCGCGACAAGGGCTATTCGGAGGCCTGGATGCATCACAAGGGCCGCAACCGCCATCACTTTGAATACTGGCTGGATTACCGGGAACCGGCGAAAAAGAAGAATGGCCAGAAGAGCCGCCCGCTGCGCGTGACTTCAAACACGGATGTTCATTCCAGGTCGTTTCCGCTGCAGGCGGTGCAGATGCCGCGTAAATATGTCGTTGAGATGCTGATGGACCGGATTGCGGCGTCCAAAAACTACAACAAAGAGACGTACACACAGCATGACGCTCTTGCTTATTTCGAGCGGGGTATGGGACATTACCTGATGCACCCGCAGACGAAAAAGGAGCTGCATGGGATGCTCCGCATCCTCGATGAGAGGGGAGAGGAGGAACTGATGCGGTTCGTGAGAGATTATTATCTGAAGGGGTATCCGATCTGAATTTATGCTATGAAAGAAAGAGACAGGACAAACTGAACTTTGTCCTGTCTCAAACTATATGGCAAAAAAACGGAAAACATAAATGCGGAAATATGGAAGAATACGGAATATCACGACGGATAATTCAGATTCTCCTCCCCGATGTTCTCCAGCACCTCGCGCAGATAGCGGTCAGCGAGATAATTTGCCATTGGCAGGTTCATATCCAGATAATTTCCGCAGTCCTGCGCACGCGCACCCGGCACTTCATCGTGAAAATCGCGTATGAAAGTGAACATTTCTTTCATCAGAGGTACGATGTCTCTGGATTCGTAGTCGCCGGCAAGCAGAAGATAGAAGCCGGTGCGGCAGCCCATCGGTCCGAAATAGATGGTGCGGGAAGCGTATTCCGGGTGGTTGCGCAAAAACGTCGCACCAAGGTGTTCGATGGTGTGCATTTCCGCCGTATTCATGACCGGCTCGCGGTTGGGGGCTGTCATACGCAGATCAAAGGTCGTGATGACTTCCTCTCCGACATAATCCTTTCTGGAAACATAGATGCCAGGCAGAAGCCGGATGTGATCGACTGTAAAGCTTGCTATTTTTTTCATTTATCCTGTCCTTCCTTTCGGTTTTTCAAATCGTTGTACTTTCTTTCACAGAATGATTTCAGAGCGGCGGCAGTGGTTCTGGTATCACGCCAGACTTCCATGGGCGATCTTCTCTGCGCAATCGTCTTTTTCCGGGGAGCCTCGTCTGACAGATAGACCAGCTGATTGTTCTCATCAATGTGATCGACTGTCACGTATGCCATGGAATCTGTGGGCAGATTCTGGCTGGCGAGCTCGGCTTCCGCGATCCGCTTGATGATGTAGTAGATCGTGGCAAAAATCGGGACGCCGACGATCATGCCGACCACGCCCAGAATATGGCTGAAGATTAAGATGGAGACAATGACCCAGAACGCGGACACACCGGTCGAATTGCCAAGAATTCGCGGTCCGATGATATTGCCATCTATCTGCTGCAGGATCAGGATAAAGATCACAAACACCAGGCACTCCCAGGGCTGAACGAACAGCAGCAGGATCGCGCAGGGGATCGCGCCGATGAACGGTCCGAATACCGGGATGATATTGGTGATACCGATGACGACGCTGATCAGCAGCACATAAGGGATGTTGAGGAATGACAGGCAGATAAAGCAGATCACGCCAACGATCGCGGAATCAATGATCTTTCCGGTGATAAATCCGCTGAATATCAGGTTCGCCTGCCTGGCAACGTCCAGAATCCAGGTGGCGGCTTTGCGATGATGACAGACCGCATACAGAAGTTTCTTGGACTGTCCGATAAAACGCTCTTTCGACATCTGGGCGTAGACGAGGACGATCAGAGCGACAAAGATATTCACGATCCCGGAGATAAAGTTGATGAAGCTCTGGGTAATGGTATTGAAAGTTTTGTCCAGGTTGGTGTTTACCCAGTCTGTGGCAAAATTGATCGCGTTGAGGATGTAGTTGTAAACCTCAGGATTCCACTCATTGACTCTGTCCAGGTAGCTGTTGAAAGTGCGCTGCATGGCAGGCAGATCACCAAGGAGGCCGTTGATCGTTTCAAACAGACGCGGAATCAAGCGGCTGAAGATCAGAAATATGAGCAGAGCGATCAAAGCCAGTACCGCAGCGAGCGTCAATACTCGTGAAGCAGTCGGCCCTACCTTGTGCTTCCGCAGATATTTTTCACCGGAGACAATGATCGGATCCAGCACATAAGCGAAGCCCAGCCCCAGCCAGATGGAGGCCAGCGCACTGAACATGGAATTGATACCCTTTATAATGGAAGCACCGTTTTGCAATATAAAATAAAAAGCAATCACAGCAGCCAGTGTCAGAAATATGGTGCTGCACCACACAATCGCGTTTTTCCAGGTGTTTTTCATAAAGATTGTTCCTGTCCTTTCCGCAGTGATTATAACGCATGGTTTTTCGGATTGCAATGAGTTTTCTGCTGATGTGGAGAAAGTTGAGCAGATGAACTGAAAAGAAATATATTGCTTTTTGCATTCAAATATGTGATAGTATGCCTGTAACTGCTCAGTATCTTCGCAGCTGCGTATGCTTATATAATATAGAAAGAAGGACAGAATATATGAAACAATTTCAGAAAGCGGATGAACAGGGCCGCAGTGGAAGAACAGTAGAAAAATCTCTGGAAGAGATGGAATCACTCGAACAGAAATATCAGGAACTGAAACAGATATTAGAGGGCTTCGGCAGTGTCGCGGTAGCATTTTCCGGCGGCGTTGATTCCACTTTTTTGCTGAAAACGGCATATGATGTGCTGGGAGAAAAGGCAATTGCCATCACAGCGAAATCATGCTCGTTCCCGGCTCGGGAGCTGCAGGAAGCGGTTGCCTTTTGTGAGGAGAATGGCATCCGTCAGATCATCTGCGAGACGGATGAACTGAACATCGAGGGCTTCAGAGAGAACCCGAAGAATCGGTGTTATCTGTGCAAGCATGAATTATTTGAGTCCATGCAGAAGATCGCATGGGAAAATGGCATCAGTGAGGTAGTAGAAGGCTCCAATCTGGATGACCTTGGTGACTATCGGCCGGGTCTGCAGGCAATCCGTGAGCTGGGGATCAAAAGTCCGCTGCGTCTGGCCAATCTGACAAAATCGGATATCCGGATCCTTTCGAAAGATATGGGGCTGCCGACCTGGGATAAACCGTCCTTTGCCTGCCTGGCCAGCCGCTTCCCGTACGGAGAGACGATCAGTGAAGAGAAGCTGGCCATGATTGATAAAGCGGAACAGCTGCTGATCGATCTTGGCTTTCGTCAGGTACGTGTGCGGATCCATGGGAAAATTGCCAGAATCGAGATTTTACCGCAGGACTTTGAAAGACTGATGAAGGAACAATTGCGGGAGATGATCTACACAAAGCTGCAGTCGTTCGGTTTTACTTATGTGACGCTTGACCTGCGAGGTTACCGGTCCGGCAGCATGAATGAAGTAATTTAAGAGCTGCGGGCAGGCAAGCTGCCTGATTTCCTGTATGCGGAATTAGCTGCAGAACCGAAGAGTACGGCTGTCCGGTTCCTTACACACCTCTGCGATCGAGTAGGAGGCGGCTTGACGGCTCTTACTCGCCCGCGCCGGCCGCGAGTGGCAAAGCCACTAACTTCCTTTCGCGGCCGTGCGCATAAAAAGACCACGCATCAGCCATTGCAGAATGCGTGGTCTTTCATTTCAGTCAGAAGTTACTCTACCTTTGAAATAAGAATGCAGTTCGGTGTGTCGATCTGCAGCGGCCGTCCTTTCATGACGAGCAGTTTTTTCTCGTAATCAATAGTGAAAAAGCGAATCTCATTGGTCTCGTGATTCAATACGACAAGTGTGCGCTCGCCCGGGAACACATCCAGATCCTTTGGATATTCACCGCTGATCGGAAGACAGCAGAGCATGGTGAGAAGCCCGGTCTCCTGATCGATGGAAAATACGGCAACGGTGTTCTCGCCTGCGTTGGATGTATAGAGATATTTGCCGCTCGGCGCAATTTTCATGCCGCAGGAAGCGCTGCCTCGTGAAGTCGTGTCGCGAAGACAGGAAACGGTCTGAAGCAGTTCGAACTCCGGAGATTTTCCGGCACCGTCATAGCGGTACACACAGATTTCGTTTGTCAAGTCGCAATTGATGTACGCAAAACGTCCATCCTTGCTGAAGGTCAGAAGCCGCGGTCCGGAATCCAGCTTACACCGCAGAATATCAAAGAGCTTGAGCTTACCGGTCTTTGCGTTGACATCATAGATCTTTACCTGATCAATGCCGTTGTCCACCGCACAGAGATATTTATTATCCGGCGTGGGGATCACGCAGGTGACGTGCGGGAGGAAATTGCGTCCCGCAACGCTGCCGAGCCCCAGCCCTTTGTGAAATACGCCGTCCATGACGGAACCCAGACGGCCGGTCTTATGCGTGTGAACGACGGTAACCTTTGCGTCATGGTAGCCGCCGACAAATAAGAATTTGCCGGAACGATCTGCGGAAAGATAGCAGCCGCGCATTCCGTCTATGCCGACTTTATTGATGGAAGAAAGCCCGCCGTCCGGCAGGATTTTCAGCACCTCCACGCCTTCATCAGCGATGGAGTAGAGGTATTGTCCGTTGTAAGATTTGGTCATATGGGACGCGTTGTTGACCGGGATGACCTCCCGTTCTGTCATATAACCGGCTTCCACGTCAAGATCATAAATGTGGATACCGATACTGCTGCCATGTGTGTAAGTGCCAACGTATGCCACATATTTTTCCTGCTCTGCCATTGCAGTGGTCCTCCTTTTTATGCCTGCGGATTTATTGCAAAATACGGAGTCAGAACTGTCCGGGCAAACGAACGGCCCTGACAGATGAACCGCATTGAATACTGTGCCCTGAAGATCCCGGAAAGGTTCAGGCGCGGATTTCTTTCACGAGTGCAGCTGCTTCTGCAGTCATACTGCGTATCTCATCAAATTTTCCCTCTTTGACCAGAGAACCTTTTACCATCCAGCTGCCGCCGCAGGCAATGATTGCCGGGCAGGTGAGATAGCTCTTAAGATTCCCCGCGTTCACACCTCCGGTGGGCATGAATTTCAGCCCTACATAGGGGGCGGAGAGAGCCTTGACGGTATTCACGCCGCCGAAAGACTCTGCCGGGAAAAATTTTACAACCTTCAGTCCGCGCTTCACAGCCTGCGCAACTTCGGAAGGGGTTACACATCCCGGAAATACCGGAATCTGTTTTGCAAGACAGTAGTCAACGATTTCCGGGTCGAAGCCGGGGCTTACGATAAATTTTGCACCCGCCGCTGTCGCGCGGTCGACCTGATCTGTGGTGAGTACAGTGCCTGCACCGATCAGCATATCCGGATAGGCCTGCGCCATGATGCGGATGCTTTCCTCAGCAGCAGCGGTGCGGAATGTGACCTCAGCACACGGAAGGCCGCCCTCACAGAGCGCCTTTGCCAGCGGTGCCGCGTCTGCTGCGTCTTCCAGTACAACCACCGGGACTACTCCCATTTTCTGAATCCTGATACTCATTTCATCGTTCATTTTTATCAATCTCCTTTATAATTCTAATATTTTTATGTTCCATACTCAGTTGTTTTCATTCTAACACATCTCAATCGGATTGCAAGTAAATTTGCCAACAGTTCAGAAAAGCAGAATTAGCCGTTGCAAGGAGAAAAGGGTTGCGGTAAAATAAATTTCAACAGACGAAAAAAAGGAGGACTTTAAGATGTTTCAGGAAATAAAGCCGACAGAACTGAAGGAAAATGTATTTGATCTGATCGGAAACCAATGGCTTCTGGTCACGGCAGGCAAACCGGACGGTACGTGCAATACGATGACCGCTTCCTGGGGCGGACTCGGTGTGATGTGGGGAAAGAATGTTGCGTTTCTGGTGATTCGCCCGCAGCGCTATACGAAAGAATTCATTGACAGTTCGGAGACGCTGTCCATCTCCGTGCTTCCGGATGGTTATAAAAAACAATATGGGTATCTTGGCTCCGTGTCCGGACGCGATGAGGACAAGATCGCAAAAACAGGACTGACGGTCCTGCGGGATGGAGAGACACCGTACTTTGAGGAGGCAAGGATCAGCATGATCTGCCGGAAGCTGTTTGCGCAGCCATACGATCCGGCGGCATTTCTGGATAAAAAAACAGAGGCGGACTGCTATCCGCAGAAGGATTATCACACTCTCTATATCTGCGAGATCGAGAAGGTGCTTGTGAAAGAACAGTGAGTAAAGATGCAGAAACAGATAAGGGAAGAGAGATTGAAACAGCTGTGGAAACAGATGTGACAGGAACTATGCCTGGAGAAATGATGGAACGCGCGGCCGCAACCATAAGAACAATGGAACATGCAGCCGCCGCGGTAAGGACGGTATCATGGACTGTTCAGAAGACGGACTGCAGCAGCGTCAAACCGGCGCAGGAACAGGACGGTTTTATTAAGGAGCGTAAGAACAGGAACCGCGGGCCGCAGCTTACGATCGAACAGTTTCTTCGTGACAAAGGCTGTTCGCACCATGTTCTCACGCATCTGAAACACACGGATCACGGTATTTTGAAAAACGGGGAATGGGCGTATGCAAACCAGCCGTTAAGTACAGGGGATGTGATCACGGTCCGGGTGGAAGAGACGGAGAATTCCGACCGGATCAGTGCGGTTTCGCTGCCAATATCCGTTGTTTATGAGGACGAGGATGTACTGGTCGTGGATAAGCCCGGCGACATGCCGGTACATCCGTCGATGGGAAACTATGAAAATACGCTGGCGAACGCGGTGATGTACTACTATGCCTCGCAGAAGCAGGCGTTTACATTTCGCTGCATTACCCGCCTGGACCGCGATACGACAGGTCTGGTGCTGATCGCTAAAAACGCCCTGAGCGGTGCAATCCTTTCCTCGTATTCATCGAAAAGGCAGATACACAGGGAGTATCTTGCAATTACGGACGGCATTCTGCCGGAAGAAGGGACTATTGATGCGCCGATTGCCAGATGTCCGGGTTCCGCGCTGATGCGCTGTGTGGATTGGGAGCACGGAGAGCGGGCGGTGACGCATTATCAGAGACTGGGGGTGTATCGAATGCCGTATGAGACATCTGAAGAGACTTTTCAGGGCGGGAATCTGTCCGGCCTTAAATCTGATGCGGTGTCAGTGGGATGTGCTCCGCAGGAGATTTCTCTGGCAAACGTTCGTCTGGAAACCGGGAGAACGCATCAGATCCGTGTCCACATGAAGTCCATCGGCCATCCGCTGCCGGGAGATTTTCTCTACAACCCGGAGTCTGTCTGTAATCTGGCGCCGCGGCAGATGCTGCATGCGCACAGGCTTGCATTTGCGCATCCCATCACGGGAGAACCTCTTGTTTTTGAAAGCAAAATGCCGCCGGATATGCGGCGGCTTCTTGAGATATATCAGAAACTGAAAACAAAATAGCAGACTGATGGCGCCGCCCATGCGAAGTACTTTTTCGTAACTGGACGGCGCTGATTTGTAAGGTTTTCAATTTTAGTAGTTAGTGGATAATTGTGTAGGTACGGAGCAGTTACGTCAGCGGATTTTTTCAGGAAATCCGACCTTCTTCTGTACCTTGCGGAGGGTCTTCTGAGCGTAATAATTCGCTTTCTCCGCGTTGTTTTTGATCACACTGTCGATGTAGGATTTATCCTTTTCCAGCTCTGCCACTCGCTTCTGAAGCGGATCGAGGACACTGACGACCGCTTCGCCGACCGCTTCCTTGAATTGTCCGTAACCGCTTCCGGAAAACTCGGATACGACATCCTTCGGTGTCCGGTTCGTGCAGGCACAGAAAATATCGATCAGATTGTGAAGCCCCGGCTGCTCGTCGCTGTAACGGAATTCACCGAGAGAATCCGTGACTGCGCGTTTGCACTTGCGGCGAATGGTATCCGGGTCATCCATCAGATAGATGCTGCCATTCGGATTCTCATCTGACTTGCTCATTTTTTTGGATGGATCCTGAAGACTCATGATCTTCGCGCCGACCTTGCCGATGTAGGCTTCCGGAATCGTGAACACGTCGCCGTAAATCCCGTTAAATCGCTGCGCAAGATCTCTTGTGAGCTCGAGATGCTGCATCTGGTCAATCCCGACCGGTACTACATCCGCCTGATAGAGCAGGATGTCCGCCGCCATCAATACAGGATAGGTGAACAGGCCGGCATTGATATTGTCCGCGTGTTTTGCCGCCTTGTCCTTGAACTGGGTCATGCGGTTCAGCTCGCCCATGTAGGTAAAGCAGTTCAGGATCCATGCAAGCTCCGCATGGCCGGAAACGTGGGACTGATAATAAATGCAGTTTTTCTCCGGGTCAAGCCCCGCCGCAATATATAAAGTCAGAAGTGCCCGCGCACGCTTACGGAGAATAGCCGGATCCTGCCGGATCGTGATGGAATGCATATCTACTACAGAATAAAAGCATTCGTACTCGTCACTTAAAGACACCCAGTTCTTTAAAGCACCGAGGTAATTGCCGAGCGTCAGGTTGCCGGTCGCCTGCATGCCGCTGAACAGTACTTTCTTATCGCCAATCATAATCAAGTCCTCCTAAAATATGCCCCGATCCGTCTTTTGAACCGGAGACATTCTGTAACTGTTCCATATTTTACCAGTTACGAAATTTTTCACTTTTGTCATTCTATCATTTCATATTTTATAAGTCAAGAAACCGGAGCGTGTTCAGGTGCATCGCAGCCCCAGATTTTTTTAACATAGGTCATCTGCGAGGTCATCGCGAGCAGCAGATGGTCGGCCAGAGTGATCGCAGTCATCGCTTCCACTACGGGAACGGCTCTGGCTACGATGATCGGGTCATGCCGCCCATGAATGGTCTCGACATGGCATTTTCCGTCTTTTCCGAGCATGCTCTGCGGCTGTGCAATCGAAGGAGTCGGCTTAAAAGAGCAGCGCAGAAAAAGCGGAGAACCATCGCTGATGCCTCCGAGGATCCCGCCGCTGTGATTGCTTGCCTTGCAGGGGACTCCGTCTTCATCTTCCAGATACGTGTCGTTGTTTTCGGAACCCTTCGCATAGCGTACTGCTGTGCCGTCTCCGATTTCCACGGCTTTGACCGCACCGATGGACATCAGAGCTTTTGCCAGATTTGCGTCCAGCTTATCGAAGCAGGGCTCGCCAAGCCCGGCAGGAAGCTTTTCCACGATACATTCAATCGCGCCGCCGCTGGAATCCTGCGAGCGGATGCAGTCATCCAGCCAGGCAAGAGCCCTCTTTGAGGCTGCCGGATCCGGCATTCGAACGGGACTTTCTTCTATATAAGAGAAGTCGATCGCGTTCCGGTCGATGTCAACAGGTCCGATGGAGCTTACGTACGCTTTTACCGAAATGCCAAGTTCCTTTAGAAGCTTCTTAGCGACCGCGCCGGCAGCTACGCGTCCGATGGTCTCGCGCCCGGAGGAACGGCCTCCTCCGCGGTAATCCCGGATTCCGTATTTTTCATCATAGCCGTGATCGGCATGCCCGGGGCGGTATAGTTCAGCGATGGAACCATAATCGCGGGAACGCTGATCCTGATTGCGTACGAGCAGCGAGATCGGCGTCCCGGTCGTAATTCCTTCAAAGACGCCGGAGAGGATCTCCACCTGGTCGCTTTCCGCACGCGCCGTGGTGTAACGGTTCTGGCCGGGGCGCCTCCGGTTGAGCTCTATCTGAATATCTTCTTCCATAAGGGGGATTCCGGCCGGACAGCCGTCAATCACGACGCCGATGCCTTTTCCGTGAGATTCTCCCCATGTGTTGATCTGAAAAACAGTGCCAAATGTAGAACCTGCCATTTTTTCTCCATTCTGCCGCATTACCAGAAGATAATTTAATTGATCTGGCATGAAGCGGCTTTCATTAATAAATTTCATATAGTATAGTCTATCAAAGCGCTGATTGGCAAGAAAAAATTCACCATTATCGACGCGAAGCATATATATTATAATACAATAGCAATCAGCAGGGAGCGTTTTCTTATGCAGACAGCATGCAGCAGATATGGCATCATTCATACAGTTGAGGAGGGCGATACCCTGTATCGGCTGGGGAAACAATACAATGTGAAGGTTTCTTCACTGATCTACGCGAATCCCTGTGCGGATATCTACGATCTGCACCCGGGAGATCAGATCTGTATCCCCAAAAACTGCAGCGGAGAGCATTTCTTAAAAAACATTAAAAATTCGCAAAGAAGCGAGCTGCGCTGATTGACAAAAGGAATTCGTTTTTTTATAATGTGACCCGAAGTGATTTGCGCTGCTTGCAGCAGGAAATCTCGAGGGTCAACGAGCAGCTATGCTGCGAGTAAGAAAGTGACCCGAAGTGATTTGCGCTGCTTGCAGCAGGAAATCTCGAGGGTCAACGAGC
>JAJQHQ010000027.1:0-62231 GCA_021199655.1 Lachnospiraceae bacterium | reverse complement strand
CAGGAAATCTCGAGGGTCAACGAGCAGCTATGCTGCGAGTAAGAAAGTGACCCGAGACTAAATACCAGAAAAGAGAAGAGGATTATTTATGAACTTTTTAAATAAGATGGAGCGGAAGTATGGCCGGTACGCGATCCGGAACCTTCCGGCGATCATGATTGCGCTTTATGTGGCTGGGTACCTCATCGAGCTGATGGCTCCGTCTCTGATGTATTATCTGTATTTGTCGCCCACGATGATCCTGCGGGGGCAGATCTGGAGACTGATTTCCTGGGTTATCATTCCGCCGTTTAGCTTAAACGTGTGGGTGATCATTTCTCTTTATTTTTATTTTTCTATCGGGAAAACGCTGGAGCGCACCTGGGGTGCGTTTCAGTTCAATGTCTATATTTTCTCCGGTATGATTTTCACGATAATCGGGGCGTTTTTGTTGTATTTTATCGGCGGCATTGACGGCGCATATTATTTCAGCACGTATTATGTGTGCATGTCCATGTTCCTTGCGTTTGCGGTGACCTATCCGGATATGCAGGTCCTGCTGATGTTCATCATTCCGATTAAGATGAAATGGCTGGGAATCCTTTACGGTGCGCTGCTGCTGTATGATATGATCGCGGGAGGAATGGCGACACGTATCGTGATCCTCGCATCGCTTATGAATTTCCTGATTTATTTTCTGATGACGCGGAATCTGAACCGCTACAATCCGCATGAGGTCCACCGGCGCAATGATTTTAAGCGGAAAGTGAAGAAGGTGCAGCCGGGGAAGGGCGATACGCGCCACAGATGCGCGGTGTGCGGCCGCACGGAAAAAGACGGCGATCATCTGGAATTCCGCTATTGCTCCAAGTGTGAGGGGAATTACGAGTATTGCCAGGATCATCTTTTCACACATCAGCACAGGAGAAGCGGACAGTAGAGTTTCTGCTTACGATACGAAGCTGCGGATATTTTTTATACAGATATGAAGGTTGTATGTAATGAACAAAAAGAACAATAGAAATAATACTGTAAAAAAAGCAAACAAAAACGCTGAGAACGTATCTGAAAACAAACGTATTACGGATAACGAAGGAAAAAAAGGGAATGCCATCTTTGACCTGCGTCCGCAGAAGATCGCGGCAGCCGTATTTACGGCACTGGTGCTTCTGATCGCAATGATCCTTGCCATTGGGGAATCGGGAATTCAGGCGGGGTATGTGATTCTTTCTCTTGCAATCTGTGCGCTTTCAGCAGTATTTGTCCTGATGGATTTCAGCTATGGACGGGTGGTCAGCGCCATTCTCGCCGTGCTTCTCCCGATCGGCACTCTGGTCGCTCTGGAGAATTATACGCATGTGATCACAGACCTGACGGTCATGATCTTCATTCTGAATCTGATGTTTTTCTATGCACTGTACGGTCTCATGACGTTCCTTTTCGGAAGCGTAAAACGGGGATTTTTGGCAGCTACACTTATTCCGATGATTTTTGGCCTCGCAAACTATTTTGTCGTCAGCTTTCGGGGCACCCCGATCGTGCCGTGGGACTTTCTTTCTATCGGGACAGCGGCTTCTGTGGCGGGCAACTTTTCCTTTACTTTAACCTGGAAAAGCTATTTTTCCGTGATCGCGTTTGTCTGGATCATCCTGCTTTCCTCCAAATCGCGCGTCCGTTTTCAGAAGAAAAAGATCCGCATCCCGTTTGCGGCAGCGTTTCTGGCCTGCATGATACTGTATGTATCCGGCATCCAGAACAGCAGCTTCCAGAGCTTTTTCGGCATGGATACCACACTGTTTACCATCAATGTCTTTTACCGGAATAACGGCATTGCGGCGGCATTCCTGGGCAATCTGCGTTTCCTGAATGTCGAGGAACCGGACGGCTATTCCGTGAGCGCGGTGGAGGAGATTGCGGCGGAGTATTCCGGGGATGATGATGCGCAGGATGACGGCGGCGCTGATGACGCGGATACTGCAGATATCGCAGCAGAATCAGATGTTGCAGACAACACGGATAACACGGAAGATACGAGTACAGTGAGCACTGCAGATGATGTGACGCAGTATCCCAATATTATCATTGTTCTGGATGAAGCATTTTCAGATCTCTCTGTCTGGGGAGATTTCGAGACGAGCGAGGAAGTAATGCCGTTCTTTAAATCTCTGCAGGAGGAGGCAATCGGCGGAGAAGTCTATGTTTCTGTGAAGGGCGGTAATACCGCGAATACGGAATATGAGATTCTGACCGGCGATACGATGGGCTTTCTGCCGGCGGGCAGCGTGCCCTATCAGCAGTATATCAAGAGTGAGATGCCGTCTCTGGCTTCCTACTTAAGCTCGCTTGGCTACGGAACGCTGGCGATCCATCCTTACAACGCTTCCGGCTGGGATCGGGATAAGGTCTATGAATACTTTGGTTTTGATGAGTTTCTGGATAAAACAGACTTTGAAAATCCGACGTATCTGCGCACCTACATCAGCGACCAGTCCGCTTTTGATAAGATCATCGAGCAGTACGAGGAAAAGGACGACGATGAGCGGCTCTTTACCTTTGAGATCACGATGCAGAATCACAGCGGCTACAGCAAGGACTCGCCGGGCTTTGACGCTTACATAGAGCTTACGGAAGTGACGAATAAGACAACGCAGGTGCTGGCAACCGAAAAATACCTCACCCTGATGAATGAGACGGACAAGGCTTTGCAGTCGCTGGTGGAATACTTTGAAGAGCAGGACGAGCCGACGATCCTCCTGTTTCTTGGCGACCATCAGCCATCGGATTACATTACGAATCAGATCCGCCGGATCTGCGGCGTGGACGAGCCTGAGACGGTAGAAGAGATCCAGCAGGGGTATCGGGTACCGTTTGTCATCTGGGCAAATTACGATCTGGAATCCGAATACTACGAAGGGATCAGTGCAAATTATCTGGGTGGAATCCTTCTGGAGGCGGCCGGTGTTCCGCTTACGGATTATCAGACTTACTTAAGTGAACTGATGGAGACACTGCCGATCATTAACGCGAACGCTTACCGCGATGCGGACGGCACCTTCTATGCCTGGGATACAGACGACACTTACGACAGCATTCTGAATACCTACCAGATTCTGCAGTACAATCATCTGGTAGACACGAAGCACAGGCTGACATCATTTTTCGGCGGGTTATAATTATATGGAATCCTTGTAACTGTTCATTACTTTCACAGTTACAAGAGAAAATCCATTTAAAATCGCTTTGCGATGGGATTTTCCCTGACAACATTTACGTTTCATACGTACCTCGCAGCGAGTGCGAGGTACTGTCCTGAATAGTTACGAATCATTCAGAACGGCAGGCGCAGGCATGTGCTGCAGCTTTCGTTCTGATAAAAAAATACATGACATAAGAGGAGAGCAGAGCAGTTATGAAAAAAACATTTGTCACAAAAGAGCAGCTGGAAGAGATCACACAGCAGTATCCGACGCCATTTCATCTTTACGATGAGGCCGGTATCAGGGAGAATGTTAAGGAGCTTTACGATGCCTTTTCCTGGAATAAGGGATATAAGGAATTTTTTGCAGTCAAAGCAACCCCGAATCCGTATCTGATCAACATTCTGCACGAATACGGCTGCGGGACAGACTGCTCTTCTCTGACAGAGCTGATGCTCTCGGAGGCGATCGGCATCAAAGGCCACGATATCATGTTTTCTTCCAATGACACTCCTGTGGAGGAATTCAAAAAGGCCGCAGATCTTGGCGGTATCATCAATCTCGACGATATTACCCATATCGAAAAGGTGGAGCAGGCCATCGGACAGCTTCCGAAGACCATGTCCTGCCGTTACAATCCGGGCGGACTTTTCAAGATCAGCAATGACATTATGGATAATCCGGGCGATGCCAAGTACGGAATGACGACAGAACAGATTGAAAAAGCATTCCGGATCATGAAGAGCAAGGGTGTAGAGGAATTCGGCATCCATGCGTTCCTGGCGAGCAACACTGTGACAAATGATTATTATCCGCTGCTCGCGAAGGTACTTTTCGAGCTGGCTGTGAAGCTGCATCAGTCCACCGGGGCGAAGATTGCTTTTATCAACCTTTCCGGCGGCATTGGAATTCCCTACCGTCCGGATCAGGAGAAAAATGATATCTATAAGATCGCGCGCGGCGTGAAAAAGGTCTATGAGGAAGTGCTCGTGCCTGCCGGAATGGGCGATGTGGCGATTTACACGGAGCTTGGCCGGTACATGCTTGCTCCGTACGGTGTTCTTGTGACCCGCGCGATCAATGAAAAACATACACATAAGGAATATATCGGTGTTGATGCCTGCGCGGCGAACCTGATGCGTCCGGCCATGTATGGCGCCTACCATCACATTACGGTCATGGGAAAGGAAAACGAGCCATGCGATCATGTCTACGACGTGACCGGCTCCTTATGTGAGAATAATGACAAGTTTGCAATCGACCGCAAGCTCCCGAAGATTGACATGGGAGACCTGCTCGTCATTCATGACGCGGGTGCACATGGGCATTCTATGGGATATAATTACAACGGACGTCTGCGTTCCGCGGAAGTCCTTCTTAAGACAGACGGTACGACACAGCTGATTCGCCGTGCCGAGACCCCGAAGGATTATTTTGCAACGTTGGATTTCAGTGATATTTTGAAGGACATGGTGTGGTAAGAAAGGCTTGAATACAAATATGAAAAAAATCAGTGAAATCGAAAACTTTCGGAAACGTCTGCTGATGTGTGTTTTCGGTGTCATTATCTGCGCGATCAGCGTCGGCTTTTTCAAAAGAGCCGCATTCGGGGTTGATCCCTTTCAGGCATTCATGGCCGGGCTGAATGCCGTGATACCCGTTTCATTTGGAACGCTGTATGTGATTGCAAATATTATTTTGCTTCTGTTTGCACTCATTGCTGACCGGCATTATATCGGACTGGCTACAGTTATCAATCTGTTTCTGGTTGGCTATATAGCAGATTATTCTCATCGGACGCTTCTTCGCCTGCTTCCGGATCTCGGTATGCCGGGCAGGATCGTCTGCCTTGTGATCGCGATTGTGATCATGTGTCTCGCGTCATCCTTATATTTTACCGCTGATCTTGGCGTGTCTACTTATGACGCTGTGGCTCTGATCATCACCGGGACATGGAAGCTGGGACAGTTCCGCTGGGTGCGCATTGTGACCGATCTGGTCTGCGTGGTGATCGGCGTGGCACTTTATCTTATGTCAGGAGGCACATTGTCCGGAATAGGAGCGGTCGCCGGTGTCGGAACTATTATCACCGCGTTTTTTATGGGACCGCTGATCGACTTTTTTAACCGCAGGGTAGCGCAGCCGCTTCTTGAACGATAGAAAAGGAACTGTTCAGAACTATTACAAAAATCAGCTTGCATTTATGAATCTGTTATGATAAGATAATCGGCGTGTGACGGACATTTATCAGATGATTTGTCGCACGAGAAGCCGCTGTGGCGGAATTGGCAGACGCACTTGACTCAAAATCAAGCGGGTAACACCGTGCCGGTTCGAGTCCGGCCAGCGGCATCAAAAAAGCCCGTGTTTACGGGCTTTTTACTTTACATAATCTCATTTGCTGTAGCGTCGAAAATCTCTGTGATCGCATCTCCTGTGTCAGATTCAGAATACCAGTATTCATCTACGTAGTCCCAGAAAACATCAATGGCATCTTCATCCATGACAGACTCGATGTCGTAGCCGCATACATAGGAAAAGTAATCCTGGTTCTCGGTCCGTCCCTCAAAGTAGATGAGAAGGAACGTGCCTTCGTTATCAATGTTATCCTCATACCAGTCCTGTGCGTAATCGTCCATTTTGGACTCGGTGGAAAGAGAGGAGTCGTACGATTTTAAGTAAACGTAAGGCTGCACTCCTGTCGCGTCAAAGAAATCCTCAAGACTTTCGCCAACAGTTTCCGTATCATCTACCAGACCGGTCTCATCGAGTACGCAGCTGCTGTTGAATATGAGGTCGGTGTCCAGCTTTTCACGCGAGGATTCGGAATGGTGAGAGCTGTCATGGCTGTCGGAATCATCCGAAATATTATCCTCATACACGGTCGTAGTATTCGTGTCGTTTCCGTAACGATAGACGATGTTTCCAATCAGCCCGATAACAAGGACAATCAGTATAATAAATACAGTCATCAGTGAGCCGCAGCCACCTCCGCGGTAATATCCGCCGCCCCAGTATGGAATAAAACGGAAAAAACCGCGCCGCGGTCTGCGCGGAGGAGGATTCATCCCTCTGCGTCCCGGATCGCCCATACCGCCGGGGCCATTCATGCCTCCCCGGCTGCTGCCCATTCCCATGCCGCTGCCGGAGCGGCTGTTTCCTCCAAAGCTGGTGCGGCTTCCGCCCGAGCGACTGCTTCCTCCGAAGCTGGAATGTCCTCCGCCGGAACGGCTGCCTCCGCTGGAATGTCCTCCGCCGGAATGTCCGCCACCAGAATGTCCGCCTCCTGATCTTGCCATATCGTTACCCTCCTGATGTAGTATCATGATCCTTTTGCTGTCCGGATCATGTGATTGATCCTGTCATGCATATTTGTATGCAGACAGCTGCTTTCCTGCCTGATTCTCTGTTCAGGTCATCTTACCGGAAATATGCCTGAATGCGTTTACGTATCGCTGTTATTTTGATTTATACGGCGCGTCGATCGGATAGCCGCCGCGCAGCTTCTGCATGCCGCGGGTGAGTGCGTCCCTGGAATTCTTCCAGTCGGCGTCGCGGTTGCGATAGTCGAATTTGTCGATCAGCCAGGAAATATCTTCCTCGATGCGCGCAAAATTTTTCTCCATCACTTCAAATATGGCCGGATAGAATTCATTTTGCTCTTTTTCGTTCAGATACCGGTCGGCCGCCTCACAGAGCACGCCGAAATGGTGAAGGCAGAAGCCTTTGCCGTTCAGAATTTTTTCCTTAAAAGCAGTATCCTGACGGTAGAGATAGAAAAAGGTCTCTATGTAGCGCTCAAAAGTCGGCTTAATCGTATTGCAGATGTAACAGCTGCAGTCTTTTTGTGCGGTCCATGCTGCTATGGAATTTTTCTCCCCGCCGGAGTTCTGACGGCGGATCAGGCTGAATTTCTGTGCCTTTCCGGGAGTAAATGATGCAAACTGCTCGTGCATTTCTTTCATGAGACGCTGATAATGCGTTTTCATGATCAGGGAATTTCCCAGTGTGTTGCCGTAGTCATACATTTTTTTCAGATGCTCCCGGCAGAAACCAATCTGATCCGTCTGTTCGCGGATGTCGCTCTCCATATAGGAGGAGCCGCTTCCGATGGTAAAATCAAGCGCGTCCTGCTCCAGTTTGCGTTCGATAAAGCAGAACGGGCATTCGTCGTTTTCATTGACCGCATCGTTGAGCGGGATAGTATAGAGCTTTTCTTTCATGACGATACCTCTTTTCCTTTTGTCAGTAGTGTATCATTATTTTCTTCTTCCGTACAGCTAAAAATTGCTGCACAGTTAAAAATATCGAGTCGAAAAATTATAAATCTTACTTGAATTTATTATAATTGAAAAACAAAATGGATTCTGCTATACTCGAATAAAAAAATGGAAGAGAGAGGAGGCGGTGAGCAAAATGAAAAAGCTTTTTTGCTTTTGTTCCCTGATTATTCTTCTTTTTGTGCTCTGCATCCGGATTTCGCCGGACGATTATATTCTTTCAATTGAGAGTGCCGATGGCACAGTAAGAAACTACACGGAGCTGGAATATTTTGGCTCCTCCGGCTCCGGGGGACAGGATACGGATTCCATCGAAGAAGGTGTTTCGGCAAATGCGGATGACGGCTCAGGAGCCGGAGAGGATGCCGCAGGAGCGAATGAGGGACAAAGCAGCGGAAGCGGTGCAGATCCTTCTGTAACAGGATCAGACGGAACGGGAACAGATTCATATGATGAAGATACAGACGGGCAGCTGTCGGCTGACGCGGAGGACGGAGCAAACAGCGCGGAGACTGAAAACACCGATACTCCTGTGGATGGATTTGAATCTTACATAACGGCAGACTATTTTGAAATGGATGTGCCCGGATCGACGGGGTGGACGAGCACCAGTCTGACACTGCGCCAGGAAGCTTCTGCCTCTTCTGCTTCGGTTCAGACGCTGGCGGCGGGTACGGCCTTTCGGATTGAGGAAGAGACAGGAGACTGGTGGTATGTGACGCTTCAGGACGGGACGGCCGGGTATGTGCAGCACAGCTACTGCATGATCAATCTCCCTGACGTCCTGCCTTTGATGGAATATGATATTACAAACGCGTATGATTCCATCTTTAAGTCCTCCGGGTATGAGATTGAGGGCGTGACAGGGCAGAAGCTGTATTCGGCCGGCACAGTGGAGACGGAAGGAAAAGTGTGGAATGAAAAACTCGGAAGATATGAGTATCTGGCTCCGGCCATGTATTCGTTTGCAAAAAAGATCGCCGTTGCGCAGTACAACGCATATACGTTGACAGGCGGGCGATACACCCTCAAGGTTTATGATTCCTACAGGCCGCATTCCATTACGATTCAGGTGGCTTCCGCGCTGGAATCCCTGTATAACAGCAATTCTGTCGTACGGGAGAACATTGATTACAGCACAACGATCGCCGGAAGTGTGTATACCTGGGGGACAGGATGGTTTCTGGCACAGTCTCTTTCCACGCACAATACCGGTTCCGCGGTCGATGTGACGCTCTGTGAATATGATGATGACCGCGGAGAGTATAAAGAGCTTTATATGCAGACAGATATGCATGAGCTCAGTACGGCTGCTGTCAAGTATTATTCTCCGAATGCAGAGAAGATTCCGGAAAATTATGATGTGGGAATGAATGAGAACGCAATTCTGCTGGATACTGTATTTATCGGCGGAACTTATGGAACGTATTCGTTTACCGATACCGGCCTGACTACGCTTGCCAGTGAATGGTGGCATTTCCAGGACAATGACACGCACAGAAGGGTGAGGTCGTATGCCTCTTCCGGGTGTGATTTTCAGGTCACAGAGTGCTTAAGCAGATAGAGAGAAGGTGTGCGATGAAATGCAATGAAGCCAGGCGCATGGTGGTACCTTTTGTTAAAAAAGAACTGTCAGAGCGCGATATGGAGCGTTTTCTTGCACATGTGGAATCCTGTCCGGACTGCATGGATGAACTGGATTTTTATTTTATGGTGTACAATGCTCTGGATGCCATGGATTCCGGCGAGCAACATGAATATGATTTCAAAAAAAAGCTGGAAGAGGAGATGCGCGCCTCCAGACATGCCATCTGGAAGAGAAAAGCGGTAACTGCGTCCCGCTTTGTACTGTTGTTTTTTGCTGAAGTGCTGCTGTTTTTGTGTCTGTTTGTCGGTGTGCGGATGAAACAGGGCGCGGTCGGAGACAGCATTTTTGAACGGGCGCTTCTGCGTATGCACATCGAGCAGATGAATTCCGCGGAGGATACTCTTTCGGAGACGGAGACTGCCGGGACGGAAATCATGCAGACGGAAGAAACCGCAGCGATATCTGAAACCGCAGATACGGATATGTCGGGCGCAGTCTCTTCGGATTCAAAAACAGAGATTACAGCAGAGAATGCGGGCAGTGAGACGGATGTGACAGGAGGAGAAGAGGATGCCGGAGAATAAAGAAAAAATTGTACTGATTGACGGTCACAGTATTTTGAACCGGGCTTTTTACGGGCTGCCGGATCTGACGAACAGTGAAGGCCTGCATACGAACGCGGTCTATGGATTCCTGAATATCGTGCTGAAGGTATTTGAGGAAGAACAGGCTGCGTATGCGGCGGTGGCGTTTGACCGGAAGGAGCCGACGTTCCGTCATAAGATGTTTGCGGAATATAAAGGCACGCGCAAGCCGATGCCTCAGGAGCTTCATGAGCAGGTACCGCTGATGAAGGATATGCTGAGGGCGATGGGGGTGCCGGTGCTGGAGCTTCCGGGATACGAGGCGGATGATATTCTGGGCACCGTGTCCAGACAGATGGAGGAGCAGGGGCTTTCCGTGACGATCCTTTCCGGCGATCGCGATCTGCTGCAGCTGGCGACCGACGAGATTCTGGTTCGTATTCCAAAGACACGCATGACCGGTACGGAGATTGAGGATTATTACGCAAAGGACGTAAAGGAGCGCTATCAGGTCACACCGACGGAGTTTATTGACGTGAAAGCACTGATGGGGGATGCTTCGGACAATATTCCCGGTGTGCCGTCCATTGGTGAAAAAACTGCAACGAAGATTATTGCGGAATTTGGCTCGATTGAGAATGCCTATGCGCATCTGGATGAGGTGACGCCGACCCGTGCGCGCAACGCGCTGAAGGAACATTATGATCTGGCACAGATGAGCAAGACGCTTGCCACGATTGATCTGCATGCGCCGGTGGAACTGAAAAAAGAGGATGCCGCGCTCGGCAACCTTTACACAGCAGAGGCACTTCAGCTCTGCCGCAGACTGGAGTTCAAAAATCTGCTCGGACGTTTTCATGTGGAAGAGGAACAGAAGCCGCAGGAGGAGTCGTATCAGACCATCCGGGAGCTTATCGAAGCGGAGGAGTTGTTGACTCGGCTTTCCGGCAGTGTGATCTCGTTTTATATTCCGGCAGATGCACCCGCTTATGGGACAGGGCGGCAGAAGGACTCTGCGAATGTTCTCGATGCGGGTGCTTTTCCGGGCATCGTCCTGTGCGGTTCCGATGATACCGCATATTTTCTGGAGTGCCAGGGATTTCTGACACGGGAGTACCTGTGCGGTAAGCTTTCGGACCTGATCGGGGAGAGTGAACGCGCGGTGACGATGCATCTGAAAGAGCAGCTTCCGTTTCTTTCGATTCCGATGGAAAAACAGGATCACCTTTTTGATGCCGCGATTGCTGCATATCTGGTGAATCCGCTGAAAGACAGCTACGACAGTCAGGACATAGCAAAGGAATATCTGGACCGGATCATCCCGTCCCGCGCAGAGCTTTTTGGAAAGGATTCTCCGGAAAAAGCCTATGCGGAAAAGCCGGAAGAATTTACATCTTATGTCTGCCGCTTTGTGCTGATCCTTAGACAGGCATATCCTGTGATGTCGGAAAAGCTGGATAACATGGGGATGAAATCCCTTTTTGAAGAAATCGAGATGCCCCTTGCATTTACACTCGCCGATATGGAGCGGGAAGGTATCCGTGTGCAGGCGCAGGAACTGAAAAACTACGGAGAACAGCTGGTCGGACGCATCAGGGAGCTGGAGGCTTCTATTTATGAACAGGCCGGGGAGGCATTTAACATCAATTCGCCCAAACAGCTCGGTACGATTTTGTTTGAAAAGCTTCAGCTTCCCCATGGGAAAAAGACAAAGACCGGCTATTCTACAGCTGCGAATGTGCTGGAAGGTCTTGCCGAAGAGTACCCGATCGTCTCGGATATTCTGGAATACCGTCAGCTGACGAAGCTCAAATCGACCTATGCGGACGGACTGGCAAATTATATAGCGGAGGATGGCCGGATTCACGGAAAATTCCACCAGACGATCACGGCGACCGGCCGTATCAGCAGTACGGAGCCGAACCTCCAGAATATCCCGATCCGCATGGAACTGGGCCGGCTGATCCGCAAGATATTTGTGCCGGATGACGGGTATGTTTTTCTCGATGCGGATTACTCGCAGATCGAGCTTCGTGTGCTGGCTCATTTTTCCAATGATGAGGATCTGATCCAGGCATACAGGGAAGCGCAGGACATTCACACAGCTACGGCTTCAAAAGTCTTCCATGTCGCGCCGGAGGATGTGACAGGGCAGCTTCGGCGGAATGCCAAGGCTGTGAACTTCGGCATTGTCTATGGCATCAGTTCTTTCGGACTGAGCCAGAACTTAAGCATCACGCGCAAGGAAGCGCAGGAATATATCGAACAGTATTTTAAAACCTATCCGGGCATCAAACGGTTCCTGGATCAGGCTGTGGAGGACGCGAAGAAAAACGGCTATGTGACGACGATGTTTGGCCGCCGCCGTCCAATGCCGGAGCTGCAGTCATCGAATTTCATGCAGCGTTCCTTTGGCGAACGCGTGGCCATGAATGCGCCGATCCAGGGCACTGCGGCGGATATCATCAAGATCGCGATGAACCGCGTTAATAATTTTCTGCGCAGCCGTAATATGAAATCCCGCCTGATCCTGCAGGTTCATGATGAGCTGCTGGTCGAGACGGCAGTGGAGGAGCTTGATGAGGTGCGCGATCTCATGGTGCGGGAAATGCAGAATGCCGCGTCGCTTCGCGTGAAGCTGGAGGTGGACATCCATGACGGAAAAAACTGGTATGAGGCAAAGTGATCAGATGTTCGCTTCCAAAGCAGGCATACAGAACATAGAATCAATGAAAAGGGAATGGAAAACTGCCGGTGTGAAAATCCTCGGCATCACTGGTGGCGTCGGAGCGGGGAAAAGCACAATCCTTACTTACCTGAAGGAGAACTACGGCGCAAGGATCCTGGAGGCGGACGCGGTCGGGCATCTTGTGCAGGAGCCGGATACGCTGTGCTGGGGACGGATCGTGGAGACCTTTGGCGCGGATATTTTGCGCGATGACCGGACTATTGACCGTGGAAGGCTGGGAACCATCGTGTACTCGGACCGGGATAAGCTCGACGAGCTGAATGCCATCGTACATCCGGCAGTTAAGGAGTATATCTGTCAGGAGATTGACAGATGCCGCAGAGTAAAGCAGGGTCTGTTGATCGTCATCGAGGCTGCCCTGCTTCTTGAGGATCATTATGATGAAATCTGTGATGAAATCTGGTATATCTATGCGGATGACCGTGTGCGCGAGGAACGCCTGATACGCTCCAGAGGCTATTCCCAGAAAAAAGTGCGGCAGATTATGGAAAATCAGCTGAGCGAAGAGGAATTTCGCCGCCGATGCCGGACTGTGATCGATAACAGCGGAAATCCTGAAAATACATATGACCAGATGGATACAGCTTTGCAGATATTTTTAACAGATAAGACAGGCGCTTTTTTTGATGAATAATTCTTTCAAACTTTTTGTTGAAATCAGATAGTTTATCTTTTATAATATTCGTGGTATCAGTTCAGAACAGCATCGAAAAGAAAATACAGGCTGTTCTGAATTGTTATGTGTACCAGAGGGGAACAAGGGGAAAACAAATGAATAAACGGCCAAAATGTAGGATTGTACTATTTTTGTTCCTGCTGTGCCTGCCTGCTTTGATTTGCCATGCCGCATCGAAGGAAGATACGCTCATGGATGATTTCGGGCAAAGCCTGGGGCGTCAGTTTATCGAGGGCGAACTGTTTGGCGGCTCTTATTATGAGACGGAGAACGGTTCGCAGCAGACGGGATCCGGTACAGCGTCAGATGATGGCACCGGGGGAGAATCGGAAGAGCTTCAGACAGAAACTGACGAACCGGAAAGCAAATCGGAAGTCAGCCAGACGGAAACCGAACAGCCGGAAAGTGAATCAGAAGAGCTTCCGGCAGAAACAGCCGAATCGGAATCAGAGCCGCAGGAGGAAGAAACAGAGGCCGCGGCAGAAGAAACTGAGACAGAGACCAGGGAGCAGGAAGAAAGCGAGACAGAACGGGAAATTGTATCTGTAATCGCATCCGGGGACAGTTATTTTGAGCGGGAAGTGGCCGGTTCAACCGGCTGGAGTACGACAAGCCTCACACTGCGCGCAGAGGCATCTTCATCGGCTTCTTCCGTCGGCAGCCTTTCCGCAGGTACAGCATTTCGAATCGTGTCGGAGACAGGAGACTGGTGGCAGGTAACTGTGTCAGACGGTACGACAGGTTATGTGGAGCACAGTTACTGTATGATCAACCTTCCGGATGTATTGCCGGAGATGGAATACGCGATCACGAATGCGTATTATTCCATCTATGTTTCCAGCGGCTATGAGATACCCGGCGTGACGGGGACAAAACTGTATTCTGTCGGTACTTCTGAGACGGAAGGAAAGGTGTGGAATGAGCGGCTTCAGCGATATGAATATCTGGTGCCGGTCATGTATTCGGCGGCGAAAAAGATATCCATTGCCCAGTACAACGCTTATAACCTGACAAACGGTCAGTTTACCCTGAAAATATATGATTCCTATCGGCCGCATTCCGTGACGACGAAGATTGCTGCCGCATTGACGTCATTGTACAACAGCAATTCGACGGTACAGAGGAATATTGATACCAGTACGGAATCTTCCGGTTCTACATACAGCTGGGGTTACAGCTGGTTTCTGGCGCAGAGCGTTTCCACGCACAATACGGGCTCGGCGATCGACGTCACACTATGCGAATACAACGAAGAGGGCGGTTCGTGGCGGGAGCTGGATATGCCGACGGATGTGCATGAGCTGAGTTCCGCCGCGATCAAATATTATTCCGGCTCGGTGAGCAAGTCGCCTTCCAATTATTCAAGTATGATGAATGACAATGCGAAACTTCTGGACTATATTTTTATCGGCGGCAGCTTTAACGGCTACACCTTCCAGAGCACAGGAATGGATACACTGGCCAGCGAATGGTGGCATTTTCAGGACAATGATACGCACCGGCGTGTAAGAAGCTATGCGTCGACCGGATGCGATTTTCAGGTGACGGAATGCCTGTCGATATAATGATACAAGGGACAAAAGGTCAGGAATGGAACGCTTGCGTTCCTATTCCTGACCTTGGGGACCGCAACAATATGAGGAAGTAGCCATTTAGGCTAATACCTTAGCCAAAATGAGCGGATTCCGAATATTGTTAGGATTGCGAGAGTGCAGAGCACGGAGCAATCCGTGGTATCATTACCCTTTTGTCGCTTGAATCATATAATAATGAAACGTACAATAAATGAAAAAGGGAGAAGTGAGTGAGATGAAATGCAGAAAACAACGCTGTCCCGGAAAAGCCGTGCTTCTTTCGGCGGCGATGTGTATGGCTTTATCCGGTTTCTGGACTGCTGCGGCTGCCGGCAGCGGGGATGCGGCTGCAGAGACCGTGTCAGCAGAGGAGGGAGAATCCTTTTGTCTGGATACCCCGACGCTGACTTCGGCGCATGCGGATGCCGATGGAACGACGATCAGCTGGAAAAAGGTGGATCGCGCGGATGGCTACGCAGTCTTAAGAAAAGAAGAGGACGGAGAGTGGAAGCTGATTGCCCTTACGGAATCCTTAAGCTACACGGACAGTACGAACTCTTCGGACGGCAGTACCCGCAGCTATACGGTACGTGCTTTTTCCGGGAACAGGGCAAATGCGCTGCTTAACCGCTGGGACGGTTCCTGCTGGAGTGACTGCGACCCGGAAGGCGTATCTGCTGCCAGTATCGGTGTGCCGGAACTTCAGACGCTTTATCAGACAGATTCAGGAACCTGGGTCACCTGGAGTGCCGCAGAAAACGCTTCCGGCTATGCACTCTATCGGAAATCTGAGTCCGGAGGCTGGAAACTGGTCACTATCACAGATGAATTATACTATCATGATCAGACAGAGCTGGCGTCCGGAACCACTTATATTTATACGGTGCGGGCCTACACCGGTTCGCTTGCTGATGCCTGTGCGAATCTGAACGACGCGGCATACTGGGGCGGCTACGATCCGGACGGTGCCAGATGTGTTTATCTGTCGGCACCGGATCTGGATATGGCCTATGCGGCGGCGACGGGTACGAGGATCAGCTGGGATGCGGTGGACGGCGCAGATGGCTACGCAATTTTCCGAAAATCGGAAAACGGCGGCTGGACATTGCTTGATACAACGGAGGAGACTCTGTATACGGATACAACCGTGCTCGAGACAGGAACCACGTATTCCTATACGGTCCGCGCGTTTAAGGGCAGTGCTGACGCAGCCAAACGGGAACGGGACAATCCTTCTTACTGGAGCGGCTATGATTCCACTGGCGTCAAATCGACGTATCTGGACACGCCTGTATTAAAAGAAGCAGCAGTTTCCTCTTCCCTGGTTTCCGTCAGCTGGGAGCCGGTAGACGGCGCAGACGGTTATGCCATATACCGCAGAGAGACAGAGGGCGCATGGGAACTTCTTGGCACAACAGAATACACAAGATATATCGACACCACGGCCCTGCCGTCGGGGACGACCTGTTATTATACGGTGCGGGCTTACGTGAATGCTGCGGCCGGCAGCACAGCTTCCGCGGGTCAGTACAGCGCGCTGTACTGGAGCGGTTTTGAACCGGTTGGTCTGGACGTCGATTGCGGCTATAAGACCAATGCACTCACACTTGCCGCGCAATTTATTGAAAACAATACGACGTCAGACATGACGCAGCGGCAGAAGCTGGATACCTGTTTTTCCGCTTTGCTTCGGCTTTCCTACACAAGAACCTACGATACAGCGGACGCGTCTAACCTTTCCTCCTTTGCGGAGCAGCTGTTTGCGAACCGCACCGGCAACTGCTACCGCTATGCTGCCGGATTTGCCTGCATCGCGGCTGTTCTTGGATACGATGTTCGTGTGAATGTGGGACAGATTACGGCGAGGAGCGGCGGCCTGACGCCGCATGGCTGGACGGAAGTCTGCGTGGACGGAGTCTGGTATCTCTGCGATCCGGACATGCAGGCATTTAATTCCAACTATTCCGGACAGTATTATATGACGAGCGCTTCCGCGATCGGCCTGACCTATGCCATTACCACACGATATACGCTCACGATTGTCAATGGTACGGCGGTGTGGAGCTAATTGTCCTGATTTGCATAAAATAATAATTGATTGCTCCTGCATTTTGTGGTAGTATGCAAAACGCAGGAGCATATTTTGTTATTCATAAGTTACTATTCACGGCCATGTCGAATTGTTGACAGAATCGTCGTGCTTGCACGTAAGATGCTGGAAACAACTCGACATATGGCCTGTGAAGCAGGGACTCCACCCCACATAAGCAGTCTTAGCTGCGTTAGCAGCGAAACTGGAGCCCTGAAAGGGCGACGAGTGCGCATGTGGGGGTGGAGGGCCGTGAATAGTAACTATAAGATAAAACATACAGAAGGATGGACGGACACAGATGGATTTTTGCAGCATAGCGAGCGGCAGCAGCGGGAACTGTATTTTTGTCGGAACGGAGCAGACGGGTGTATTGATCGACGCGGGCATCACCGGGAAAAAAGTGGTGGACGGCTTAAACCAGATCGATCGTAAGCCGGAGGAGCTGGACGCGATCCTGATTACACATGAGCATTCGGATCACATTCGGGGGCTTGGCGTTCTGGCCAGAAAGTACGGCCTGCCGGTGTACTGCACACCCGGGACGAAGAAAGCGATGCTTTCCGGGACATCCCTTGGAAATGTGGATGAATCGCTGTTCCATGAGATTACACCGGATGAGCATTTTTTCATCCGTGATCTGGATGTACTTCCGTTTCGTGTTTCTCATGACGCGGCGGAGCCGGTAGCTTACCGGGTCAGCCATGGAGAGAAAAGTGTTGCCGTAGCGACAGACCTCGGGTATTATGACGACTATGTGATTGATCACCTGCAGAAGCTGGACGCGGTGCTTCTGGAATCGAACCATGACATCCATATGCTTCAGGTCGGACATTATCCCTACTATCTGAAACAGCGGATTCTGGGGCTGAAGGGGCATCTTTCCAATGACTCTGCCGGCCGGCTGTTGGGTGAGATCCTGCATGACGGCATGAAAAGCATTCTGCTTGGTCATTTAAGCCAGGAAAACAATCTGGAAGATTTGGCACTGATGACCGTGAGCGCCGAGGTCACCATGGGGGATAATCCGTTTCAGGGGAATGACTTCCCGATACATATTGCAAAGCGGGATCACCCGTCGCAGATGATCGCAGTGTGAATACGAAGGAATGAAAGCGTGGAATCCTTCACAGGAAAGATACAATGGAAGCAAATAAAGAGATACAGCACAGGAAGGAGAAGATTATGAAAAAAACAATCATTACCGTAGTCGGAAAAGATACGGTCGGTATTATTGCGAAGGTGTGTACCTATCTGGCGGAAAACAATGTCAACATTCTCGATATTTCTCAGACGATCGTGCAGGGCTTTTTTAACATGATGATGGTGACGGACGCGACGCAGTCGCCGAAGAGCGCCGCGCAGATCGCGGAGGAGCTGGAGAAAGTCGGCGAGGAGATCGGTGTGTCGATCCGCTGCCAGCATGAGGATATCTTTAATATGATGCACAGGGTGTGAAATAAAATATATAAGAATCAACGTGGCTGCGGTGGATGCTGAGACAAGGTGTTTGATTCGAGTATAATTTGAGTTAAGAAGGAAGACAGTATGATAAATATATTTGAAGTAAGCGAGACGAATAAGATGATCACGCAGGAGAATCTGGATGTCCGTACAATCACGCTGGGCATCAGCCTGCTGGACTGCATCACAGATGACCTGGATGCGCTCAATGACAATATTTACCGGAAGATTACGACGGTCGCAAAAGATCTCGTGCCTACCGGAGTGGAGATTGAGCGTGAGTACGGGATTCCGATCGTAAATAAGCGGATTTCGGTGACGCCGATCGCTCTGGTGGGCGGCAGCGCCTGCCATTCCTCGGAGGACTATGTGACGATTGCACGCACGCTTGACCGTGCGGCGAAAGAGGTCGGCGTCAATTTCCTCGGCGGCTATTCTGCGCTGGTTTCCAAGGGAATGACAAAAGCGGACGAATACCTGATCCGTTCGATCCCGCAGGCACTTTCTGAGACGGAGCGTGTATGCAGCTCCGTGAATGTCGGTTCCACCAAGTGCGGCATTGATATGGATGCGGTCCGCCTGCTCGGTGAGGTGATCCATCAGACAGCGGAATATACAAAGGAAGAGGATTCTTATGGCTGCGCCAAGCTGGTGGTGTTCTGCAACGCGCCGGATGACAATCCGTTCATGGCGGGAGCATTCCATGGCGTGACCGAGGGCGACGCGGTCATCAATGTCGGTGTCAGCGGCCCCGGTGTGGTAAAGCATGCTCTTGAGGAAGTGCGCGGTGCGGATTTTGAAACGTTGTGTGAGACCATCAAAAAGACCGCTTTTAAGGTAACCCGTGTCGGTCAGCTGGTGGCGCAGGAGGCGTCCAGACGTCTGGGCATTCCGTTTGGCATCATCGACCTTTCTCTGGCTCCGACGCCGGCCATCGGCGACAGCGTGGCGGATATCCTCTGTGAGATCGGGCTGGAGCACGCCGGAGCGCCCGGTACGACCGCCGCGCTGGCTCTTTTGAACGACCAGGTAAAAAAAGGCGGTGTGATGGCGTCCTCCTATGTCGGGGGCTTAAGCGGCGCATTTATCCCTGTCAGTGAGGATCAGGGCATGATCAATGCGGTACAGGCAGGAGCGCTCACGATCGAGAAGCTGGAAGCCATGACCTGTGTCTGCTCCGTCGGTCTTGACATGATCGCCATTCCCGGAAGCACGAGCGCATCGACTATTTCCGGTATCATTGCGGATGAGATGGCGATTGGCATGATCAATCAGAAGACCACCGCCGTCCGCCTGATTCCTGTGATCGGCAAGGATGTCGGCGACATGGTTGAATTCGGCGGCCTTTTGGGTTACGCGCCCATCATGCCGGTCAACCAGTTCTCCTGCGAGGCGTTCATCAGCAGGAAGGGACGGATTCCCGCGCCGGTGCACAGCTTTAAAAATTAATCGTTTTAATAAAGGGATCATTTCGATAAAAAAACCACCTGCATTATCAAAAAATGCAGATGGTTTTTTGAAGATTTCTTAAAATAGTTTCTTCCATTTTACTGTGCCAGAGCCACTCTCCAGGTTCCGGCATTCTGTGAACCGGTTTCAGTAATTGCTTTAGTGCTCTTGTATCCCTGCTCCGGCAGGTATGCGAAATCGCCATGGCATGCCTCATGAAAATCTGTGAGGGCACGCGCTTCATATACAGACAGTGTCGCTGCATCCCGATGGTTCTGAACAAGCTTGTTCAAAATTGACTTTATATTCATAATCATACTCCTCACTTTCCGAGTGCTTTTTCTTCACTCTGGCCGTATTATAAGGGCTTTTGCACGGGAAAGACAGGAGCAATATTGACCTTTTTTAAGGCGATATTGACCTTTGAAAGGAAATATTATACCTGTTTTGCAGTATTCATTCAGAAAAATGTTCTTATCTACATGATTTTCCTTCAAAAAAGTGTAAAAAAATTGATTTGCTGCATAAAATGACGACCTCGCGGCCCTCTTTTATTCCCCGGTCATCATGCGGATGATCTCCTCATTTGTCCCGCGCATACCGTCGCGCCCGAGGCGGCTGACGTTGCGGATGGTGTTTTCTACGCCTTTGACGACTATGCCGTCGCCGCCGAGGAATTCCTGCCCGTTTTTGTACATCAGGTATCCGAAGATGCCGGCATCCACGGCGGAGGCAATCTTTGCGGCGCAGGAGGCTTTCGCGCCATCGCAGATCATGCCTGAGTCGATGGCAACCGCGTTGACGATGGTGTGCGTGACAGCTTTATAGCCGCCGCCCGAAAGATAAGCGATGGCAGCACCCGCGGCAGCCCCGGCGCTGACTGCGCCGCAGTATGCGGAGAGGGTGCCGATACCGGTCTTTTCATGGATGGCGATCAGGTTGGACAGTGCGAGGGCACGGTATAATTTCTCCCGGGAAACGCCGAGCTCACGGGCACAGATGATGACCGGCACGGAACAGACGATGCCCTGATTTCCGCTTCCGGAATTGATATAGACCGGCAGCTCACAGCCGTCCATGCGCGCGTCGGAACCGGCGGCCGCGTATGCTTTTGCACGGTTGTACATCCCGTCTCCGTAGGCATTCAGAAGAGTGCTGCCGACATTTGCCCCGTAGTTGCCCTGCAGTCCCTCTTCCGCGATGGCCATGTTGCAGGAGATGACGCGGTCGAAAAGCTCCGATACATCAAAGACATCCAACGCCTCGACAAATTCCCAGATGCCTTCCACATTCATCCAGCTGCGGTCCGCGGTCTGTGTGCAGCCCTCCGAGGCTGCCTGAAAGATGGTTTCGCCATTCTTTTCCATGAGTACAATCTGCGTATGGTGATCGGTGATCTGTACCCGTGCGCTCGTCTCTTTGGCATAGGCGCTGACAATCAGATTGAACACCGGTCCGTCCGTCAGGGCGCTGACGGTGATCGGCACGGATTCCATATAGTCTTTGATATCGGGTATTTGTTCCTCCCGGATACCGGTGAGTACCTCAAGCGCGGCGCCCGCGTCCCCGGCGATCACTCCGGCAGCGCAGGCGGCCTCGGTTCCTTTCATATGGCCTGTATTCGGTACAATCACGCTTTTGACATTTTTGATAATGCTGCCGCTGGCCTGTACGTCAATGCGGTCCGGGAGAGCTCCCAGAAGCTCCCGCGCTTTCGCGGCGGCGTAGGCGATGGCGATCGGCTCTGTGCAGCCAAATGCGGGAACCAGTTCTTCCTGAAGTGTAGTAAGATAGCGGTCGTAGTTTTCCGGTTTCATATGAGTTTTTTCTCCTTTGCTGTTTATGCTTCCGTTTATCTCAGATCACATGCGTATCGGACTGATTTCATATTCCGACAGGAACGGAGTCCCGTATCGGAGGGTGCGCAGACTCCGGTACAGATGGGAGGCAGCCGTATCCTGATTCCACATCTGCAGTCCCATATCGGAGAGAAGCCCGGGAGCATGCGCCGCTTTTGAAATAAGCGGCAGGGCGCTCTTTATTTTAATATCGTGAAGCAATGGAGCGGCATCCTGCCGGAATCCGAGCAGATGAGCGTAAAAAACGCCGCCATTTGTACGCCAGGTTTCCACGTCTGATTTGCGTATATCCAGAATCAGATGAAGCAGGGCACGGCGCACATGCGCTTCGGTAATCTGCTTTGATTTGATCAGCGTGGCAATCTCATTGTAACTTTTGCCGACGCAGTCAAAACGCAGCTTTTCCATCCGCGCGGACAGAGCCGAAGAGATGTCAAGAATGCCATCAAAATGAGTCTCTGTAAGATGTCTGACAGGTTTGCCGGTAAAGCTGTCTGCAGCATTCTCAGCAGAAGGGAAATTATCGTTCGTACAGATCAGTTTCTGTGTCAGTATCGGCAGCAGCTCGTCCGGGAAAACGGGTGTCCGGCAGGCTTCCCCAAAAAACTCCTTGCAGGCTGCCGGGATGTAGCGGGAGAGACTGCTGTACCCGTCTGAATCAAAATTTTTACAGATCGTGCTGCGGATCGCTCCGGCCGAACAATAGTCTCCTCCCAGCTGCTGATCGGAATACGGACTGC
Source organism: Lachnospiraceae bacterium (assembly GCA_021199655.1). Classification (GTDB taxonomy): domain Bacteria; phylum Bacillota; class Clostridia; order Lachnospirales; family Lachnospiraceae; genus Choladousia. Next base: position 40,003 of record JAJQHQ010000027.1, on the reverse strand, counting down.
CCTTTCGCTTAAGCGGAATCGGTGTGATGGACGAATGGAGCTTCTGCAGTGCCTTGCAGTACTCTACGCCGAGGATGTTGTTCGGCGAGGAGAGGAGTGTGTCAGCCGCGTCAGAATTCAAACAGGACCTTACCGCTTCTGCCCGTGCTTTGGGAAAGGTCAGCCCCTTTCTTAAGCCACCCTTAAGTGCATCCTGATAGGCTGCCGGCTCTTCGAGCAGGAGAGCGGCAATGTCCAGGAAAGAGTCCCGGGAGATGTCTGCTGCCTCCGCCCCAAAACACAGCGCGTTCACGACACCGAGCGCGTCGAGTATCCGCACGGCACCTTCAGCAAAATATTCCGCGCTGCCTGTCGCGTAGCAGACGGGCAGTTCTACTACAAGGTCCGCCCCGCACTGCAGAGCCATCCGGGCGCGCGTGTATTTGTCAAAAATTGCCGGTTCACCACGCTGCACAAAGTCCGGGCTCATTACGACGACCGCGTAGTCTGCGTCGGCGAGCTCTTTCGCTTTTTGTATGTGATATTCGTGTCCGGTGTGGAACGGATTGTATTCCGCGATAATTCCGACAGTGCGCATCCGGGCGTCCCCTTTCTGTTTCTGAACCAGTTTTTATTCTCATGACATACTATCAGAAATCTGTCTGGTTTTCCAGATGCGGACATACATTTATTATTTTTTTCGGATTTTACCGGAATTCAGAAAAACTTTCCCCGGTATAAGCAGGAAGTTTTACAAGGCGGATTCTTGCGTATATAAAACAAACATGTTATACTTCTGACAAATTGTAACCAAAACGAAGGGATGTAACTGTAAAAATTATGAACAGTTACGAAGGGAGAAGCTATGAAAGAGAAAGTAATGGAAAGAAAGAGCCCAAAGGCAGCCTTTGGGAGATGGCCTGTCCGTATCCTGATGCTGCTGACACTGAGCTTTCTGCTTGGTATCTGTGCGCCGTATGCGCAGACAGGCATGAATACTGTTTCCGCGGAGGAAACGGTCACGACCGGCTGGCAGACAAAGAGCAAGAAGGTGTATTATTATAAGAGCGACGGGAAGAAAGCGACCGGCCTGGTGACGATTGACGGCAAAAAGTATTACTTCAATTCCAAGGGTGTGCAGCGCACCGGATGGCAGAAGATCGGCAGCAGCTATTACTTTTTTAAGATCGCTAATGGCGCGGACGGCTATATGGTCAAAAATACAAAGGTCAACGGCGTTACGATCAGCAAAAGCGGGAAGGCGACATTCTCCGGAAAAAATAAGACAAAGCTGAAGAACAAGGTCAAGGTGATGGTCACAGCCAATAAGCTGGTGGAGGCTGCCACAAAGCCGACGCAGACGAAGGCGCAGAAGCTGAAAGCCTGCTTCCAGTATCTGATCAAAAATTATAAATACAAGGGTTCGCCGGTCTTCAATAAAACAAACAACTGGGCGGTAGACAACGCGGCTTCCTTATTTACTAATAAGCACGGCAGCTGCTATGAATTCGGCGCCGCTTTTGCCTTTATCGCAAACGCGGTCGGATACAGCAAATGCTACGCTGTTTCCAGCGGCGGGCATGGATGGGCTGAGATCAACGGCAAAGTCTATGATCCGACATGGGAGATCACAGACACAAGATACAGCTATTACGCGGTGCCCATGAGCTTAAGCGGAGTGGGCGGACGGCCGAACTATAAAAAATACGGCTATTACAAAGTGAAAATTTAACAAATTTGTCTTGTATGCATTCGTAATTTGGTTTATAATTCGAGATAAGTGTTTCCGGCAGAGATTTACATTTTGAATAGTGCCGGAAAAGATTTTTAACAATTATACCGGAGGATAGTAAAATGAACGTACTGGTAATTAACTGCGGAAGCTCTTCACTGAAGTATCAGCTGATCAATTCAGACACAGAGCAGGTTCTGGCAAAGGGACTGTGCGAGAGAATCGGTATCGACGGAAGACTGACCTATCAGAAGGCCGGCTGCGACAAGGAGATTACGGAAGCTCCGATGCCGACGCACAAGGAAGCAATCCAGATGGTACTGGATGCGCTCGTAAATGAGAAGACCGGCGCAATCGCGAGCCTTACCGAGGTAAACGCGGTCGGCCACAGAATCCTGCACGGCGGCGAGAAGTTTGCAGGCTCCTTTATCATCAACGACGAAGTGATCAAGGCGGTCGAGGACTGCTGCGATCTTGGACCGCTCCACAATCCGGCAAACCTGATCGGTATCAATGCCTGTATGGAGCTGATGCCGAACGTACCGATGGTAGGCGTTTTTGATACCGCGTTCCATCAGACGATGCCGGAGAAGGCTTATCTGTATGGTATTCCGTATGAGTATTATGAGAAATACCGCATCCGTAAATATGGTTTCCACGGGACAAGCCACAGCTTTGTTTCCAAACGTACGGCAGAGTTTTTGGGACTTGATCTTGAGAACAGCAAGATCATTGTCGCGCATCTGGGCAACGGTGCATCCATTTCCGCTGTACAGGACGGCAAGTGCGTTGATACCTCCATGGGTCTGACTCCTCTGGAAGGTCTTGTGATGGGCACCCGTTCCGGCGACATCGATCCGGCTGTGATGGAGTACATCGCAAAGAAAGAGAATCTGGATATGGCCGGTGTGATGAACATATTAAATAAGAAGTCCGGTGTATATGGCCTTTCCGGCGGTCTCTCCAGCGATTTCCGCGATCTTGAGGACGCGATGAACAAGGGCGATAAGAAGGCAAAGAACGCGATCGAAGTGTTCAGCTATCGCGTGGCGAAGTACATCGGTTCCTATGTGGCGGCCATGAACGGCGTGGACGCGATCGCATTTACGGCTGGTATCGGAGAGAATGCACCGACTGTCCGCAAGATGGTCATGAGCTATCTCGGATATCTCGGCATCACGCTCGACGAGGAAGCGAATGCGAAGCGCGGCGAAGAGATGCTGATCTGCACCCCGGACTCCAAAGTGAAGGTTGCGGTCATCCCGACCAACGAGGAGCTGGCAATCTGCCGTGAGACTGTAGCGCTGGTGAAATAACAGGCAGAACTTGTGAAAAATTTTGTTGACAAAACAATATCTGGCAGGTATAATCTTTTGAGTGTGCACAGGAGGCCGCATTTTGATAGATCTGACCGATGTGATTTTAAATGATGGGAAAACAGCGGATTATGAGTTTCAAATAACGCTCCCCGCTCTTTCTTACCGGTTCGGCGACTTTCGGATCATCGACAGTACAGCCGGTGTTCTGCAGGTTGAGAATAAAGGAGAGCAGAAGCTCATCCTCACAGGTGAGATTGAGCTGATGGTAGAATTCCCGTGTGCGCGTTGTCTGGAGAGCGTAAGCCGCAGACTGAAAGTCAGCCCTGAACTGGAGCTTGACCTGAAAGAGAAAAATGATTATATTGATGGATATTACCTGAATGTGGATCAGGTGATTCACGATGAGGCATTGCTGGTCTGGCCGGAGCGTGTGCTCTGCCGCGGTGACTGCAGGGGATTGTGTGTGAAGTGCGGACAGAACCTGAATCTTGGTACCTGTACCTGTGCGGACGCACCTTCTGATCCGAGAATGGCTAAGATCCTTGATATTTTCAGTAATTATAAGGAGGTGTGATCCGTGTCTATCTGTCCGAAAAATAAACATTCCAAGGCGAGAAGAGATAAGAGAAGGGCTACCTGGAAAATGTCCGCTCCGACCCTTGTAAAATGCAGCAAATGCGGCGAGCTGATGCTTCCGCACAGAGTCTGCAAGGCCTGCGGGACGTACAATAAAAAAGAGATTATCGCCATGGGCGAGTGATTTCTGCTGCTGAATCGTTCGGGCCGCCGCAAAATAAGCCAGATAATGGCAGATTTTTGCGGCGGCTCTTTTCATTTATGCTCTTTGTTTAAACAGATTTTTGTGTTGCTTTTTCACATGATGTCTAGTATGATGATACCAGGTAAGTGCGCAGCACGGAGGAATCCGTGAGTATCATCATACAGATTGTATAAGAACATATGGAGGCGCAAAAACGATGAGTGAGACAATCCGTGTAGTAGTCGACGCCATGGGCGGCGACAATGCTCCGGCGGAGCTGGTAAAAGGCGCTGTGCAGGCGGTTCAGGGGCATGATACGATTCATGTGATCCTGACAGGCGATCAGGATGCAATCAATACCGAGCTTGCAAAATACAGCTATCCGAAAGACCGGGTGGAAATCGTTCACTGCAGCGAGGTGATCCAGACAGCGGAGCCGCCGGTGAATGCCATCCGCACGAAAAAGGATTCTTCCCTTGTAGTCGGACTGCAGATGGTCAAAAAAGGCGAAGCGGACGCGATCGTTTCCGCAGGCAATTCCGGTGCGATCCTGGTGGGCGGACAGGCGATAGTCGGCCGCATCAAAGGCATTGAGCGTCCTGCTTTGGCACCTGTGATTCCGACGGAGAACGGCTGCTCTCTTCTGATCGACTGCGGGGCGAATGTGGACGCGAAGTCGCACCATCTGGTACAGTTTGCGCAGATGGGTTCAGCCTATATGGAACATGTACTCGGTGTAAAGAACCCCAGAGTTGGTATTGTCAATATCGGTGCCGAGGAAGAAAAAGGGAATGCGCTTGTGAAAGAGACATTTCCGCTTTTGAAGGAATGTTCCGGCATCAACTTTATCGGCAGCGTGGAAGCCAGGGATATCCCGGCAGGTGTCTGTGATGTGATTGTCTGCGAGGCCTTTGCCGGGAATGTGATCTTAAAGCTTTATGAGGGCGTGGGCGGTACCCTGATCCATATGGTCAAGGGCAGTCTGATGAAGAATCTGAAGACGAAGATCGGCGCCGCATTGATACAGTCTTCGCTGAAGGAGACCCTGAAAGCTTTTGACGGCAGTCAGTACGGCGGAGCGCCGCTTCTCGGACTGAAGGGGCTGGTCGTGAAGACGCATGGCAGTTCCAAAGCGCGCGAGGTGACTACCTCGATCTATCAGTGCGAAACCTTTAAAAAACAGAGGATCAATGAGATCATCAGGGATTATCTTGCCGCTGACTGAGTGCCGGTTTCACAGCTGCTGAGTCTGCATGTATTGCGTTGGCTTCATCGCTTAAGATATCGAAAGGGTAAAAGGAGAGAACAGTATGGAATTTGAAAAGTTACAGAAGATTATTGCGGATGTGCTGAATGTGGATGCGGACGAGATTACGATGGAAACGACGTTTACGGACGATCTCGGCGCGGATTCTCTGGATGTATTCCAGATTATCATGGGGATTGAGGAAGAGTTTGATATTGAGATCCCGAATGAAAAGGCGGAGACGATCGTCACCGTCGGGGACGCAGTCGAAGCGATTCGCTCAGCCGTTGAATAAAATTTACAGGAACGGCTCAGCCACTTTCACAGTTTTTGAACACCTATGAGGGAGGCTGCGCAGCCTCCCCTTTTTTATGCGCAGGGGCGGATAATGTGTTTTGCGGCTAAAGCCGCACACGACCCGCGCAAGGTATTTTGAAGCTGAAAGCGGTTTAGCAAAGGATGATAGAAAATGAATGAGACAAAATTACGGGAGCTCGAGGAAAAAATCGGCTACCGGTTTCAAAATCAGAGGCTTCTGGCGCAGGCCCTCTCTCACAGCTCTTTTGCGAATGAGCACAGGGCGGAGGGTTATGAAGATAATGAACGCCTGGAGTTTTTAGGCGATGCTGTGCTGGAGCTTGTCAGCAGTGATTTCCTGTATCACTCGTATCCGGATATGCAGGAGGGCGCGATGACCAAGCTGCGGGCCAGTCTGGTTTGTGAGCCGACGCTGGCGCTTTCGGCGAAAGAATTTGACTTAAGCCGTTATCTTTTGCTTGGCAAGGGAGAAGAGCATACCGGCGGACGGCTGCGGGATTCGATCGTTTCAGACGCTTTTGAAGCGCTGATCGGCGCGATGTATCTGGATGGGGGGCTCATCCCCGCCAGAGCTTTCATCGAGCGGTATGCGCTTAAAGATATTGAACATAAAAAGCTGTTTTATGACAGCAAGACGGTTCTGCAGGAAATTGTGCAGAGAAATCCGGACCATGGGGAGATCCGCTATGTGATCGTAGGGGAGGATGGTCCGGATCACGCGAAGACTTTCCGGGCAGAAGCCTGGGTCGGAGAGAAAAAGGTCGGTTCGGGCAGCGGCAGTACGAAAAAGGCAGCGGAGCAGGAGGCTGCGTATCGGGCGATTCAGGCGATGAACGCGTCCGGGGAGAACGGGTAAAGTATGTATCTGAAGAGTATTGAAGTACAGGGCTTTAAATCATTTGCCAATAAGATCGTTTTTCAGTTTCACAACGGCATTACCGCTATCGTTGGCCCCAATGGAAGCGGAAAAAGCAATGTGGCGGACGCGGTGCGCTGGGTGCTCGGCGAGCAGAGCGCGAAGTCTCTGCGCGGGTCGAGCATGCAGGACATCATTTTTGCCGGCACCGAGACGCGCAAGCCGCTGGGATTTGCTTCGGTATCGATTACGCTGGACAATGCGGATCACCAGCTGGCTGTCTCTTATGACGAGGTGACGGTGACGCGGCGTGTGTACCGCTCAGGCGAGAGTGAGTATTTGATGAACGGGACGCATGTGCGGCTGCGTGATATCAATGAGCTCTTTTACGACACAGGTATCGGGAAAGAGGGCTATTCCATCATCGGACAGGGTCAGATTGAGCGGATCATCAGCGGCAAGCCGGAGGAACGCAGGGAGCTTTTTGATGAGGCGGCCGGCATTGTCAAGTTCAAACGCCGGAAGGCGTCGGCTCTGAAAAAGCTGGAGTCGGAACGTCAGAATCTGACGCGGGTCAATGATATCCTTTCCGAGCTGACTCGTCAGCTGGGACCTCTGGAAAAGCAGGCGGAGACTGCGAAGATCTATCTGCAGAAAAGAGACGCCTTAAAGACCTGCGACGTCAATCTGTTTTTGCTGGAGACTGAGAAGATCCAGAAGGATCTGGAGTCTCTTTCCGAAAAACAGCAGGTGACCGAGGATCAGCTTGCATCCGCGAGGGAAGAATACGACCGTACAAGGACAGAGTATGAATCGGCTGAGCAGGAAATCGCGCGGATGGATGAGCTTTTGCAGAAAAAGCGCGACGAGGCCGCGGAAGGACGGCTTCGTAAGGGACAGTTTGAGAATCAGATCCAGCTGCTGAAAGAGCAGATCCGCACCGCCGAGAACAGTGACGAGCATTTTCATTCCCGGATCACGGCGATCAGCGGACAGATCACGGACTATGAGGAACAGGAGAAGCAGGCCGATGAGGAACTGAACCGGCAGCGCGGGCAGGTAAAGCTTGCCAACGAGGATGCCGCAGCGAAGCAGGAGACTATCGTGGCGCTCGGCAGAGAGTGCGCTTCCATTCAGTCGGATATCGAGAATGCCAAGAGCGGGATCATTGAGCTTTTGAACCAGCGGGCGACGCTGAAAGCGCATATGCAGCGTTATGACACGATGGCGGAACAGGCACAGCTGCGGAAAGCACAGCTTTCGCAGGAGGTGCTGCGGCTGAAAAGCGAGGAGGCGTCTCAGGACGACATCTGCCGCCGGACGCAGGCGGAGTACGATGAGATCACGGCCAGGATCGACACCCTGAATGAGAGAAGTGACGCGGTGAATGAGTCTCTGGAGAAGACGCAGCGGGAGCTGACCGGGCACAATCAGCGAATGGAGGAAGATCATACCCGTTACCACAGAGAGATCTCGCGTCTGGAATCGCTGAAAAATATCGCCGAACGCTACGACGGGTACGGAAACAGTATCCGCCGTGTGATGGAACGCAAGGATCAGGAACCGGGAATCCTGGGTGTCGTCGCGGATATCATCCGGGTGGAAAAACAGTATGAGACCGCGATTGAGACGGCTCTTGGGGGAAATATTCAGAATATTGTTACGGATACGGAAGAGACAGCTAAGCGGCAGATTGAGTATTTAAAGAAAAACAAATACGGACGCGCCACCTTTCTGCCGCTGTCCGGTCTGACCAACCGCGGCGGCTTTTCTACACCGCAGGCTTTGAAAGAGCCGGGAGTGATCGGACTTGCCTCCTCTCTTGCGCAGGCGGATGCCAAATACGGGACTCTGGTGGAATCGCTGCTTGGACGAACGGTTGTGGCGGATCAGATCGATCATGCGATCGCTCTGGCAAAGAAATACCGTCATTCCCTTCGTATCGTGACGCTCGACGGAGAGCTTTTGAATCCGGGCGGATCGATGAGCGGCGGCGCGTTTAAAAACGCCGGGAATCTTCTGGGCCGCCGGCGTGAGATCGACGATCTGGAAAAACGCGTGAAAAAAAGCCGTGCCGCGTTAGATGAACTGCAGGGCCTGATCGACCGTACCCGCAGCGAGCGCAACCGTTTGCGGGAAGAGCTTGTCCGCCTGAATGAGGAACTGCAGAAGGAATATCTGGCACAGAATACGGCAAAGCTTCGTCTGGATGAGATCAGTGAAAAGCAGAGTTCTACCTCGGAGACCTGGCAGAAGCTGCAAAGTGAGCATACGCAGATTGAGCAGCAGATGAAGGATATTCAGGAAAGTCTTTCCGGGGAAAAGGATGAGCTGGATCGATCCGTAAGGGAAGAAAAAGAGTACGAGTCGAAGATCAGCGATCAGCAGGCGCTTCTGGAGCAGAAACGCATTGAAGAGCGGGAAGTTTCCGCAAAAGCGCAGGAGACGCAGCTGCTTCTCACCAGACTGGAACAGCAGGAACAGTTTATCCGGCAGAATCTGACGCGAATCCGTCAGGAGAAAGAGCGGCTGACTCTGGAAAAGGCACAGGCTGAGGAAGAGCAGAAGGGAGCAGCAGGGAATGTCCGCGAAAAGCAGGACCAGATCACGCAGATCGAGGATGTGCTTGTCCATGCCGAAGAAGAGGAAAAGAATCTGCAGGAAGAGATAGAGAAGCTGCAAAAGGAGCGGGAAGCGACCGGCGCCTCGCACAGACAGTTCTTTGCCGCACGTGAGGAACTTTCCGAACAGATCAGCCTTCTGGATAAAGAGAGTTTCCGCCTGAATGCTCAGGTGGAGAAGATTACGGAGCAGAAGGATGCGCGGATCAATTATATGTGGGAGGAATACGCTCTGACCTGGTCGTCCGCGCAGGAACTTCGTGATGAGTCCTGCACGGCAGTGACGCCGCTCAAAAAGCAGATCTCCGAGCTGAAAAGTGAGATCAAAGCGCTCGGCAGTGTGAATGTGAACGCGATCGAGGATTTCAAAGAGCTTTCCGAACGTCATATGTTCCTTTCCGGGCAGCATGAGGATCTGCAGAAAGCGGAAGCCACTCTGGTGAAGATCATCGAGGAACTGGACGCAGGGATGCGCACACAGTTTAAAGAACAGTTTTCCCGTATTCAGGCCGAGTTTGATAAGACCTTCAAGCAGCTGTTCGGAGGCGGACGCGGGACACTGGAGCTGATGGAGGATGAAGATATTCTCGAGGCCGGAATACGCATCATTGCGCAGCCTCCCGGCAAGAAGCTTCAGAATATGATGCAGCTCTCCGGCGGAGAAAAATCTCTGACCGCGATCGCGCTGCTTTTCGCCATCCAGAATCTGAAGCCCTCGCCGTTCTGTCTGCTGGATGAGATTGAGGCGGCTCTGGACGAGAGCAATGTAGACCGATTCGCAAGTTATCTGCATCGGTTGACAAAGAATACGCAATTTATTATCATAACACACAGAAGAGGCGTGATGAACGCGGCAGATCGCCTGTACGGCATTACCATGCAGGAAAAAGGCGTTTCCGCGCTTGTGTCGGTCAACCTGATTGAGGATGAGCTGGATGCCTGATTCGGTGACCGGCGGGATTCTGTGGTGTCTGCCTGTAAAGCTGCCAGAGTTCCCTGCCGGGCTATCATTCTGAACTGTGAAGGCAATCGGAGTACTGGGCGGATTATGGGATTTTGCAGCAAACAGGCATATAAGAGGAGTGACGTGTATGGAAGAAAAAAAAGGATTTTTCAGGCGGCTGGCGGACGGGCTGGCAAAGACACGGAACAATATTGTCTCCGGTGTTGACGCGATTTTTCACGGCTTTTCCAGCATCGACGATGATTTTTACGATGAGATCGAGGAAATCCTTGTGATGGGCGACCTTGGCATCAATGCTACGACGTCGATCATAGAAGACCTGAAAGAGAAAGTAAAAGAGCGGAATATCAAAGATCCTGCCGCCTGCAAGCAGCTGCTGATCGAAAGCATCAAGGATGAGATGAATGTCGGTGAAACAGCCTATGAGTTCGAAAACCGCAAATCTGTAATCCTCGTGATCGGCGTAAACGGCGTCGGCAAGACCACCAGCATCGGCAAGCTGGCAGACATGCTGAAAAATCAGGGCAAAAAGGTCATCCTCGCCGCAGCGGACACCTTCCGCGCAGCGGCAGGAGAGCAGCTGGTGGAGTGGGGGCAAAGAGCCGGAGTCGATGTCATCAGCGGACAGGAAGGGTCCGACCCGGCTTCTGTGGTCTATGACGCGATCGCGGCAGCGAAAGCCCGCAATGCGGATGTCCTGATCTGCGATACGGCGGGGCGTCTGCACAATAAAAAGAATCTGATGAATGAGCTTGGAAAGATCAACCGGATTCTGGAGCGGGAATATCCGGAGGCCTACAAAGAGACTCTGGTAGTACTGGACGGCACCACAGGGCAGAATGCGCTGGTACAGGCTCGCGAATTCAAGGAGGCAGCCGACATCACAGGCATCATCCTCACGAAGCTGGACGGTACGGCAAAAGGCGGCATTGCGGTGGCCATTCACTCGGAGCTCGGCATTCCGGTGAAGTACATTGGTGTCGGCGAGAAGATCGACGATCTGCAGAAATTTAATCCGGATGATTTTGTGAATGCACTGTTTGATTATGATCCGGCTGCCGGTCGATAAAGAACGGAAATATGGAAAGCAGGGACAGTGGCAAGAGCAACTGAGACCAGACAGAACAGCTGTGATGAAGAAAGGAACGAATGGTGACGGAAATGGAAATGTTGACTTTGGAAAGTTTTGACGAGGCCTGTGAGTGTGTGAAACAGGTCGTCACGGAGACAAAGCTGATCTACAGTGATTACTTCAGCGTGCAGACCGGCAATAAGGTATATCTGAAGCCGGAAAATATGCAGAAGACGGGAGCCTACAAGATTCGCGGGGCTTATTATAAGATCAGTACCCTCACCGATGAGGCGCGCGCGAAGGGCCTGATCACGGCATCAGCCGGGAATCATGCGCAGGGCGTCGCCTATGCTGCGCAGGCCTATGGCTGTAAGGCTGTGATCGTGATGCCGGCGACGACACCTCTGATGAAGATTAACCGTACAAAGAGTTACGGTGCGGAGGTGGTGCTGCACGGGGAAGTGTACGATGAGGCCTGCGAGTACGCGCTGCAGCTTGCGGATGAGAAAGGCTATACCTTTATTCACCCGTTTGATGATCCGGCTGTGGCGACCGGTCAGGGTACGATTGCGATGGAGATCATCAAAGATCTGCCGCTGGTGGATTATATCCTGGTGCCGATCGGCGGCGGCGGACTGGCGACCGGCGTATCCACGCTGGCAAAGCTGCTGAATCCGAAGATCCGGGTCATCGGTGTGGAGCCGGAGGGCGCGGCCTGCATGAAAGCGTCTCTTGCGGCCGGAGAGGTGACGACGCTTCCGGGCGTGAACACCATCGCGGACGGCACGGCAGTCAAGACCCCCGGTTCTGTCATTTTCCCTTATATCCAGAAAAATCTGGATGATATCATCACCGTAAGCGATGATGAACTGATTGTGGCTTTCCTTGATATGGTGGAGAACCATAAGATGATCGTCGAAAATTCCGGCCTTCTGACCGTTGCTGCACTGAAACATCTGGATTTTAAAAACAAGAGAGTGGTGTCGATCTTAAGCGGCGGCAACATGGACATCATCACCATGTCTTCCGTTGTGCAGCACGGTCTGATCCAGAGAGACCGTATCTTTACCATTTCTGTTCTGCTTCCGGATCGTCCGGGCGAGCTGGTGCGTGTGGCTTCCATTATTGCCGAAGAGCAGGGCAATGTTATCCGTCTGGATCATAACCAGTTTGTCAGCACCAACCGCAATGCGGCTGTGGAGCTTCGGATCACGCTGGAGGCCTTCGGGACGGAGCATAAGAAGCGCATCATTGACGCGCTGAAAAATCATGGATACAACCCGATCCAGAAGGCGGCGACGCTCTGATCGGTTTGTGTGTATATGCCCGACGACACAGACGCCTCATCAGATACGGAAGATGACCGGATGCAGAATCTGTTGCCGGGAACAACAGGAAAGAGAATAACCTTATGGACAGTGAATTAAGATTTGCCATTTTAATCGATGCGGACAATATTTCGGACCGCTATGTGAAGATCATTCTGGATGAGGCTGCCAACAGCGGTGTCGCCACATACAAGCGTATTTACGGCGACTGGACCAGCCCCCGTCTCGCTTCCTGGAAGAATGTGCTGCTGGAGAATTCCATTATTCCGATGCAGCAGTACAGCTATACCTTCGGGAAAAATGCGACGGATTCCTCGATCATCATCGATGCGATGGATATTCTGTATTCGGGAAACGTCGACGGTTTCTGTCTGGTATCCTCCGACAGTGATTTTACGAGACTGGCTTCCAGACTGCGGGAATCCGGTATGCAGGTGATCGGTATGGGGGAGCAGAAGACGCCGAAACCGTTTATCTCCGCCTGCAATCAGTTTAAGTATCTGGACCTGATCTACTCCAACCAGCAGAAAGAGGAAGAAGAGCAGGAGGTACAGGAGGCACCGAAACAGAAGACGGGGACGGCTGCATCAAAACACAAAGAATCTTCCGGTTCATCCAAAAAGAAGTCCTCCGGCTCGAAAGACAGAGAGCTGAGACAGGTGCGAAAGACGATCAACGCCATCATCGAAAAGTTTTCTGACGAGGACGGATGGCTTTTTTCCGGAAAACTGGGGGATCAGCTTTCCAAGCGTATGCCGGAATTTGACGTGCGCAACTATGGATTTACCAAGTTTACGCCGTTCATCAATTCCCTTGGCAATTATGAGACGGACAAGCGTTCCGCGAGCGGCGGTTCGCAGCAGATCTATTTCCGGATAAAAAATGGTAAAATGTAATTGTGAAGGTACTGAACAGTTACGACAAAATAAGATTCAGCAGGCAGGTTCTATCAGGACCTGCCTTTTTCTATAATATAATAACGACTTACGTCGTTTACTATCAGTATGATGCGGGCGGGAAAAGGAGTTTCTATGTCGGGAAGACCGGATGATCTGTTTCAGAAAAATTCATGGGCACAATCGCTGCAGATTCCCGGGGACTGCTTAAGAGGGCGCGCACTTGTCACAATGATGGGGCGCGATCATATCTGCATTGAAAACTTTAAGGGAATCTGTTCCTACACGCCCGAAACGGTCCGTCTGACAGTGCTCGGAGGCAGAATCTGTGTAAGCGGCCAGCGACTGCGGATCGACAGCTATACAAAGGATGAGATTACGATCACCGGCCGGATCGCAAAAGTTGAATATGAATAACCATTCAGAACAGCATGAAAGGGGAACTTCCCTATGGAACAGCGTTTGATCCATTATCTTTGCGGCTATGTCCGGATCCGGATTACCGGTGCCTCGTGCGAACGCTTTCTGAATCTTTGTGCGCATCGCGGAATCCGTCTGTGGTGCCTGTTTCGTACAGACGAGGGCTGTGAAGCCTGTCTTTCTAAAACCGATTTTTTCCGCCTGAAAGAGATTGTGCGAAAAAGCCATACCGGCATCCGGATCATGAGGCGATACGGTCTTCCTTTTTTTATACACAGATATCGGAAACGGGGAGCCCATCTGGCAGGAGGCCTGTGTGCACTGCTGCTGATGATCTGGCTGTCCGCACATATCTGGAATATTACCATAGAGGGGAACATTTCGCAGACGGATGACGTGATCTTCGAATACCTCGGGAATGAGGGAGTAAGCCATGGCATGTGGAAAAATCAGGTGGATACACAGGAACTTTCAGAAGGAATCCGCAGCTATTTTGGTCAGTTCTCCTGGGTTACCGCCGAGCTGAAAGGGACGAGACTTACGATTTATGTTAAAGAGGGAATATCGGAAGAGGAAAATACCGTTTTATCGGAAAGTGATCAACAGACGGGAATCTTTGCGGCAAAAGCCGGAGAGGTTGTCTCTGTCTATGTGCGCAAAGGTCTCGCCGCAGTCTCGGCTGGCGACATTGTGGATGCCGGCACCCTGCTGGTCTCAGGTCAGATTCCCATCTACAATGACGACGGGGAAGTTACGGCATGGCAGACAGTAAAAGCGGACGCGGATATCGTACTGCGCACGGAGACATCGTATTATGACGAAGTGAAGTATGAGACAGAACTGAAATATTACACCGGAAAAGAGAGAGTACGGCACATGCTGCGGGTCGGCGGGGTTTTCTTTTCTCTTCCTGGAAGGTTAGATATTTATGATCAAAGTGATGTTGCAGGAGAAATCACCCAGATTAAAATTTCTGAAAACTTCTATCTTCCCATCTGGTTTTATAAATACACGATTCGCGAGTATGAAAATTTGAACTATATCATCTCAGAAGACCAGGCGCGCGAAAACTTAGAAGATAATTTATATTCTTTCATTGAAAATTTACAGGAAAAAGGGGTTCAAATATTTGAAAATGATGTTACAATAGTAACGTATGAAAAATCTGCGGTTGCGCAGGGCGTCCTGATCACGGATGAAAGCGCGGTAATGCGGGCTGCTGAAAATGTTCCGGATACCTGATGAAAGGTGCTTTTCCGGATACGAAGGTCCGCAGAATCAGACAGCCGTCAGATGAAATACTGTTGATTGGGAGGAAGAACTGCGGGAATGAGCATGTCAGAGAAGACGCTTACCATACCGGCCGGACATGAGACGAATGTTTTCGGTCAGTTTGACAAAAATATTAAAAAGGTAGAAAGGGCGCTTCACGTGACCGTGTTGAACCGTGACGACGGGATTCGTTTGATCGGAGGTCCGGACAATATTGCGCGTGCGGGCGAGATCTTTGAGAGCCTTACGGAGCTCTCCCGCCGGGGGAACCTTATCACAGAACAGAATGTAGATTACGCGATCGCACTGGCGATGGACGGAAAGACGTCCTCCATGGTGGAGATGGACAACGACTGTATCTGTCATACCATCAACGGTAAGCCGATCAAGCCCAAGACACTCGGCCAGAAAAATTATGTGGATGCGATCCGGCGGGATATGATCGTATTCGGGATCGGTCCGGCCGGGACCGGCAAGACCTATCTGGCGATGGCGATGGCGATCGCGGCCTTTAAAAATGAGGAAGTGAGCCGCATCATCCTCACCCGTCCGGCGATTGAGGCAGGAGAGAAGCTGGGATTTCTTCCCGGCGACCTGCAAAGTAAGGTGGATCCGTATCTGCGGCCGCTCTACGATGCGCTTTATCAGATCATGGGGGCAGAGAGCTTCTCCCGGAATATGGAAAAGGGTCTGATCGAAGTGGCGCCGCTCGCCTATATGCGCGGACGGACGCTGGACAATGCCTATATCATACTGGATGAGGCGCAGAATACCTCTCCGGCGCAGATGAAGATGTTTCTGACAAGAATCGGTTTCGGTTCGAAGGTGATCGTGACCGGTGACCGCACACAGAAGGATCTGCCGCCCGGTTCGCCGTCCGGTCTGGATATCGCCATAAAAGTACTGTCAAAGGTGGAAGGCATCAGCTTCTGCACTCTGACGAGTCAGGACGTTGTGCGTCATCCGCTGGTGCAGAGGATTGTGAACGCTTATGAAGAATATGAGGCAACCGAGCAGCGGCGTGCGGGTGCGAAAAGGCACAGTGACGGCAAAGACACCCATGATGGCAGAGAGCAGCATCGGCAGCAGAGGAATTCCTGAAGGTACAAAACAGCTATGAAAGGAGAACGAGAGGATGACCATAGATTTTGAGGATGAATCCGGGGACAGGCTGGGGATTGATCTGTATGAGATCGCGCAGCGCGTGATCGACGGGGCCATCGACTTTATGGACTGCCCATATGAGGTCTGTATCGGCCTGACGGTGACCGACAACGATGAGATTCACCGGCTGAACCTTGAACACAGACAGATTGACGCGCCGACAGATGTTCTTTCGTTTCCAATGATTGATTTTGAGACTCCGGGTGAGTTTGAATGGCTGGAGAATGAAGATGACTGCTTTGACCCGGAAAGCGGCGAACTGGTACTTGGCGATATCGTCATCTCGGCGGACAAGGTTCTGGAACAGGCAGAAGCCTACGGACATTCCGTGACCAGAGAGTACGCGTTTTTGATCACACACAGTATACTGCACCTTCTTGGATACGATCACATGACGGAAAGTGACGCAGCCACGATGGAGCAGATCCAAAGGGATATACTGGAGGCACTGCACATAACAAGATAAAACAGGAGGGTAAATTATTATGAAGAAAAAACAGTGGATGGCCGGCCTTGCCGCAGCGGCGGTGATGCTCGGCAGCATGTCGGCAGGGGGGTTTGCTTATGCAGAGGAAGCTGCGGCGGAGGATACGGCGGCAGTAGAGGAGGCTGCGGCTGATGATACTGCAGTGACGGACGATACGACGGAAAGTACGGAAGATGAGTGGGTCAGGAGCTACCTGACCGGCAAGCTCGTACCGGCATCGATTGGCCGGACGATACCGATCGCGGTCATGATCAATAATATTGAAAATGCGCTTCCGCAGTCCGGCATCAGCAACGCTGCGATCGTCTATGAGGCTCCTGTAGAAGGCGGTATCACACGTCTGCTCGCGATCATGGAGGATTATCAGGATGTCGAGCGTATCGGTTCGGTGCGAAGCTGCCGCGAGTATTTTGTGTATTTTGCGCGTGAGTTTGAGGCAATCTATATGCATTACGGACACGCGGTATTCGCTACCGGTGTTCTGAATCTGTCAGACACGGTGCGTTTAAGCGGCATGGCTGACTATGATCTGAACTATGAGGGAGAGGGAGACATTGTTTATTATCGTTCGGATGATTTTGTATCCCCGCATAACGTATTCACCAACTATGAACTGATTCAGGCCGGTATCGAATATAAGGGTATTTCCACGGACTATTCGGACGAGTATATCGAGAGCAACGGCCATTATCAGTTTGCAGATGATGATGAAGTCATTACCCTGGACTACGGCGTGGATGCACTTACGGTGGAGCCGGGCTATGTCTACAACTATCCGGAGTTTGTATATGACGAGGAAACAGGTCAATACACAAGATATCAGCTGGGCAGCCTACAGACGGACTATCTGACCGGTAAGGGCCTGACCTATGACAATATCCTGATCCAGTACTGCTCGTATGAGGATCTGGGTGAAGGCTATATGGATATTGATGTGTATTCCGGCGGTGAAGGTGTATACATTACCCGCGGTAAGGCAATCCCGATCACCTGGGCAAAGGATGATCCTGACCTTGAGAATGAGCTGGGCGACGGAAACTTCGGCGTGACGCATTATTACGACACGGACGGAGAGGAGATCACGCTGAATCAGGGCAAGACCTGGGTCTGCATCGTTCTGAATTCCAGCATGGACGACGTCACGATTGGTGACATCAACGGCGAGGAACTGGCTGCGATGGAGATATCCACGGGATCAGCGACTGCGGAAGCTGTTTCTGAGGAGACATCAGCAGAGTAATTGTCCTGAAACAAATATATATTATCATTACATGGCCGGGCAGCGCATAACGCACGGCATACCGGAAGGATTCGTTCCGAAATGCGCTGCCGGGCTTTGGTCGTGTAAAGAGGTTGGCTGTGAAAAAGAACAAAAGCGGAAACAACTTTCTCGTGCAGGGTTCCATCCTTGCGGCGGCGGCGATCATCGCCAAGATCATCGGCATGCTTTATCGCGTGCCGCTTCAGAATATCCTGGGAAATGAAGGCAGCGGATATTATTCAACAGCGAATGAGATCTATGCGATCCTGCTGATGGTATCCAGTTTCAATATGCCTCTGGCTGTGTCCAGACTGGTGTCGGCACGAGTACAAAGAGGCGAATATCGGAATGCGCACCGCGTATTTCTTTGCGCAGTACGGTTTTCCATGCTGATCGGCGGCGTGATGGCTCTGGTTACATATGCATGTGCCGGTCTGATCACAAAGTACCTGCTTTCATCGGAACTGGCTGTCTATGGGCTGCGCGTTCTCGCCCCGGCCATTTTCATTTCTGCTATTCTGGGCACTTTTCGCGGGTATTTTCAGGGCTTTTCCAATATGGTGCCGACCGCGTTTTCACAGGTCATTGAGCAGATTGTAAACGCGGTGGTATCACTGGTCTGCGCGGATATTATGTTTCGCTACGGCACCTCGCTGGCAGCAAGTCAGGGCAATGACTCGCTTGCGGCTGCCTGGGGCGCTGCGGGCGGTACGTTCGGTACGGTTGCGAGTATCAGTGTGGCTCTGATCGTTGTCATGATCATTTACCTGGCACAGGCAAAGCCGATGCGCGTGCGCATGAGGAAGGATCATACCGGGGTAAAGGAATCTCAGAGTGATATTTACCGGGAACTGATCGCGACGATCGTCCCTGTCGTTTTAAGTACGGTCGTGTATAATATCACGAATGTCGTGGATCTTGGCGTGTTCAGCAATGTTCTGCAGAAACAGGGCTTCTCGGAAGATCAGACCATGACGATCTGGGGGATTTATTCCGGACAGTTCCGTGTCCTGATGAATGTACCTCTGGCCCTGGCATCCAGTCTTTCACCGTCTGTGGTACCGAGTCTGACAGCGGCGATGGAAAAACGGGATAAAGCGGAAGCCAAACGTAAGGTGCAGACGTCCATCCGCTTTACGATGTTTCTTACCATCCCCTGTGCGGCAGGACTTGCCGCTCTGGCAGAGCCGATCATTACGATGCTGTTTACCAATGAAACCGGCACGCCGCTGTCTGTCGGAATTATGCAGATTGGTTCTCTGATGATCATATTTTACGCCCTTTCGACCCTTTCGACCGGCATTCTTCAGGGCATCGGCCGTATGCGTGAACCCCTGATCCACTGCTGCATTGCTCTGGTCATCCACCTGATCGTGCTTTATGTGCTGCTGACCACGTTCAATCTGAATATTTATGCGGTCGTGGGCGCGAATATTGTTTTTGCGATCCTCATCAGCATTATGAATGCGGTTTCGATCGCGCGGTATCTGCATTACCGTCAGGAGATTTATCGTACCTTTGTGGTGCCGGCAATCGTCTCTGTCATTATGGCAGCCGGTGCTTACATTGCTTATCTGGGATGCCATATGATTATGGGGAATACGATCTCGACCGTGATCGCAGTGTTTGTGGGTGTTTTGATCTACGGGATCGGGATGGTCTCTTTCCATGGGATCACAGAGGAGGAGCTGGCCGGGATACCGAAGGGCGGCACGATCATCCGGGTGCTGCGGAAGATGGGGCTGCTCAGATAGATTCGCTTGAACCGAACAGGCGGTCTCGGACACGCTCGCGCTTATAAAACAGCGCAGCAGTACTAAATTCGATCTTCGCTTTACAGCTCGATCTCATTAAGGACTGGCGCTGTCTTTAATAGTCCTCGACCATCCTGTCCGGTTCTGTGCGAACCTGAGTGCTATGAAAATTTCATAATCGATATAGATTTTGTCATAGTTTAGTTTAATAAAATGAAAGGATAGTATCTAAATGAATCAGTTGAAGTTACAGCGCATTAATGAGCTTGCGAGGCGGGCGAAGGCGGAAGGTCTGACGGAGGCGGAGCGTGAGGAACAGGCGGCGCTTCGTCAGGAGTATATTGAGGCGGTGCGGATGAATCTGCGCGGACAGCTGAATAATATTGATATTGTGAATGCGGACGGTACGGTGGAGAATCTGGGAGAGAAGTATGGAAAAAAAGGACATTAGGAAGATGGTGAAGGAGCGGCGGCGCGATTTGCCGGAGGATGTTCTTTTGGAGAACAGCCGGAGGATCTGTGAAACGGTGATGGATCTGGACGAATTCCGGGATGCCGCGGAGATTTTTGTTTATATGGACTGCAAGGGCGAGGTTTCGACGAAGCCGCTGATCGAGGCGGCGTGGAGACTTGGCAAAAAGGTAGCTGCCCCGAAGGTGGAGGGGGAGGATATGAGTTATTATTATATTTCTTCCTATGCTGATGTTGAGGACGGCTATTTTCATGTGCCGGAGCCGGTTCCGGTGCATTTGGCCTGCGGCGGGGCATCGGAGAATGCGCTGCTGATCGTGCCGGGTGTGGGATTTGACGCGAATCGGAACCGGTGCGGCTATGGGAAGGGCTTTTATGACCGCTATCTGGCGGCGCATCCGCTTCATCCGACGGTGGCTCTGGCGTTTGAGTTTCAGATTGTAGATGAGGTGCTGGTGCGGCCGGAGGATATCCGTCCGCGGAAGCTGATTACGGAAGCACGGATACTGTAATATCCGCAGCTTTTGATGATGGGTGTTTTGCATTCGCTGCATGGAATGCCGGAAAATGTAAATATCACGTAACTGTGAATGGACCGGACAGTTACAATAATACAAGGGAAGAGATAAGGAGTCTGGTATGATTAACGACAGCAGAATTCAGAAAGTTCTTTACGGGGGTGACTACAACCCGGAACAGTGGCCGGAGGAGATCTGGGAGGAGGATATGCGCCTCTTTCATCTGGCCGGTATTGACGTAGTGACGCTCAATGTGTTTTCGTGGGCGGCGCTGCAGCCGTCTGAGGACGTCTATGATTTTTCAAAGCTGGATAAGATTATGGATCTCGTGGAGGCGAATGGCTTAAAGGTCTGCCTGGCGACTTCGACGTCCGCGCATCCGGCCTGGATGGCGACGCGTCACCCGGACATCCTGCGGGTGGAGTATGACGGCACAAAGCGTAAATTCGGCGCCAGACACAATTCCTGCCCGAACAGTCCGACCTATCAAAAGTATTCTGTGCGTCTGGCGGATAAGCTGGCCGAGCGGTACGGCGACAGGGAATGTGTGGTAGCGTGGCATGTTTCGAATGAGTACAGCGGGGAATGCTACTGTGAGAACTGCGAGAAGGCGTTCCGCGTCTGGCTGAAGGAAAAATACGGCACGCTGGATGAGGTGAACCGTGTGTGGGATACGGCGTTCTGGAGCCATACGTTTTATGACTGGGATGAGATCGTGGTGCCGGATCTGCGCAGCGAGCATTTCTGGGGCAACCGGACGAACTTCCAGGGGATTTCTCTGGATTATGCGCGTTTTAATTCCGAGAGCCTGCAGCGCTGCTATGAGCGGGAGGCTGAGGTCATTCATAAGCGGCTGCCGAATGCGAAGGTGACGACCAACCTGATGGGCGCCTATAAGGATCTGGATTATAAGAAATGGGCAAAGTCCATGGACTTTGTTGCCTGGGACAGCTATCCGGAAAACACGGCGCCCTGGGCGTGGAACGCGATGAATCATGATATCATGCGTTCCTTAAAGGGCGGCATGCCGTATGCGCTGATGGAGCAGACACCGAGCGTTTCCAACTGGCTTTCCTACTGCTCTTTGAAACGTCCGGGCGTGATGCGGCTCTGGAGCTATCAGGCGGTGGCGCACGGCGCGGATACGGTGATGTTTTTCCAGATGCGCAGGAGTATTGGTGCCTGTGAAAAATACCACGGTGCGGTGATCGACCATGTCGGAAATGAGAATACGAGAGTGTTCCGTGAGATTTCCGCACTCGGCGGAGAATTGAAAACACTCGGCAATCATACGCTCGGCGGAAGAATGCAGGCGAAGGCGGCCATTTACTTTGACTGGGACAACTGGTGGGCGCTGGAGCTCTCTGCGGGTCCGAGTACGGATTTCAAATATATGGATGAGATCTTTACGTATTACCGTGCACTGGCCGAGCAGAATTACCCGGTGGACTTTGTGGGCGTGGAGGATGATCTGGATAAATACGAGATTTTGATCGCTCCGGCTTTTTATATGACGAAGACAGGGTATGATGAAAAAATACGCGAGTTTGTACGCCGCGGAGGCACCTTTATTACAACCTTCTTTTCCGGTATCGTGGACGAGCATGATCTCGTTATCACGGGCGGATATCCCGGACGGCTTCGAGACATTCTTGGCATCTGGGTCGAGGAAATTGACGCCCTGCCGCCGGATAAGCGCAACCGGATTACATATGAAGGGGAACAATATTCCGCGCGGATGCTCTGCGATATCCTGCACTCGGAGGGAGCCGAAGTTCTTGCTTCCTATGAAAAGGACTTTTACGCCGGATCGCCTGCTCTGACTGTAAACCATTTTGGCGAGGGCAAGGCGTACTATGTCGCGACACAGCTTACGGACGAATTCTACCGCACGTTTATGCGCGAGCGGATGGAGGAGAAAGGAATCCGCCCGGTGCTGCCGCTTTCGACGGTGTCTGTGATGACAGAGACTTGCGAAGCAGGCGGAGCAGGAGACACTCTGACAGGTTCCGATGTGCTCGTCGGAAAGACAGAGGAATCTATGTACGATGGTGCGGAAAAGAAAACGGCTGATGCTTCGGCGGATGATATTTCGTGTGTGTGCGGCAAGGTCGAGGCGACTGAGCGCTTTGCGGACGGAAAACGCATCCTTTATGTTCTGAATCACAGTGAGGAAACGCTAGCTGTCACGCTTGACCGGGATCGCAAAGATCTGCTGGAGGGTGTGAAGCGAAATGCGGGAGAGACAGTTGCTGTTGCTCCGAAGGGTGTGCTGATCCTGGAAAATGTGAATTAAATTTAATCCCACGGGACTGTCCCGTGGGATTTTTGCGTATTGTATATTTGTAACTGTTCAGTACCTTTTCAGTTATGTAAATTATTATTGATTCTTCTGTGCGTAAGCGGGTATCCACTTCTTAGTGATCGGTAGCCAGAGCTGGGCACAGGGTCCTACCAGAAAGACAGCGACCAGTCTTCGAAAAAACTTGCCATAAAACGTCTCCTTATCTTTTCTGTCTATCGGATTTATAACAGCCGGAATACCTGCGCGGCGGTCCGGGCCATATTTTCCTTTGCATTTTGCGGATCCATAGCCTCTTCCAGAGTGCATACGCTCTGGAGAACAGGGAAGAACGCGTCAATTCCTGCTTCATTGCAGGCTTCCGCGCCCGGAGCAACGCTTCCGGCAAACGCGATCACTTTTGCTCCGTATTTTTTCCCGAGCTTTGCCACACCGATGGGAGCTTTGCCCATGGCGGTCTGCTGATCCAGACGCCCCTCGCCGGTAACGACCACGTCGGCATCCGTCACTTCTTTTTCGAGTCCCACAGCGTTCAGGATCAGGTTCACGCCCGGCGTCAGTTCGGCATTCAGAAAGCGCAGGAAAGCGAATCCCAGACCTCCGGCCGCGCCGGCGCCTGGCAGTTCCGCGAAGTTCGGGGCTGTGCTATATTCCGCTGAAGATGCGGATGCACTGCCGTTTTTATCTGCCCGATTTTTATCTGCCCAATCTTTTTCAGGGGCGGAAGAGACCACCTTCGCATAATTTGCCATGCCGCGATCGAGCGGCTCCAGCAGATCTTTGGTGACGCCCTTCTGGGGACCGTAGATCCAGGTGGCGCCCATCGGCCCGCAGAGCGGATTTGTCACGTCGCAGGCCACGCGGAATCGGCATTCCTTCAGGCGGGGATCCGCGTTTGCTTCAGAATAAGAGGCGATTTTTGCAAGCACCTGTCCCCCTTCTCCGACATCTTCGCCGTCCTGATCCCGGAATTCATAACCAAGCGCTTTCAGCATGCCGATGCCGCCGTCGTTTGTGGCGCTTCCGCCGATGCCGATGATAAAATCCCGGCATCCGTTCTCCATGGCATGCAGGATCATTTCCCCTACGCCCCGTGTGGTGGCTTTCATGGGATCTCGTGTCGGTTCCAGCGTGATCCCGGCAGCGGAAGCCATCTCCATTACGGCAGTCCGGCTGCTGCTAAGATATCCGTAATAACAGTTCACGGGATTGCCAAACGGTCCGGTGACACGGAGCGGAACACGTTCTCCGCTCATTCCTTCGATCAGAGCATCCGTGGTTCCTTCCCCTCCGTCGGCCAGAGGCCTGATCACTACTTCTGAGTCCGGCTTTGCTTTTAAAATCCCTTCCCGTATGGCCTCTGCCGCTTCCATGGAAGAGAGACTGCCTTTCAGTGAATCGATCGCGATAACGGCTTTCATAAAACGGTATCCTCCTGTTATCTTTTTTGCGCCTGTAATTTTCATGCAGATTATCGCTTGCGGTTTACGGTGATTATAGCACATTTTCAGCCTGAGAAAAGGATCTGATGTCAAATATCTTGTTTGACTCAGAAGATTATGTTATACTGAAACTCACGCAGCAAAGAGGCGCGGGAATGCGCCAGAGCGCTTCGATTTTATACTTTTGTGAAAGGATAACGACTGATAGAACCATGAGTACAGCAGAAGAGAGAACATCCCTCAAATCGACAGACGTAAATGCGATCAATTTAAATGCAATCGATTTGGATTCCATAGATACAGCAAATCCGGCGCCCGCCGAAGAACCGGCGCGCCAGTATTATTTTATGAAAAAATGCCGCGAGATCATCAGGGAGCGCGAGCTGGAAGACGGACGGCGTCAGACGGCCAATGTGACGACTTTCGGCTGCCAGATGAACGCGAAGGATTCTGAGAAGCTTCGCGGCATTCTTGATGTGATCGGCTTTGAGCAGACCGAGAGTGAGGAGGCGGATTTGTGCCTATACAATACCTGCACAGTCCGCGAGAACGCGAATCTGAAGGTTTACGGACATCTGGGCTACCTCTCCAATCTCAAAAAGAAAAATCCGCGGATGATCATCGGGCTCTGCGGCTGCATGATGCAGGAGCCGGATGTCGTCGAGAAGCTGAAAAAGAGCTATCGCTTCGTCAATCTGATCTTCGGCACGCACAATATCTTCAAGTTTGCGGAGTTGCTGTATCAGGTGCTGGAGGGGCAGCGGATGGCGGAGCAGATGACGGCAGCGGATGCGGCCGGGCATTCTTATTTAGCAGATAAGGCAAAGCAGACACACAGAAAAGATCAAATGATTATTGACATATGGAAAGATACAGATAAGATCGTCGAGGACCTTCCCGCGGACCGCACCTACTCCTTCAAGTGCGGCGTCAATATCATGTATGGCTGCAACAATTTCTGCACCTACTGTATCGTTCCCTATGTGCGCGGACGCGAGCGCAGCCACCGTCCGGAAGACATTCTCTGTGAGGTGGAGCGGCTGGTAAAGGACGGCGTAATCGAGGTCATGCTGCTCGGACAGAACGTGAATTCTTATGGAAAGACGCTGGACGAACCGATTTCCTTTGCGGAGCTATTGAAGATGGTAGAACAGGTGCCCGGCATCGAACGGATCCGCTTTATGACCTCTCATCCGAAGGATCTCTCGGACGAACTGATCGCGGTGATGAAGCAGTCCTCCAAAATCTGCTGCCACCTGCATCTGCCGCTGCAGTCCGGCTCCAGCCGAATCTTAAAAAAGATGAACCGCCGCTATACAAAGGAGCAGTACCTTGCCCTGGCGGACAGGCTGCGCCGCGAGATTCCGGGGCTTTCCATCACGACAGATATCATCGTCGGCTTTCCGGGGGAGACCGAGGAAGATTTTCAGGAGACCCTCGATGTCGTCAGAAAAGTGCGTTTTGACAGCGCATTCACCTTTATTTACTCCAAACGCACCGGCACGCCCGCCGCGGCGATGGAGGATCAGGTGCCGGACGACATCGTGAAAGACCGTTTCAACCGCCTGCTTACTCTGGTGCAGACCATTTCACAGGAGATGTCGAAGCGCGTGGAAGGGCAGACACTTCCGGTACTTGTTGAATCCATCAATGATCACGACGACAGTCTGGTCACCGGACGATTGTCCAACAACCTGCTCGTGCATTTTCCGGGCGGCAAAGACCTGATCGGGAAGCTTGTCGACGTGCATCTGACCGAGTGCAAAGGGTTTTACTATATGGGAGAAATGGTTTCGTAGGGGAGTTAGAATCGCTTGATAATAAGGGGGTGAGTCCGGATGAAAAGAAAATCAAAAAGCAGATATAGTGTGCGACATGCAAACAATTATTCGGCATGAAGCAGCGTGAAGAAAGCGAAAATAAAATAAGCTGCAAAAAAGAAAGAGGGTTCTCTTCGGAGAGCCTCCTTTTTGTTTGAAATAATTATAAATAGCTTTTTGAAAAATGCCACAGTTTATATGTTGACAATCTTATTTGATTGATGGGAAAACGCATGTACGACTATGATTCAAGGATTGCTCTGACATATTCGGAGAAATTGGAAAATGGACAGATTTTGCTGCGATATCCGTATTCCGCAGTATTATATTTAAAATCGGGAATACATATTTCGGATGATCTGATTTGTCGGCTTAAATTTCCTCCCGGAAAACTGTTGTGGATAAGGCAAGGCCTGGATTTGGAAGAGAATGCAGATGGCAGTATAGAGACAGGCGGAGCAGCTGAAGATTCCGAAAGCTTCGAAAGGACAGAAAAGTCTGAAAAGTATGCCAATCTTACTAGTGTAGAATACATAGTATCTGCAGTAAAGGTTCAATCCTACACACTACAGGAGATTCGACAGAAGAGACTGCTGATTCTGATACCGTTCACGCCGATTCGCTTTCGACCCATACTGAAACAGAAAGAGATGGATTCTGATTTTGCAAAAAGGGAGTTGACAGATTTCCTGCGTGAAATTATACTAATCTTAAATGAAGCTGTGGAGGATGACTATATTGGTGAGAAAGAAGAAAAAATAATCCTCATGCTTCTTGGTAAAGCAATGATTCGTGTATTCTATAAGACATCTTTTTTACAGGAGGTGGTTCAAATGACAGCACCTGTTTTGGAACTGGAATGGGAGACAGTAGCGAGGCTGGAAAAAGAAATAGCCGGAGTAATAGCAGAGAAAAATGCAGTAACAGCAGAAAAGGATGCGATAATAGCAGAGAAAGATGCTGAAATCAGGCGTCTTCGCGAACGAAGGAGAGGCCTGTTCTATCGCAGGCGTACTAATAATTAAATCTCTCATCTTTATCTGCGGATAATGAACTGTAAGTGCCTTTGGAATCATGTATCTTATATATGAGAGAACAGATTCCGGAGGCATTTTAATTTGAAGTTTATGTTGAGAAATCTTTCGGCAACAGTTATACTGTATAAGGCCTTCTTACAAAGGGATAATTTTATGGGAGATACAGACTGTGAAACTATGGAATAAACTCTGGACGATCATTAACCGTGAATCGCATTCTGAGAACGAATCGCAGCGGACTGTTGTGCTGCTGCGGTGCGTTTACCTTGTCATGATCGTATATCACTTCATCTTTTTCTGTCTGATGGGATTTCGCGGACTGCTTCGGGAAGGAGGGTTTCATGTTTCCTGGCTGGCCGTAATCTCTGTTATAGCGACATTGATCCTGTTCCGGCTGTCATTTCGACAGAAGATCAGCACCAATCTGAAGATTTTTGTTGTGGCTGCCGTTCTCTGGCTGGGCGGATTTGTGTTTCTCTTTGGCTGGGGCTGCGGCGCACAGCAGATCATGTTTGTGTTGGTTGTCCTGGTCTATTTCTCATTCTATGATGCGTTAGCTCAAAAAGCCATTTTTACCGTAGTTTTGTTTTTGATACGTTTTGCGATGTTTTCTTATACGCAGAATTTTGAACCATATGCGGCACTGCCGGATACGCTGGCACTTGTATTGCAGGTATGGAGTTCGCTGTCGTTCTTTACGCTAATGGGTATCATTTGCGGATTCTACAGTTCAAACATTGAGACGGCGGATAAGCAGCTTGTCCTGTATAATCAGCGGCTTAAGGAAGAGGCAAGGACGGATCCGCTGACCGGACTCTGGAATCGGCGGGCAATGCGGGACTTTCTGAGTCTGAATATGCAGAATTATCCTCAAATGACTTTTACGATTGCCATGGGCGATATCGATTTTTTTAAGCGGGTGAACGATACTTATGGGCACGACTGCGGGGACGCGGTACTAAAATGGCTCTCTGCGCATCTGATACAGATGATAGAAGGAAAAGGTCAGATCTGCCGTTATGGCGGCGAAGAATTTCTGCTTTATTTTCCGGATATGAATGGGGACGAAGCGGCAGTATCGCTGAATGAGCTGCTCCTGCTGTTGGAGCGTACTCCTTTTGAATGGAATGGAAATGAACTCCGGATTTCCATGACATTCGGTGTGGAGGAATATGATTTCCATTCCAATCTGGAAGAGATGATAAAAAAGGCGGATGAGAAGCTTTACGAAGGTAAGGAGCAGGGACGGAACCAGGTGGTATTCTGAATAAAAAAAGAATGCGCCTTGGCGCATTCTTTTCTCGCGCTGAGCGCGGTCGCTCCAGCGATGAATTTCCATACGCGCGCGCGTGCCGGCATTTTATGCCGGCACCTTTCTATCTACTGCGTCTGTGATCTCATGGAGCAGATCGATGATCTCACGTTCGGTCTCCCGCGGAAAACCATCTACGCTGGGGACCTGCTTTTTGGTCACACCATCGACACAACTATCGGTAACAATGCGGTCAATGTAATCCGCGATTTCTTTGTATTCGGGCAGGATATGCTCCTCCTGCAGAAGATCCAGATAGGCGACCAGTGCGTATGCTCCCCAGTTGGAGGTGGTGGCGATGATCAGTTCGTCTACGGTAACGGTGCAGGGGTTCAAAGACAGCTCTTTTGAGATGGCGTCCTTTAAATTACCCATTCCAATCTCATTGCCGCCGTCACCGATGCCGATGGTCAGGATCTGTTCTTTCGCTGCAAGCTCAAACATCGTATCAATGTGTGCGGTAGCAGCAGAGATACTGACGCCCCGCATATTCGCATATTCGTTATCGCAATTGTGCCCGCATCGTTCAATAGAAATCAGGCAGACCGGATGGTACCGGTCAAGAAGAGCCTGATACCAGGCTTTTTCTGTTTCAGGGTCAGCATAGATGACAGAAAGTCCTTCCGGTTCGAAAAGCCCATCGCAGATGTGATCCGTGACGATTGTTGGTTCAAAACCGAGCTTTTTCAGGGCAAGCGCTACGCTTAAAGTCCCCGGAGGACCATCCGTTTCCGCATGTCCTGCAACGTAAAATCCGGTCGTCAGAAGAACATTGCCTCGAGGCAGAGACAACAGCTTCCGGGCGGCATGGAGGCAGTAGGCGCTTCTCAGATATTTCTGCAGCAGGGTCATCCCGCGTCCGGAGTGGAGCAGTACGATGTCCTCGATGGAGGCGCATTGCTCATGGGCGTTATCCGTTACTTCTCTGCATGTCAATGTCGTATTTCCAGTATTTAAGTCTTTCATAATTCACGTCTCCCGGCTGCATACCTGTGTATTCAATTGCATGAATTCATTCAATAAATTGTCTGGCTTATTACCTCATTCATCGGCGCGATCGTGATTCCCTCTGCAAGCAGCGCGGCATGGATATTCTGCGCAAAGGCGAGGGCTGCCGGGCTGTCGCCGTGGATGCAGACCGAGTCAGCTTCCACCTCGATTTCTTTGCCGGTGATGGCGGTCACGGTCCCCTTTTCTATCATCTGAATGACGCGGGTGATCGCCAGATCCTCGTCCGTGATTACTGCTCCCGGACGGCTGCGCGGGACTAAAGTGCCGTCTTCTTCATAGGCGCGGTCCGCAAAAACCTCCCGCGCGACGGGAAGACCGTATTTTTCTGCCGCCGCTATGAGTTTGCTTTTTGCCGGCCCAAGAAGGATCAGGTGTGAGTTGACTGCTGCAATTCCTTCACAGATTGCCTCTGCAATGGCGGAATCTTTGACCGCCATGTTGTAGAGAGCCCCGTGCGGCTTTACGTGCTGCAAAGAAATGCCGTTTGCGGTACAGAAAGCTCCCAGTGCTCCGATCTGGTATTCAATAATTGCGGTGATCTCGGCGGCAGAAAGGCTCATATTCCGTCGCCCGAAGCCGACCAGATCCGGAAAGCCCGGGTGTGCGCCGACGCGGACGTTGTTATCTTTGGCTGTGCGTACGGTTTTCTGCATGACAAGCGGATCGGATGCATGAAACCCGCAGGCGACATTTGCGGATGTGATGCAGGGGATAATCTCCTCATCCATGCCGCATTTATAATTTCCGAAGCTCTCTCCGAGATCGCAGTTCAGGTCAATGGCTCGCATAAGAAATCCTCCTTAATTTGTCCTGCATTGCTCTTCTTGCAGGAAATGTTCCGATTTGTACAGCAAATCGAGAACGGTACCGCAGTCCGCCGCATCGCCCCAAGGCGAGTTTGCATGCGGCGGCTCTCCTCAATACTTCAGTTCTGTATTTTTGATATCTGTGATCAGCATATGGCCCGGTGCATGGGTGATCGCGATCGGTGGCCGGGATTCCATCACGACATTCTGCGGTGTGACACCGCAGGGCCAGAAGACAGGAACCTCCCCGGGACGAATGGTGACCATATCACCGAAATCCGGTTTGTTGATATCCCTGATGCCGATGACCTCCGGGCTGCCGATGTGGATGGGAGCGCCGTGGACACGGGGCATTTCTCCGGTCACGAGGACAGCGCGCGGGATCAGTTCATGCGGAATCGGGCGCATGCTGACGACCATGCTGCCGTGGAAAACGCCTGCCGGAGTGCACGGAATATTCGTTTTGTACATGGGAACATTACAGCCTTCCTCAATATGGCGGACCGGTACGCCTGCCTCTAAAAGCTCTGCTTCAAAGGAAAAACTGCAGCCAATGAGAAAACTGACGAAATCATCCTGCCAGAGGAAAGACACATCCGTGTATTCACCTGTCAGAATGCCATCCCGATAGAGACGGTAGCGCGGAATCTCCCGGGCAATGTCTGCGCCGGGGGCAATTTCCCGCAGGGTGCGGCTGCCGGTGTCGCTGACCTCCAGAAGAGGGCAGGAGCGTGGGTTGCGCTGGGTAAATAAGAGAAAATCATAGGCGAGCTCTTTCGGCAGTATGACCAGATTGGCCTGTGCATATCCTGCGCACATGCCAGAAGTCTGTCCGGTGATCGTCTGCTCGCGAATCAGAGCGCGCACATCGCGCGGTGACATAGTTGTATAGTCCTGCATGGAGGTTCCTCCTTTTTGTCGCTCAAATCATTTTTATAAAGCGTATCCGATACCCCGGCCTTGCCTGCGCGAGCTTCGGCAGATCGTCACTGCATACTGTGGCAATCTTTGCGTAGCCACCCGTCGTCTGGCGGTCGGCAAGCAGGATGATCGGCATCCCTGCGGGTGTGACCTGAATGGAGCCAAACACGATGGCGTCGGAAATGATATCCGTGCCGTTTTTGCTTTCAATCACCGGGCCGTTAAGGCGGCAGCCCATGCGGTCACTATCCTGCGAGACAGTATAAGTACCGGAAAAAAAGGTCTCCAGTCCGTTGTCGGTAAAGTAGTCATCCTGCGGTCCCAGAATGACACGGATGCCAAGATCCTCCGGATATTTGGGTGCTTCCATTTTTCGTGAAGAGATATCGTTTGTTCTTATCCCGGAAGAAGAAACTATGGAGGAGTTTACCTGCTCTGCTGCGGCAGAAGGAGCTATGGAAGCGTTCTTATGCTCCGCTGCGGCAGCAGTCTCCGTGATGAAATCCTCGACGCTGACTTCAGATGCTCCCACCGGCAGCACGTCCCCGGCCGTAAGCGCCCTTCCCATGTATCCGCCGAGCGCACATTTTAAATTAGTAGAGCGGCTGCCCATAACAACCGGAACATCAATGCCTCCGGCTACCGCCAGGGTCGTTCTGCAGCCGGTCACAGCCGTTCCCAGCATCAGCGTCTGCCCTTTGGCAACGGGAAAAGGATGGTACATCGGGACTGCAGTCCCGTCGAGCGTCGGCTGCATATCCGCTCCGGTCAGCGCACAGACGGCGTCGTCCTCGAACTGGTAGATACCGCCGAACAGCGTACATTCCAGCACCGCTTCACCGGATTCATTTCCGACCAGATAACTGGCCGCTTCATATGCCTGCCGGTCCATCACGCCGGAGCAGGGCATCCCCAGGGCCTGATATCCATACCGCCCGAGATCCTGAACGGTGGTCAGCGCACCGGGATGTATGACACGTATAGCCATATGCAGATCCCCTTTCTTTTGATTTTTCATATTCTGTCTGCCTTGTATATTCTGTAACTTACCGGAAAGCTGATGTTATTTTTCAGACCCGGAATTGTAGCTGCTCAGTATTTTCACAGTTACCCGGACTTTACTTTCACTTCCGGCTTCCATTTTCCCAGTGCAGCCATCCGATGAATGTCATAATATTCCGCAGAAGTGATCGGATAAAAGCGGATAAAATCCCCGGCGCGGCAGAGCACCGGTTCCTCCCGATCAGGATCGTAAAACTCCAGCGGAGTGCTGCCGATCAGCCGCCAGCCTCCCGGAGATTCGAGCGGGTAGACGCCGGTCTGGTTTCCGCCAATGCCGACGGAGCCTTTGGGGATCCGCACACGGGGCGCAGCAAGGCGCGGCATGGCGATCCGTTCATCCAGTCCGCCCAGATAGACAAAACCGGGCAGAAAACCAAGCATATAGACCCGGTAATCCGTGCCGCTGTGTAAGGCAATGATCTCCTCCCGGGTAAGTCCGGTATATCGCTCCATGTCTGCTAGATCGGGACCGAAATGAGACCCGTAGCAGCAGGGGATGAGAAGCGTGCGGCTCTCCTTCGCCTGCCCGATATCCAGATCTTTTGCAAGCTGTTCCACGGTCGCTTTTATCCGTTCATAAGATGTCACGGAAGGGTCATAGCTGATCAGAAGGGAGCGAAACGTTGGAACCAGCTCGGTGACGCCCGGTACGCCGGTTTTCCGGATGCGGATTTCCAGAGCATGCACCCGGTCATTTATTTCAGGGGCGATCTCATTTCCAAACTCTGCTGTGAGAGCCTGATCGCCCGAGCGCAGGATGCGCACATGATATTCTGCCATACTGTCTTATTCCCCTCTACGATTTTATAAATGGTTTTTTATACCGGCGTCGCCTCATAAAACTCTTCCAGCAGATATGAGCGAATCTTCTCCAGTAGCTCCGGCTGCTTTCCGCCGACCGGTTTCCCATCAATCTCATTCGCATGCAGGCAGAGGTTGCTGGAGCTGGTCACCAGGACCTCTTCCGCGTTGTACAGCTCATCCAGCGTGAATGCGGTCTCATTCACCGGGATGCCCAGCTGCTTGCAGGCGCGGATCAGATGGGCGCGTGCGATGCCCGGAAGGATCAGATTGTCCGTCGGTGCCGTGCGCAGCATGCCGTCCTTAATAATGTGTACATTGCTGTGCGCACACTCCGTGACACGCCCACCCGGACGATAAAATACCGATTCCTGACATCCGGCCTCCTTTGCACGCTGGGAAGCCATAACAGAAGGAATCAGGTTCAGCGTCTTGATATTGCAATGGAAGAAACGCGTATCCTCTGTTGTGATAAGACGAATCGGCTCAATCCCGTCGGAAATCTCGGCCTCCGTAAGCGATACCCAGAGATTCCCGGCGCCCTCCGTAAACACATGGTTGCGGATACCGGTGCCGCGGGTCACCTGGAAATAGACGAAGAGATTGCCGCTGTCCATTTTTTTGACCAGATCATTCAGCAGGTCCTTGAGCTCCTGTTTGCTCACCGGTATCTGGATCTTCAAAAGTCCGGCACTGTTAAAGAAACGGTCGACGTGCTCGTCAAGCGCAAATATATGATAATTCCGGCACGGACCCGCGTCATAGACGCCGTCGCCAAACCAGCATACCCGGTCGTTCATCGGAATGCTCATATCCTCCAGTTCCCCGTATTTGCCGTTGTAATATCCAAGTGTCTTCATAAAACGTGCCTCCCTTTAGATTGAAAAATAAAAAAAAACGACACAAAATCGGTAGCTTGCCGACTTCGCTGTCGCTCTCTTAATTGTCCTGCATTGCTTTTCATGCAGGACGCAGGTCACCACAAAGCTATTCTGCATGCGGCGGCTCTCTATAGTCCCGATTCTAGGACGTCCCCTAAGAAATGTCAATTGCTTTTGAAATTTCGAAAATTTTTTTTGAAAAGGCATTTGTTAACGAAAAATATTTTTGCCAAAAAGAAAAAATGCCAAAATTTTATTCGAATCCACCTCGATTGGGAGCAAAAGAAATTGAAATTTTGATTTGACAGATTCAAAAATCTGGCGTATAGTCACCCGCAAAGACAGGCAGACGAAGGCGTTTGATGAACAAAAGTCATCAGACGCCTTTTTCCTTTTTATGCGCAGAGTGCGCGATCTGCATGTCATAAAAAAAGAGGAGGACAATTATTATGAAAACAAAGAAAATGCTGAGCATGGCAATGGCACTGAGCGTTGCAGCCACATCTGCTTTTGCAGGCGTGACAGCGTTCGCTGAGGAAGAAGAGGATTACGTCATTAAAGTCGGCGTTATCTGCGCGATGACCGGCGGCTCCGCAATCTACGGCGAGGGCGCACAAAACGCGATCGACATGGCAGTGGAAGAGATCAATGCTTCCGATTCGGAATATACCATTGAGATCCTGAACGGCGGTAACGTAGCCGACGACGCGAAGGACGCGACAGAGGCGGTCAA
The DNA here is from genome assembly GCA_021199655.1 of Lachnospiraceae bacterium. Classification (GTDB taxonomy): domain Bacteria; phylum Bacillota; class Clostridia; order Lachnospirales; family Lachnospiraceae; genus Choladousia. Next base: position 5,437 of record JAJQHQ010000027.1, on the reverse strand, counting down.
CGCGTACAACTCCCTGATGGCGGAGAGCCCGGAAGCAGTGGTAGGTTCTTTCTTCTCCACACCGACTTTGGCCATGGCGGAGCTGGCTGCGGACGACGGCATGCTTCTTCTGGCGACCGGCGCGACCAATGTAGATGTCACACTTAAGGGCGACACGATCTTCCGTAACTGCTTCATCGATCCGTTCCAGGGCGAGATGGCGGCGCAGTTCGCAAGCGAGCAGGGATACACCTCCGCATATGTCATCTATGCAAAGGACGATGATTATTCAAACGGTCTGAAGGATGCGTTTGTAGAGAGCGCGGAAGCACTCGGCATCGAGGTACTGGGCGTTGCGGAATGCACGACGACTGATACTGACTTCACGGCACAGGCGACCAACGCGGTAGCGTCCGGCGCGGACTTCGTATTCTATCCGTGCTTCCTGGATACCGTTCCGCTTCTGGTACAGCAGGTAAGAGACGCCGGATTTGAGGGTGCGATCATGGGCGGCGACGGCTGGGACGGCGCTGACACCACAGGATACGAAGACTATTTTGACAACTGCTATTTCACCAACCACTATTCATCGGAGGATACGTCGGAATCCGTACAGAACTTCGTGACCAAGTACACGGAAGCTTACGGCACAGATAGCCTGAATGCATGCGCGGCTCTGTATTATGACGCAATGTACATGCTGCTGCAGGCAGCGGAAGACGGCGGCGGATCTGATACCGCGTCTCTGGTAGCAGGCATGACCGAGATGGAATTCAGCGGCGTAGCCGGCGACATCTATCTGGATGAGAACGGCGACGCGATCAAGCCGGTGGTTGTAAACACCTATGAAGACGGCCAGATCAAGTGGCTGGAGACCATTCAGCCGTCCGCATAAGCGAAACGCTGGAAACTGTATAGTTCAGAATATTTCGGAAAGTGTGCACTGCGCACACTTTCCGCTTATTTCACACTGTGCCAAAGTGTCTGCGATGGATGCGGAGGCGAGTGTTTTTCATGTATGTGAAATAAAAATCCCTGCAGGAGAGGTGAAAATCGTGTCGATATTCATACAAAGCTTAATTAACGGGCTGAATCAGGGCGCCATCTACGCACTGATCGCTCTCGGATATACCATGGTATACGGCATCCTGCGCATGATCAATTTCGCCCACGGCGATTTTATCATGGTAGGAGCCTATACATTATTCTATACGGTGCCGATGATGGTCAATCACGGTATGCCGGCGTGGCTTGCCGTGATCGCGGCGATTGCCGCGTGTGTCGTCGTCGGTGTTCTCGTGGAGCGCATTGCCTACAAGCCGGTGCGGAATTCAGGTTCCATATCAGCGCTGATCACCGCTCTTGCCATGAGCCTGTTTCTGGAGAACCTGGCGATGGTGCTTTTTGGAGCGAACCCGAAAACGATCCCGAAAATCTTTGACCTGCCGATGATCGACATCCTGGGCGCAAAGATTCAGGTAAAATATCTTCTGACGCTTGGTATCGGCCTGGCCATCATGATCTGCATGACATTGTTTGTACGGCTGACAAAGATCGGAAAAGCGATGCGTGCGGTGCCGCAGGATAAAGAAGCGGCGACGATTATCGGCATCAACGTAGACCGCATCATTACGATGACGTTCGCCATCGGTTCAGCTCTGGCGGCGGTCGCGGCGCTGATGTACTGCTCGACCTACCCGCGGGCGACCACAGATATGGGCACCATGATGGGCATTAAGGCCTTTATCGCCGCTGTGCTTGGCGGCATCGGCGTCATTCCGGGCGCGATGCTCGGCGGGATGATACTCGGCCTGATCGAAATCTTTGTCAAGGTCTACATTGCTCCCGGCTGGTATGAGGCAATTACATACGGCATTCTGATCGTGGTACTTCTGATCAAGCCTTCAGGAATTCTGGGCAAGAATGTCGGCGAGAAGGTCTGAGGGGAGGAGTATCAAAATGCCGAAAAAAATGAAAACGAATTATCTGATCAACCTGATCGGTCTGATCCTCCTGTTTCTGGTATTGTATGCCGCGTTTGAGTCCGGCATCTTCGGATCAAGGACGAATTACTTCATGGGTATCGCCACCACGGCCTGCTATACGATCATCATGGTCACCTCGCTGAACCTTCTGGTCGGTATCATGGGAGAGTTTTCACTGGGGCATGCGGGCTTCATGTCTGTCGGCGCTTATGCTTCCGCAATCCTTACAAACGCGCTGACTGACGCGGGAATCCCGGATCTGGCGCTGTTTCTGCTCGCACTCCTCGTCGGAGGAATCGCGGCAGGCATTACCGGCGTACTGGTCGGCATCCCGACACTGAAGCTGCGCGGCGACTATCTGGCAATCGTTACGGTGGCGTTTGCGGAGATCATCCGTGTGGCGTTTACCAACTTTCAGATCACGGGCGGCGGCCGTACGATGTCCGGCATCAAAAAGCTTTCCAATTTCTACTGGGTATTCTGGGTAACGGTGGTCTGCGTGGCCTTCATGTATATGTTTATCCGATCCCGTTTCGGGCGGACCGTGAAAGCCATCCGCGAGGATTACATTGCCGCGGCAGCTTCCGGCGTAAACGTGACCTTTTATAAGGTACTGACCTTTACAATCTCCGCATTCTTTGCAGGGGTAGCGGGAGCCATCTACGCGCATTACATTACCGCCATGATCCCGACCACCTTCAACTTCAACTATTCCGCGGAATTTCTGACCGAGGTCATCATCGGCGGCACCGGTTCCATGACCGGCTCCATCATCGGCGCGACGTTCCTCTCGGCTCTGCCGGAGATGCTGCGTTCCTTCTCGAAATATCGTATGCTTGGCTACTCGGTAGTCCTGGTACTGATCATGATCTTCCGTCCGGGCGGAATCTTCGGCAGCTGGGAATTTTCCCTTTCCCGCGCGCTGTCCCGCTTTTCACTCAGGGCGAAAGCGGCTCCTGCGTCAGGGGCGGTTCCGGAAAAAGCCGAAAAGACGTCTGACGTGAGTACCCTGTCAGAACAGAAGCGTACGGCTTCCACGTTTGACGGTGAGGAGAGCGGAAAGGAGGACGAATAAATGAGTACAGCTGCAGCAGATGTACCCGTACTGCGGGCGTCCCATCTGGGGATACAGTTCGGCGGCCTGAAGGCCGTGGACGACTTTAATATGGAAATCGGACAGTCCGAGCTGGTCGGCCTGATCGGTCCGAACGGCGCCGGAAAGACGACCGTTTTCAATCTCCTGACCGGCGTTTACCAGCCGACCGAGGGCGCTTATTACTTAAACGGCGTGAAGATGAACGGCAAAAAGACCCACCAGGTCGTAGAGGCGGGTATTGCCCGTACTTTCCAGAACATCCGTCTCTTTAAAAAGATGACCGTCCTTGAAAATGTCAAGGTTGCAATGAATAAAGACATGAAGTACGCGCTTCCGACCGCTATTTTCCGTCTGGGTGCCTACTGGAAAGAAGAGCAGGAGACCGATGAGAAGGCAATGGAGCTGCTGAAAATTGTCCGGCTGGAGGATAAGGCAGACTTTGTGGCGGAAAACCTTCCTTACGGAGAACAGCGCCGACTGGAGATCGCCCGGGCGCTTGCGACCGGCATGAAGCTGCTGCTTCTGGATGAGCCGGCCGCCGGTATGAACCCGGTGGAAACCTCTGAGCTTCTGGACATCATCAACAACATCCGCTCGAAATTCGGCATCTCGGTGCTTCTGATCGAGCACGATATGTCGCTTGTCATGCGGATCTGCGAGCGCATCCAGGTGATTGATTATGGCGAGACCATCGCCAGTGGGACGCCGGAAGAGATCGCCAACAATCCGCGGGTGATCGAGGCATATCTGGGCAAAGATGACGAAGAATGATCCTGCCGGCCGGTTTCATAAAATATGTGAAGATACGGAACAGTTACGGCAGATTCTTGGAGGATGACGAATGTTAGAAGTAAAAGATTTATATGTAAATTACGGTGCGGTCGAGGCCATCAAGGGTATCAGCTTTACCGTCAATTCCGGTGAGATCGTCACTCTGATCGGGGCGAACGGCGCCGGAAAGACGACAACGCTGCACACGATATCCGGTCTCGTAAAGGCCAAAAGCGGTTCCATCACTTATGATGGCACCGACCTGTTAAAGACCGATCCGTCGAAAATGATCACGCTCGGCATCGCGCATGTACCGGAAGGACGTCACGTTTTTCCGGAAATGACAGTGGAGGAAAACCTGCAGATGGGCGCCTACAGCAGCAAGGATAAGGACGCCGAGGCGGAGAGCATGAAAGATGTCTTTGAAAAATTTCCCCGGCTGAAAGAACGGAGAAAACAGCTGGCCGGCACCCTTTCCGGCGGCGAACAGCAGATGCTGGCCGTAGGCCGCGCCCTGATGGGAAAGCCGAGCATCATGCTCATGGATGAGCCGTCAATGGGTCTTTCCCCGCTGCTGGTAAAGGAAGTATTTGCCATCATCCGCGAGATCCATCAGGCCGGTATCACCGTGCTCCTGAATGAGCAGAACGCAAAGATGGCGCTCTCCATCGCCGACCGTGCGTACGTGCTGGAGACCGGCACCATCTCCATCAGTGGTCCGGCGAGCGAACTGCTGCAGGATGAGCGCGTAAAGAAGGCTTATCTTGGGCAGTAAAAGAGAGGAGAATCCATATGAGTAAGAACAATTACGCAATCTGCATCACCCGGACCTGCGGTTCCGGCGGCACCGAGATCGGCAAGATGCTCTCTGCTCAGCTTGGCATTGATCTGTACGACCGCAAGCTTCTGCGGCTGGCATCGGATGATTCCGGCATCAACGAAAAGCTGTTTGCCAAAGCCGATCAGGACATGAAAAAGACCGTATTATATAAGGTAAGCAAATCTATCTACAACGGGGAGAAGATCCCGCCGGAGAGCGGCAACTTCCTTTCTGACCGCAGCCTGTTCGACTTTCAGGCAAGGGTCTTAAAAGGATTGCTGAAAAAGGAGAGCTTTGTCGTGCTCGGCCGTGCGGCAGATTTTGTCCTGCGTGAGGAACAGAACGCGGTCAGCATCTTCCTGACGGCCTCTCCGGAAGCCTGCTTCAAGCGCGAGCAGGAGATCATGCAGCTGGATGAGCTGGGTGTCAACCGCCATATCAAGAGCATCAATAGCTACCGGAGCGATTATTATAAATATCACACAGGCCGAAAATGGAAGAACGTCGAGAACTACGATCTGGTGTTGAAGACCGATGCGCTCGGCTATCAGGGGTGCGTGGATATGATCATTGATTATGTAGAGAAACGGCTGGGAACGTCTATACAGTCATGACTGCATTTTCCGTAAGCAGTATTTTACAGTTTGAATAATTCTATCAATGGCAGGGAAGATCCCTGCCATTTTCATTGGATATTAAGCGTTATAGCACATAAAAATATATTCTCATCTTATCCCTAAGTATGGTACTAAGGGATATGGGCGCGAAATGTTCGATATTTGCGGG
>JAJQHQ010000098.1 GCA_021199655.1 Lachnospiraceae bacterium | reverse complement strand
ATCTCCGTAAGTATTCAGGCAGGTCTTCGCACTCGCTGCGAAGACCGTATGAAAAAAAGCAATCATTCTCCTACAGGGAAAACTCCTTTGCAAGCTTTTTAAATTCCGGCAATGCATTCATGATCGTCTCATAAGACACGCAGTAAGCGATCCGCACATAGCCCGGGCACGCAAAGGAGCTGCCAGGCACGATCAAGATGTGATATTTTTTCGCAGCCTGCACGAACTCTGTTTCCGCTTTGCTTTTGTCCGTATTTCCAGAAGCTTCCGTCAGCGAGGCATCCTGCGGCTCATCCGTTTTTTTCACCGGCACCTTCATCCACAGATAAAACGCCCCCTGCGGCCGTACGCAGGTAAAGCCCATATCAGTGAGACCCTCGTAAAGCGCCTTACGGTTCTTATCATAAAAGGCCAGATCCGCCTGACAGTCCACACACCGCCCCACGGCCAGCTGGATCAGGGACGGCGCGTTCACGCAGCCGCTGATGCGGTTCGCGATCGTCGCAGCGTCAATCGTCATCCCGCTCTCCTCCAGTTCGTCCGGGATCAGCACGTAGCCGATACGCTCGCCCGGCAGGGAGAGAGATTTGCTGTATGAATATACCACCATGGTATTTTTATAATACTTTGTGACAAAAGGAACCGCTGCGCCGTCAAACACCAGCTCCCTGTACGGTTCATCGGAGATCAGATAGATCGCATGCCCATACTCGCTCTGTTTCTCATCCAGAACGGCAGCCAGAGCCCGGATCGTATCCTCGGAATAGACCACACCGGTCGGATTGTTCGGGTTGTTGATGATCACCGCTTTCGTCTTCGCGGATATCTTTGCGGCAAACGCCTCCGCACTGATCTGGAATGTCTCCTCGTCCGGCTCAACCGTCACCAGTACGCCGTCATAGTTCGTCACATACGCGCGGTACTCAAGAAAATACGGAGCAACCGTGAGCACCTCATCGCCCGGATCCAGCACCGTCTTCAGCGCGACATTCAGGCCGCTCCCGGCTCCCACCGTCATGATCAGATTTCTTTCCGTAAAGTTTGTCCCAAACCGCTGGTTCAGATTCTCCGCGATCGCCGCACGCACCTGCGGATAGCCCGCATTGCTCATATAGCCGTGAACAAAAAGAGGATCCTCCTCATCGAGAATCTCCTTAATCGCCTGATTCACCTTCTGCGGAGCCGGCACATTCGGATTGCCAAGGCTGAAATCATAGACCTTGTCCGCTCCATAGAGCTCCGCCATCTTTTTCCCTTCCTCAAACATCATGCGAATCGCCGAATTGTTCGCAAGATACGGCCGCATTTTCTCAGAAATCACGTTCTTATCCCCCTGTTTTTCTAATCTTTCATTCCGAACCGACTCATCTTCATACTGGCACGATCCTGTCTCTTATTCCTGCTTTCAATATGCCATTCTGCGGATCATATACAATAACCGCCTCAAACAGGTCGGCCGTGTTTCGCCACTACTTTACTACAACCATACCTCCTTTTCAAGCTTATTTTCCAGAAAATCACATTCTGCCAGACATTCCCGTTACTATTCACGGCCCATATGTAGTTACTGACAGAATCGTCGTGCTTGCACGAAAGAGACTGGAAGTAACTACATATGAGGCCTGTGAAGCAGGAACTCCACCCCACATAAGCAGTCTTAGCTGCGTCAGCAGCGAAACTGGAGCCCTGAAAGGGCGACGGCGCCGGGCGCCAGTGACGCCCGTTTGGCGCCGACCGAAGCGGAGCGTAGATGCGCATGCGGGGTGGAAGGCCGTGAATAGTAACACATTCCCGTTGATTCCTTTCACCCGAGATGGCGGAAAAAATACAGAAAGCTCCCCACCGTCTTCCCGATTGCGAGCGCGATCACAATGCCCCGTACACCATGCCGGATGCCAAGCCTGCGTCCATATACCGGAAACACATCGACCAGCTCAGCCAGCGCCAGGATCCAGCCGCCCACAAAAATGCCGATAAAAAGCCCCGCCACAGCCATCAGCCAGACTCCTGTCACCAGTTCAAAATCAAATACCGTGGCAATATTTCCGGCCACCGCTCCTAAAAGGATCGCGTCCTCATACCACAGGATCTGCCGCGCGGTGTGCGTGATACCGATAAAGCGGGTAATGATTCCCAGGCCGACCATGATGGACGCCACACCGCCTGCCACCAGAAAACCGCCGGAAAATCCGGTCAGTATCAAAATCAGTTCACCCATCTGCCTCCATCTTCTCCTTTTCTATCCTCTGCGAGGTCTCGATCATCGTTTTATCGACATCCTCCTCATAAACGCGCATCTGCACCTGCAGCGGCGTCGGCTCCGCCCCATCCTTTTTTCTCGCAAAATGATGGAAAAAGATCAGGATTCCAAGTCCTACGCCAATCGAATAGGATATCTCCAGAGCAGTAAAGCCGTTGGATGTCCTGCCGGTAAACATCTCATACAGACGTCCAAACAGATCCGTGAGACCGACATCCGTATTAAACGCCATGATGGAGATCGCGGCTCCGAAAAAAGACAGCAGGCACAGCAGCGCAGTCTTAATCCAGCCCCATGCATCCGCTCCGCCCGGCGCTTTCTCCAGTGTCAGGACAAAATCCGTCTCACCAAGATTGCTGATCTCCAGCTGCGGATATTCCTCCTGAATCACCTCAATGACGTCCAGAACAGAATACACGTACCGCCCCGGCTTTTGTATCCGTTCCGTCGGCAGACGAAGTGTTTTCACCTTATTTACCACTGCTTTTTCCGCACAGGTGAACTGCGCGATCTCACCAAGCGTAACCTTTTCTTTCTGAATGCGGATGTTTTTATCGATCTTCAGATATAATGTGTCTGACGTACTCATAGTCTCAAATCTCCAAATCCATAACCCTGTTTTCCGGCAGCAACAGTCATGGAAGCCTGTTCATCCTTCCATTTCCAGGGTTCTGAGCTGTTCCACACAAGAGTCGCATTCTTTGGCTCGTTGTTCCTTGAAGAAACAACCCACACTCCCAGAACACAGACGGCTGCAAAAATGAGCAGAGCCAGATACCATCGTATTATTTTTCTCATGCTGTTTCCCTTCTTCTCTGATTGCCTTTGTAATGCCGATTCCCTTGCAAGTATCTTTTCCAATATTAGAAATATTATTCTCTGCATGGAAAAAGCTGCCCGGGTGTCCGAGCAGCTTTTCATTTTAATCATTTTAATATTCTGATGTAAGGTCCTGCATATTTTCTATACCTGAAAAGAAAAATCCAAATGTATCATCCCTGCTGCTTCGCGATCTTAACGATCCGGCTCGTGCCGAGACGCGACGCCCCCAGCTCCAGGAACTTTGCAGCGTCATCAAGAGAAGAAATCCCTCCGGCAGCCTTGATTTTTACGTTGCTGCCGACATGCTCCGCAAACAGAGCAACATCCGCAAAAGTCGCACCGCCCTTACTGAAACCGGTTGATGTCTTGATAAAATCCGCTCCCGCTTCCGTGACGATCTCACAAAGCTTCACCTTTTCCTCATCCGTCAGCAGGCAGGTCTCAATAATGACCTTCAGGATCTTGCTGCCGCAGACCGCCTTCAGCGCACGGATCTCATTTAAAAGACAGTCGTATTTCTGATCCTTCACCCAGCCGATGTTAATGACCATATCAATCTCATCCGCGCCGTTTGCGATGGCATCTTTTGTTTCAAACTCCTTGACTGCCGTAGTGTTATAACCGTTCGGAAAGCCGATCACAGTGCAGACTGCCGGCGCATTGTCGGAAACACCGGTCAGATATTCTTTCGCCTGCTTCACGTAGCTTGGCGGAATGCAGACCGATGCCGTCTGATACGTTACCGCGTCATCGCAGATCTGCTGAATCTGCTCCCAGGTTGCGTCCTGCGCCAGTAATGTGTGATCCACATGTTGCAGTATTTCTTTTAATTCCATTTTAAGTTCCTCCTGATTTTTTGGGTGAACGACAAAATTCTTTTGTCATTCACTATAACCGATGCACACAGACGCGCATGGAATGGCTGCTTTGCAGCCTCGCGTCTGGCGCAAAGTAAAACGACTTACGTCGTTTACTAACTATTTCTTTACATCACAAATAATTACAACTTTTTTACGGTTCCAGCCGCCCTAATTCGTACAACTCATCCGGACAAATATCCTGTCCGTCCGGCCACACAACTGTATAGCCATCCGTAGTTACTCTCTTAAAATATTCATAAGCTCTCAGTTTTCCATACCATTCTCCTTTTATGTATGGTTCAACATCAAAATATTTTTTTTCTCCATTATCAAATTCTACCAGAATCTGATACGCACAAATTGCTGTTGCCTGAATCGCTGTTGGCCTAAGCATACTGTTCCTCCTGACTGTTTAACGCAACGGGTCTATTTTAAAATAACCATCCCCATCACAAAGCAATTTCCAGTTTGCCTTTAATTCTTCCTCATGAATTGTCATCCATGCCAACAGTAATTTTAATTGTTTGCCTGGAAAGCTGCCTTCCAACACTTCGCCATCCAGCCCAACTACAATTTCATCATCACCATACAAAGCATGTATATGCGGTTTATTATGTTTCCCACCTCGTTCACTTTGCATCCGTACAATAATTCCAAAAAACATAGATAATGCCGGCAATTGAATCACCCCCTGCTCATACTTTCATGCTCCCTGCGCACTTCCTGATACAGCTCATAAAAGCTCCAGGCGCAGTTGGTCTCCGTCAACACCGCTTTCAACGCCACCGAAGCATTGGATTTTCGCAGTTCACGCAAAAGGCGGTCCAGTCCTGCCTCCGTAAAATTGCAGAGCACCAGCACTTCTTCCGGAATTACCAATGTTTCCGCATCAGAAAGTTCGTTCTTTCCACTCCCATCCTGCTGCTTTTCAGTAAGCTCAGGCTGGTTCGCTTCATCCGTCCGCTTCCCGGCAAATTCCATCAAACCCGCAAGTGTTCCGACCTGCTCCTGAAACTGTTCCTTTGTGATATTTTTAATCCGTATCCCAAGTCGTACCAACACGCTTTTTACCTTACGGGTCTTCGTGTCTTTATTCGGACTGTAATACAGTACCATCTCTCTTCCTGCCATTAATCGCCGCCCCTTTTGTTCCCGGTAAACTGTTCACCCGTTCTGTCCTGACACTGCCAAAATGCAAAACGCTTTTTGCTTCGCCAAAGCTATTTGCCCCACACCTGCGCCATCTCTTCTGCCGCACACGTCACTCAGGCAATTTTCTTTTTCTTATCTCCTGCATCAGCAAATACAACAAAATCAGCGCCCACACAGCCGCGATCGACGCCAGCAGGATCACCGCGGTCTGCGGCAGCGGTCCCAGATCCTGTCTACCGTCAGAATCCTCCCCGTCGGCAACTTCAATCTGATCCAGCCGGTAAAGTGAAGTCACATCACTGTACAGTGTTTCAAAATAAGCATCGTCGATGGTCTCACCCCTGCGCGCGGACTTTACCGTGTCCTCGATCAGCTGTCCCGCCGCGCTCCGAAGGGAGGTTGAGCCGTTGAATACCGCAGTGGTAAATGTATTTTCGATGTTGTCCAGGAACAGTTCCGCCGCGTCGATCTTGACACTGTAATAGGTCTCATTATCCTCGCCAGAGCGGGACAGATAGTCCTGGTATTCGTCAGATTCCTGCGCCTTCGTCGTCACTGGAATGTAGCCTTCCGTCTGAGAATAGGCAATCTGCACCTCGTTCGTGAGCAGGTACTGCGCGAACAGCCAGGACGCCAGCACTTCCTGCGGATCGTCTTTATTAAAGATACAGATGGACGGTCCCTGCGAGATCATCTGCGGATTCTCCGTATCATACTGCGGAACTTCCATGACTACAGTCTCAAATTCGACGATCTTGTCCTCGCTGATATCCACCAGCGGCGCGTCCGTCCCCATCCAGGTCGCGCCCGCGGTCGAATCAATCGCAAAAATACACTGCCCCGCATTCAGGAAATTGGCCGGATAGCCGGATACCTTAAACGTAGAAAACGTCCTGCTCTCCGCATGACCGGCAATTTCATACAGCAGGTCCCGCGTACTTTCGTTAAAAAGCAGGATCTCTCCGTCATCCGTAGAATATCCCGTGCCGAGCTGCTGCAGCATGGTGATCATCATGTTATCCGTCGATTTGTAAATAAACGGGATCATCACGCTCTGCCCGTTCACCACAAAGTTCCCGTCCTCATCCTTCTCCATCGCCGCCTCCGACACTTCCCAGATAAAATCCCAGGTCAGTGTCTCGGGAAGCTCATATCCAAGCGCTTCTACATAGGTCTTATTCACATAGCAGGCCTCTGTCGAGCGCATATAGGGAAGCGCATAATACGTTCCGTCGATCTGACATTCCTCCAGAAACTGCGGCACGACCTCATCGACAGTCGGGGAATCAAATTCCAGAGCACTGCCGCCCAATCCATATTTTTCATCCGTCATCAGTTCATCCAGCGCCACGACCTGATTGTCGCCAGTCAGATAAGTCGCGATGTGATCCGGATACGTAATGCACACATTCGGCGTCGTGTCCGTCGCGATATTTGTAATGACATCATTATAAATGTCTGTGTAGTCCGTATACAGCCGGATATTTACCGTGATGTTCGGGTACAGCTCTTCAAAATCCTCAATGGCCTGTTCGTAGATGGCTACCTGCGTCTTGTTCGTATCATTTTTCGCCCAGAACGTGATCTCGTATTCCGCAGAGGTGTCAAACTCATCCGGGACCTCAAACGCCTCCTTTGTCTCCTGCGACCCATGGCAGCCCGTCAGGGACAGAAGGCACAAAAGCAATAAAGCCGCACATGAGACCAAACGCGCACATTTTGATTCTTTTTTACCCATATTTTTTCCCTCCGCGTGTTCTCTCACTGTTTCAGCCCGCCCCTCGAGACGCCTGCCATGATCTGCTTCCGGAAGATCAGAAACAATACGATCAGCGGCACGGAAATCACTACCACCGCCGCCATCATCGCCGGGATGTTTTCTCGTCCAAAGCCGTTTTCCCGAATCTCCTGAATGCCGTTCGACACCAGATAATAATTCTGGTCGTCCGTGATCAGCCGCGGCCACACATAGGAATTCCAGCACTCGATCACCTTCAGAATGACGATGGTCGTCATCGTCGGCTTCGAGATCGGCAGCATCACCTTCCAGAGATAGCGGAAATCCGACGTGCCGTCCACTTTGGCCGCATAATAGAGGCTGTCCGGTATCTGTTCAAAATTTTCTTTCAGCAAATAAATGTAGAAAACGCTCGTCACCGACGGCAGGATCAGACCGGCGAAAGTATTCCGCAGGTTCAGATTCGTGATCGTCACGAAGTTTGTGATAATGACCAGCTCATTCGGAATCATCATCAGAGAAAGAAAAAACACAAACACCGCATTTTTCCCGCGGAACTCCAGTCTCGCGAACGCAAACGCCGCCAGCGTGATCACCACCAGCATGATCAGTGTTGTCCCCACCGCAAAGATCAGCGTGTTTGCCAGATAACGCGCGAGCGGCACCTCCGTAAACGCGGAAGTGTAATTCTGAAACGTCGGGCTTAACGTATACAGCTTCGGGACAGACTCGGAACTGTACTGGCTGTAGCTCTTGACCGATGTCAGCACCATCCAGTAAAACGGGAACAGGACGATCAGCGCCCACAGCGCCAGAAACACGCCCTTCACCGCGCCGAGAACGCGTCCGCGGATCCGCGCCGAAGCTTCCGCTTTCTTATAATCAACAGAAGTATCCATATTGGTCACCCACCACTCATGTATTATTTCGTAATTTATATGAAATCAGTGCTGAGCGATGCAGGGATGGACTCGGACTATTAAAGATGGCGCCGGTCCTTAGTGAACCCATCCCGCAGGGAAATGGGTGAACTTAGTACCGCTGCGCCATTTTATAAGCGCGAGCATGTCCGAGCCCGCCCTGCATTGCCATGCACGTCACATAAATTAATAATGTACGCTCTTTCTGCTGACCATCAGGTTGATGACCGTGATCGTCAGTATGATCGCGAACAGAATGATCGCCGCCGCGGAGGCGTACGACGGATATCCGCCGCTGTCGCCGTAGAGCATGTCATACACGTAGCCGACGATCGTGTTCATCCCGGCCGCGTTCAGGTCTGTGCCAAAGAGCGCGACCACGTCGCTGTATGCCTTGAACGCGCCAATAAATCCGGTGATCACCAGATAAAAGATCATCGGAGAGATCATCGGCAGCGTGATCTTACGGAAAATCCGGAATTTCGACGTGCCGTCCACGCGCGCCGCCTTATAGTAATCCTCGTTCACGGACGCGAGCGCGCCGGTGAGAATCAGGATTTTAAACGGCATGACGACCCATATCGTATAAATGCAGAGTACCAGCATTTTCGCCCAGTATGGCCCGTCGATAAAATCCACGGAGTTTCCCCCGAAAAGATTGATCAGCTGGTTGATCAGGCCGTCGCTGTAGGCGGTCTTTTTAAACAGGATCATAAAGACCAGGCCGACTGCCAGCGTATTCGTCACATACGGCAGAAAATAAATGGTCTGCAAAAGATTGCGGAATCTCGTGATCGAGTGCAGTGCCACCGAGATCAGCAGCGCAAGGCCGGTCGAGACCGGCACCGTGATGATCACGAGGATAAAGGTATTGATCACGGCCTGCAGAAAATACGGGTCATGCAGGACATAGGAATAATTGTAAATACCGACGCCAAAATACGTCTGCGATGTGAAATTATATCCCTCCTCAAACGAATAAATAAACACATCGATCAGAGGGTAGACCAGAAACGCGCCCAGAAACAGGATTGCCGGGAGCAGATACAGCCAGCCCTTCACCTTATCAAACCGACCTCTTGCCATGTTCATAGACGTTCCTCCGAGCTCCGGTCAAACAGGAACACCTTCTCCGGCCGCAGTGCAAAGCGGACGACCGGACTCGATGTGTCGACCTTATTTTCCGTACCAATGATCGAGCGGACGACCGGGTTCACCGAAGCTTTGTTTTTTGAAAGTACACTGATATCGCGTCCCATCACCTCGACGCCGTTCAGTTCACAGCAAAACGGTCCGTCCTCACGAAGCAGAAATCCTTCCGGACGGATGCCGACCCAGACGTCACGATCCGGCACGCCTGCAGTTTCTCCCCCGGCAGAATTCTCAGCAGATTTTCCTTCAGATTTCCGTGCGAAGCCACCGACAGGTACCTCAGCAGTCTTCTCATTACGGGCAGTTACACATCCGGCATCCAGCACCGCGTCTTCTCCGATGTACAGCTTTCCGCCGCGCACCTGTCCTTCAAAGACATTGATCGGCGGCGTGCCGAGGAACTTCGCGACAAACAGGTTCGCCGGGCTGTCGTAGACCTCCTGCGGCTTCCCGATCTGCTGCACCACGCCCTCCTTCATCACTACGATCAGATCTGAAATGCTCATCGCCTCGTCCTGATCATGCGTTACAAAAACCGTCGTAATTCCCGTCTCACGCTGAATCCGGCGGATCTCATCCCTCGTCTGCAGCCGCAGGCGGGCATCCAGATTGGACAGAGGCTCGTCAAGGAGCAGCACCCGCGGCTGCTTCACCAGGGCCCGCGCGATCGCCACGCGCTGCTGCTGTCCGCCCGACAGCTCGCCCGGCCTGCGCTCCATCAGCTTATCGATCTGCACCAGACGCGCCGCCTCATCCGCCATCGAAAGCATCTGCTCTTTGGAAAGGCGGTCCTTCCCCTTGCGGTTCTCCAGCGGAAACATAATATTCTGCCGCACCGTCAGATGCGGATACAATGCGTAATTCTGAAACACCAGTCCGATCCCGCGCATCTCCGGCTGCAGTTCCGTCACATTGTCGTCCCCGAAGAAAATCCTGCCGCTCGTCGGCGCCAGAAGGCCGCTGATCAGATTCAGCGTCGTGCTCTTACCGCAGCCGGACGGTCCTAAGAGTCCGATCAGCTTCCCGTCCGGAATGGTAAACGTAAAGTCATTCACCGCCACCACATCCTGTGGAATAACGGAATTACTTACTCCGCTGTTCTTACCGTGTCGCCGTGCGCCCCAGCCGGATTTCCGATCGCGGTTCGGAAATTTTTTTGTCAGATGTTCTAATCGTATCTCCATGTCATTCTCCTCAGACTCCATGTCAGCATCAGAGTCGTTCCGTCCCTGTAACTGATTCAGGACAGTTACCCGTCCCTTTTGATTGCTGACAGTATACCACGCTTTCCCTGAAAGTGCCATTCTTTTTCTGATGAAATGCATATCCATACGATTTGCCGCCGTTTGCGATAATCCCCCGCAGATGTGAAGACAAAGAACAGCTGCTGCGAATTTTAGCTGTCCTTAATATACGCCCATCTCTGTTCTGTTTTTCTCATACTGTGTGGGTGTCACGGATAGAAATGTTTTAAATGATTTGATAAAATGTGTCTGATCATAAAACTGCAGGTCATTCCAGACCTCCGGAATCTGCTTTTCCATTCTGCCAAGGCAGATCTGAAGCTTCACGATCATCGCATATTTTTTCATAGAAAGCTTCAGCGCTTCTTTGAACAGGCTTTCCATCCGGCGCTGGCTGTATGCCATTTCCCGCAGGCAGGTGTTTACATTCACACACCCATTATTCTGCTGCAGCATCTGCACCAGCTCTCTGACCGGTTCCGGGCAGTCGGCAAGCAGGCCTTCCGGGAGAATCTGTTCGAACTCCTGCAAACGGTCTTTTAAAGAGATTTCACTCAGCATCTGTTTCATCAGCTGCTGCTTCAGGCCGGGATCCTTTTCAAGCACTTCTTTTCGGACGGAAACACCGGGTGTGAGCCGGATGCCCACGCACCTGTCGTATCGGGAGAAGCTGCACTCTTCGGCTTTCGTTAATCCTTCCATGATTTCCATCTGAGAATTGACCCCATCCGACATACAGCGGATTTCCGTACAGCCTGTGGGGATTTCGATAATTCCGGCGCCCTTACATTTCCGCATTTCATACAGGCAGCGAATCAGGCCGCCCTGAGTGCATTCCCGCACACAGACAACCCGCTGTTCCATATAAAAAGCCTTTCTCTTCCAAAAATTTCCCTCCCACACTGTCCATCCGTTCCCGACAGTTTTTTCTGTCTCATATCAGGCGGAAACCGGCTCATCATCCAGTTTTTGGAACCATATGGACGAGGTTTCCGGTTCCAGCTTCAGATAGCAGCCGTCAATGGCTCCGCTGTTCTCCTCATAATGATAGGTCATCGGCAGCGTGACAAAAATGGTATCTTCTTTCAGTTCCCGGATCCGGAACGTGTCATAATGGTAATGCTCCATCGGAAACGCCCAGTGTTTGTAATACAGGATCAGGCCATCCTTTTCCTGTTTCACCTGTATCTTCCCATAGGCTTTACTCTCAAAAGTCCCGGTATACGCCGCAATCTCATGAGAAAGACAGGTACCGGGGACAGGCGCATCCGACAGCAGATTCACCCGCCAGTCATAATGCGTTCCGCCAAAGTGACCGTCAAACTCATGCAGCCTTTTTGCCCAGTCGACATCAGGCATACCGAGCGCATGATCGATCAATGTGTAAGCGATCTCATTGAGGAACGGAGAGAGAGGTTTGTGCCGGTTCACCTGGATCATGATCCCCAGCTTCTGCTCCGGCAAAAGAATCTGCATCGCGCAGTATCCCTCGAGCTCTCCTGTATGAAATACAAACGGCATTCCCCGGTAAAAGAAGGATTTCCATCCCATACCGTAAAAGCCGCAGGAAGGAATCTCCGGATAACTCCAGGGGAACAGATCCATGTCCACGCATCCCCTGTGCATCTGCTGCATGACATTCTCCGAAAAAAGGCGTTTTCCCTCATATACGCCGTTTTCCAGATGCAGCATGAGCCAGCTCATCATTTCATGGACACAGGTATTCACGGCCGCTGCCGGAGCCCCCACATTCATCTCCCAGGCAGGCATTTCTTCCAGTACGCCATGTCTGTCCCGCTCAAAATAACCGACGGCATAGTTGCTGTCCCTGCGCATTTCCTCCACCGTCAGGCAGCTGCGCTTCATGCCAAGCGGCTCAAAGATCAGCTCCCGCACCAGTTCTTCCCAGGTATGTCCCGTGATGCGCTCCGCGATGTGCCCTAGCAGGGAATAGATCACGTTGCTGTACTGCGTTGCACTGCGGAACGGCCTGTTTGGCTCCAGATAGCGCAGCCTGTGCATCCACTCATCGCGGCTTACTGTATCGTCCGGCCACATTGCGTCATGACCGGCCAGTCCCGTCCGGTGATAAAGCATATCTCTTACCGTCGCCTGTGCGGTGGCGACCGGATCCATCAGCGCAAAATCCGGCAGGTACTCCCTGACCGGAGTGTCATAATCCAGCAGGCCCCGATCCACCAGTGCCGCCAGAACCGCCGAAGTAAACGATTTCGAGCAGGAGGCGATCCCGCTTAACGTAGATGGCGTCATCGGTTCCTTTGAAGCAAGCGAACGACAGCCGTATCCCTTTTCAAAAAGCACCTCCCCATCACGGCAGATAGCCACAGCCATCCCGGGGACATTCCAGTAAGTCATTTCCTTTTTCACAAATGCTTCATCCAGCAATTCCATCCTCACTCACTCCCATATTCCGTATCATCATAACTGTTCCATACCTTCACAGTTACGGGACTTAAAATTTTCACCCGTAAAAGCCGTCGATCAGCGGATAATGGCACCTTACCAGTCTGCCTTCCGTATCCCCGGTCAGTGCCGGTTCCTCCTGTCTGCAGCGTTCAGTCGCGTATGGACAGCGCGGAGAAAACGCACAGCCCTTCGGCACATGGATCGGACTGGGCGGCTCCCCCTGGATCGCACTCTCTTCTCCGGCACGGACTGCGCCGATGGCCGGAGCCGCATCGATCAGTATTCTGGTATAGGGATGTGCCGGATGCGCAAACAGTTCCTGAGTCTTTGCCAGCTCCACCACATGGCCCAGATACATGACCATCACCCGATCCGAAAGATACTGGACGACCCGCAGATCATGAGAAATAAACAGCATTGTCAGATTCAGTTCCTTTTTCAGCTTCATCAACAGATTGATGATCTGTGCCTGGATTGAAACATCCAGAGCCGAGACCGGCTCATCCGCGATCAGAAGCTCCGGGTTCATCACCAGCGCTCTCGCAATGCCGATTCTCTGCCGCTGACCGCCTGAAAAGGCGGATGGTCGCCGATCCAGCGCATAGGACGGCATTCCGGTCTTTTCCAGGATCTCGATCGTCCGTTTCTCATATTCTTCCTTTGGGCAAATATGGTGGACCGACAGGATCTCGTAAAAGATCTGGCGGATCGTCATCCTTGGATTCAGGGAAGAATACGGATCCTGAAAAACCATCTGTATGTCCTTTCTGGCCTCTTTTAACGCTTTTCCTTCCAGACCTGCCAGATCGCCGTAGCCATTTAATTCCATCGAGCCGGCATCCGGCCGGTACAGGCGGATCAGCGTCCTTGCAAGCGTACTTTTCCCGCAGCCGCTTTCTCCCACGAGTCCCAGCGTTTCACCCCGGTCTATGGAAAAGCTCACATCATCGACCGCACGCACGACCTTCTGTTCTTTCCGGGCGGCAATCTCCTGAAGGTTCTGTTTGACCGGAAAGGTTTTGCAAAGATGGCTTACGCAGATCACCTGCTCCTGTTTCTGTTCAGACATCCGACGTTCCTCCTTTCACTGTATCCGCAAGGAAACTGTCAGCCAGAAGGCTTCCCATGCATTCCGCACGATGACACCTGGTAAAATGTCCCGGTTCCGTCTCCGCCAGCTCCGGCATGCTTTTCCGACAGATCTCTTCACAGAATTCGCACCGCGGCGCAAACGGGCAGCCCTCAGGCATATGGTCCAGATCCGGCGGAGCTCCTTCGATGGAATAAAGCTCGCCGCCCTTTTTTTCCAGAGACGGGATCGAACGCATCAGCCCATAGGTATACGGATTGGCCGGCCGTTTGAAAATCGTCCCGGCATCCGCGCTCTCCATGATCACTCCCGCATACATCACCGCAATATGATCACACATCATGGAGGCAACACCCAAATCATGCGTCACCAGCACCATGCTCATCTTCAGTTCTTCCCGCAGCCGCAGAAGCAGCCGGATGATCTGATCCTGTACGGTCACATCCAGCGCGGTAGTCGGTTCATCCGCCAGCAAAAGGTGAGGTCTGGACGCAAGCGCGATTGCGATCATTGCCCGCTGCCTCATTCCGCCGGAAAACTCATGTGCATAGCTGTCAAGGCGCTCCTCCGGGGAAGGGATCCCCACCAGTCTCAGCATTTGGGCAGCATGCGTTTTCTTTTCTTTTTTTGTCATCCCCGGCTCTTTAAAGGATTCCATCAGCTGCTGTCCGATCGTCAGAACCGGATTCAGAGTCGTCATCGGCTCCTGAAAAATAATGCCGATCTCTTTCCCGCGGATCTTCTGCATTTCCTTATCACTGCATTCCAGAATATTTTTTCCCTGATAAACGATCTGGCCTCCCACAATCTTTCCGGGCTTTTTTACCAGACGGATCAAAGATCGGCAGGTCACGCTTTTTCCGCAGCCGCTCTCCCCGATCAGTCCGAATATTTCTCCTTCCATAATGGAAAAGCTCACGCCGTTTACCGCATGCACATTTTTATCTTCGGAAGCAAAGTCGGTATGCAGATCTTTGACTTCCAGCAAAACACTTCCAGCCATCCTCTCATCCTCCCGGTCATGATGTCGTCTTCTGCAGGACTGCAGAAACCTGTTCTCCGATAATGCTGATGGAGATTCCCGTCAGTGCCAGCATAATGCCCGGAAATACCACGATCCACGGTGCGGTCGTGATAAACAGCTTTCCGTCCGCAATGATCGCGCCCCACTCCGGCGTCGGTGCGGGAACTCCCAGCCCGAGAAAGCTTAATGACGCCCCCATCAGCATGCACAGCATAATATCCGAGATTGCATAGACAAAAGCGCCGTTTACGACATTCGGAAGCACATGACGCAGCATAATTCTCGCGTTTGAGAAGCCCAGAGTTCTGGCCGCAGCTACATATTCACTGTTTTTGGCCACCAGCGTCTCCCCTCTCACCAGCTTCGCGTACTCGCGCCATCCCACAAGCCAGATGGCAATAAACAGATTCTTAATGCCGGAACCGAGGATCGCCACGATCGCGATCACCAGGACCATCAGCGGAAATGCGGTAAAAATATCCAGAATGCGCATGATGATGGCATCCACCTTCCCGCCGTAATATCCGGAGAGCAGTCCCACCATCGTACCGACCACTGCCGGGACCAGCATCGCAAAAATACCGATCTCCAGATCCAGCCTGGCGCTGTAGACCACCCGTGAAAAAATATCCCTGCCCAGATTGTCCGTGCCAAACCAGTGCGCGGAGGAAGGCTTCTGCATCAGCGCCGTCATATCCTGACCGATCGGATCATAGGGAGTAAACAATCCGGGAACGACCGCCATAAGAACGATCAGGGCGAGAAAAGCGGAAGCAATCCAGAACGCAATAGAAAATTTCTTTCGTTTTATTCTTTTCATGATTCGTCTCTTCCTTTCCCCTGTCAGTTAAGCTTCACTCTTGGATCCAGGATTGAATAAAGCACATCCGTGATCAGATTCATCACCAGTACAATGATTGCAAACAGAAATACCGTCCCCTGAACCACGGGATAATCCCTCGCCAGGATCGCGTTCAGCATCATCTGCCCCAGCCCCGGAAGCGCGAATACACTCTCGATCACAATGCTGCCGGCAAGCATATAGGTCATGCGCATTGTCAGCAGCGTCACGGTAGAGATCATCACATTTCTGAAAATGTAGCTGCTGCGAATTCTCCACGGAGAAAGTCCCTTGCTGTACGCAAAATCGACATAATCCTTCTGCAGCACGTCGATCACATTGCCGCGGATGTTCCGCAGCACCAGAGCCGCAGTTCCCAGTGCTCCGGTAAAGGACGGCAGAATCAGGCTTCGGATATGCTCCGGCACAGTCGTGCCCCAGCCTCCCACCGGAAACAGCTTCAGATTCAACGCAAAAACGATCAGCATGATCAGTCCGATCAGAAATTCGGGCACGGAAACAAAGATCAGCGACAGGGAATCAATGAACGCTCCGATCTTCCTGTCATGCATCATGCCGGATATATAACCCAGCGGAAAACTGATCAGCATAGCGAAGAAAATGGTCATAAGCGTCAGTGAAACCGTAATGACCGCCTTTTGCCGGAACAGGCCCGTGACCGAGGTCTTCATGGACAGGGAATCGCCGAAATCAAATGTAATGCACTGCTTCAGGAAAAGAAAATACTGCGTGATCAAAGGCTGATCCAGCCCCAGCTTTTTGTGCATGGCCGCCAGCGCCTCGTCGCTGGCTCTGTTTCCCAGCAGAAGCAGCGCCGGATCCCCGGGGATCAGCCGCATCCCGAAGAATATGACGAACGTGATGATCAGCAGCACCGGGATCATCTGCAGGATCCTTTTAGCAATATAAGTCAGTTCTTCCATATGTATCAGTCCTTTTCTTTTTTTCCTTACGTAGCACTGCTCTCCGATCGAGCGGGAGAAGGCGTGCCTGCCTCCTGCTCGCCTGCGCGAGCTGCGTCCGGCTCCAGCCGGAAAACTCCTTACGCAGCTCTGCGCATCAAAAATCACAGAAAAGAGCCGGGGGCAGAATATGCCCCCAACACCTTTTCCTCGTATCTGGTAACTGTTCAGTACCTTCCCAGCTGCTTTTAATAGCCGTTCCGCATCTTTTTACATCTTTGTCTCTGAGTCCCTTTTCTCACAGGAACGCTTCCAATGCCCGTAATGCATTCATCCCGGCTCTCTTTGCAGCAATCATCACTCATTCACCACAAGATTCTTGAAATTATAGATGCCCAGAGGGCTCTGTGTCGCACCGGATACGCGGTCCGAATATACAAAGGTAAACGGGCTGTATACTAACGGAATCAGCGGAACCGCGTCTGCTACGATCTCCTGCATCTCGCAGTAGTATTCCATCCGAAGGGTTTCATCCATCTCACTGTTTGCCAGTTTGCACAGCTCCTCAGCCGCGGCCTGATCCTCGTCGTTCCAATAGGTTCTCCAGCAATGTGCCTGCTCCTCAATACACCACAGACCTGCCAGTTCAGAAGTATCGGTCATATCGGAAGTCATGTAGCTGATATACACATCATAATTGCCGTCCTTCCAGTTCTGTCTCGCGGTCGCCGTATCAATCTGCTGGATGCTTAAGGTTACGCCGATTTCCGCCCATTCCGCCTGCAGCATGGTCGCAATCTGCAGGTATGCGGTATCGCCGCTGCCGACCTCAATGGTAAGTGGGAAACCATCCGCATATCCAGCCTCTTCCATCAACGCCTTCGCCGCCTCAATGTCAACCTCTGTCGTCTCAAGGTTTTCATTGTAATGCGGCGCTGACGGGGAAAGGAAGGTCTCCGCAAGCTCTCCATAACCAAAGTAAACAGCAGTGTTGATCGCCGCCTTGTCAGTTGCGAGGCTCAGCGCCTGACGCACCCTCTTATCCTGCAGGTACTCAGACTGGCAGTTCAAAAGCACAAACTTGACATCCGTCGAATCAAACAGCTCCACATTAATTCCATCCATTGCCATCAGCTCATCGATCCGGCTGTACGGTACCTGGGTCGCGATATCGATCTGGCCGCTTTCCAGCTGCATGATACGGGTATTGTCATCCGCCACGATCACCATATCAATCTCATCTACTTCTGGTTTTCCCTCTTCCCAGTAATACTCATTTTTGGTGAAAACCATCTTTTCGCCTCTGTCCCATTCTGTCAGCACGTATGGACCCGTGCCCATCGGGCAGGCAGAAATTCCATCCTCTCCGACTTCTTCACAGTAAGACTTCTGCATAATTCCGGAACTGAACATCGCCAGCGTAGAAAGGAAGGAAGGCGATACCGTATTCAAGGTGATCACAATCGTATCGTCTCCGCCATCCTCAATAGTCTCAATCATATCCAGCATTCCGATCCACGGACCATCCGCGTTCTTCGCGCGGTCAATGCTGTAAATGCAGTCTTCAATCGTCACGTCGTCGCCGTTGGAAAACTTAATTCCGTCTCTTAAATGGAATGTATAAACCAGTCCGTCGTCCGACACCTCCCAGGTATCCGCTACAGCCGGGATGATCTCCTGTCCGTCGTCCGATGTCCCGACCAAACCTTCAACCATCATATTCAATACCCAGATATCACAGTTATCCGCAGTCATTACCGGATCCAGATTGTTCGAATCCAGATCTCTTGCCAGAGTCACGACCTCATAGGATTCTTCCGCCAGAGCAGTCACGGAAGTCATACCGCAAAAACTGCCAAGCGTGGTCGTCAGCGCCAGTGCCATTGCCAGAGCCTTTGATGCTTTCCTTCTCATAATATCTCCTCCTTCTTATCGTTACGAACTATCTTAAATGCCTTTGTGCACACTGCAGAGCAAGATATCCGCCTCTGAAATGAAACAAAAGTTTTTCCGCCCCGCACTTCAATATCTCATCGCCAGATTTGAACAGTACAGAAAAAGGGCGCGTATCAAACGCGCCCTTGCGGAAATTCTTCATCATTATACATCATTCATTTTCAAAGTATAGTAAAAAAACGAAATACTGCGGGTTTGAGTGACACTCCGGCTCAGACAAAACGACTCACCACCTGAAGATCACGATTCCCACAATTGCAATTGCCATGCCGAGTATTTTGCGCCATTCGATTGGCTGACGATCCACCCCAAAAAGTCCCATCAGTTCGATCAGATACGCGACGATCAGCTGCGCGACAACGATGAGCATCGCCGCACGGGCCGGTCCCAAAGCGCCCATTGCTTTTACGACGGTAATGGTAATAAAAGCGCCGATCACACCGGAAAGCAGCATATATTTCGGCTGCACGTCAAGAAGAGCGGCCGCATTTGTCCGGTCGGTAAACAGCCATGCCGCGATACAGACAAGCATGGCCGTAAACTGCACAAAAGCAGACGATAGCCAGAGGCTCGTCTGCTTTGTCATTTCTGTGTTGAATACACCCTGTATGCTCATGAGCGCTCCGGATAAAAGCGCCGTTAAGATTCCCCACATATTGCAGTCCTCCTGTCCGATTCTGTAACTGTTCCGTACCTTCACAGTTACCCTGATTCGTCACTGTTCAGCACCTGCACAGTGACTATGATTCTTTCCTTAACAGGAGTATGTGCAAATTTCATTTATCTATACGTTTTCTGCTTTCTCAGAACGACTTCTCCAGTCTGCGCACCATCTCGTCGATATCTTCTTTCTCGATCACGAGCGGCGGCACGAGACGGAGTACATTGCCCTCAGCACTTAATACGACAAGACCGTTTTCAAGAGCAGCCTTTACGATGTCGCCGACCGGAAGTCCTTCCACCACAAGCCCCTGCATGAAGCCCTTGCCTCGGCGGGCAGTCAGGAAATCATATTTTTCTACGAGCGCATCCAACTGCTGCTCAAAATACGGGGTGAGCGCCTGCACATGCTCGACGATGTGAAGCTTCTCGAAAAGGTCAAACACTTTGGAGACCGCCGCGCACGCGAACGGATTGCCGCCGTAGGTCGTGCCGTGGTCGCCCGGTACGAGAGATGCCTGTGCGACCTTTTCGCTGAGGACAAACGCGCCGACCGGCACACCGCAGCCAAGCGCTTTCGCGCAGGTCATGATGTCCGGCTGCACACCGTACTGCTGGCATGCAAACCAGCTTCCGGTACGTCCCATACCGCACTGGATCTCATCGAGGATCAGCAGGATATCTTTCTCGTCACAAAGTGCGCGGACACCCTGCAGAAATTCCGGTTCTGCCGGATAAATGCCGCCTTCCCCCTGCACCGTTTCCATAATGATCGCGCAGGTGCGGTCGTTGACCTGCGCCTTTACGCTCTCCAGATCATTAAAATCCGCAAATCTCACACCGCCCATCAGCGGCTTGAACGCTTCCTGATAATGCGGGTTGCCGGTCACGGAAAGTGCACCGACGCTCCTGCCGTGGAAAGAATGATTCATCGCTATGATCTCATATGCTGCAGCGTTGTCATCCGGGGCAGCCGCTGATGCTGTATCTCCATCCGATCCCGATGCGGCAGCCGCTGCCAATCTCTTTGCCTGCTCCTTCAGGTAAGCATATTTCCGCGCCGCCTTGAGCGCACCCTCAATTGCCTCGGTGCCGCTGTTGGTAAAAAACGCCTTACTGAGGCCGCTTGCCTTTGCCAGCTTTTCCGCTGCGTCCGCAAGCGGCACATTATAAAACAGATTGGAGGTATGTATGATCTTGTCAATCTGTGTTTTCAGCGCATTGTTGAATTCTTCATTGCCGTAGCCGAGCGCAAACACCGCAATCCCGGCTCCGAAATCCAGATACTGTTTGCCGTCCACATCGGTGAGATACACGCCCTCGCCTTTTTCAAATACGACCGGAAAACGGTTGTAAGTGTGGAGCACGTACTGTTCTGTTTTCTCCATATAATTCTGACTTGTCATTGCTGGCCCTCCTCGTAATAGCGTTCCTCTTTGTCTCCGATGATCGCCGTGCCGATTCCTTTGTTGGTAAAGAATTCCAGCAGCAGGCAATGCTCAATCCTGCCGTCCAGAATATGGACTCTGGAGACGCCCGCCTCGATCGCAGCGATGCAATTCTGCAGCTTTGGCAGCATACCGCCGCCGACATTGCCGCTCTTTAAAAATTCCTTTGCTTCCGGGATCGTCAGCTCGCTGATAAGAGAGCTATGATCAAGCGGGTCCCGGTAAACGCCCTCGATATCGGTCAGGAACGCCAGCTTCGCCGCCTTGACCGCTGTCGCGATCGCGCAGGCCGCATCGTCCGCGTTGATGTTGTACGAATGATACTGGTCATCCGAACCGATCGGGCAGATGACCGGGATAAAATCATTGTCGAGAAGCGTATCCAGAAGTTCCGTGTTGACTTCTTTCACTTCTCCGACGTAGCCGATGTCCTTGCCGTCCGCCAGCTTTTTGTCCACACGCAGCACTGTGCCGTCCTTACCGCTGATACCGACGGCTTTCAGTCCGGTCTTTTCCATCATCGAGACCAGTCCTTTATTGATGCGGTTCAGCACCATTTCCGCCACTTCCATCGTGTCCTTGTCTGTGACACGCAGGCCGTTGACAAAATTTGTCTCCAGGCCGACCTTGTTGATCCATTTTGTGATTTCCTTGCCGCCTCCATGCACGATGATCGGCCGGAAGCCGACCAGCTTCAAAAGCGCCACATCGCGGATGACGCTCTTTTTGAGTTCGTGATCCACCATCGCGCTGCCGCCGTATTTGACGACGATCGTTTTTCCCTGGAAACGCTGGATATACGGCAGCGCTTCAATCAGGACGTTGGCTTTCTGCAGCCAGAGTTCCATATCTGTTGATTCCATGATCTGAAAAGTCTCCTTTGCTTCTTCAAAAAATCGGCCAACTGATTTCCGACGCAGCCACGTTGATTTTTTCGTTTCTCCGCGCCGCTTATGATTCCCCGCTTCGCTCAAACAATGGCGAAGCAGGGAAATCTATGCTCGGTTGGTCAGTCTTAACTCCGATAATCCGCATTAATTTTAATGTAATCATGGGTCAGGTCGCAGCCCCACGCGGTGGCGGTCTCCTCGCCCATCTTGATGTCGGCGATGGCGGTGACTGCACTTTCGGAGAGGATGCGGGTAGCTTCCTCCTCACTGTAGCCGGTCGGTACGCCGTTCTCGATAATCTTGATCTTGCCGGCCGCGCTCTCGAAATACACATCGACCTGATCCGGGTCAAAGGATGCACCGGAGTAACCCATCGCGCAGAGGATCCGGCCGCAGTTCGCATCGTGACCGTAGATCATTGCCTTGACCAGACTGGAAGAAACGACGGACTTGCTGATGGTCACAGCCTGTTCCCTGCTTGCAGCTCCGACGACTTTGACTTCAAACATCGCAGTTGCGCCCTCGCCGTCTGCGGCCATCTTTTTCGCCAGAACGGTATTGATCTCATTTAATGCTTCATAAAATGCCTGATAGTCTTCGTTTTCTTCCGTAATCTCCGGATTACCCGCCAGACCATTCGCCAGCACCAGGCAGGTGTCGTTGGTCGAAGTATCGCCGTCAATGGATACCATGTTGTAGGTGTCCGGAACACTCGTACTTAAAGCCTTCTGCAGAAGCTCCTGCGAAATATTCGCATCCGTGGTGATAAAGCTTAACATCGTACACATATTCGGATGAATCATGCCGCTGCCCTTACACATACCGCCAATGGTCACAGTTTTGCCGCCGAGTTCTACTTCCACGGCCACCTCTTTCACCACGGTATCCGTGGTCATGATAGCTTCCGCCGCCAGCGTGCCGCCCTTTTTCGTATCTGACAGCTGTGGCTTCATCATCTCAATTCCCGTACAGATCTTATCGATCGGAATCTGCTTCCCGATCACGCCGGTCGACGCGACCAGCACCTGATTTTCCTGAATTCCGAACAGCTCTGCCGTTTTCGAAGCCGTATCACGGCAGTAGCCGTAGCCCTCCGCTCCGGTGCAGGCATTCGCCACGCCGCTGTTCACAACCACTGCATGAACGCCAGCGAAACGCGCAGCGTTTTCTGCATCATTACAGCTTTTAACAATTTCCTGATCCCACTTCACCGGCGCTGCTTTGACCAGATTTGTCGTAAAGGTTCCCGCCACGCGGCAGGCCGCTTCACTGTAAATCATGGCCATATCCTTTTTGCTTTTCTTAATCCCGGCCGCAACGCCGGTCGCCTGAAATCCTTTTGCGGCGGTCACGCCGCCCTCAATTTTTTTCATAACCAGTTCTGACTCCTTCTCACTGCTTTTTTCGTTATATGAACCATCCGATTCTTTCATTATTATAACCATTCCATCAGCGCACCAGATGAACCGCTCCGTACAATAATCATCCTGTTTCCGATTTTCTTACGGAAACATCAACGCCATCTGCAGACTTCCAACCCGATTTTCTTTACGGGAATATCGGTGCCATCCGCAGTCCTTCCGCTTCGTCCTCCCCGAACAGCAGGTTCATGTTCTGCACCGCCTGTCCGGCCGCACCCTTGACCAGGTTGTCCATCGCGCCCATCATGATCACGCGGTTTGTGCGCGGGTCGATCTTAAAGTTCACATCTACAAAATTACTGCCTTCCACCCATCTGGTCTGCGGGCAGATATCCTTATCGAGGACGCGGACAAAATATTCATCTTCATAATATTGATCATAGATCGCTTTTACATCCTCATAGGACACCTTTTTAGTCAGAGACGCATAAGCGGTGATCAGAATACCACGGTTCATCGGCACCAGATGCGGAGTGAAATTCAGCACAACCGGTTTCCCGGCCGCATAACTCAGCTGCTCCTCGATCTCCGGCGTATGCCGGTGACTCGCCACACCGTACGCCTTGATATTCTCATTGACCTCACAGTACAGATTGTCCGTCTTTGCGCCTCGACCCGCGCCGGAGGTACCGGACTTGGCGTCAATAATAATCGTCGCCGGATCGATCAGGCCTTCCTTTACCAACGGATAAATCGAAAGGGTGCTGCAGGTCGGATAGCAGCCCGGATTGGCGATCAGCCGTGCTCCCTTGATGCTGTCCCGATTGATCTCGCACAGGCCGTACACCGCCTCGTCCAGAAACTGCGGTGCCGCGTGCTTCAGCTTATACCAGTCTTCGTAAACCTTCACATCCTTCAGACGGAAGTCAGCGCTTAAGTCGATCACCTTCGTCCTCGAGAGAATCCCTTCATTTACCAGAGACGCGCACAGCCCCTGCGGCGTTGCCGTGAAAATCACATCCGCCTGATCCGCCAGCGCCTCCATATTGTCATCCATGCAGTTTGCATCCACAAGCTGAAACATATTCTGATAAATCGATGCATATTTCTGATCCACGTAGCTTCTCGACCCATACCATACGATCTCTGCATCCTTATGTCCGAGAAGCAGCCTCACCAGCTCGCCTCCCGCATAGCCGGTCGCTCCAATAATTCCCACTTTTATCATAATAAAATCTCCATTCGTAACTGTTCAGTACCTTCATTCTATATCGTCAGCGAAACGCAAAGCTTTTCTGCATCGCTGACGCGTTCTCTCATCTGAAAAACAGCAGGTACATCATACTACCATGCTACTTTTCTGTAAAGCATTTTCGCGATTGCATAATTATACACATGTAATGTATATTATGCAAGTCTTTTTTTCATATTTGACAAATTACTTTCATGAAATTATACTTGTTTCAGATAAAGCTGTAGAGGAAGCCCGGCTCAGCGAAGCAGACTTATCGCATTCTCGTGTCATAAACGAAAGGACTCACAATGGCAAAGCAAAAAGATTTCAAAACCAACGCCATGCGGATTCTTGACCGCATGAAGATTCCGTATACATTTCAATCCTATGAGTGCGAGGAGTTTATCGACGGACAGCACGCTGCAGATCTGCTCGGGCTGCCCCACGAGATTGTTTTCAAGACGCTCGTCACGGTAAGCCCGGAACACGCATATTATGTATTTGCACTCCCGATTGATGAGGAACTGGACCTGAAGAAAGCGGCAAAAGCCGCCGGGTGCAAATCGCTCTCCATGATTCACGTAAAGGATATCCAGAGTGTCACTGGTTACATACGGGGCGGCTGCACCGCGATCGGCATGAAGAAGAACTACCCGGTCTTTATGGATGAGTCGGCCCTGCGCTATGAAAAGATTGCCGTCAGCGGCGGAAAGATCGGCTTGCAGCTGACGCTCGCGCCGCGCGATTATGAAAAGGCCTGTCAGGCAGTTTTCTGCCCGCTGACGCGAACCCATGGTGAATGAACCTAACGATTCAGGCCAGTACCTTGTAACTGTGAAGGTACTGAATCAGTTACGAATGAACAAACTGCCTGTTTTCATATTTTAGGGGTTGCCCTCTCACAAAAACTGTGCTATCTTAAGGCAAATGTCGAGCATCTGCTCCGCAGATACACGACATTGCATGAGGGAGTAGTTGGCACCACTTTTCTATCTGGGTGTTGCAAGTCAACATACTGATTCTGCATGAGACGAGCCGCGGCAGACAGATGCTTTCCCGGCGAAACGTTTTCCTGTATGAATCTGGCTTGTATGAAATAACGAGACTCATGTATGGTACTTTTGTGCTGCCATACATGGGTTATTTTTTGGGCAGCGAAACAATTTGCTGTCCTTTTTTGACAGCGCAACGCAAAGGAGGTTTTTTATGTTACTGTTTTTCCAGATTCTCATCACCATGTTCATCGCCGAGATGGGCGATAAGACGCAGCTTCTGATGATCGCCATGACTTCCCGATATAAGCTTCGGGATATCATCATCGGCTCCGGTGCTTCCATTCTGGCACTGAACGCGATCGCTGTCTGTCTCGGCGCTCTGCTCTCCCGTTTTATCCCCACCTGGCTGATCAAGCTCGTGGCAGCTCTGGCGTTCTTTTACTTCGCCTGGACGACGCTGCGCAAGGTGGAGGAAGGGGAAGAAAAGGAGAACGTCAAGGATTCGAAATTCCCGATCCTGACGGTTTTCGGTACATTTTTCATCGCGGAGCTCGGGGACAAAACACAGCTGACTGCCATTACATTTGCTGCAAATGAGGGTGCGCAGCACGCTATCCTCATCTGGCTGGCCTGTTCCATCGGCCTGTTCGCAGCAGATCTGATCGGCATGCTGGTCGGCCATCTGATTGAAAGCAAAATGCCGGCCGGTTTTCTGGATAAGCTGGCTTTCGTGATCTTTGCGTTCTTCGGGTTTACGACCATGAAAGACGGCGCCGCTCTGCTGACCACAGGAGCCACGCCCTGGATCATCGCTGTCTGTACGGCGGCGCTGTTTGCACTGATCTGCGTCTGTACATGGAGAGCCGCGCATTTAAAATCGCGCTGAAGCGCGATGGCGCGGCCTGCTTCCCACGTCATAAGGATAGCCGACGAAGTCGGAGGATTCCTTATGACACGTAGCATCAAAAACCGATGCAGGACATATCATGGAGAGCCGCGCATTCTAAATCCCGCTAACGCTCTCAAAAATCGAGTAGGAGGCAGCCTGTCGGCTCCTACTCGCCCGCGCGAGCCGGGTGCGGCTTGGGCCGCAATACACCTTGCCCGGCTCTGCGCATAAATCAAAGCCGGAGATATGCAACCGCATTCCCCGGCTTTTTACTTTACTCATGAATCCATTTCAGATATTTTGCAATAGTCTGCTCATAACCGTTTTCAGAAGGTTCATAGAATGTCCGATCCTTCACCGCGTCCGGCAGATACTGCTGCCGGGAGAAATGCTTCGGACAATC
This sequence comes from Lachnospiraceae bacterium, assembly GCA_021199655.1. Classification (GTDB taxonomy): domain Bacteria; phylum Bacillota; class Clostridia; order Lachnospirales; family Lachnospiraceae; genus Choladousia. Next base: position 23,671 of record JAJQHQ010000098.1, on the reverse strand, counting down.
GTGCGCGTACTCATAGCCGACTCCGTGTCCGAGCTTCGCCGCTCCTTTATAATGTGCATCCTGCAGATGGGGCGGCACCGCAGCGGGTGTCTCTTTTACGGCTTCCATCGCGTCAAAGATGGCGTTTGTCACAGAATTGCTTTTGGGCGCGCAGGCGACGTACAGTGCGGCCTGCGCCAGGATCAGCTGTGCTTCCGGCATCCCGACCCGCTCGACTGCCTGCGAGGCGGCGACTGCCACCTGCAGCGCCTGCGGATCCGCATTCCCGACGTCCTCCGACGCGCAGATCATGATCCGGCGCGCGATAAAAGTGACGCTCTCTCCCGCGTACAGCATCCGCGCCAGATAATACACAGCCGCATCCGGATCAGAGCCCCGCATGCTTTTAATAAATGCAGAAATCACATCATAATGACTGTCTCCATCCTTATCATAACGGATGACCCGTTTCTGGATGCACTCTGAAGCGACCTCCAGTGTCAGATGGATTTCCCCATCCGTGCCGGGCGCCGTCGTCAGCACACCCAGTTCCACCGCGTTCAGGGCGCGTCTGGCGTCGCCGTCAGACATATCGGCAAGGAATATCTCCGCATCCTCCTCAATCACAGCGTTATAGGCCCCCATGCCGCGCTCCACATCATACACCCCGCGACGGATCAGCGTTCGAATATCTTCTTTTCCAAGAGGTTTCAGTTCAAAGATCACCGAGCGGGAAAGCAGAGCGCCGTTCACCTCGAAATACGGGTTTTCAGTCGTCGCCCCAATGAGAATCAGTGTTCCGTCCTCCACAAACGGCAGCAGATAGTCCTGCTGGCTTTTATTAAAGCGGTGAATCTCATCCACGAACAAAATCGTCCGCTTCCCGTACATGCCAAGGTGCTCTTTCGCCGTCTTCACGACCTCTTCCATATCCTTTTTTCCGGCCACAGTCGCGTTGATCTGTGTAAATTCTGCCTGCGTCGTGTTCGCGATCACCTTCGCCAACGTCGTCTTTCCTGTCCCCGGCGGTCCGTAAAAAATCAGCGAGCTCAGCTTGTCCGCCTGTATCGCGCGGTAGAGCATCTTATCCTTTCCGATAATATGCTGCTGCCCGACGACCTCGTCCAGCGTCCGCGGACGGATCCGCGATGCCAGAGGTGCTTCCTCCCGCATCGTTTTTTCTCTTGCGTACTCAAATAAGTCCATGTTCACTCCCATGAAAGTGTCAGCTTCCGTCCTTTGGAAGCGCAATCTGTCAGGTACAGATTAATCAATGTCTGGTAAGGAATACCGGAAGATTCCGACTGACCTTTAAAATATTCTATTGTACTGCTATCAATGTTTATAGTGATTTGCTTTTTTAATCTGTTGGAGTACGGATTCTTCCGTGGGTTTAATTTTTCGATATCATATTCATCTCTCATTCTTATCCCCTCCGATCCCATCTTATGTATACCTGTTTTTCTCGTGTAGTTGCTGTAAATCCATTTGGCAAAATTGACAGGATTGATTACCATCACTCCAGGATCAACTCATCCACCGTCACAAACACATACCCCTGTTCCGTGAGCGCATCAACAATCTGCAGCGCCGCGTCCACGGAAGACTCATAGCAGTCATGCAGCAAAATGATGTCGTCCGGCTCCACCGCCTCCAGCACTCTGCGCACGACATCGCCAGTATTCTTCGTCGTCCAGTCCAGCGGGTCTACATCCCAGAGTACGGGAAACATTTCAAAAGAACATTCCAGGTCTTTGCACCAGGAACCGAACGGCGGCCGCACATATTCGGTGTCCTTTCCTGTAATTTCGCGGATAAGCGCACTCGTTTTCTCCACCTGTTCGCAGGCTGCCTCCACGCTCAGATCGCTGATCTTCACATGGTCGTAGGTGTGGTTCCCGATCAGATGTCCTTCCTCATCCATCCGCCGGATGATGTCCTCGTTGCCCGGAATATTCTTCCCGATCACAAAAAAGGTTGCGCAGACGCCGCGCTCTTTCAGACCATCCAACAGCTTTGGCGTGCAGACCGGATGCGGGCCGTCGTCAAATGTGATTGCTACCCGTTTGATTTCTTCCGAATTAATTCTCTCCGTTTCTGATTTGATTTCTTCCGAATTCATTATTTCCGTTTCTGATTTGTCCGTCTGATTCTCGCTCTCCATCGCCATTTCCACATCCGTCTCTGCTCCGGATATTCCTGCGGGCTCCTCTGCCACCGCCGTCTCAGATATCTCTGCAGTGCCGCCGTCAGCTGCCGTCATTTTTTCTCCGGATACCTCTGCCATCTTTTCTGCCACAACAATATCCGACAGGCTTCGATATAAGGTGATCAGCAAAACTGCCGCTGCCAGAAAGGCAAAAGCAATTGTCGTCAGTTTCTCAGAAAACCCGCAGAATCGGCCGTGATATCTGCCCGCTCCGTTTTTATTACGCTCACGCTGTGATCTTTTCATGCCGCCCCGCCACATCATCCATAGATTGAAGCGGGCAGGGCGCTTTTCTCCCCTGCCCGCACAAAAGAAATGTTCTCATACCATTCCTTCATATTCTATGACGTTCTCTTCCGGAAAATGCAGCATATCCGACTCACAGCGCTGTTGCTTCACAAATCACCTGATATCCATTCTGAACCGGTCCTCGCACTTGCTGCAGGGACCATAGGAAAGCGCTCAACGCCTGTTATTTCAGCACCACCTTGCGGAAGTTTTTCTTGCCTCGCTTTACAACAAGACCGTTTTTGAAGCTTTCTCCCGGAATGACCGCCTTGAAATCCGTGATTTTTTCGCCGTCCACGGTCACGCCGCCCTGTTCGATCGCACGGCGTCCCTCGGAGCGGGACGGTACCAGACCGGCTTTCAGAAGCAGGGAAATCAGGTCAATGCCGCCGTCTGTATCCAGATCTTCTTCCGAGATTTCCGCAGTCGGCATATCCGCAGCGTTTCCGCCGCCGGAAAACAGCGCACGCGCGCCTTCCTGCGCCTTTTTCGCCTCTTCCTCACCGTGTACCAGGCTCGTCAGCTCGTATGCGAGGATTTCTTTCGCCTGATTGAGCTGGCTGCCTTCCCATTTATCCATCTCATCAATCTGCTCCAGAGGCAGGAACGTCAGCATCCGCAGACATTTGAGCACATCCGCGTCCGCCACATTTCTCCAGTACTGGTAAAAATCAAACGGAGACGTCTTGTTCGGATCAAGCCACACCGCGCCGCTCTGCGTCTTACCCATCTTTTTGCCTTCTGAGTTCAAAAGCAGGGTGATCGTCATCGCGTACGCATCCTTGCCCAGCTTGCGGCGGATCAGCTCCGTGCCGCCGAGCATGTTGCTCCACTGATCGTCGCCGCCGAACTGCATGTTGCAGCCGTATTTCTGGAACAGCATATAGAAATCATAGCTCTGCATGATCATGTAGTTAAACTCAAGGAAGCTTAAGCCGCGCTCCATTCTCTGCTTATAACACTCCGCAGTCAGCATCCGGTTCACGGAAAAATGCGCGCCGACCTCGCGCAGCAGTTCAACGTAATTCAGCTTCATCAGCCAGTCCGCATTGTTGACCATCAGCGCCTTGTCATCGGAAAAATCGATAAAGCGGCTCATCTGCACCTTAAAGCAGTCAATGTTGTGCTGAATCGTCTCCGGCGTCATCATCTGGCGCATATCGCTGCGCCCGGATGGGTCGCCGATCATCCCTGTGCCGCCGCCAAGCAGCGCAATCGGCTTGTTGCCCGCCATCTGCAGCCGTTTCATCAGGCACAGCGCCATGAAATGTCCCACATGAAGGCTGTCCGCCGTCGGGTCAAATCCGATGTAAAATGTCGCCTTTCCGTTATTCACAAGATCACGGATCTTGTCCTCGTCCGTCACCTGAGCGATCAGTCCCCTTGCCACCAGTTCGTCATAAATCTGCATTGTGTTGTCCTCTCTTTCCTGTAAATCAAATCAGTATAGTCAGTTTCTTATGTCTTTGTCAAGAACGATTTGTAATTGTGAAAATACTGAACAGTTACGAACCATTCTGTTCCAGCAGACGGAAAGAAAGCTCCAGATAAAAGATTTCTTCCGCATCCTCCAGATCTGAGTGCAGGATTTCTTTTATCTTTTCCAGACGATACAGGAAGGTACTTCTGTGAATAAAAAGCTCCTTTGCAGTTTGCGTCGCGTTCAGCTGCTGATCCAGATACGTCTTCAGCGTCAGCATATACTCCGTGTGGTTTTTTTCGTCCTGCTCTTTCAGCCGCAGGAGCCCTTCATGGCAGATCATATTAGCCGGCAGCTTTCTCGTAGACTGCTCGATGATATAAGTCAGCGCCACCTGATTAAAAGTATGAATCCACAGGTACGGTTTTTTGCGGCTTCCCACATCCAGCGCCGTGCGTGCCTGCACATACTGACGGCGCAGATTCATATGCCCCCGCATAGTCCGGCTGTACCCGGCCTTCAGATAACTGTCCCGAATAAAATAAACCAGCTTCGAGGCCACTTCTTCTTCATTCAGTCCCAAACGGGAGAGATCAAAAAAGCTGACCACTTCCTCCTGATACAGGAAACTGACAGAATCTTTCAGCTGTTTCTGGATGTAATGACAGATGGCTCCTGTAGAAATCTGCTTCTGATTCAGGTAGGTAATCTGCAATATAAGACAGAGATACTCATCATCGCCGCTCCACCCGGCCGCCGTCAGCCTGCGGCTGATCTGCACGTAATCCGCAGTCCGGTCAGTCAAAATACTCTGGAAAATGGTCTCCAGCGTTCCCTTCATGGAAGCAGGCATTTCACTGGAGAGCTGATATTCCAGATGTCTGCTTAATGTCTCCAGAATGCAGATGCAGCCCTGCGTGACCGGACTCTCACATTCAGTGAGCACCAGCCGATAAGCCGGCTGACCATTGACAAACAGGTTGCGGTTCACCGTACGATAGCCGCTGATGTAGCCCGGATACAGTACGGTATGCTTCGCCTGTGTAATCTTCTGATACTCCTCATCCTGCAGCAGGGCGTTCATATAATCGACATTTACGCTGTCTTCTGTAAACAGCCTTGCCCGCTCAGGCAGCTTTTCCATTCCCGCAGAAGCAATCAGAGAAAAATCCGTGCCCATCACCATCAGCGGATTCTTAAGGAACCCGGCGCTAAGCTCCAATACCTTCGCAATTCCGGCATTCCCGGTCATTAGTCGGATGACCTCATCTTCCCATTCATCGCAGCTGTCAAATGCCGTCTGAATATAATTCAGGATCTCAGCCGCACCACGGCTCTCATCTTTTCCTTCTATCGCCACACTCACCCAGACACCGCCTGCATTCCCGTCCGCAGTTTTCGTCTCAAAGGTCCCTCCTGCATCTCTGTCTCCCGATTCCGTATCGGAAAATTTCCCCTGATCCGTCCCGTTCTGGCAGAATACGAAAAAGCTTCTGTCCTGCAGCCCCGTGCCTGTCCATGTTCTGATCTCCCGCTCAGATTCGACAGGTATCACATATACATGACCGGTACCCGATCCGTTTCCGCCCGATACATCATTTCCATGTCCCGCATGCTCCCTGCCGCACGGTTCACAGCCAAAAAGAGGGCGCAGGTAACCGTCCCTGCCGGACAGACCCGCAGCCCCCGTAATTTTATATTCCTTTTTCAGCTGTTCATACAGCCAGACTGATGAAAGCTTCACTTGTGTTCCTCACCTGCTTTTCCCATCATGGTAACTGTTCCGTCTTTTCACAGCAATCTATCAGACAATAAAGGTCTTCGCGACCTCCGCCGCCTCTACGCAGTTCTCGGTGTAAGCGTCCGCACCCATATGCTCGGCCAGCTGCCTGGTCACCGCACCGCCCCCCACCATGATTTTGTATTTTTTCTCCGGATCGTTACGCCGCAGCGTTTTCACTACCTGCTTCATCTCCGGCAAAGCCGTACTCAAAAGAGAAGAAATACACACAATCTGCACGTCTGGTGTCTCACGAACCGCCTTTAAAAACTGTTTTTCCGAGATATCCACGCCCAGGTCAATCACCCGGAATCCCGCGCTGCGGAACATCAGTGCGACCAGATTTTTCCCGACATCATGGAGATCACCTTCTACCGTGCCAACGATCACGGTCCCGATATTCCGCTCTTCAAACGCGGGATCCTGCTTTTCAATCAGCGCAAAACCGGAGCGGATGCAGCGGGCAGCCGCGAGAATATGAGGAATGTCCGCCTCCTGATTCTTATATTTCTCGCCCATCGTGCGCATCGCCGGCATCATGGCTTCCTCCACGATACACATGGAGTCAACCTGTTCCTCCAGCGCTTCTTCCACCAGTTTTTCTGTCTCTCCCGGATGTCCGGCTTCTATTGATTGCCGCAGTTTTTCCAGTACAGTCATAATCTTCCCCTTTTCCTTTTCAACTGTTCAATACCTTCACAACAAGTACGGATTGCTGTTCTGAACAGTTGCTTTCATTCTACACCAGCAGATAGCAGCTCGTATAAGCGATCGTACAGGCTCCGTAATAATACTCAAGATGATTTGCCTGACAGACCTCCGTAACCAGCATGCCATATGCTTCCATGGAAGAAAACGCCTCGCCCGGAAAACGGCACGGCTGATCCGGACAGGTACAGACTTTACACTTTGTACAGCAGCCCGCTCCGATTGCAAGCATTTCAGGATATTGTTTCCGCAGGACCTTTTCAAGCGCATAAAAATTCTCTTTATGCCGCTGCTCGGTCTCCATCATGGTTTCTCCATCCAGCTCGTCCTCCAGTTCACCGACTGTCTGCACGATAATCCCCTCTCGATACCGTCCGATCTTTTCCCGGCATTCTTCCAAAGAACCGCAGCCCGGCGGGCAGCTCCAGCATTTTCCGTACATATGGCAGGTATTTGCCTCACACATCTGACGCACTTCCGGACGCAGCTTTAATGTCCCGCAGTCAAGAAAAGCAACATGAGAAAAGCCCTGCTCTTCCCCCTGCTTTTTCAGTTTCTCCATATCGATCAATTCGGATTCCTCCCATCCATCGCAAATGAGCGCATCGCTTTTCCTGCAAGGTTTATCGTATTCTTCCTCAGTTTGGCAACGCTTCATGAAAATCCTGCCGCGGTCCATTCATATTGTTACTGTTCAGTACCTTCACAGCTGCCGCGCATTTTCAAATTCCAGATGTTCAATAAAACAATCCTGAAATTCCGGCAGCGCCGCCAGTTCAATAAAATCCGTTCCGTAAGCCAGCTCATCTGACATTTCCAGCTCTTCCCGACTGATCAGAGCCAGCTTCGCGCCCTCACCGGCGGCATTCCCAATTGCCCGCACGCGGCCGGTCAGTGAACATGGAAACATGCCGATCTCCCCGGCGCTCAACGGATTCATATAGCTGCCAAACGCTCCGGCAATACAGACTTCGGAAATATCCTCCTCCGTTACCCCAAGTTCTTCCATTAAAAGCTGTATGCCGGCAGCGATCGCAGCCTTCGCAAGCTGCACTTCTCCGACATCCTTCCGGGTCAGCCAGACGCCTTTTCCGTTCCCGGAATCCTCCGGAGCAACAAGTACAAAGACCTGCGGATCCTCCTGACCGCTCTCAAGCCTGCCGTTTTCATCAATCTTTCCGGCACGAAGCAGGCATGCCACCAGATCGATCAGACCGGAACCGCACAGTCCCACCGCCGGCCCACCGCCTATGGTCGAATAGTTCCAGACTCCATTTTCGTAAAAAACATGGTCTACCGCCCCCGCGGCTCCCCGCATCCCACAGGTGATTTTTGCGCCCTCAAACGCAGGACCGGCCGCAGTCGAACAGGCGACCCTTCTTTTGCGGTTTCCAAGCACCATTTCTCCATTGGTGCCGATGTCAAGCAGCAGCGTCATCTCATCTTTTTGATCCGGTCTCACCGCCATCAGACAGGCGCAGGTATCCGCGCCGACATAGCCGGCAATGACCGGCAGCATCAGAATCTGCGCCTTCGGATGGATATTTAAACCATAGTCCGCCGCGCGCAGGGTCATACGCCGGCTGATCGCAGGCGTATAGGGTGCGTGTACCAGACTTGCCGGTGAGATTCCTAAAAACAGATGGTGCATACAGGTATTACCCACGATACTCACCTGAAAAATATCTTCCGTACTTATCTGAGCTTTTCCGGCAAGCTTCTTCAGCATCTCATTGACTGCAGTACGGATGCATGCAGCAAGAACCTCCGTTCCATGCTCAAGTGCATAGTTTGCCCGCATGATCACGTCTGCTCCGTACTGCGTCTGCGGATTCAACCGGCTTTCCACAGCCAGGGTACGGCCATCCTCAGCATCCAGAAGGTAGCCCACCACTGTCGTTGTCCCAATGTCAAACGCTGCAAAACAGACCCGTCCTGCTTCACGGCGCAGCTCCAGAATCTCGTCTTCGGTATGGATCGCATACCACACGGCAGATTTTCCACGCCTGTCATACAACGTTGAGGCAAGCGCCGGATCCGGCTGTATGCCCGACATTTCTTCCATCCGTATATCCGGCTGCGAATCCGGCTTTATCCCTGGCTGTATTCCCGGCTCCGCCTTTGCAAGCTGTCCCAGCATCCGCCCCCAGTCGGAGCGTTTATCACCGGTCTCCGGCTTATCAAGCTGTATTTTATGTACAGAAAGTCCCGGATGATACGTCACCGGGCGCAGATAACCTTCAGTCAATATCGAAAGTTCTTTATTTCGTGGAATCATCGTATCCACAAAGAGATCCGACGTCACTTTCGTCCGGCAGGCACGTACAGGGGAAGTGTCCGCGTTTCCATCAGAAGGTCCCTCGGTGATCCGCACCAGGCATTTTCCGCACCTGCCCGCGCCTCCGCAGGGCGCATCCGGCTTCAATCCTGCCATGATCTCCGCTTCCAGCACAGTTGTACCTTCCGGAACACAGATGCTCTTTTCTTCTCTGACAAAAGAAACCCGAACCATAGGACGTTCCTCCTTTCGTGATGAACAGCAGACCACAGGCCGCCTGCTCCCGAACTGATATTTAAAATAATTGTAGCACAAAAAATGCTGTCCCACAATGCACTTTTCACAGAGCGTGACAGCATTTCACTCAGAAATTATTTCTGAATAACATAAGCCTTTCTGTCTCACTTCAAGCCCAAACGAAACATAACCTGATACAGGAAATATGGCTTCTGCATCTGTCAGAACATGATCTGCCACGGAAGTCTTGTAGATTCCGCCGCGTTAATGCCATATTTTTCCGCATTCAGCTTATCAATCGCATTGCACAGAGACATGTAAACGCCCGGATAGACCGATCCTGGTCCGCCCTGCGCGATACACGGGATAAAATACTTATTTCCGCATTCCTCACAGACGCTCCGCACGACTGCCTCACAGTTCTCGTCTGTCCAGCCTTCATAATCTACGGCGCGGTTCTCAATGCCGCCCATAAAGCTGATCTTTCCGCCGTATTTCTTAATCAGTTCCGGGAGATTATTCGTTCTCATGCAGCCCTGCCACACGTCGATCCCCATTTCGATCATATCCGGCACAAGTGTCGCCGCGTAGGAATCGGAATGATGGATCACGAGCTCTACGCCGTGGCTGTGATAGTATCCGTAGATCTGCTTATACGGTTCCAAAAAGAAATCCTCAAACATTGCCGGACTCATAAAAGTGCTGTCCAGACCGCCCCAGTCATCGTGATGGAACAGCGCATCCGGATGAAGATTCGAACAAATGCCCTCAGCCAGTTCCAGTTCCCACTCTGTCAGATATTTAACCAGATCATGCATTTCATCCTCATCGGTAATGTAGTACATCAGTGCATTGGAAATCTCGCAGAGATGATGTGTCTGCTCAAAAAGTCCCGGCGCCACAAACGCCGCCTTAAAGGACTGCTCACCGTCTACAGCGTCATATGTTGCTTTCACCATATCCCACTGTTCCTGTGAAAATTTGAGAGACGGCGCATGCACATAGTCTCTCCAGTTCTCGATATCTTTTACCACGATCTTATCCGGCGTATGTACCGGGAACGCTCCGGGTACTCCTTTCGGAAACGTATTCGTCACGCCCCACGCATTCACGACATTCTCCTGCCCCGGCTCGAGCAGAGGGCTCGAAAACATAAAAGGATGCATCAGAAGCTGTACCGCCTCGTACTGGTTCACGATTCGATCCGGATTACCCCCGCGGATCACTTCAAGCATATTTTGTTTCGGTGTCAACATATTTGCGTTCCTCCTTCTTATTCACATTCTGCATTTCCATAAGATTAGTCAATCTGTTCACCAAAATATCCCGCGCCTGTTTTTTCTGTAGTCAAAACAGCTTTCACGCGATCATTTTTTGATGAATTATTGTATCATTTGTACAATTTCTTTGGCAATGTCAATTCTTAGGAAAATAATATCTTTTTTCATACAAATTGTAGGAAGAGCAGCAAGTCTTCAAAGTAACTGTGAAGGTACTGAACAGTTACCTTTCAGCAGAATTATGTTAAGAAAACTGTATTTCCCTACGCGCAGGTGTACATAGAAAAAGCCAGACGAATCAGCGTCCGACTTTTTCTGAACAAGAATTCATTAACCATATTGTATGGTTTTTCGTAATCACACAAACGCATTCTTCTCCATATCATACTCATAATCCACCGCGGCCAGCTTCTCCAGAATCATCTCTTTGGAGGCGCCCAGCCCCGCGCACAGGTCGTCGAGGGACGCGTAATTGTCGCGAAGCTGAGTGTTGATATAACTTAATAAAATCATCGGGTCATTGGGTAGTTCCATTGTTTTGCTCCTCTGTCCTTCATTTTTACTCTGCAGGGGCGCCTATCCGCGCCCCTTTTTCTGATTCCGCCGGTCTTATCCGACCGTCTCCATCACTTTCCGCACATCCGCAGTCAGGTTCCCGTTTTCTGTGTCAAATACGATGACATCTTCCATGCCGACTTTTCCGGAAAGGATCAGCCGTGCGGCCAGAGTCTCCACATTTTTCTGCAGGAAACGCTTCAGCGGGCGTGCGCCGTATACCGGATCGTAGCCGCCCTCGATGATCCATGCTTTCGCATCCGGAGTCAGCTCCAGGCTGATATCCTGCGCCGACAGACGGCGGTTCAAGTCGTCCATCATCAGGTCAACGATACTGCCGATGTTATCTTTCGTCAGCGGCTTAAAGAGAATGATCTCGTCCAGACGGTTCAGAAATTCCGGACGGAAGCTTGCCCGCAGCTGGCTCATCACCTGCTCCTGACAATCCTGACGAATGCTGCCGTCCGGCTCAATACCCTCAAGCAGATACTGCGAGCCAATATTAGACGTCATGATCAGAATCGTATTTTTAAAGTCCACCGTACGTCCCTGAGAATCAGTGATGCGGCCATCGTCCAGCACCTGCAGCAGCACGTTGAAAACATCCGGATGCGCTTTCTCGACTTCATCAAACAGCACTACGGAATAAGGCTTGCGGCGCACCGCCTCGGTCAGCTGGCCGCCTTCCTCGTATCCCACGTATCCTGGAGGCGCTCCGATCAGCCGGGATACCGAATGCTTCTCCATATATTCGCTCATGTCGATACGGACCATGTTCTGCTCATCATCAAACAGGCTCTGCGCCAGCGCTTTCGCCAGCTCGGTTTTGCCAACGCCGGTCGGGCCTAAGAACAGGAACGAACCGATTGGTTTTGTCGGATCCTTAATTCCCGCTTTCGAGCGCAGAATGGCTTCCGTCACCTTTTCTACGCCATCGTCCTGCCCGACTACGCGCTTATGCAGTTCGTCGTCCAGTGCAAGGATTTTCTCACGCTCGCCCTGTGTCAGCTTCGCCACCGGAATACCTGTCCACCGGGAAATGATACGGGAAATCTCTTCCTCAGTCACGCTCTCATGTACCAGCGACATATCGCGCTTCTGCACGGTCTCCTCCTCGATGGCCAGCTGCTGCTGAAGCTTCGGCAGCTCGCCGTACTGCAGCTTGGCTGCTTTCTCCAGATCATAGCTGCGCTGTGCCAGCTCGATCTCCTTATTCATCGCCTCGATCTGCTCACGCAGCGCGGACAGATTCTCTACGGCTTTTTTCTCATTGTCCCACTGTGCCTTCTGCGAATTAAACTCATCCCGCAGCTCAGCCAGCTCACGCTGCAGTTCATCCAGCCGCTCACGGCTTGGCTTGTCGGTCTCCTTTTTCAGTGCCGCCTCCTCGATCTCCATCTGCATGATCTTCCGCTGCAGCTCGTCAAGCTCGGTCGGCATTGAATCCAGCTCCGTCTTGATCAGCGCACATGCCTCATCCACAAGGTCGATTGCTTTGTCCGGCAGGAACCGGTCCGAGATATAGCGATGGGAAAGCGTCGCCGCCGCCACAAGCGCGCTGTCCGTGATCTTCACGCCATGGTAGACCTCATAGCGGTCTTTTAAGCCCCTGAGAATGGAAATCGTATCCTCCACAGTCGGCTCATCGACCAGTACCGTCTGGAACCGCCGTTCCAGCGCCGCGTCCTTTTCAATGTATTTGCGGTACTCATCGAGCGTCGTTGCACCGATGCAGTGCAGCTCTCCACGGGCGAGCATCGGCTTTAGCATATTACTGGCATCCATCGCGCCGTCCGTCTTGCCCGCGCCGACGATCAGGTGCAGCTCATCGATGAAAAGGATGATCTCGCCCTCGCTCTTGCGCACTTCTTCCAGCACGGCTTTCAGCCGCTCCTCAAACTCGCCGCGGTACTTCGCGCCGGCCACCAGTGCTCCCATATCCAGAGAAAAAATCTTCTTATTCTTTAACCCCTCCGGCACATCCCCGCGCACGATCCTCTGCGCCAGGCCTTCCACGACCGCCGTCTTGCCGACGCCCGGCTCGCCGATCAGCACCGGGTTATTCTTTGTCTTACGGGAAAGGATGCGGATCACGTTGCGGATCTCCGAATCCCTCCCGATCACAGGGTCAAGCTTCTGGTTCCGCGCCTTCTCTACCAGTTCTTCGCCGTATTTATTCAGCGTGTCATAGGTCTCCTCCGGATTGTCCGTCGTCACACGCTGGTTGCCGCGCACAGTCGAGAGTGCCTGCAGAAAACGCTCCTTCGTAATCCCAAACTCCTTAAAAAACTGTTTCATCGATGGGCTCGGGTTATCGAGCAGCGACAGAAACAGATGCTCCACGGACACATACTCATCGCCCATCTGCTTCGCCACATCCTCCGCGCTCACCAGCGCCTTATTCAGATACTGCCCAATATACGGGTTCCCGCCGGACACCTTTACCCGGGCGTTCAGCGCCTGCTCCAGCCGGTCGTCAAAATACTCCCTCTGGATCTCCATCTTCTCAATCAGCTTGCCAATCAGACTGTCCTCCTGATGAAGCAGCACATACAGAAGGTGCTCTTCCTCAATCTCCTGATTGCCAAACTCATAAGCGGTCTTCTCCAGATCGTTGACCGCCTGAATCGACTTCTGCGTAAATTTGGTAATATTCATAAGCTCCCTCCTTATCACTTACGACATGATCCCGGCTCTGTCTTCCGCCGGATCATGTGTTTTTCAGTTTTTACTGTTTTTACTGTTTTTCTGTTTCTTCGCAACCGTTCCATATTTTCACAGTTACGTTTCTTTCATACAACCGCACTATAACACCGTTTGTTAGCCAAGTCAAGAGGTGAGTGCTAATTTTCAGAATCTTTTTTATTACCTGACAGTGCGCATAAAAAAAGCAGTCCTTCCCCTGCCATGGAAAAAGACTGCTTTTCTGTTTCTGAATCCTAAATCGTAACTGTTCAGTACCTGCACAGTTACGAGGGAAAAGCCCATTTAAAATCGCGTCTCCGCTGCCGCTTCGGTCGGCGCTAAGCGAACGTCCACTGGACGTTCAGCGCCGCGATGGGGCTTTTCCCCACATAATATACGTTTTCATACGTACTTCGCAGCAAGTGCGAAGTACTGTCCTGAATAGTTACCCTAAATCATCATTTTACAGTGCCGTACCCTGCGCCATCATTGCGTCTGCAACTTTCTCAAAGCCTGCGATGTTTGCGCCGGTCACATAGTTGCCCTCTACACCGTAGCGGGCCGCAGCGTCAGAGATCTTCTCATAAATCTCGTTCATCATTCTCTGCAGCATCTCGTCTACTTCCTCGAAGCTCCAGCTTCTGCGCATGCTGTTCTGGCACATCTCAAGTGCTGAAGTACCTACGCCGCCTGCATTGGAAGCCTTGCCAGGCAGGAACTTCACGCCTTCTGCAAGGAGGAAATCCGTCGCTTCACGGGTCGTCGGCATATTTGCGCCCTCAGCCACAGCGATGCAGCCGTTCGCCTTCAGTGCCTTCGCGTCGTCAAGGTTCAGCTCGTTCTGTGTCGCGCACGGCAGAGCGATGTCGCACTTGATATTCCAGATACCCTTGCCCTCTGTGTAAACAGCGGTCGGTACCTCAGCCACATACTCCTTGATCCTGCCGCGGCGGATCTCCTTGATGTCCTTCACCACATCCAGGTTGATGCCGTTCGCATCGTAAATGTAGCCGTTGGAATCGCTCATCGCCACAACCTTTGCACCAAGCTGCTGTGCCTTCTCTGTCGCGTAGATTGCCACGTTGCCGGAACCGGATACGACTACCGTCTTGCCGGCAAGCTCAATGTTGTGATCCTTCAGCATTGCGTCCAGAATGTATACCAGACCATAGCCGGTCGCCTGTGTACGCACCAGAGAACCGCCCCAGGTCAGGCCCTTGCCTGTCAGCACGCCCTCGTACTGGCCGGTCAGTCTCTTGTACTGTCCATACATATAACCGATCTCTCTTCCGCCTACGCCGATGTCGCCGGCCGGAACATCCTGATCCGCTCCGATGTATTTGGAAAGCTCGGTCATAAAGCTCTGGCAGAATGCCATAACTTCACGGTCCGATTTGCCCTTCGGGTCAAAATTCGAACCACCCTTGCCGCCGCCGATCGGAAGGCCGGTAAGAGAGTTCTTGAAAATCTGCTCAAATCCAAGGAATTTCAGGATGCCCTGGTTTACTGACGGATGGAAACGAAGTCCTCCCTTATACGGTCCGATCGCACTGTTGAACTGTACACGGTAGCCCTTATTGACCTGTACCTTGCCATTGTCGTCTACCCACGGAACCTTAAAGGAAATGATGCGCTCCGGCTCTACCAGACGCTCCAGCAGGCTGACCGAACGATATTTCTCCTCGTTCGCGTCGATCACCAGCTTCAGCGAATCCAGCACTTCCTTAACCGCCTGATGGAACTCCGGCTCACCCGGGTTCTGAGTGACTACTCGCTCATAGATCTCTTCTGTGTAAGACATGTTGGTTATCCCCCTTGCTAAATTTCCCGGGATGCGGCTCACTTTACGTTCACGGCTATGTTTTGAAACGTGTTCGCTCCCAATCATATCCGGCTGCTTTCCCGGTGGTTATCGTGTCGTGTACGATCCGGCAAACATTTGGCAAAACCGCAAAATACCCGTGGCACAAGCCACGGGTATTTTTTGTCTGCTCCGTCGCACACATGCGGCTTTATTATACACGCATGATTTTTGATTTGCAATCCATTTTCATCGGTAAATGCATATTTATTCAACATTTTTTACCATAGCATCGTCCTTTTGCGAAGCTTATCGCAGCTGGCCGCTATTACTCATTTACCGTTCTGCCTTCGGTTTCCGTCTGATAATCCGACAGCAGTCCCAGCGTCAGGTCAATGGTCTCCTCAATGTATTCGCCATTTGACTGATAGCTTACCACAATCGATACCGTCTCGCCTCCTGCATAATACGCCAGCAGGTTCTTGAGATCCGTCATGGAGCTTACACTCGTGCTGTCAAATTTCGTAATGATATAGCCTGCCTGCAGTCCCGCTGCCGCTGCCGGGCTGTCCTCAGCCACCTCAGTGATGTAGATGCCTTCCGGAATCCCATACACACTGGACATCTCAGAGGAAACCTCCTGTCCCGTAATGCCGATATACGCGCTCTCTTCCTCGCTGACTGTCTCCGTTCTGGTCTGCTTGTTCATCAGATCCTCGATGATCGATACCACATCTGAGATCGGAATCGCATAACCCATGCCCTCTACACCGGTTGCGGATGCTTTCGCGGAATTGATACCGACCACACGGCCGTTCATGTCGAGCAGCGGGCCGCCGCTGTTGCCGGCGTTGATCGCCGCGTCTGTCTGAATCATTTCTGCGGTATACGTATCAAGCTCAACCGTACGGTTCAGGGCACTGACAATACCGGTCGTCACAGACTGCCCATAACCAAGCGCGTTGCCGATTGCCACAACCTGCTCACCAAGCTGCAGGTTATCGGAACTGCCAATTTCCGCGATCGCGATCTCAGACATTGTCTCATCTGAAATATCTTCCAGCTGCACCGCAACTACCGCGATATCGATTGACGCATCCGTGCCTTTGATCACCGCCTCGACCGCCTCAGCCTCTTCCTCATCGTCGCTGATAAATCCTACGGAAAGTTCCGTCGCGTCCTCTACCACATGGTAGTTGGTCAGGATCAACAGCTCCGTATCGTTCTCACCGATGATGATACCGGAACCGACACTCACGGTCTCATAAGTGGTGGTGCCTTCGTCACTGCCGTAGCCATATCCGAAATAATAACCATAATTACCATACATGCTTTCCAGTTCTGTCACGGATGTGTTCGTGATCGTTACCACCGACGGAAGCGCTTTTGCCGCCACCTCCGCGACGGTCAGTGTCGAAGAGGAGCTGTCGTTTGTTGTGCTCTCCTCTGTCACGCTGTCATCCGATACTGTCGTCAGCGTAACCGTGTCGCCAGCCTCCGACTCTGATGCAAATGTCGTCGCTACCTCTGTGTCTTTCGAAGTAAATCCGGTCAGTCCAGCGACTGCTCCTACTGTCAATACTCCTGCCAATACTGCTGAAATAACATTTTTGTTCTTCATAGCAATCCCTCTTTTCGTAATATGATGATAATGTATGATTCAGACTACTGCAAACTGATTTTATTTTTAATCTGCAGCCGTCTTGTTTATCATGGCTGTAGTATAATTTCCCGGTTTGACCGATTTGTGTTGAATATGTGGTTCTTATATGACAAAATTGTGTCTATTCTGTGAACGCAGAAATCATGTCCGATTATTCTGTCTTGATTTTTCCACTGAAAATTGCTATGCTGTCACTATTCATATTTTAAGAAGAAACTCGTTTAAGAGATGCCATAAAGGAGCCTGAAGATGTTTCAGTATATATGCTGTGCAGGGCTGATTTTGCTCTATCTGTGCTTTTATTATATGTTTGGTTCACTTGCCGCGAAACGGATTCCTGCGATTTCCGGTTCGCGGCCGCTCAAGATCATCATCGGATTTTTCTGTTATTTTTTCCTGTTTTCCGTGATCACCATACCGTTAAAAGTGACATTGCAGCCGCTCTCCACACTTTCCCGCATCTGGGCGGGTGTGCTTCTTCTCCTTACAGCGCTTTCTCTGTTTTTTTTCCGAAAAGGCCGAAAGCAGAAGCTCTCCTCTGGCAGAGAGGTGTTCCGTGGAAAACAAAAAACAGTTTTTTTTCTGTTTTTGCTTCTGGTACTCACGCAGCTTATCATTGTCAATCTGAACCGGGAAACCTACGCACTGTGGGATCAGTCCTATTATATCGGCGATTCCGCGACCTCTTTGTATACAGATACGATCAGCCAGTATGATCCCTATACGGGAAGGATTCTGGAAAAGCTGGATCCAGAATACCTTCTGGAAACCTATCAGAATCACACGGCTGTCATGTGTCAGATTTTCGGTCTGCATCCGCTGGTCGAAAATCGTACCGTAATGGCCTCCATAGTCATTATTCTATACAATCTGATCGCGTGGGAGCTCGGTCTTGTTCTTTTTCATGGAAACCGGGCGAAAAGTCTGCTTATGAACGGCTTTCTGACGCTGCTGAATTTTTTCAGCTTTAATCTGTATACAGCTGCAGAATTCCTGCTGTTGCGGCCTTCGGAAGGGAAAACGATCCTGGCGGTACTGATCATCCCGTCGCTGCTGCTTTTCTTTTTAAAAACCATCAGCGAATATCTGCCACGCTCCTGGTGGGCCTGTTCGTTTCTTGTGATCCTCGGCTCGTTCGGTCTGAATATGTCCGCCATTTATATGATTCCGTTTGAGATCAGCGCCTTTTATCTGCCGCTTTTCATCCGGGAAAAAAAGCTTTCCATTTTCCGGCGCCTGCTGATTCTTCTGCTTCCCTGTATCCTGATGGCAGCGGCATATTTGCTTACCAAAAACAGATTATTTATTTATACCTCTGCCTGATATTTTTTCATACCGCTGGAATCGTCTTCCCGGCGATTCCAGCCAGACTTCACTCTACACGCAGAAAGGCTGGTGCTTCAGGTGAATTCTATTTTTCAATTATCAAATGTTCAGTTTTTAGCAGAAGCATTTTTAAGTTCCATAAGCGGGATCAAAGAATTCGCGCTTCTCTATCTGATTTGTATTCTGGTATTTTTTTTCTTCCGGAAAAAATTCCTGAATGCCGCATTTGGCTGGCCGTTCGTCTTCATGTGCCTGACCATTTTCAATCCGTTCGTCATCGTACCATTCTCTGAACTGGTTGGTCTGACTAACCGGATTCGGCGTATTTTCTGGCTGCTGCCTATCAATCTGGTACTCGCCTACGTCTTTACATGCATTTTGACTATTACGCCGCATAAAGATAAGGGCATGCTGATAACCCCACCGGCATCTGTCTTACGTCAAAAAAACGTAAGTTTTGCCTGTCGGGCCGCCTTATTCATCAGTATCATCGCTGCTGTCATGATTTTTGGTAATTCGGTCATCCCGCATATGCAAATATCTCACAATATTTACAAAGTAGACGATGTCATTCCTGAGATCGCCGATATCCTGAATGAAGATTCCGACGAGACCGGTCTGGATACTGTGGTCCTT
Source organism: Lachnospiraceae bacterium (assembly GCA_021199655.1). Taxonomy (GTDB): domain Bacteria; phylum Bacillota; class Clostridia; order Lachnospirales; family Lachnospiraceae; genus Choladousia. The sequence continues at coordinate 4,826 of JAJQHQ010000098.1, read as the reverse complement.
TATTCTGATACCTCGCTTCTTGAACTGCGGGTATACGATGCCTCCATCAGCGGGGCGTTAGATCGGCATGAACTTCTTTCTTACAGTCCAAAAATATCTGATGAGGAAGCCATTCAGAAAACCGTGAAACAGGTGATCCAGTCCCGCGCCTGGCTTTACCTGATGACGCTTGTATCACGGTTCCATCTTGAGGTGGATACAGACGCTTTTCGGACAGCATGTCAGGCATACAATGTCAACTATATCATCATGCACAGTGATGACGGAATGGGCTCATTTTATGAAGAAGCCGGATGTTCACTGATCGGTTCTGCCGGTGATTATGAAATATATCGAATTGACTCCTGAATAAACCCGTTTCCGGGCTCAGACATATTCCTTCAGAACCTGCCAGAGCGCAGAGAGCGGCAGTCCGACAACACTGTTGTAGTCACCGTCAATGCGTTTCACCCAGAGGCCGAATTTTCCCTGAATGCCGTAAGCCCCGGCTTTATCCATTGCTTCACCCGTATCCAGATAGTCTTCGGTTTCCTGTTCTGTCATCGGATAGACTTCCACCTTCGTCTCGCAGAAAAAAGTATGTCTTTTATCTTCCGCATCGTCCGCAGTCTTCACTAAAACTGTCACGCCGGTATATACTGAATGTACTCTTCCCTGCAGGCGGCGAAGCATCTGATACGCATCCGCCCGGTCCTTTGGTTTGCCCAATATTCTGTCATCCCAGACGATCGTATCCGAACCGATCACGATCCCCTCGGGAATCTGTTCAGCGACCGCCTCTGCCTTGCTACAGGACAGAGCTTTGACCACTCTGGCCGGATATGCGTCCTCCGTACCTGAAGGGCTGGTTTTATCCTCCAGCGTTTTTACTACAGCATCTTCGTCAACTTCACCCGGTATTACTTCAAATTCAATACCGGTCTGTGCCAGCAGCTCCTTCCTTCTTGGAGAGCCTGACGCGAGAATTACCCGTTTCATATTCTGTAATTTCCTCCTGTTCCTCTGTTTGTCACTTGTCTGAATTTCATCTGCATGTATCTTCTTTATTTCCCTATTATCCGTATTCCTGTATACCCGTATTTCTGTATTATCCGTATGCCTGTATACCTGTATTTCTGTACTTCTGTATTATCCGTATGCCTGTATGATATGTACCCCCCCATATTTTCGACATTCAATTTCCCTCTTCACGCCTCTTGACTGAAATCCCCATTATGGTGTATTCTGTTTTTTGTGCGCGATAAAAAGCACAACTAATTCGGTATTGCTGCGCACTTTGCTCAACCGGAAAGGGGTATTGCATGTTCTCTATTATTATTACTCAAATTATAAAAATGCTTCTGATACTTTTTGTTGGAATTCTATGCAGCCGCCTGAATCTCATTGACGATCACGCCAATCAGGGACTTGCCAACCTGCTTCTTCTGGTTGTTAATCCAATCGTTACCCTGATGGCCATGCAGGCCGACTATGAGCCGGAGCTTGTGACCGGACTTCTGATCTCATTCGCACTCGCTGTCGTGACGCACCTTCTGATGATTCCGGTTTCCAACCTTTTGATCAAAAAAGACGGCAACGACGATTTCGCTATTGAGCGCTTTGCTGTCATTTATTCCAACTGCGGTTTTTTCGGAATTCCGCTGGTACAGAGTATTCTGGGCAGCGAAGGCGTCCTGTATCTGACCGCCTACATGACGGTCTTCAATGTCTTTTCCTGGACGCACGGTCTCGGGCTGATGACGCATGACACTTCTAATCAGCAGCACGCAGGCTTAGCCGCATCCTTAAAGACCCTGCTCAAAAATTTATGTACGCCCATGATCTTCGCCTGTGTGATCGGGCTGACTTTCTTTGCGCTGCAGATAAAGTTTCCGGCTGTCCTCACAGACACACTGAACTGCATTGGAAATATGAATACCCCGCTCGCCATGATTATCGCCGGGGTATCCGTTGCACAGACCAATATTTCAGAGCTTCTGAAAAATCGCAGGATTTATCTGGTGACTTTCGCAAAACTGTTTCTCATGCCGGCCATCGTCTTTATTATCCTGCTTCTTGTAAAAGCTGATTCCACCGTGGCCTACACCATTCTGGTTGCTTCCGCCTGCCCATGTGCAGCGACCGGTACCGCTTTCGCATTAAAGTACCGCAAAAATTACGCATATTCTTCCGAGATATACGCATTTTCAACGCTCTGCTCACTGGTTACCATTCCGGCCTTTATTTTCGCAGCTGAAAGGCTCCTGTGAGCACCGGAGACAGGGTAATGTGTCTCGTCACTGGCGAAGATAAATGCCCTGTGATTCGATATAATCATCCAGATCAGCAATCGTATCCTCTGCCCAGGTCTCGCTGATGCTTTCTTTTGGCTTCTGATCCGCGCTTCCGGCAGAAGCCTTTTCCTACACTGAGTTCCTCTGTTCTTTTTTCTCCAGATCTTTTTCCATGAAAGTGCCTCCTTATCAACGATATCCGTGTCACATGCTCCGTAACAAAAACTCAAAAGAGTTCTGATACCAGAATTTTCATCCTTCGCAATCCGGCGCCATATCAGCCTTATTCTTCCAGAAGCCTTCCTGTCCCAGTTCCGTCATATTCACACGTCCCTTGAACTGAAGTTCCGGGTTCTTTATACTCACTCTTGTTCTTGGCGGTACCGAAGATGTAATAAACGCATTTGAGCCAATAATCGCGCCTGTACCGATCACTGTCTCACCGCCAAGAATAGAAGCTCCCGAGTAGACGGTCACATCATCTTCCAGCGTCGGGTGACGTTTTTTATTGCGAAGGCTTTGCCCTCCTCTTGTGGAAAGCGCACCCAGCGTGACACCCTGGTATATCTTTACACGATCGCCAATCTCAGTCGTCTCACCAACTACAACGCCGGTGCCATGGTCAATAAAGAAATATTTGCCGATCGTCGCACCCGGATGGATATCAATTCCTGTCAGATTGTGGGCATGTTCCGTCATCATACGCGGAATCAGCGGAACCCCCAGCTTATGAAGCTCGTGCGCAACCCGGTTCACCGTGATTGCAAAAACGCCCGGATACGACAGAATCACCTCGTCCGTATTAAACGCTGCAGGGTCTCCGTCATACGCTGCCTGCACATCCGTATCCAGAACAGCCCGCAGCGTTGGAATCGTCTGCAAGAAGCTCCTCACAATCTCCCCTGCCCGCTCCTGCGCCTGTTTCGCGCACCGGGGTGCATCAGCTGAATGGTAAAGTGCTCTGGCGACCTGCTTTCTCAGACGATACTGTACGTCCTCTAACAGTTCTCCGACATGGTATCCGATTGCGTCGCGATTCAGATTCTTCATCTCAAAAAATCCCGGAAATACCAGGCATCGGATCTCCTCCAGAATTGCTATGATTTCCGTCCTGTTCAGGCGATTATCCATGTCAATACTGCATGTCTTCGAATATTTCTGATAGCTGTCCAGAATATCCCCGACCAGCTCATTCATTTCCTCCTTTTCAAACACAGCCTCCATAATTTATGTTCCCCTTATGATCAAAAAATTTTTAAAATATCAGGCAGTTACCTCTGAATTCTCCTCTGCGTCCGACGTCCGCTCTTCCCGCATATCTTCGGGCATTTCTGATGCCTGCTCTTCCTGCTTGTCTTCGGGCATTTCTGATGCCTGCTCTTCCGGCTTATCTTCGGACATTTCTAAAGCCTGATCTTCCGGCTTATCTTCGGGCATTTCTTGTGCATGATCCTCTGTCGTTTCGTCAAGCATATCCGGTGCATGATCCTCTGTCGTTTCGTCAAGCATATCCGGTGCATGATCTTCTGCCGCATCTTCAGTTGTATCCGACATCTGCTCTCCTGTCGAATTTTCAGCCATTTCTGTTGGCTGATCTTCCTGAGTATCTTCGGGCATTTCTGAAGCTGCTGTACTTTCCGGTTTTTTTTCGGCTTCCTCATCTACAATACGGAACACTTCTGGCATTTTGCTGCCACAATTAGAACAGAACCGCTCATCAACACCAACTTCCATCTTACAGTTCGGACACAGAGTAACTCCTTTTGCAGCGCGAATTTCTTCCCGCAACTGTTCTATATGCTCAAATGCGCCATTTAATGCCTGAAAATCCGATTCAAAGCCATCAAGGGGCGCCTCTTTGTATTGATCATACAGTTTTTTACCTATCTCTCCGTACATCGCCTGTACCATCTTTTTCTGCGCGTTGATCTGTGCGTTAAGGTTCCTGACATCATTCAATTTCTGAACCTCAGCAACTGTTTCCATACTGATTTTTCTCACTTTTGCTGTTATATCATCAATATTCAAAATTATCCCTCCTAATCAGAAATTCATATTACCGCTATCTTAAATGAATCTTATCGGATTGTCAACTTGAAATGGGGTGTTGCAAGTCGTGAAAACTAACGTCCGCATTCCCTGTAAATACAACACTTCCGGACGGTGGTAACAGTTTACTGCAGTATAGCATAGCTGCACCTGAAAAACCACAGGCAAAGCAAAAAAAGGAACCACATCACTGTGATTCCTTCAGAGGTGCCAGCCGGAATTGAACCGGCGATAGAGGTGTTGCAGACCTTTGCCTTACCGCTTGGCTATGGCACCTTATTCCATTCTTTTGTAAATCATGCAGCTGCCAAAGACAGCCGCTGTAAAAGTGACTCCACCGGGAATTGAACCCGGGTTACCGCCGTGAAAGGGCGATGTCTTAACCGCTTGACCATGGAGCCATATTATATTAAAAATCAATTCTTATCTAAAGGAATACTCTCTTAACAAAATTCCTGTATATAAGAAAACTCCCCGAGTTGGGCTCGAACCAACAACCCCTCG
>JAJQHQ010000094.1 GCA_021199655.1 Lachnospiraceae bacterium | reverse complement strand
CCCACACCAGGGAGATACGGTGAGTCCGCGCCGGGGACTTAAATTTCCGGCGACTGAATGTGCATCCGGAAGGTTGCCACGGCTGACAGCCAGCAGAAAACCGCTACTTTGACAATAGGCGCTGGATGACCTGAACGTTGTCCGGCGCTTTATTTTTTGCACAGAAATACATACAAGGATGCTGTTACAATGAGCAAAAAGCAAGATCGGATAGATATAGCGGAGAAAATAAAAACCGCTGCTATACTGTATAAACAGAATCTCGTTGGTAAGAGATTTATGTATGTTTTTGAGGGAAGATATATTGAGGTCATTTATAAGGCTGAAAATTTCAGGCATTTAACAGGCGTTGATACAAATCTCTCGGCTAAGCGTTTTTATAAATACGCAGTAAAAGGACAATTGGCGGCATCGCAGATTTGGTTTAGCCCACAGCATCCATTTTCCCTTTGCACACGTAAAGTACAGCATATTGGGGATGTGGCAACCATGGCAGGCTCAGAGTGCTTTATGCTTGAAGAAATTAAGACAGATACAATGAGTTACAAATTTGGGACAACTGATCTCAAATTTTCGCTTTGTTTAAATAAAGAAATGGATCAAAATGGCAATGAGAAAGGCGACTGTTATGTTGTGCAGTCGTTGCGGGATGAGGATTGCTTTTCAAAGAGTGATGAAGCTTATGTGGTGACCCATATATTTTCGAGACAAAATGATGGGAAGGAGTACACAGAAGTTCTTTTTATAGATGATTCTTCAGACATTGAAAGTCTGCCGGAAGAGATAAAATCAAAGATAAGTGGCGAGTTGTTGCAATAAGAAAGTTACTCTGAATTCCTGGGGGGGGTAAATTATAACTAAAGTGATTCCGATATCCAGACAATCTACCATTACGGGATTGCTTTTTACCAAAAAAGATGTCAGGTAGTGGATGCTGAATAATCCTCGCTTAACAATCGCAGTACATTCAGCGTGACACTTGTATTTACAGGATCAGGCAGTGACGCATAACACTTTTGTAATGATGGCAGGCTCAGGGAGTATTTCGGCAATCTTATCATGGTCGGCATTCATTACGACAGGAATACCAGAAAGCACAGAACAGGTTATGGAAAAATACTCTGGTGCAAATAAGTGACATAAAAATGTGGCATTTTCTAATTGACTTGTAATATTTTTGAGAATATAATCCAGTTCGATAAAATCTGATAATCGTTTTGAAATTTCTCTTAAAAAAGTCTCTTTTCAGGACACAAAAAAACGTAACGGTTCGGTATTTTCGCAGACGATTGTTCGACTCTTTGAAAAAGACAAGGCATCGCTGCAGCAATATTTCGTTGTCTGAATCAGAAAAGGATACGAAGTCTTTTCCCAGGACACCAACAGAAATGCCAAAAGTGATAAAATCACGGTAAATGTCAGAACTTTACGCTGATTTCCCTGATTTGTAATCTGAAATGCAGAGAATGCAATCCGGCGGATGATATGTGCGGTGCTGATACAACCGGCGTCTTTCATCCCTGCGGACGGCTTAAGGCGCGGGACATAATGCGGATGCGATGACAGATGAATTGAGCAGGAGGCGGCTTGTCGAATCCTGCTCACCAGCGCGAGCCGGGTGCGGCTTTAGCCGCAATACACCTTACCTGGCTCTGCGCATCACAAAAAAAGGAGGCTTTTTTCATGAGAAACAGGAAGAGATTTATGGCGCTCCTGCTTGCGACCGTACTGGTCTGCTCACAGGTGCCGTCCATCGGAAGCTCTGTGACAGCGGAAGAGACCGAGGTGTCGACGGAGGTCACAGAGGCTGCTCAGACGTCTGATGATACGGACAATACGGATGCGGATTCCGCGGAAGACACGCAGACGGGCGAACTTGTCGGACTGGGTTCGGACGGTGCGGCTGTCGCTGCGAGCGACGAAGGAGCGGATGGTACCGGCACTGATGCTGGCACGGATGATGACGGCGAAGATATCGGATCTGGAGAAGGCAGCGATGACAGCGGCGAGGATACCGGATCTGGAGAAGGCGGCGATGACAGCGGCGAAGATACCGGATCTGTAGAAGACAGCGGTACGGGCAAAGATGATGCCGATAACAGCGACGCCGGGGAAGATGAAGATACCGGGGATGGCAGCGACACCGGGGACGCTGGCGACACCGGGGACGATGACGGAGTCTGGCTACAGTTTGTAGGGAATTATCACAGTTATGAAAATGAATCCGAAGGTTTTGAACGAATTCTTGTAGGTGCCACAGCAACGGAAACTATTACATTTTATTCATACCTGTATAAACTGACAGTGGATGACGAGGGCAATAACGGGTGGACTATTGACGACTGGAAAGATGTGGCTCTGGATGAAAGCTACACCCTTGATGTTGATTATAATGATTATAGTGATATAGTTGAGGTGAACGCAGCCATTAATGATGACGGCGGCATAACTCTGACTTCCACAGGATTATTGGTCGGAACAGCGGAAATCTTTGTTAACGTATTAAAGGATGAAGAAGTATTTTATACAGCAACAGTATGGTATAGTGTTAGGGAAAGCTATTATGAGTTGGAATCGGATTTAGGATCCTGGGTGGACATTGAATTAGGAGAAGATTTTGATCCGGCTGATTACAATTTTCAATTATACAAGGTGTCTTATGATGGACAGAATACAGTAAAGGAAGAAGTAGACAGAAATAGCTATTGGATTTGCCTGGAAGATTGGGGTGGCTTTGAACTCTTTGAATCCCAAGGGAAAAATGATTATAGCGATGATGTACTTAAAAAACGCAATCAGCTTGATGTAGAAGATAGTATGTGTGCTGTGATGATCTATGCAAAGAGTACAGATGACAATTCTATCTTGGCCGGAGGCATGAATTATATTACTGGTTTTAGTATCCTGAACTACTATATCGAACTGAATCTGACGGATGAGCATCTGAATGAGTATGGCTCTTACGTCGTTTATGGATCTGATCAGACCATAGAGCTGAGTAAACCGGACTGGGCCAGCAGGTATCTGCCGGAAGGCTATACGGTTACCTGGGACATCAATGACGAGTCTGCTCCTATCAGCATTTTTGAAAATGATAATGGAAGCTGGACGATCAGCGTAACGGATGAGGATCGGGACTGGGATGGCAGTGAGGTGAGTGTTACCGCGACTGCATGGTATGATACGGATGGGGATGGCGAAGGTGATCTGAAACTGGCGACATCAGATGAGCTCTGGTTTGAGATCGTGATCCCTTATACGGAATACGATGAAATTGAAGATTTCACTGTCGTGCTCGGCAACGGCTGGTGGATTGGTCCGACCATTTATTATTATGACCGAGGCTATGAAAATCCTTATGGATTTGATGGAAATGCAGAACTGACCAGCCTTGAGATCGTATCACAGTATGAGTATACGGATGACGGAGATCAGCTGACGGACGACGTCATCTCCTTAGACGGTGAAGTCGGTTCCGGATGGAATGTAAATACAAACAAATGCGGCTACGCAAATATGCTTGCCACGTATTTGGATGCTGACGGGAATGAGCAGTCGTTCGAGTTTGTCATTTACGTAAGCGGTGAGTCTTATTCTCTTAACTACGCTTATTTGGAAGAAACAGACGGAAGAGTACAGGCTGACGGTACGATCACCATCGACACGTCTCTTCAGTATACCTATACCACAGAGGAAGGCTATGCGGATGAATTTACCATTGAGGACTATTTGAGCGAGGGCTTCTCTCTGAATTATGGTGAATATGATGACAGCATCATAAGTGTAGAAATTACAAACGATGGAGAAGACGGCCCGGATCGCATGCTGTCTGTCACTGGTCTCACAGAAGGAGGCACTGATCTCTATGTCTATGTGACCGACGAAGAGGGAAATACGGTCGCGGATGCCTGGCTGTGGATCGAGGTGACGCAGGATTATTACGTATTGACTTATGAGAATACAAATGTTGCACTGGGAGATACAGTGGATGTGGGAGACCTTGATTCGGAAACCAACGAATACGTCACTTATAAACTGACTCATTACTATACGGATGAGGAAGGCAATATTGTATCTGAAGAAATTGACCTCAGCGATGTAGATGCTTATATTGAATTTGAAGGTTATGATAGTGTATGCTGGGATCTGGAAGAGGATACAACAGAGCTGACCAGAAAAGGCAACTGGGGGACTTCGGTTGACGTGCATGTGATGCTTTACAATGAGAACTCCGGGGAATACGAGGAAGTCGCCAGCTGCGGCGTATGGTTTGATGAGATCAACTATAACGGTTCTCTGACCAATGATGTTGACCCGGATTCCTGGATCCTTTACACAGACAATGAGATGACTATATCGTATGTTCTGGAAGATGACTCAGTCACGATTCCGGAAGGTGCGGAGTATACGTGGACAGTTCAGGGCTGGGATGACGAAGCCGGTGATTGGTATGATATACCGGAAGACGATGCAGTGCTTTCCTGGACAGATAATGAGGATGGTACGATTACCGTTACCTTAAATTCTGCTGAGTATGGCGCGGCGTATGTGACCATGATCGTGAATTATGAAGGCAACCCGATCATCTGGGCAGCTGAATGGATCGATACGCGTGACGAGAGATTCGAGGTGGAGACCAGTGTGGATCCGAGGGTGATGCTTTATAATGATACGGCTGTTGTGACCGCAACGTATTATCTGGAAAATGAGAATAATTCAGCCGGAGAAAGCGGCAATCTTACGATCACAGATGTAGAAATCATTGGAAATTATACCTGGGATGAGGATGGCAATGAGGTAACTGCTGAGTTTACCGTTGCCACAGCAGGAACGGATAATGAAGGCAACTGGGTGCTCACATCCGGGACAGAGAGCGGGGTTGTGACACTCAAAATCACTTACATTGCTCCGATTACCGGGGAAGAAGCAGTAACAGGAGAAGATGAATCGATCCGTGTGGATGTCTGGGACAGCCACTGGTATCTGGATACTGAGAAGACGGAGTATGATCTCGTTATTTCCGATGAGGAAGAAAACGCAGAAGATTCCGCAGAGATCGAATATACAGTAAATAAAGCCTCGTCAGAATACGACGATGAAAGCGAGGAGTGGACTTCTTCGGTAGCAGTTGTTGATCCGCTTGAGATGGATGGATTTACGATTACCTTTGATGGTTATGATGATTCGATCATTTATCCGGTCTATGACAGTGAGACAGGGACTATCACGGTATATGCGCTGGCTAATGGTGAGACCGGGCTGGATATCTATGCTGAAGATGGTGAAGGAAACGGGTTTGAAGGTATCTGGGTGTATATCCGGGTAACCGGACAGTTAAGCGGCGAGATCACCGTTGAAGATGAAGACTGCGAGATCACAAAGGATTACACTGATGAAGATTTCAACCTCGCTGATGAGATGGGTATTTCAACGAACTCAGATGCGGCTCTTCAATATACCATTATTCAGGGGAGCGACGTGGTAGAGATCGATGAGGACGGCAACATCACCATCATCGGTGTGGGCACAGCGATCATCAAAGTATACGTTGATGAGACCAATACCTATACCTACGCAAAGGTAAACGTGACCATTGATGTCGATAAGGCAGAAACAACGATTACCGCATCGGATCAGACGGTTACCTATGGAAAGACAACAACGCTTGCTCTGGAAGCAGCGGCCAACAGCGATGGAGAGCTGACCTATGAAGTAACGAGCGGTACGGACGTTGTCTCTGTAGATGGCGACGGCATTGTGACGGTAAAGAAAGCCGGTGTGGCGACGATTACCATTTCAGCAACGGAGACGGATCTTTATAAAGCTGCAACAAAGACAATTACCGTGACCGTCAAGGAGGCAGAAACTGAGGAAACAGAGGCCACAAAAACAGCGGCTACGATTGCGCCGGAGACTTCGGCACAGACAGTGACCTATGGCCAGTCGATCATTCTTACGGCCGAGAACCTCGGCCTTACCGTGACGGGCGACGGCGAGCTGATCTTTACAGTGACGTCCGGCACAGATGTGCTGTCTATCAATGGCACGACAGCTACGACCCTGAAAGCGGGCACAGCGGTGATCACAGTGAGCACGAAAGAGACTGACCTGTATACGGCGGCGGAGCCGGTGACCATCACAGTAACCGTAAATAAGGCCGAAGGTACTGGTTCTGTAACGATCGGAAGCTGGGTGAGTGGTATGTCGGCAGCCGATGTGCTGACTGCCTTGTCTTCCACGAACGGAACAGGCAATGTGACGTACTATTATAAGCTGCAGGGCGCTGACGACAGCACTTATACAACGACAGTTCCGACAGCGGCCGGCAATTATACACTGATGGCGGTATTCGCGGAGACAGATTGCTACAATGCAGTATCTGTGACGTATGATTTCACGATAGTGGATTCGGAGACTCCGTCAACCGATACGCCGTCCACGGAGACGGAGACCCCGTCAACTGATACGCCGTCCACGGTAACGGAGACCCCGTCAACCGAGACACCGTCTACGGAGATAGAAACCCCGTCGACAGAGTCCGAGACGACAGCGACAGAGTCTGAGACTACGGCAACGGAGTCCGAGACAACAGCGACGGAATCCGAGACGACAGTAACGGAGTCGGAGACTGACACTGAGGAGGTAACCGAGACCGAGGAGGAAACCGACACCGAGGAGTCAACCGAGAGCACAACGTCTTCGGCTTCTTCGAGCGAATCTGAGACATCAGATAATGATTCCGTATCTACGGGTGACCAGACACCGATCGTGCTGACTTTCGCGATTATGCTTCTTGCGGCAGCTGTCCTGCTCGCTGGAGCGGCTTACCGGAGGATGCTTGCCGGGAGAAAATAAAGAGACCTGTGCTGTCGGATAATGCTGCACTGCCGGTAATGAAATAATGTAAGTATTGCTTTCCGCTTTTCGCGATTGCTGCGAGAATCGGATGAACAGAAACAATGATAAGTCTCAGAGCCGGATATCACGGTACACAGCTGTTGTGTCGTGGTATCCGGCTTTTATTGTTGTGTTCGTTGCGTAACCTGATCATGGCATTCTGAAACAGGAACGGAAAAGCCGGGCAACGGGTAGTTCTTAACCATATCAGAGAAGGAATTTTTAGCTGTCTGCTCTGGTTTTTCGCTTGATTCCATCTCTGCTCTATGGTAATCTATCATCAAAGAATTTCTTTCGAAATAGATGTAACCGCTCATTCGGTTTATAAGCATAAACGGAGATGATCGTATGAAGGAAAAAAGACCGCCGGTTGGCATTGACAATTTTTCGGAATTGTTGTCACAGGGATTCTACTACGTGGATAAAACCGGCCTGATCCGGGAACTGCTTGAAAACTGGGGAAAAGTGAACCTTTTTACCCGCCCGCGTCGATTCGGCAAGAGCCTGAACATGAGTATGCTCAAAGCATTCTTCGAAATCGGGACAGATAAAAGTGCCTTTGATGGTCTGGCCATCTCAAAAGAGACTTCCCTTTGCAAGGAATATATGGGGCAGTATCCTGTTATTTCCATTACACTCAAGCAGGTGAAAGGCTCTGATTTCAAATCGGCGAAGGAACAGATGTGGACAGTGATCCGATTAGAAACGGAAAGGCTGGAATTCCTCATGTCCAGCAATAAGCTGGATAGTACGGACAAAAAAACTTTGCGTGACCTGCGATTGGGCAAGGAAAATCTTGAAAGTTCCCTGCTGCAATTGTCCCGTCTTCTTAGCAAGCATTACGGGAAAAAGGTTATTATCCTGATCGACGAGTATGATGTACCTTTGCAGAATGCAGAGTCAAATGACTACTATAAGGAAATGACCAACCTGATCAGTCAGATGTTCGGATACGGCATGAAGTCGAATGACTATATGTTCTTTTCTGTGGTAACCGGTTGTCTTCGGATAGCAAAGGAAAGTATTTTCACAGGCTTTAACAACCCGAAGGTACACACAATCGTAGATGATCAATACGATGAATGGTTTGGGTTCACTGATTCGGAAGTACAGGAAATGCTGGACTACTATGGATTAAGCGAATACTATGGCATCACGAAAGAATGGTACGATGGCTACCGCTTTGGAGCGGTAAATGTATATTGTCCATGGGACGTTATTAACTGGTGTGAGCAGCTGCGTCGCAGCCAGAATCATACACCTCAGAACTTCTGGGCAAATTCAAGCAGTAATGATATGGTGCTCAGGTTTGTGGAGAAAGCCGATGATACTACACGAGCAGAATTAGAGGAGCTTTCTGCAGGAAAGAGTATCGATAAAAGCATTCAGATGGAATTGACCTACGCTGATATTGATCAGAACATCGACAACCTATGGAGTGTCCTGTTCATGACAGGTTATCTGACTTATTGTGGACAAAATGAAGACGGTTCCTGGCAATTGCGTATCCCAAATCGTGAAATCCACGATCTTTTTGGCAGACAGATCAAAAGCTGGTTCTATACGCACATAGAAGGCGGGATGCAGGATATGTATCAGGCCTTTGATGCTCACAACATCGAAGCAATTGAAAAAAGCATCAATTCCTGTTTGATAGATTCAATCAGTTTTATGGATGGCGGCAACACCGATGAGGAAAAAGAGTCCTTTTACCATGCTATGATTCTTGGTATATGCCGTGCCAGACGCGGCTGGCGTGTAAAATCAAACAGAGAAGCAGGGAATGGCAGAGCAGACATTATACTCATCGACCGAGTCAGACAATGTGGGCATATTATAGAAATAAAATATTCCAAAAGTGCCGGAACACTAAAAAGTCGGGCCAAAGCAGGACTGCGTCAGATTGAAAACACACATTATGATGAATATTTCAGTGATTCCGATATCCAGACAATCTATCACTACGGGATTGCTTTTTACCAAAAAAGATGTCAGGTAGTGAATGCTGAATAATCCTTGCTTAACAATCGCCGTGATATTAAAAATGTAGCATTTTCTAATTGACTTGTTATATTTTCGAGAGTACATTGGATGAAATAAAACTACGTACTTGCAGTTCACTCAAAGACGCAGTGTAAGGAGGATTAATTAATGAAGAACGGGAAGAGGTTTATGGCGCTTCTGCTGGCGGCTGTGCTGGTCTGCTCACAGGTGCCGTCTATCGGAAGCTCTGTGACAGCGGAAGAGACAAAGCTGTCAACGGAGAGCACGACGACTTCGTCCTCTTCGAGCGAATCTGAGACATCAGATGGCGATTCTGTCTCTACGGGTGACCAGACACCGATCGTGCTGACTTTCGCGATGATGCTTCTTGCGGCGGCAATCCTGCTCGCGGGAGCGGCTTACCGGAAGATGTTTGCCGGGAGATAATAAAGCGGAACAGAATCAATATAAAAATAAAATCTGATTAAAAAGAGCCGGGTGTCATGGCGCAGGATATTGCACCAGATGCCTGGCTTTTTTTCTGCCAAAATTCGTTCACTTAAATTCGTGAGTTGATTTAAAGGCGGCATTGTGGTAAGTTAATAGATAATCATAGAAAGACTGATTGTATCTGATTTGTATCCGATCGCGAGGTGAATGGAAATGGGACTCTATTTAAATCCGGGCAATGAAGCTTTCCGCCAGATTCGGAGAAGCGTCTATGTAGATAAGTCTGAATTGATTGATTTTATTAATAGCACGATTGAAACTCCAGCCAAATTAACCTGTTTTAGTCGTCCAAGAAGATTTGGAAAGTCTTTTGCGGCAAAAATGTTGTCTGCATATTATGACAAAAGTTGTGATTCCAGAGAGCTTTTTCAGGGATTGAAAATTTCCGGGATGGACTCTTATGAAGAGTACCTGAATAAGTTCGATGTAATATATCTGGATATCACAAGGTTTATTTCCACCACGACTTCTTTAAGTGAGATTGTGAAAAGGGTACAGGTGAGTGTAATTGAGGAACTCAGAGAAGCTTACCCTTCATGTATTAGGGAAAAGGAAGAAGTGTTTGCGGACGCACTGTTTGCTGTCAGCCATAACACGGGCAATAAATTTATTCTTATCATCGATGAGTGGGATGCTCTGTTTCGCGAAGCAAAGGACGATGAGAAGCTTCAAAAAGAATATGTTCAGCTGCTGCGAGGGTTGTTCAAGGGCGGACCATCTACAGATGAAACCATCGCGGCTGCATATATGACCGGTATCCTGCCAATCAAGAAATACGGAACGGAATCTGCTCTTACGGATTTTCAGGAATTCACCATGACAAGACCTGCGAAGCTGGCCGGATATGTTGGCTTTACTGAGGCGGAAGTAAAGGAACTTTGTGAGAAATACCATATGGATTTTGAAAGTATGCAGACCTGGTATGACGGCTACTCTTTTGATAGAATTCAGCATATTTATAATCCCAATTCGGTTATGCTGTCGATACGGAATGAAGAGTTTCAAAATTACTGGACCGCCTCGGAAACGTATGAATCGTTAAAAAAATACATTGAAATGGATTTTGACGGCCTGAAGGGTGCTATCGTGAGTATGCTTGGGGGCGAAGCGGTCAGGGTAAAAATCAGTACGTTCCAGAATGATATGACATCCTTTCACAGCAAGGACGATGTCTTGACCCTGCTGATTCATCTTGGGTATCTGGCATACGATTCGAACACTCGCAAAGCGGTTATTCCGAATCTTGAAGTTGCAGATGCGTTCGGTGACGCCGTAAGTGGGGAAGGATGGGCTTATGTAGCGACTGCTATTCAGGACTCGGATGATCTGCTCGAGGCTACACTGAAGGGGGACTGTGAAAAGGTTGCGGAAGCATTGGAAAAAACACATGAAAGTGTTGCCTCTGTTCTGCAGTACAACAATGAGACATCATTGAGTGCAGCTGTCATTCTTGCTTATTATACGGCACGGCGTTATTATGAAATTGTCCATGAGATGCCAGCCGGAAAAGGATTCGCTGATTTGGTTTTCCTGCCGAGGAGAAACACGGATTCCCCTGCTATGATCGTAGAACTGAAATACGACAAAGATGCCGATACGGCAATAAGACAGATTAAAGAAAAACGATATGATGGTAAGCTCAGGGAGTATTTCGGTAATCTTATCATGGTTGGCATTAATTATGATAAGAATACCAGAAAGCACACTTGCCTGATCGAAATGGAGAGACAGACATGAACCAGACGAATTTTATAATCGATTACCCTTTATCCATCCGCCCGATGCGCGAGATCAACGGTTTTCAGGTGCGGCCCGGATATTTTAATATGAACGGCGCGATGGCGCTCGATTCCGGTGTGAATTTTACAGTACACACGAAAGAAGGCACTTCCTGTGAGCTTTTGCTTTATCACAATGGCGAGGAGGAGCCGTACGCGGTGATTCCGTTTCCGCAGGAATACAAGATCGGCGACGTCTACGCGATGATCGTATTTGGACTGGATATTGATAAATTTGAATATGCATACCGTGTAGATGGCCCATACGATCCGGAGAAAGGTCTGATCTTTGACCGCAGCGCGGTGCTTCTGGATCCGTATGCGCGGGATGTGGCAGGGCAGCGGCACTGGGGCATGAAGAAGATGGACAGTTACCACGCGCGTGTGATGAAGGACTCGTTTGACTGGGGCGCGATGCCGCAGTCGAAGAAGGAACTGAGTGATCTGATCATTTATGAGCTGCATGTGCGCGGTTTTACGCAGCATCCGTCGTCCGGGGTACAGCATCCGGGTACTTTTGACGGTCTGCGGGAGAAGATTCCCTACTTAAAAGAGCTGGGGATCAATGCGGTGGAGCTGATGCCGATTTTCGAGTTTGACGAGACGCGGGATATGCGCGAGGTGGACGGAAGGACGCTTCTGGATTACTGGGGCTATAATCCGGTCTGTTTCTATTCGCCGAACTCCAGCTATGCGGCGAACGCGGCCACGCACCGGGTCAGCGGCGAGCTGAAGAATCTGATCCGTGAACTGCATAAGAATGATATTGAGGTGATTCTTGATGTGGTGTTCAATCACACGGCGGAAGGCAATGAGCTGGGACCGACGTTCAGCTTCAAGGGTTTTGACAACCGTGTCTATTATATGCTGACGCCGGATGGCAATTATTATAATTTCAGCGGCTGCGGCAATACACTGAACTGCAATCATCCGATCGTGCAGCAGATGATCGTGGACTGTCTGCGGTACTGGACGATTTATTACCGGGTGGACGGATTCCGCTTTGATCTGGCGAGCATCTTGGGACGGCATGAGGACGGCACGCCGCTGAACAATCCGCCGCTTTTACGCTCGCTGGCCTATGATCCGGTCCTGAGCAATGTCAAGCTGATCGCGGAGGCCTGGGATGCGGGCGGTATGTATCAGGTCGGGAAATTTCCGGCGAGCCGCCGCTGGGCGGAATGGAATGGACGATACCGTGATGTGATGCGCTCTTATTTAAAGGGGGATAACTGGGTGTCCGGGACTGCGGCCTGGAGCCTTGCGGGGTCCGGAGACCTTTACGGAGGAGCGGACGGAGACGGGGACGGGAACTATGTGGGCTACAATTCCTGCATCAATTTCCTGACCTGCCATGACGGGTTTACGCTGTATGACCTCTATTCCTACAATGATAAGCATAATGAGGCGAACGGCTGGGGCAATACGGACGGCGCCAATGACAACCGCAGCTGGAACTGCGGCGCGGAGGGAGAGACGGACGACCCGGAGGTGAACCGTCTTCGCCGCAAGATGATCCGCAACGCCTGTACGGTGCTGATGACAAGTCGCGGGACGCCGATGCTCTATGCTGGTGACGAATTCGGCAACACGCAGTTCGGCAACAACAACGGTTACTGCCAGGACAATGAGATTTCCTGGCTGGATTGGAGCTTTGTTGAGAAAAATAAGGACATCTATGAGTTTTTCAAATTTATGATCCATTATCGGAAACGCCACACGATCATCCAGAAACGGCTGCCGGACGCGGTCTGCGGGATGCCCGCACTGCGTACGCACGATGTGAATCCGGAGATTACCGAGCTGCCGCCGAATGCCCGTATGATCGGCGTCAGCTTTGCCGGATATGACCGCAAAAAGGGCCGCGACGACCTGGTCTATATCGCTGTGAATTCTTACTGGGAGGAAATGGAGATCGGTCTGCCGCAGATCCCGCACGGCGGCGCCTGGTACTTAAGTGTGAATACCGCAGGAGATGAGTGCGGAAGATACTGCTACAGCGAGTATGAAGAAAGACGCATTACCGGAAAATTTGTCATGGCGCCGCGCTCGGTGGCGGTGTTTGCCGGACGGCCGTATTGATAGTGCCGGCGGATCCTTTATGAAATGGCGATAGGTGGTCTTATCATAATATGATGAGAAACGAAAGAAACTGGTACGAGGGAGAAGCATATCATATGAAAAAGAACATCCGCATCCAATACCTGAATGACAAGATCAAACGTCTGGAATACATCGGCGGCAAATCCGACTGGATTGACTTGCGTGCCGCCGAGGAGATCGTGATGAAAAAGGGCGAGTTCCGCCTGATTCCGCTGGGGGTGGCAATGCAGCTGCCCGCGGGCTATGAGGCGCATATCGTTCCCCGAAGCTCTACATTTAAGAACTACGGTATTATCCAGACCAATCACATGGGTGTCGTCGATGAGACATACGCCGGTCCGAATGACTGGTGGTATATGCCGGCCTATGCGGTGCGCGACACCGAAATCCATGTCAACGACCGCATCTGTCAGTTCCGCATCATGGAACACCAGCCGGAGCTTGTTTTTGAAACGGTCGATACATTGGACGCGCCTGACCGCGGCGGGATCGGAAGTACGGGGAGAAACTAAAGAAAACCATGATTGCCGGGATCTGAATGCAGGCAATCATGGTTTTTTAATGAAAAGACAGAAGATCGTTGTTCAGGCGATGACCGTCCCGGTCTTACCCAGATATGCGTCAAGCGCCTTATCCAGCGCTGTGATGACCGCGGTGCGTCCTTCCTTCTGAGAGACAAAGTGGACGGAGGCTTCGACCTTCGGGAGCATTTTGTCCTTGCCGAATTCATCGTTCTGAATGTGCTGCAGCGCCTCCCGGACATTCATCTCGCGGATGGGCTGCGGGTGATCGGATTCGTATCCGAGATAGACAAATTCCTCATTGGTAAGAATCAGAAGCATATCCGCGTCGACCAGATCCGCAAGACGTCCGCTGACGGCGTCTTTTTCAATGACGGCGCTCGCACCCTTTAACTGACTCCGCTGCTTCAGTACGGGAATACCGCCGCCTCCTCCGGCGACTACGATGTGTCCGGCATTTACCAGTGTATTGATCGCGTCAATCTCCACGATATCGAGCGGCTTCGGAGCGGCAACAATCCGGCGGAAGCCTTTGCCCGGCTCTTCTACCACATAATTGCCCTTCTTTTCTTCTTCAGCGGCTTCCTCTGCGTTCAGATAACGCCCGATCACCTTGATCGGATGATAAAATGCTTCGTCGTACGGATCCACGGTCACCTGAGTGAGCACCGTGGCTACTGTGCGGTAAATACCGCGGGAGAGAAGTTCTGAGCGCAGCGTATTCTGGATATCATAGCCAATGTAGCCCTGACTCATCGCAGAGCACAGCGCGACTGGAGCGCTGTAGGTCTCGTGGGTCTTTGCGTATTCGTTGATCGCGGTATGAATCATGCCCAGCTGCGGCGCGTTGCTGTGTGTGATGATCAGCTGTGCACCCTCCTCCACAAGGTCGGCGAGGATCTTTGCTGTGTGCAGGACGGCGTCCCGCTGCTCTGGGAAGGTAGTGCCGAGGGCCTTGTGCCCAAGCGCTACGACAACTCTTTTTTTCATGATGTATTCGCTCCTTTATGCTTAATTTCATATATCACATTATCTATTACTAAGCATTATACATGGCAATTTTGTTATGCGCAAGATGAAAATATCAGCCGCAATTTCATGCATATTCCTGAGACCTGTCCCATATATTACTGTAAAAGCGTCGTCAATGGCAAGTCTCGAGCCATGCTTGCATGGCTAAGAGACTGGACATTAGACAACCAAACCGGTATGAGCAAGTAGCCATTTTTCGAAGAAAAATGAGCGGATTACGGTGCTGCGTGCCAGTGGCACGCGTTTAGCACCGACCGAAGCGGAAGCGGAGATACTGGTGGCGATTGTGAGAGTGCGAAGCACGAAGCAATCGGCTTTTACACGTAGCGGTGCAAAATGATGAATTACTGTAAAAGCGTCGTCACAGAAAGGAAGGAGCCCCATGGAATCAGTGTATCGTCTGATGGCACCGTCGGTGCGCGGCCTGCTGGAAAATGTCATCTGGATTTTGAATGCCTGCAGGAAATACGGCTGCGTGTCGGGCGTCCTGTGATGCTGCGACTCTCCGGGCGGGAAATGACTCTTTGTGAAAATGGATGTCTTTCCGGCCGGGCACAGGACGGCTACTGCATTTCGGCGGAGGAGATTAAAGAAACGCTGGAGTATGCCACGGGATTCTCGTTGTATGCGTTCGATGAGGAAGTGCGGCAGGGCTTTCTCACGGTTCCGGGCGGGCACCGGATCGGCCTGGCCGGGCATGCGGTGACGGAGAGATATCCAATTGATACTGCAGGAAAATATGCGGCAGATGAAAATCTGATCGTATCCGGCAGAGATAGCATTCGCAGCATCCGGCATATTTCGTTTCTGAATATCCGGCTCGCTCATGAGCGGAAAGGCTGTGCGGACGAACTTCTGCCTTATCTGTATGAAGGCGGTGAGGTCTGCCATACGCTGATCCTTTCTCCGCCGGGAGGCGGGAAGACGACGCTGCTGCGGGATGTGATCCGGCAGATTTCGGACGGGAACCGTTATGGTGCGGGGCGTACGGTCGGTGTGGTGGATGAACGGTCCGAACTGGCCGGATCTTATCTTGGCGTGCCGCAGAATGATCTCGGCCTGCGTACGGACGTGCTTGACGGATGCGGAAAATCAGAGGGGATGCTGCTCCTTCTCCGGTCCATGTCGCCGCAGGTGCTTGCTGCGGACGAGCTTGGAAATCAGGAGGACGCTCTGGCGGTGGAGCATGTTTTTACCTGCGGCTGTAAGCTGATTGCTACAGTGCACGGCTCGTCGCCTGAGGAACTGGATCGAAAACCGCTGCTTTGCAGGATGAAGCGAAACCATATGTTTGAGCGTTTTGTGGTGCTTTCAGGCAGAGAAGATCCGGGCCGGGTACGGGAAATCCAGGATGGGGAAGGGAGACTTTTGTACCGCTGCTCCTGTCAGGCAGCACATCTGCTATGAGTGTTCCGGCTTCGGCATAACCGGATGCAGGGATTTGCAAAGCAGCTAAGAAACGAAAGGAGCATGATGCACATGTGGATGAAGTTGTGTGGTCTGGTATGCATTTTTGTCTCCTGCGTTTTGTCCGGACTGGAAATGGAGCACCGTCTGAAACAGCGATGGATGTTTTTGTGGGAGATGAAGGAGACGCTGCATCTTCTGGAAAAGGATATGACCTGGCATAGGACTCCGCTTCCGGAAGCGCTTTTTAGCGCGGCGCAGGTCTGCAAAACGCCTCTCGGGCCCATGCTCTTATGTTGTGCAGGCCAGATCGAGGCGAGGAGCGGACGATCCTTCGGGGAAATCTGGCGGGAATGCGCCAGGGGGGAAATACCGGCAGGGCTGCTTAGTGAAGTACAGATGCAGTCGGTGCTGGATACGGGAAAAGCTCTCTGCAACACAGACACGGAACTGCAGAAAACGCATCTGAAAAAGCAGGAGCAACACTTTGAAAATCTGTGTGCGGCAGCACAGGAGGAATGGCGCGAAAAGGGAATGCTTTACCGGCGGCTGTCTGCCGCCGCGGGGGCAGCAGCGGTGATTTTATTGTTATGAAGACAAAAAGTATGTGGAACCTTGGAATTGTGGAATTGCGGAACAGCCAGGTTCCCGCAGTCGGGGATGAATGAGTTTTCAGGAGGAGCAGGGGGCGGTGCATGAGTATCAACCTGATTTTTAAAATTGCCGCGGTCGGGATTCTGGTCTCGGTGTTAAGCCAGGTGCTCAAACAGAGCGGCAGGGAAGAGCACGCATTTCTGACCAGTCTGGCCGGGCTGATCCTGGTGCTGTTCTGGCTGGTGCCCTATATCAGTCAGCTTTTTGAAACCATCAAATCCCTGTTTGCGCTGTGAGGTGCCGCCATGAATATGATCAAAATTGCCGCTCTCGGCCTGTCTGCTGTCCTGCTGGCTCTTTTCCTGAAAGAAGCGCACGCGCCTTTTTCCGCACTGGTCAGTCTGGCAGCGTGTCTGCTGATCGTTTTTTACAGTGTCTCCAGACTGTCTTCCATATTTGAGCTGCTGGATACCTTAAGCGGGTATGTGTCCGCACAGAAGAGCTATTATAAGATTCTGCTGAAGATCATCGGCATTACCTACATCGCCGATTTTTCCGCGAATCTCTGCCGGGACGCAGGCTACAGTGCGATTGCCGGCCAGATTGAGATTTTCGGAAAAATTTCCATCCTCGCGGTGAGTTCACCGATCATTCTGGCGTTAATGGAGACGGTATATACCTTTCTATAGGTCAGGAAGGGCTGCCATTTCCTGTAAAAAATGGAGGTCAGTTTGAATCAGGGCTTTTGAAGCCGCGGGGGAAGGAATGAAGAAATATTTGGGCGCAGCAGTGTCTGATCTGGCATTTATGTTTATGGCATTGCTTTTCATGGTATTGCTTTTTACGGTATCCTCCTGCTGCGCAGCTGCTGCATCAGCAGGAGCACAGGACGATGCTGCTTGGGAAGAATCGGAGGGAGACGCTCTCCTCTTTGCAGACAGTGTGGCAGAATACATGGACATCGCGGAAATCGAAGAGAGCCTTTCTGAGATGACCGCGACAAAGGAGTTTTCTTTTTGGGGGACTGTAAAAGCATTCCTGACAGGAGAGCTTCCCTTTTCTGCGGAAACACTTACGGAGACTGCGGCGGAACTGTTTCTGGGCGAGCTTAAAGAGCAGAAGCAGCTGGCCGTGCAGATTCTGCTGGTTGCTTTCCTTTCCGCGGTCTTTTCGAATTTTGTGCGGGTGTTTGAAAGCCACCAGATTTCCGATATCAGTTTTTTTATGATGTATCTGATGCTCTCTGCTCTGCTGATGAATTCATTTTCCGCGCTGACGGAGATGGTCTCAGACACCTGTTCGTCATTAAATACGTTTATGAAAATCCTGCTGCCTTCTTATGTGATCACGATCGTAGCGAGCGCGGGCACTGTTACTGCACTGGGATTTTATGAGATCACGCTTCTGGCGGTCGGTTTGCTGCAGAGTGTGATCCTGAAAGTGGTTTTGCCGGCTGTTCACATCTATATGCTGGTGCTGCTGCTTTCACAGCTTTCTGACGGAGATGTCTTTTCAAGATCAGCCGCGCTGCTGGAAACACTGATTTCCTGGGGGGTCCGCTCGCTTGTCGGTATTGTGGTCGGTCTGCAGGCGGTGCAGTGCCTGACAGCTCCCGCTTATGATGCTCTTAAAAATTCCTCTATAAGCCGGGTCGCGTCTGTGATACCGGGGGTAGGTTCTGTGCTGAACGCGGCGGCGGAAACTGTGCTCGGTTCGGCGGTGGTCTTAAAAAACGCGGTAGGAGCGGCGGGTATTCTCGCGCTGGGTATGATCTGCCTGACGCCTTTGATAAAGCTGCTGGTCTGTATTCTGCTGTTTCGTTTCCTCTGCGCCATCATCGCTCCGATATGTGAAAAAAGGATGGTCGATGGGATAGAGACGATCTCCAAAGGGTCGGTGCTTCTGCTTCGCGTGATGGGCGCCTCGCTGGCGGTTTTTGTGATTTCTCTGGCTATGATCATGGCCTCGATCAGAAGCGGATGATTGAAAATCCCGGAGAGAAGGAGAGCTTATGACTGAGTGGATCAAATCGCTTGCCGCATCTGTCTGCCTGCTGACCATCCTGCTGCATCTGGTACCGGAGAACCGGTTCTTGAAATATGTCCGGTTTTATGCGGGACTGCTGTTTTTCCTTCTGGCGATGCAGCCGGTTCTGGAACTTTTGGGAAGCGCGGACGAACTGGAGCGCTATTTGCAGCTGGAGTTTTTAAAAGAAGAATATTATGATCTGGAGAGCGCGGCAGAGGGGTTGGACGACCTGAAAAATGAGCAGATCCAGGCGGCATATCAGGACGAACTTATAAGACAGACCGCAGGAATCGTCTCCGCGTACGGGCTGGAGGCTGTATCGACAGCAATTGAATTCGGGGAGGATGGATATTCTGTTGAAGGCCTGACTGTGACAGTGAAATCTGCTGACTTTGGCGGTGATTTCCAGGCAACGTCGGAAAATGGAGACATTGTGACCGGAGAATTCAGCGACAGCGCGGTTTCAGCGGCGGTGAGCGAGCTGGCCGAACTGTATCTGATACCGGAAAGCAGTATAGAGATCGAAGGAGGATGAAAACCGGGAAGCGTTCGAAGTGTATGATAAGAAACTTATGTTGTGATGATTCAGAGGAGGGAGTCCATGAAGCAGTGGCTGGAAAATCTGAAGAATTGGAAAAAAGACCAGATCCTGATCCTTTTGCTTCTGGGTGTGCTGCTGGTGGTGATCGCCTGGCCGTCGGGCAATGCCGCCTCTGATTCTTCATCCAATGAAGCTGCAGAAATGTCCGGGCTTACCGGGACGCAGACGGAAGAAGCTTCTTTGGGCGGACAGCAATCGGAGCAGACTGCTGCAGAAGCAGTCTCACAGGGAAGTGCTGCCGACAATTTAAACGGCACGGGAAGCACGAGTACAGAGAGCGCGCTTGAGGAACGTCTGGAGTCGATCTTAAGCCGGGTGGAAGGGATTGGCGAGACGCAGGTTATGATCACTCTGAAATCGGATGGAAAGAAGGTGGTAGAGAAGGATACGCAGCAGACCGAGTCGAAAGAGGAAAGCGGAGGGGAGAGCGAATCCTCCGCTTCAGAACAGGTATCCGGCAGTGAGACGACCATCTATGAGAGAAGCGCGGACGGGGATGAGATTCCCTTTGTGACAGAGGAACTTTCGCCGGAAATTCTCGGCGTTCTTGTGATCGCGCAGGGCGCGGACAGCTCATTAGTGGTGACGGAGATTACTGAGGCAGTGATGGCATTATTCGGAATTGAAGCGCATAAAATCAAAGTAATGAAGATGGAATGAGGAGGATCAGGTGAAAAAACTTTTTAAGAAAAACCAGATTATCATCACAACGCTGGCAATCATGATCGCGATTGCGGGCTATCTGAATTACTCCGGACGTGTGCTTGAGGAAAGCGCGGATGCTGTAAGTTCAGACGACAATACGGTGCTTCTGACAGATGAGATAGAAGAAAATACATACGTGGATACGTATACGGATATCGTGAGCCTGGATGGCGACGGAACGGAGGAGGCATCCGCGCTCGAAAGCGCTGTGGCAGACACTGCGGATGCATCAGAAGTATCTGATGGCACGGACACGACGGAAGCTTCGATCGGCGAAGCGGTGCTGGCCAGCACATCGGTCAGTGCCGCGGGCGAGATCCTGGCAGCCGCAAAGCTGAACCGGGAGCAGGTGCGGGCAAAAAGTAAGGAGGAACTGCAGGAGCTGATTGACAGTACGGATATTTCTGACGATCAGAAACAGGAAGCTGTCACGGCAATGACCACTCTGACACTCAATGCGGAAAAGGAATCGGCGGCCGAGCTTTTGCTGGAAGCGAGCGGATTCACGGACTGTGTGGTGAGTATTACGGATGACACGGCTGACGTCGTGGTGAATGCATCTGAGCTGACCGAGGCGCAGAGAGCTCAGATTGAGGATATCGTCAAACGCAAGACGGATATAGCAGGAGAGAATATCGTGATCACACCGGCAGCGGCCGTGACGGCGACGGCCTCAGACGCTGCGGCAGATACAGCAGCAGATGCAGATATTGAGACGGGAACTGAAACTTCGATAGGTACAGAAGCTGCTGCGTACACCGACAGTTCTACAGCCGGATGATGGAAAAGGAAAACGTCGGACAAAAAAGATCAGGAACAGGAACGTAAACGTTCCATTCCTGACCTTTTGTCCCCTGATATCATCAGATGCGTGCCACGCCGCTCTTCCTTGCCGCGTCAGCCGCTGCTTTTGCCACAGCGTCCTTGACGCGCGGATCGAAAGCCGCAGGAAGGATGTAGTCCGCGTTCAGCTCTTCATCGCTCACAAGAGAAGCCAGCGCGTAGGCTGCCGCAACCTTCATTTCATCATTGATATCGGAGGCGCGTACATCCAGCGCACCGCGGAACATGCCGGGGAAGCAGAGCACGTTGTTGACCTGGTTCGGGAAGTCCGACCGGCCTGTGGAGACGACTGCCGCACCTGCGGCCTTTGCCTCATCCGGAAAAATCTCCGGCGTCGGGTTTGCACAGGCAAAGATGATCGGATCCTTTGCCATGGAACGTACCATATCACCGGTCAGAGTGCCGGGGGCAGAGACACCGATAAAAACGTCTGCGCCGCGGATGACATCGGCAAGCGTTCCTTTTTCGTGATCAAAATTGGTAATTTTTGCCATTTCCTCCTTGATCGGATTCAGACCGTCGCGTCCCTCGTAAATCGCGCCCTTTCGGTCAGTCATGACAACGTTTTTGAGTCCCATGGAGAGAAGCAGACGAATGATGGCGATACCGGCTGCACCGGCACCGGAGGTGACGATCTTCACATCCTCGATCCGTTTGCCGACCAGCTTCAGTGCATTGATCAGCCCGGCGAGGGTGATCACGGCAGTGCCGTGCTGATCGTCGTGGAAGATCGGGATGTCGCAGCGCTCCTTCAGCTTTTTCTCTATCTCAAAGCAGCGCGGCGCGGAGATATCCTCCAGATTGACGCCGCCGAAGCTGCCCGCGAGCAGTGCGACGGTATTGACGATCTCATCCACATCCTTGCTCCGTACACAAAGCGGGATCGCATCCACATCGCCGAAGACTTTAAACAGTACACATTTGCCTTCCATGACCGGCATACCGGCCTCCGGGCCGATATCGCCCAGGCCTAAGACAGCTGTGCCGTCCGTCACGACCGCAACAGTATTCCAACGCCGGGTCAGTTCGTAGCTTTTGCTGATATCTTTCTGAATCTCCAGACAGGGCTGAGCCACGCCGGGGGTATAAGCGAGGCTCAGCGCATCCTTGGAATCGACAGCCGCGCGGGCCGTCACTTCAATTTTTCCTTTCAGATCATAATGCATTTTCAGGGATTCTTTTGCGTAGTCCATGGTGTTCTCCTTATTTTGTTTTTCAGTAACTGTTCCGTACCTTCACAGTTCCATTTTCTTTATCATACAGAATGGGCTGTCGGACATAAAATCCGTTTGCCTGTCACAGTATATCATTTGTTTCCGGTGATTTCCACAGAAAAGCGATAATTCCAAAAAGATTTTTTGCCGCCATATCTGTAACAATTTTTTCTGATTGTCACATTCGACAAAATACGATATAGTGTAATACAGGAAAGAAATCGGTTGAGAAAAAATTTATGCCCGGAAGAAAAGCCCGCGCAGACTGCGTGGGCTTTTCCATTCGATCAATCCAGTTTGGCATCATATGCCGTGATCAGTTCGGCGAACTTCTGGTATCCCTTTGCATTCCAGTGGATGCCGTCCCCGCCGCTGTATTCTGATTTGAGATAGCCGCTGGAATTTTTAAATTGTGCGGCAAAGTTATAATACCGGCAGCCTAATTGGCCCGCCATGGTCTTCAGTTTCGAATTGACGGAATCAATCTGCTGAAAGCCCTTGCGTCTCGCCGCTACGGACTGGGAGACCGGTGAGACGGAGAGTACCACAATATCCGCATTGGGGCACGACTTCTGTATCTTCTGAATGATCTTTTTGTAATTGGCCACTAAAGTAGCAGGAGTGACATACTCCACCTCATTCATTCCCAGCATGATGTATACTCTCGTAGGATTATAGCTGATGATCTTTGACAGGCAGGACTGTGAGCCAAAAGCGGCTTTTGTAGAGAAAGTCTGCGTGTTGATGCCGGTGTAGGCGACTACCTGCAGTGACCCGCTGATCCCCATTTTGGAGATACCATTGTAAGAGCTGGCATACAGCCCTGTCATGATGGAATCTCCCGCAAAGACGGTTACTTTCCTTTTAGTCGTTGTCGTTTTTACAGAGCTCCAGGTGGAATAGAAGGTTTTTCCACCTATGGTCTTATAGCTTCGGATCCTTACAAAGTATTTTTTGGAGGAACCCAGCCCGTTTACTGTGGTGGAGACGGTTGAGGCTCCTTTGACATTTACTGTCTTTTTTCCGGACGTAAAGGCTTTGTTCTGGGCAAGCTGAATCTGGTAGCCGGCGGCATTGCTGACCTGACTCCATTTTATTCTGATGCCGCCGGAGACTGGTGTCAGAGAGGTAAGAGAGGTCTTTTGCGGAATCAGGATCGAGGCTGTATTTTTTGCCGCACTGACCGAACTTCCGGAATACGCCTGCACATAATAGGTGTAGGTCACGTCACAGGAAACAGTTTTATCTGTCCATGAGAGGGTGGAAGCCTTTTTCACCGTTCCCACCAGCTGAAAGCTGCCGTCCTCAGTCTTTCGGTAAATGTAATAGCCGGAGGCTTTGCTGTTTTTCTTCCAGGATACCTTTGCGTATCCGGCCGAAGTACTTTTGACGGAAGACACTGTCTGCGGACTTAAGTACTTAAGGGATACAGCAGCGGAAGAGGAGATGGAGGTGCTGCCGGAACAGGCTGTGACTTTATAATAATAGGTCCGGCCGTTTTTAAAAGAAGAACTCTTGTCTGTGAAGGTGTCTGCAGAGCCGGATGTCACTGTTCCCACTTTTGTATATTTTCCGTTTTTGCTGGTGCTGCGATAGATCACATAGCTGTCGGCACCGGATACCTCGGCGTATGTGATCCGCATACCGGCCGTGGTGTTCTCAAGTGCTGTGATGACAGCTGTGCTATTTGGAAGATCCGCCGCTGTGCCCGCGGAAGTATCGGAAACATTCGCAGAAGTGCCTGAAGCATCTGCGGCTTCCGCTGCGGACACGGACAGAAACAGGCCTGCAGAAGACCGGGCTGCATTTAAGCAGCCCGATATCGGAGAAAACGTGAACAGGACGCACAACAGCGTCAGAAAAAACACTTTTTTATAATTTTTCATGATGCGCGCAGCCTCGTCTTATTTGAACGGTGGAGGCCGGCAGTCTTATAAGTAGAGCCGTAGTATTTACTGAAACTCTTTGCCTCCGCAAACAGTGTGTCATAGACCTTACCATTAATCTCAGTCCATGCGTGTCCGGTATCGTCGCAGACATAGGCCGTGTATCCGCATTCATGAGCCATAAATGCGAAAGCACAGGCTTCGGAGACGCAGCAGCCGTTTCCTTTTTGGAATACGTCATTGGCGTAGGTACAGATCCAGTTCTTGGTGCTTCTGACCTCAGCCAGTCTCCGGTAGCGCTTATACGGATGCTTCAGGACCCACTTAAAGCATTTTTTCAGCTTTGTCGCTTTGGAGTCGGTGGGCTTTGTGTTGGCCAGCATGTATTTTCTGGCGGTGATCATGGTGTTGATAAAGGTCTTTTTTGAACTGTTCACCGTGGCCTTGCCGTTTGATTTCAGCTTGATTCCGTCCACGGTGGTACTCTTTTGCTGTACGCCCGTGCTGCGGTTAAAGAAGTAGTAGCTCCCGCTGATCTTTGCCCAGCCGGTGGTCATAACCCCCTTGCTGTCAAAATAATAGGTCTTGCCGCTGATGGTGACAAATTTGCTTTTTGCGTAGGAGCCGCTGTCGTATTTATAATACTTTTTCCCGTTGCTCTTTGTAACGATTCCGCCGGTCTTGAGACTTTTGGTATTACTCCATGCTGAGCAGTATTCCTGACCGTTCACGGTCTTGTAGGTCCGTACGCGCACATAGTAGGTTGTATTGGCATTTGCGACCGTGATCGATTTGGAGACGGTGGATGGATCGCTGATCGAAAGCGTGCCGGTACTGTCCTCAGCAAATGTGCTGCTTGATGAATACTGTACCTGATAACCGGTGGTCTGTGCCGAAACCTTTGTCCAGGTGGCCTTGAAACCGTTGCAGTATGCGGTCAGCGCGGTAAGTGTGGTCGGCTGCGGATTGATGCGGAACGTCTTTTCGATGGTTCCGCTGTAGCTGCCTGTGCCTGTGATAGTCACAGATGCGG
This sequence comes from Lachnospiraceae bacterium, assembly GCA_021199655.1. Lineage (GTDB taxonomy): Bacteria > Bacillota > Clostridia > Lachnospirales > Lachnospiraceae > Choladousia. Next base: position 26,723 of record JAJQHQ010000094.1, on the reverse strand, counting down.
TACCGACATCCGTATTTTTACTGTATGTGACTACGTAATCCGTGCCCTGGATCAAAGTTATGGTTCCATTTTCATATGTAATGGTGACAGCCGGCGAAATGGCGGAGCCGGTCCAGGTCTGATCCGGGATGTCGCTGACCGTCGTGAGACTTAAATCCGTCTGTGCAGCAGTGCCGCTGGCATCAGCCGCCAGCGATAATACCGGTCTGATTGATACGGTAAGCAGACATATCAATAGAAATGCTAACAAAAACCTTGCAAAAGATATGGAACGTACGTTGCCTGATGATTTCATGCTCTTTCCTCCCTCTTCAAGCAAAAATGAAATAATTGGATAAACTAATATTATTTCATACGGTGACGGTTGTCAAGAATTCGTTCCGCGCTTTTTTTAAGTCTTTCTTAAATTTTACACCGGTTCCGAACGGCAGATGTCCTGAATAGTTACGTTACATCTTCTTATTTTTGGAGACTGCCTGTGCAGGGGAAAAGGGATACAGTGCTTCATAGGCTTCCAGCTCAGCATCGGAAACGGGCGGCGCCGGCATCAGCCCGGTGCATTCAGTATCGGAGCTGACACTGCCGGAAAGATAAGGATCTTCCGGTTCAGATATGGTTGAGCCGGATGCAGCCGTACGGTTTTTGTCTGGGTTTTTCATATAAAGAAGCTCCTTTCACGTGTTTGTTTCTGTTTAAAGCCAGAAACAGTATGCCCGAAATACATGGATTTCATGTATGGAGTGGCAGCGAATAATCCTGAAAGAACACAATGAAATAATGCGAAATGAGATTGCTAATAAATAATTAATAGAACATAATTAATAAAATGAGTATTTTCATATTGACTTTTTGCTGTAATTAAGATAACATATGGTATATTAACATTACATAAGATAATAATACAGACATATAATAACAATCAATGGATGAAAAATTTAAAAGAAAGTATGAGGGACGGATTTGTACAGTAAAGTGTATACAGCTGCTTTAAACGGCGTACAGTGCAGGATTATTGCGGTGGAGACGGACGTGAGCGAAGGACTGCCGATGTTTTCCATGGTGGGATATCTCGCTTCCGAAGTGAAAGAGGCGCAGGAACGTGTGAGGACAGCTCTGCGGAATTCCGGATTTCTGATGCAGCCGAAAAAGATTATGGTGAATCTGGCTCCGGCAGATATCCGCAAATCCGGCTCCGGCTATGATCTGCCGATTGCGGTCGCACTGCTGGCAGCGAATCATTATCTTCCGTCAGAAGGGCTGGAGAAGGTGTTTTTTGCGGGAGAACTCGGTCTGGACGGCGGTCTCTGCCGGATTCCCGGTGTGCTGGGGATGGTTTTGGAAGCAAAACGCGCCGGGTTTACTTCCTGTGTCATACCGCAGGATAATTCGGCGGAAGGAGGTGTGATCGGCGGCATCACCGTATATGGGGCGTCGACTCTGCGCGAGGTCGTGGAGCATCTGCTGTCAGTCAGAAAGCTGCCGCAGGTGACTATTAATATAGAAGAAAGTCTGCGGAATCAGACGGGCGGCATGGAAGAGGATTTCGCGGACATCCGTGGGCAGGAGATGGCAAAACGCGCCGCAGAGATCGCGGCGGCAGGGATGCATAATCTTCTTCTGACCGGGCAGCCCGGTGTCGGTAAGACAATGATCGCGAGGCGCATTCCGGGAATTTTGCCTCTGCTGCATCCGGATGAGGCATTGGAGGTATCTCAGATCCACAGTGTGGCGGGGACGCTTCCGAAGGAGGGAATTCTGATGCGCCGCCCGTTTCGCATGCCGCATCACACGGTCACCGCCGCGGCGCTTGCCGGCGGGGGTAATATTCCGCAGCCAGGAGAGATCAGTCTGGCACACAGAGGTGTTTTATATCTGGATGAGCTGCCGGAATTTTCCAGAGAAGCGCTGGAAATCCTCCGTCAGCCGATGGAGGAAGGAGAAGTACGCATTTCCAGAAGCAGCGGCCAGTATGTGTTTCCGGCGGACTTTATGCTGGTAGCTTCGCGCAATCCCTGTCACTGCGGATACTATCCGGACCGCACCAGGTGTACGTGCAGCGAGGGTGAGATCCGAAGCTATCTTCATCGCATCAGCCGTCCGCTGCTGGATCGGATCGACCTGCACGCGGAAGTGCGTCCATTGTCTTATGAGGAGTTGTCCGGCAGCAAAAAAGAGGAATCGAGCAGTGAGATCCGTGCGCGTGTGCTGAGGGCGCAGGAAATTCAGAACGACCGGTATCAGGGCACCGGGATTCGCTTCAATTCCGGCCTGCCGGCCTCACAGCTCGAACAATATTGTCCGCTGGGAACAGAAGAGGATCATTTTATGCAGCAGATTTATGAGACGAAGAAGCTGACCGCGCGTGCCTGTCACCGGATGCTGCGTGTCGCCCGCACGATTGCGGATCTGGAAGGGAGCGGGAGGATCAGCATCCGGCATCTGAGCGAAGCGGTGCGGTACCGGCCGTCTAAGTTTCTGGAGTAAGGAGGAGAAATGGAAACATACTGGGAATGGTTCTGCAGCATACCTGGCATTTACCGGACACAGCGGGAAATCCTGCTGCACTGCTTTCACACGCCGCTTAAGCTGTGGGAGGCGTCTGAGGAGGAACTGCTGTATCTGCGTGACCGGGGGTGCGGCTGGATCACAAAGGTAATGGATTACAGGAAAAAATGTTCTCCGGAGAATGCGGCAGATGAGCACAGGGCGCAGGGAATTGCATTTGTCAGCGTGGAGCAGGAACAGTATCCGAAACGTCTGCTGCCGCTGCGCGACAGACCTTACGGGCTGTTTTATAAAGGAGAGCTGCCGCCGGAAGATGTAAAAACAGTGGCGGTCGTGGGAGCGCGCGTCTGTACGCCGGGAGGCCGGGCAATGGCGGAAGCGGTTGCCGGGGAGGTTGTACGTGCGGGCGGAGTGGTAGTGAGCGGGGCAGCGTATGGGATTGACGGAGCTGCCCAGTGGGCGGCGATTGAGGCGGGCGGGAAAAGCTACGGAGTATTGGGATGCGGACCGGACATTTGTTATCCGTCTTCACACAGGCAGCTGTTTGACAGACTGATCGAAGACGGAGGTCTGATCTCGGAATTTCCGCCCGGCACGAAAGCATTGCCGACGCATTTTCCGATGCGCAACCGGATCATCAGCGGACTCTCCGACGCGGTGGCGGTGGTGGAAGCGAGAAAAAAGAGCGGATCTCTGATCACGGCGGAGTTTGCGCTGGACCAGGGACGAATGGTCTATGCGGTGCCGGGGCGTCCAGATGATTCCTTAAGCTATGGCTGCAACGAGCTGATCTCACAGGGAGCAGGGCTGATCCTCTCCGCGGAGAGCTTTGCCGAAGCAGTATTTCCGGATTATAAAAAACGGGCGAAAAAATCATCAGCAAACATTACACTTGCACCTACAGAAAAATTAGTGTATAGTAGTCTCGGTTTTCACGGCAAGAGCCTGTGGGAGCTGGAAGAAAACACAGCTTTGTCCCTGTCGGACTTAAGCGACAGCCTGCTTTCCCTGGAACTGAAGGGACTGGCAAAGGAGACGGAGCAGAATTTTTATGTAAAAGTGAAGTGAGGTTTTTATGGCCAAGAATCTGGTGATCGTAGAGTCACCCGCGAAGGTAAAGACGATTAAGAAGTTTCTGGGTTCCAATTATGAGGTGATGGCTTCCGGCGGACATGTGAGAGATCTGCCGAAGAGCCAGATGGGCGTGGATGTGGAACACGGATTTGAACCAAAGTACATCACGATCCGCGGAAAGGGGGAAGTGCTCGCGCAGCTTCGCAAGGCAGAGAAAAAGGCTGACCATGTCTATCTCGCGACGGACCCTGACCGTGAGGGAGAGGCGATTTCCTGGCACCTGTCGGAGGCGCTGAAGCTTGATCCGAAAAAGCAGAGACGCATTACATTCAATGAGATCACGAAAAGCGCGGTGAAAGAGTCGATCAAACATCCGCGCGAGATTGATATGGATCTGGTGGATGCACAGCAGACCCGCAGGATCCTGGACCGTATGGTGGGCTATGAGATCAGTCCCCTGCTCTGGAAAAAGGTAAAGCGGGGCTTAAGTGCCGGACGTGTTCAGTCTGTGGCATTGCGCATCATCGGCGACCGCGAGGAGGAGATCGCGGCGTTTATTCCGGAGGAATACTGGACACTGGATGCCGGACTGCTGGCGGATGGAGAGAAGAAGCCGCTTACCGCCAGATTTTTCGGGACAGATAAGAAGCTGACCATTTCTTCCAAAGAGGAGATGGATCAGATCCTGAAGGCGCTGGAAGGCGCGGAATATATTGTGGAGGATGTAAAGAAGGGGGAGCGCACCCGGAAAGCGCCGCTGCCCTTTACGACCAGCACGCTGCAGCAGGAGGCGGCGAATGCTCTGAATTTTTCCACACAGAAGACGATGCGTCTGGCGCAGCAGCTCTATGAAGGTGTGGACATTAAGGGAAGCGGCACGGTCGGTCTGATCACATACCTGCGTACGGATTCCACCCGTGTGGCGGATGAGGCGGTGGCAGCGGCCGCGGACTATATCCGTGCGAATTATGGTGCCGAATACAATGAGGAGAAGGCCATCCGTGCGGACAGCGGCAGAAAGATCCAGGATGCGCATGAGGCCATCCGCCCGACGGATATCTCGCGGACGCCTGTGATGATAAAGGAGTCCTTAAGCCGCGATCAGTTCCGCCTGTATCAGCTGATCTGGAGACGGTTTGTTGCCAGCCGCATGGCTCCGGCCAGATATGAGACGACCGCGGTGCGGATCGGCGCGGCGGGCTACCGCTTTACGGTATCCGCGTCAAGACTGCTTTTTGACGGCTTCCGAAGTGTCTATACGGCGAGCGATGAGACGGCGGAAGAGAATAATGTCATCCGTGTTGATCTGAAGCCCGGGATGCGTCTGAAGGCGGATTCTCTGGAGCCAAAGCAGCATTTTACACAGCCTCCGGCACATTATACGGAAGCAAGTCTGGTGCGTGCACTCGAGGAGAAGGGCATCGGGCGTCCGAGTACCTACGCGCCGACGATTACGACGATCATCGCGCGCCGCTATGTCGCAAAGGAAAATAAGAATCTCTATATGACTGAACTCGGAGAGGTCGTCAACAATATTATGAAAGAAGCCTTTCCGGTGATCGTGGACGTCAACTTTACGGCGAATATGGAATCTCTGCTTGATTCGATCGAGGAAGGAAAGACGAACTGGAAGACCGTAGTGGAGAATTTCTATCCGGATCTGGATGAAGCAGTGAAGGCGGCGGAGGAGAACCTTGAGAAGGTGACGATTGAGGATGAGGTCACGGACGTGGTCTGTGAAGAGTGCGGCCGCAACATGGTCGTCAAATACGGCCCTCATGGAAAATTTCTCACCTGTCCCGGATTTCCTGACTGCCGCAATACAAAGCCTTATCTGGAGAAAATCGGCGTACCCTGTCCGGTCTGCGGCAAAGATATCGTGATCCGCAAGACAAAGAAAGGACGCCGGTATTTCGGCTGTGAGGACAATCCACAGTGCGAGTTTATGTCCTGGGCAAGACCGGTGGCGGAACGCTGTCCGCAGTGCGGCGGCTATATGGTGGAGAGAGGCGCCCGTGTGGTCTGTGAGAACAAGGCCTGCGGTTATACCGAGAAAAAGTAATAAAATATTTTCAAAATATACACGAAATTCTCGCCTTGCATGTTGATTTTCTGAAAATTTCATGTTAGAATCAATCAAAATATAAAGATTCGTGATTATTTCAGAATGTTTTTTTGCATGGAGGAGGTATGTGATGAGTGTACAGTTACTGGATAAAACCAGAAAGATCAACCAGTTGCTGCATAATAACAATACCAGCAAGGTTGTTTTTAATGACATCTGTGATGTGCTGACCGGGATACTGGATTCCAATATTCTGGTGATCAGCCGGAAAGGCAAGGTATTAGGCGTCGGGCTGTGCGATCAGGTAGAGGAGATTGACGAACTGATTGTCGACCGGGTCGGAGGTTTCATTGATCCGCTTTTGAACGAGCGCCTTCTGGGCGTGCTTTCTACGAAAGAGAATGTAAACCTTGAAACGCTTGGTTTTGTCGGCGAGAATGTCAGAAAATATCAGGCGATCATCAACCCGATCGACATTGCGGGAGAGCGTCTCGGTACGGTGTTCATGTACAAATCCGGCAGCCAGTATGACATTGACGATATTATCCTCAGTGAGTACGGTACGACGGTGGTGGGGCTGGAGATGATGCGTTCTGTTAACGAAGAGAACGCGGAGGAGAATCGTAAGGTTCAGATTGTGAAGTCCGCGATCAGCACTCTTTCCTTCTCCGAACTGGAAGCGCTTATCCATATCTTTGACGAGCTGGACGGCACAGAAGGGATACTCGTAGCGAGCAAGATTGCCGACCGTGTCGGGATCACGCGGTCCGTGATCGTGAACGCGCTCAGGAAGTTTGAGAGTGCCGGCGTGATCGAATCCAGATCCTCCGGCATGAAGGGAACCTACATCAAAGTACTGAATGACGTCGTGTTCGATGAACTCGAAGAGATCAAGAAAAGCAAAAACCTGTCATAATACAAGGAAGAAAAAAGCAGAAACGGAACGCCTGCGTTCCTGTTTCTGTTTTTTTTCTGTTTTTTCAAAAAAAATGGAATTGTTATGAAAAAACGAGAAAATAAGAGTATTTCGGAGTATTCACTTAAATTACATCAAATTTATGCCTTTGATGGAAGTTGCATTATTGACCTGATTTCACTAATATAGGCATTGTTCGTTAGCACTCGAACCTGATGAGTGCTAGTAAAGTAAAAAGCAGATTACATGAAGTGTTTTAAGGAGGAATCAGATATGAAGTTAGTACCGTTAGGAGACCGGGTTGTGCTGAAACAGCAGGAAGCGGAAGAGAAGACAAAGTCTGGTATTATTCTGACCAGCAAGACACAGGAGAAGCCGCAGGAAGGCGAAGTCATAGCAGTAGGCCCGGGCGGACTGGTTGACGGCAAGGAAGTACAGATGACAGTTAAGACCGGCGACAAGGTGATTTATTCCAAGTACGCGGGCAATGAAGTGAAGCTTGGCGAGGAAGAGTATATTATTGTAAAGCAGAGCGACATTCTTGCGGTAGTGACTGAGTAAAATAAATCGTAACTGTTCAGTACTTTCACATTTACGTTTCATACGTACCTCGCAGCGGGTGCGAGGCACTGACCTGAACAGTTACAATAAATCTTATTATATAGAATTTACAGGAGGCAATGATTATGGCTAAGGAAATTAAATATGGTGCTGACGCAAGAGCAGCTCTTGAAACTGGTGTAAATAAGCTGGCGGACACCGTTCGTGTGACGCTGGGACCGAAGGGCAGAAATGTAGTTCTGGATAAGCAGTATGGCTCACCGTTGATCACGAATGACGGTGTGACGATCGCTAAGGAAATCGAGCTGGAGGATGCGTTTGAGAACATGGGCGCACAGCTGATCAAGGAAGTCGCTTCCAAGACCAACGATGTGGCAGGCGACGGTACAACGACCGCTACAGTTCTTGCACAGGCAATGGTACATGAAGGCCTGAAGAACATTGCAGCCGGTGCGAACGCAATCGTGCTTCGCAAGGGTATGAAGAAAGCGACCGACGCGGCGGTAGAGTCCATTAAGTCCATGAGCCAGATGGTAAGCGGCAAGGAGCAGATCACGAGAGTAGCGGCTGTATCCTCCGGAGATGAGACAGTTGGCGAACTGGTAGCGGACGCAATGGATAAGGTTTCTCAGGACGGCGTCATCACGATTGAAGAGTCGAAGACCATGCAGACCGAGCTGGATCTCGTAGAAGGCATGCAGTTCGACAGAGGTTATATTTCCGCGTATATGGTGACGGATAACGACAAGATGGAAGCGGTTCTGGATGATCCGCTGATCCTGATCACAGACAAGAAGATCAGCAACATTCAGGAGATCCTTCCGCTGCTGGAGCAGATTGTTCAGTCCGGCCGTAAGCTGCTGATCATCGCGGAGGATATCGAAGGCGAGGCTCTTACGACCCTGATCGTCAATAAGCTGCGCGGCACCTTCCAGGTGGTTGGTGTGAAGGCTCCGGGTTATGGCGACAGAAGAAAAGAAATGCTGCAGGATATCGCGATCCTGACCGGCGGCACAGTGATCTCCGAGGAGGTTGGTCTTGAACTGAAAGACGCGACCATGGATATGCTCGGTCGTGCGAAGTCTGTGAAGGTTCAGAAAGAGAACACGATCATTGTGGACGGCATGGGCGACAAGGATGCCATCAAGGCAAGAGTCGCACAGATCCGCGGGCAGATCGAGGAGACGACCTCTGACTTTGACAGAGAGAAGCTTCAGGAGCGTCTCGCGAAGATGGCGGGCGGCGTAGCGGTTATTCGTGTCGGCGCTGCTACTGAGACAGAGATGAAGGAAGCGAAGCTCCGTATGGAGGATGCTCTGGCTGCGACCAAGGCTGCTGTAGAAGAGGGTATCATCGCAGGCGGCGGATCCGCTTATGTACATGCTGCAAAGGATGTAGAGAAGCTGGCAGCGACCCTTGAAGGCGATGAGAAGACAGGCGCGAACATTATCCTGAAGGCTCTTCAGGCTCCGCTGTATTATATCGCAGAGAATGCCGGTCTGGAAGGCTCCGTGATCGTAAATAAAGTCAGCGAAGCAAATGTCGGCACCGGTTTTGATGCATATAAAGAGACCTATGTAGATATGGTAGAAGCAGGAATCCTGGATCCGGTCAAGGTTACCAGAAGCGCACTGCAGAACGCGACCAGCGTAGCGGCTACTCTGCTTACAACAGAGGCGGTTGTCGGCAATATCAAGGAGCCGGCTCCGGCTATGCCTGCCGGCGGCGCTGAGGGGATGTATTAATCCCTGCCCTGCCTTTTATAATAATTATATCCTGCCGCGGTCTGGAAAAGCGGCAGCTGAAAATGAACATGTGAAAAGTTTGTAAAAAAAGGGGGTAAACCTGTAGAAGTTTACCCCCTTTTGTGTTAGAATAATTCAATAATGCTGTTTGCTGGTGTGATTCAATAAAACAGACCGGACAGCAATACAAAGGAGCAGGGCAATGAGTGACCGGAATCGAAAGGAAAGGATCAAAGATAAGATCCGGGAGGAGACGGGAAAGCTGAAGCTTTTGTCCTGGAAGGACAGGCTGATCTATGTGTGGGATTATTATAAGCCGCAGATGGCGGCGATCATCGCGGTGATTTTTGTGATCTATCTCGGGATCACGATCTATCACAATCTGCAGATTGACAATGTGTTTTCTGTCTATATGGTGAACTGCAATTCTTACTATGTAGATTCGGAAACACTGCTTGCGGATTATACAGATTACATTGGCGGTATCGGCGAGAAGGAAGAGATGACCTTTGACACCAGTATCATTCTGGATGAAGAGGACAGTAATTACGGTTATGCTTATCAGATGAAGTTTACTGCCGTACTCACTGCCCAGATGGTTGATGTGATCCTCGCGGATACGGATACATTTGAGGAATATGCGGGTTACGGTTATTTTGTTGATCTCCGGGAGGTTCTTACGGACGAGCAGCTGGAAGAATGGTCCGATCTGCTGGTCTACATGGATAATACGGAGGAAGGCGTGAATGCTCCCTATGCCATTGATCTGACCGGCACAGCGGTCGTAGAGGAATACGATCTGTATGAAGGCACTGTGTACGGCGGAGTGGTCATTAATGGAGAGAACATAGACATGGCGCCTACCTTTTTGGACTGGATGTTTGAAGATTGAGCGGATAGTTTTTTTCGCCGGACTTTCCTTTGAAAAACACGCGGATGATACAGAACCGGATTTATATTGTAAATGAATCATAAAAATGATAAACTGAATGACAATTAAGGAGGATATGAAAAATGGGAGACATGTACAGGGAGATTATGGTGAAGCCGGATACGCCGCTGGGAAAGCGTTTCCTTAAGACCTTTTTTCCGGTGATGACAGGTATCTGCGTGGTAATCGGCGTGATACTCTGGCCATTCCTGATCGGAGCACTGGCATTTCTGCTTCTTTCAGTCTTTGTCGGCCCGAAGATGGATGTGGAGTATGAGTATCTGTATGTGAACGGCGAGCTGGACATTGACGCGATTTATTCAAAACAGAAACGCAAAAGAGTCTGCAGCCATGATATGGAACATCTTGAAGTGCTGGCACCGGCGAAGTCCCATGCGTTGGACTCGTATCTGAATAAGCAGGGGGCAAAATACGAGGATTACACATCGAAGCATGCCCCGGAAAAGAGTTATATTCTGGTTTTTAATGAGGAAAAAGGACAGAAGATCATAGCTGTGGAGCTGGACGATGTGATCATTGCCGATATTCGCAGGATCGCGCCGCGAAAAGTGAATTTATATTAAGAAAGAGGTTGACAGACCAACGGGGATTTGTTAGAGTAATAAGCTATAAGAAACGGCAGTCTATATTGCCGTTTTTCATATATCAAAATACAGGAGAAAGAGAGGAAGAGACATGGGTAAGATTATTGGCGAAGGAATTACATTTGATGATGTGCTTCTTGTGCCGGCTTATTCCGAGGTCATCCCGAATCAGGTGGATCTGACGACGCACCTGACGAAAAAGATTGTGCTCAACATTCCGATGATGAGCGCCGGGATGGATACGGTGACCGAGCACCGGATGGCAATCGCAATGGCCCGGCAGGGTGGTATTGGTATTATTCACAAGAATATGTCGATTGAACAGCAGGCAGAGGAAGTGGACAAGGTAAAGCGTTCCGAGTACGGCGTCATTACCGATCCGTTTTATCTCTCTCCTGAAAACACACTGGCGGACGCCGATGATCTGATGGCGAAGTTCCGCATCTCTGGCGTTCCGATCACAGAGAACGGAAAGCTGGTCGGTATTCTTACCAATCGTGATCTCTTATTTGAAGAAGACTTTTCCAAGAAAATCAAAGATTCCATGACATCAGAAGGCCTGATCACGGCGAAGGTCGGCGTGACGCTGGAGGAGGCGAAGAAAATCCTCGCGAAATCCCGCAAGGAGAAGCTGCCGATCGTTGATGACGATTTCAATCTCAGAGGCCTCATCACCATTAAGGATATTGAAAAACAGATCAAATACCCGAATTCCGCGAAGGACGACAAGGGGCGCCTGCTCTGCGGTGCGGGCCTTGGCATCACGGCAAACGTGCTGGAGCGCGCGGCTGCGCTTGTGGAAGCGCATGTAGATGTAGTTGTTCTGGATTCTGCGCACGGACATTCTGCAAATGTGCTGAACTGCGTGCGGATGATTAAAGAGAAATTCCCGGATCTGCAGGTGATCGCCGGCAATGTAGCGACCGGTGAAGCGACAAAGGCTCTGATCGAGGCCGGTGCGGATGCGATCAAGGTCGGTATCGGACCTGGTTCTATCTGTACGACCCGTGTGGTGGCCGGAATCGGTGTTCCGCAGGTGACCGCAGTGATGGACTGCTATGCGGTGGCGAAAGAGTACGGTATTCCGATCATCGCTGACGGCGGCATCAAGTATTCAGGAGACATGACGAAGGCAATTGCTGCCGGAGCGAATGTCTGCATGATGGGCAGCCTGTTTGCCGGATGCGATGAGAGCCCGGGTACTTTTGAACTTTATCAGGGAAGAAAATACAAAGTGTACCGCGGCATGGGCTCCATCGCGGCGATGGAGAACGGCAGCAAAGACCGCTATTTCCAGACGAACGCAAAGAAGCTTGTGCCGGAAGGTGTGGAAGGCCGCGTCGCTTACAAGGGCAGCGTGGAGGATACGGTGTTCCAGCTGGTCGGCGGCATCCGTTCCGGTATGGGGTATTGCGGTACACGCACGATCGAGGAACTGAAGGAGAACGGCAGATTTGTGAAGATTTCCGCCGCATCCCTGAAGGAATCTCATCCGCATGATATCCATATTACTAAAGAAGCGCCGAACTACAGCGTGGAGCAGTAATTTTCGTAACTGTGAAGGTACTGAACAGTTACTAATTTTGCATCGGGCAGGATAGCTGCAAAGATGGATAGTATGACAGGTGCCAGAAGAGAAAAGGACGTCCGGAAGATTGGACGTGCACCGGAACGGAGCAGGCCATTATGAGCAGAAATACGGAAAAAGAAAAGAGAAAGCCTAAGCACAGGCATGTGCTGGTCTGGACTGTGACTGTTATTCTGACGGCCGCAGCGGTTGCGCTTCTCCTTTATATGCTTCCGAAAGATGACATGGATATTGACGCACTTCTGAATGAGACGTTTACGATTGAGACGGAGCCGCCGCAGACGGAAGCGGAGGAAACAGAAGAGACGGAACATGTGATGGTAGTGCCGGATCCGGGGATTGACGAACAACTGTTGACGATCAATGACTGGTCGCGTCCGGGAGAAGCGTGTGATACGATCACCAATGTGGTAATTCATTATCTTGCGAACCCGGGGACGACCGCACAGCAGAATCATGATTATTTTGAGAGCCTGAAGGACAACGATGAGCTGATCGCGAGCGGCCAGATCACTGAGGATGAGGCGGTCTACATGAGCGCGAATTTTGTGATCGGGATCGAGGGCGAGATTATTGAGTGTGTACCGCCCGGAGAAGTCGCTTACGCGTCCAACAGCGCGAATCATTATTCTGTTTCCATTGAGAACTGCCATGTGGATACGACCGGACAGTTTACGGAGGAGACCTATGAGTCTCTGGTAAAGCTGACCGCCTATCTTGTTGATATGTATGATCTGGACCGTGACAGCATTATCCGTCACTACGACGTGACCGGAAAGATGTGTCCGCTCTATTATGTTGAGAATGAGGACAAGTGGGAAGCATTCAAGGACGATGTGATGGCATACATAGAGGAGTGCCGTGCGGCGGCCGAATGACATATCAGGTAACTATTTAGATCAATACCTCGCATGCGCTGCGTGGTATGTATGAAAGCATATAATTGCTATGGGGAATATTCCATTTCAGAACCGGATATGGGATATTCCCCATAACACAGCTTGAAGCTGTGCGGACGGAAGAGTATGATAAAAGAATTGTATGAACAGATCTGTGCGGGCGATGAAGTGAGAGCGAACCTCATCCGCCTGCGCGATGAATTAAAAAACGAGGAGAGCCGGCGGGAATTTGCTTATCTTCTCGGCGGTGATTTTTCCAATCTCACTGCACTGTTAAAAGACGAGGATCCCAAGGTGCGCAAAAAACGCGGCGCTGATTCTCGGAAAACTGGAATCGGAGGATCTCCTTCCGGTTCTTTTTGACGCTTATAAAAAGGAGAAGACGCTTTTTATCCGCGCGGATTACCTGAAAGCGCTCTCAGAGCTTGATTATCGGCCCTTAAGCGAGTCACTGGAGGAGCAGCTGTCCGTTTTGCGGGAAAACAGTGAATGGACTCCGGAGGAATGGAAGCATGTCTCGGAGGAGATCCGGATCCTGCAGACCATGGTGCTGAGATGCCGTGGCATACGCCATCATCGTTTTGCCGGAGGAAAGGAAAAAGAGGATGTGATCCTCCTCACGAACCGTTGTCAGAGAGCGGCGACCGCGGAACAGGTTCAAAAAGGGAGAATTACAATGCTGGCTGGCGGCCTCCGCGTGGATGGCGCTTCTTTAAAAGAGGTTCGCCCCATCCGTACTTACAGCGAGCTGTTGTTTCCGCTGAAGACGAGCGTAGAGCTTCCGGCGGATCAGCCGGTTCTGTGCGGAGAAACGCTTGCCGGGCCGGTGTTGGCACTTGCTGACCGTCTCTATAATGGAGCGGGAGCGTTTCTTTATCGAATCGATATACGGGGAGGAGCGGCAGCCCGGACCGCAGCTCATGACAATTCATCATCTGCAGGTAGCGGTGCTTTAGATGGCGCGAATGCGGACTGGTTCTGTGCCGGCGAATACAGGGAAAAGAAAGGCTCGTACATTCGAAAGCTTTCCACAGCGCTGGAACGCGCTTCCGGCGCAAGGCTTGTCAACTCTGTGACGGACTATGAAATAGAACTGCGCCTTGTCCTGAAAAAAGACGGTACCTTTACCGCGATGCTGAAGCCATCCGCATTGTTTGACGATCGCTTTCTATATAGGAAAGAAGTCGTTGCTTCCTCCATCGCTCCGGTGAATGCGGCGCTGACAGCGCGTCTGGCGCTTCCGTGGCTGAAAGAGGGTGCACAGGTGCTCGATCCGTTTTGCGGCGTTGGCACGATGCTGATCGAGCGCGACCGCACGGTCAAAGCGGGAACGATGTACGGACTCGATATTTTTGGTGAAGCGATTGAAAAGGCACGCAGAAATACCCGCCGCGCGGACTGTATCGTGAACTATATTAACAGGGATTTCTTTACCTTCCGTCATGAATATCTGTTTGACGAAGTCATCACCAATATGCCTGTGTCGGCCGGGGACGGCTCAAAACAGGCACTGCGTCAGCTCTATCACGACTTTTTCGCTTACGTTGGTGGGCTGCTGAAGGAAGAGGCGGTGCTGATCCTTTACACATCGGCCCCAAATTATGTGGTGGAGTCTGTTCGGAAAACGGCCGGGTTCCGTATAGAAAAGAATTTTCTTCTGAACGAAAAGAACCAGACGACGGTATTTGTGGTTGCGTGGAAACGTCCATAGTCTGTTTTAAGCTCTTGTATTTGTAAGATTTCATGAAATTCAAAAAATTAAAAAAATTTGAAAAAAGTAATTGACAGAAACGCGAAGTTGTAGTATAGTACTGATTGTCGCTGATGCGGGACAGGACAGCGATGAAGAAAATATCTTCTACAACTTCATATGCGCGAGTGGCTCAGTGGTGGAGCACTGCCTTGCCAAGGCAGGGGTCGCGGGTTCGAATCCCGTCTCGCGCTCTTAAGAGAACGGATCAGATTTTTCTGGTTCGTTTTTTTTGTGCGCAGGGTCGGGCGAGGGTGTTTTTAGCCGCAAAACACTTTGTCCGGTTCTGCGCATATAAAAAGAAGCTGCTTATCAGCAACTTCTCTTTAAAAGCAGGGGTTGAGAGAATCGAACTCCCACTAAGAGTTTTGGAGACTCCTGTCATACCACTTGACCAAACCCCTATCTGTGATGAACTCACCAAACTTTTATACCACAGAATCGGGTGTGTGTCAATAAAATTTTCGAATTTTCGTAAAATTACATATAATTCGAAATTTGGACAGCAATTCTCCAATTTCTATATGCGCACGGCCTCCGCGATCATTTCACTGAAAGAGGGATGCGGATGGATCACTTCAGCAAGATCTTCCAGAGTGAGATGGTGTTGTATTGCCTCGGTGAATTCACTGATCATGTCAGTCGCGCGGGCGCAGAGCAGCTGGGCGCCGAGGATGGTATGTGTATCTTCCACGTAAATAACTTTGACGAAACCGCGCTCCTGAAGGGTCAGGACAGACTTTCCATTCGCCGAGCTTAATACCTTATGGCTGGCTGCCGCGATGCCCTTTGCTTTTGCTTCATCAAGGGTCATACCGACGGAAGCAATTTCCGGCGTGGTGTAGACACAGGAGGGAATCAGAAGAGGCGCGGTGCTGTCAGGTATACCGGCAATATGACGTACGGCCTGAAGCCCCTGCGCAGCTGCTGCATGGGCAAGCTGTACCTGTCCGACCACGTCTCCTATCGCATAAATGCCCGGAATCGTTGTCTCATAATATTCATCTGTGAGAATGCGGCCGCGTTCTGTGGCCGGAGCACAGCCTTCGGCAAAAAGCCCTTCCGTGTACGGCCTTCGTCCGGTGGCGATCAGCACCGCCTGTGCGGTGACAGTCTGCGTTTGCTCTTTTTCCAGATACGCGCAGCAGATGCCGTCTTCTGTTCTGATTAAAGACTGTACGGTTGCTCCGGTATGGATATCGGTGCCTTTTTTCTTCATGGAAAGCTTCAGGCTCTGTCCGAGCTCCCGGTCCAGATTGGCAAGGAGGGACGGAAGTGCTTCCAGTATGGTAACCTTTGTGCCGAAGGCCTGCCAGATACCGGCAAATTCCACGCCGATCACCCCTCCGCCGATGATCAGCAGGGATTCGAAAGGCTCTCCGTCATAGGAAAGGAGCTCATCGCTGGTCATGACGCCGGGCAGATCATGCCCCGGTATGGGAGGAACGGAAGGCATACTGCCCGTTGCCAGAAGGATATGTCTGGCCTTCAGTATCGTGATGGAATTGTCAGCTGCGGTGATGCGGACACAGTGAAGCGACTGCTGCTCCAGGTCTGCCTCATTGCCGGGGCCGGGCAGAGTTTCGATGCCAGTCAGGGTGCCGGCGCCGTAAAAGACATCGATTTTTGCCGCTTTCAGCCGCGCCGCGATGCCCTTTTGCAGGGAGGCGATGGTGTCTGCCTTGTGGCGCTGCACCGCCTGCATATCCAGGACCGGAGTGCCGGATGAGATGCCGAACCTCGATGCCTGCCGTATTTCGTCATGCAGGCCGGCAGTGTGGATCAGTGTTTTGGTCGGAATGCATCCGCGGTTCAGGCAGGTTCCGCCAAGAGAGTCTTTTTCAATCAAAGCCGTGTGAAGGCCAAGCCGGGCAGCCTCGAAAGCTGCCTCATAGCCGCCCGGTCCCGCGCCAATGATAATGAGATCGTATGGATTGTTCATAGAGAGATACCTCCGTTTCTGCAGCTATAATCTGAGTATGTGTATAGTCAGTATTTTGCAACGATTCAGGACAGTACTGGCATTTGCTGCGAGGTACGTATGAAAACGTGACTGTGAAGATATTGAATAGTTGCCCGTATTTTTATCATTTTTACAGATGCTCGAAAATCATGCATCGAAGATCGTGCCGGATCGTTTCCGGCGCGTTTCGTTTGTTTAGAATGTCGTCAAGCGTATGCGCGAGAGCCTCTGCTTCATACCTGCAGCCGGTAAACTGCGGGCCGATGTCCTGAAAACAGGCTGCTTCCATCGAGTCCGAGGAGAGCAGCGCTTCCTCGACGATGCCGCGGTTTACTTTCAATTGCAGCTCCGCTTCCCCCCAGTCGAAGCGTGCGCCGATACGGTTGGTAAAGGGAATTTTCTGCCCGTATTTCCAGGAAAAGGAATCAAACCGTTCGCGCATGTGTTCCAGTTCTTCTAAGTCAAAGCGTTTTTCATCAAAAGGTCCGGCGGGTATGCCGTAGACTTCGGAGGCAGAGCAGATCATCGCTTCTTTCATGGTCTCCACGGTGATCTCCGGGCAGAGCGCAGACAGATTTACGACGCGGGAGCGGACGGAGTCGACGCCGCGTGACGCGAGCTTTTCACGGGACGGGTTCAGATAGCGGGACATGGACGTGACGTCCACATTGATCAGAAGCGTTCCGTGATGATAATAACAGCCATGCGAATCGTAGAATGCGTTGCCGGAAAATTTCAGCCCGCCAACAGCTGCGTCGTTGCGCCCGGTCATCTGCGCGTTGAGGCCGAAGGAGGCTGCCGCGCGCAGGATGACCAGCATCTGGCGAATGACATTGGAATCTTCTTTCTTCATACAGAATGTAAAATTGAGATTGCCCAGGTCATGGTAGACGGCGCCGCCCCCGGAGAGGCGGCGGACCAGATGCCCGCCGTCCCGTTCCAGCTCGGTTACACGGCATTCCTTCCAGCAGTTCTGGTTCCGTCCGATCACGACGGAGTGAGCGTTTTGCCAGAGGAACAGGATACATTCGTCCGGCTGCACATGGAACGTAAGAAATTCTTCTGCCGCCAGGTTTGCGTACGGGTCAGTCGTCCGGCTGACCCAGATGGAAAGTTTTCTGATCATATAAATTTACTCCCGGAAATACCGCACGATCGGCTTCCTGGCGGCGGCGACCTCGTCCGGACGCCGGATTGGAGACGCCAGCGGATACTGACTCATCTCATCCGGTGTTTCCTCTGACTGTTTTAATACGTCAAGGAAAATCCCGATAGCCTCATCGAGCGTCTCCCGGCTTTCCGTCTCGGTCGGCTCGATCATCAGAGCTTCATGGACGATCAGAGGGAAATACATGGTAGGCGGATGGATGCCGTGATCCAGAAGCGCTTTGGCGATGTCCAGCGCGGATACGCCGCGTTCCTGTTTTTCCTGCTCCAGTGTGACGACAAATTCATGCATGCAGACCCGGTCGTAGGCCATGCGGTAGTGGCCTTTCAGGCCGTGCATCATATAATTGGCGTTCAGCACGGCTCCTGTGGCCGCCTCGGGGATGCCTTCCCGCCCGAGCGTCAGGATGTAGCAGAACGAGCGGACGATGACGAGAAAATTCCCGCAGAAGCTGCGCACATCACCGATGGATCGGTCGGCGCGGCTCACAATATAATGGTTTTCCTGATCTGTGATGCCGAAATCAGAAGCACAGACAGCATCCGGAAGTGTGTTTGCGGTCAGGATCCGTATGCCGGGCAGATATTCCGCGAGAAAATCCTTACACGCAACCGGTCCGCTTCCCGGTCCGCCTCCGCCGTGCGGTGCGGCAAAGGTCTTGTGAAGGTTCAGATGCATCACATCAAAGCCCATGTCGCCGGGGCGGGCGATTCCCATGATTGCGTTGAGGTTTGCACCGTCGTAATAGCACAGACCGCCTGCTTCGTGGACAATGCGCGTGATCTCGGCAATGTTGGGATCAAACAGGCCGACCGTATTCGGGTTCGTGAGCATCAGACCGGCTGTATCATCGCCGACCGCCTTTTTCAGCGCGTCCAGATCGACGTATCCGTGATCATCCGAAGCGATGTTTACAACATCAAACCCGGCCATCGCCGCACTGGCCGGATTGGTGCCGTGAGCGGAATCGGGGACGATGATCTTTGTGCGGTTTCGGTCGCCACGGTTCGTATGGTACGCTTTGATCAGAAGGAGACCAGTGAATTCCCCATGCGCGCCCGCGGCGGGCTGCAGGGTGCACGCATCCATGCCGGTAATCTCACAGAGCATGTCCTCCATCTTTGAAAGGACTTCCAGAGAACCCTGTGCATCATCGACATCCTGCAGTGGATGGATGCCGGTAAAGCCGGGCAGAGCGGCAGCCTCTTCGTTGACCTTGGGATTGTATTTCATGGTGCAGGAGCCGAGCGGATAGAAGCCGTCGTTGACGCCGTGCGCCTGCTTTGCCAGCTCTGTATAATGACGGCTGATTTCAGTCTCAGAGACTTCGGGCAGATGGAGCGGTTTTTCACGAAGCGCCGCAGTTTTCAGGGTATAAGAGGACCGGCATTCGGGAATAAGTTCACTGCCGCGTCCGGGAGCACCCATTTCAAAGATCAGCTTCATACCTGCACCTCCTCATCTTCCCGGCTCATGGATGCCGGATCCGGATCATGTTCCATTTCCGGCGCGACCTCCGTCTGCTCTTTGACTTCAGACAATATGGAGAGGATCATGCGGCTTAAGCTGCGGATTTCCTCTTCCGTGTTCATTTCCGTCGCGCACCAGAGCATTTCCCACTTTCCGATTGGCAGCCCGGAAAGATAACCGTGCTTTGCAAGAGAGCGGGAGAGCAGTTCGGCATCGCAGGGGCAGCTCGTAACGAATTCATGGAAAAACTCATGGTTATATCTTCGCTGAAAACCGATTTTTTCCAACTCTGAGAGAAGAAAATGCGCGTTTGTCACGCAGGTATCAGCGACATTTTTAAGCCCGCGGCTTCCCATAGCGGAGAGATAGACGGCGGCCGTCATCGCGCAGAGCGCTTCGTTGGAACAGATGTTGGAGCCGGCTTTTTCGCGGCGGATATGCTGTTCACGAGCCTGAAGCGTCAGCACAAAAGCACGGCTGCCTTCCGCGTCGGCCGTCTGACCGACGATCCGCCCGGGAAGCTTGCGCATTAGGTCTTTTGTCGATGCCATGAAACCGAGATAAGGCCCTCCAAAAGCCATGGGAAGACCGAGCGGCTGCCCTTCACCGACCGCGATATCTGCGCCGAATTCGCCTGGCGTTTCCAGAAGCGCCAGGGAGATGGGATTGCAGTATGCGACCAGCTTTGCGCCCGCGGCGTGAACCGACTCCGCTATTTTTCTGCAGTCCTCCATGATCCCGTAATAATTGGGAGACTGGATCAAAAGGCAGGCAGTCTCCGGACCGTTCATCGCCTCCCAGGCGGCCAGATCCGTCTGCCCGTCTTTCTCGGGCAGAATTTTCAGATCAGCGCCGCTTCCGAAACAATAGGTCTTTATCACGGATTGAATTTTTGGGTCGACAGTGCCGCTGACCACCACTGTTTTTCGCCTGCGGTCCCGGCACATGGCGAGCGCTTCCGCGGCGGCGGTGGCTCCGTCATAGACAGAGGCGTTTGATACGTCCATCCCGGTCAGCTCACAGATCATCGTCTGGTATTCAAAGATGGACTGCAGGATACCCTGGCTGATCTCGGCCTGATAGGGCGTGTAAGCGGTGACGAATTCCTCTTTGGAGGTCACCTGCTTCACAATAGAGGGAATATAATGGTGATAAGAACCGGCACCCCGGAAAATATGGGCAAAACGGGTGTTTTTTTCGGAAATCTCCGTTGCCTTTTGCAGAACCTCCAGTTCGGAAAGCCCGGACGGAAGAGAAAGCGGCTTCCTGCAGCGCAGCTCCTCCGGGATATCCGCATAGAGATCGTCAAAAGAGGTCATTCCGATCGCTTCCAGCATTTGCTGCCTTTCGGATGCGGTGTTGGGAATGTAGCTTCCCATGGGATCACTTCCTTTCAGTTCTTTCCTTCTTCTTCACAGAAAGCTTCATAGTCCGCGGCGTCCAGCAGTTCTTCTTTTTCTGTGAGACTGCCCACCTTCACGAACCAGGCGTCGTAGGGGGCTTCGTTGATCAGTTCCGGATGATCGAGCAGCTCTTCATTGATCTGAAGCACGGTTCCGGAGACGGGAGAGTAGACGTCTGAGACTGCCTTTACGGACTCGACGTCGCCGAGCGCCTCTCCGGCAGTCAGCTCATCGCCTTCCTCCGGCAGATTGACGAAAACCAGGTCGCCCAGCTCATGCTGTGCGTAATCGGTCAGCCCGATGGTGGCAATGCCGTCCTCGATGCGGACCCACTCGTGAGATTTGGAATAGCGAAGTTCTTTTGGGAAATTCATAACAGATGTCCTCCTTATAATACATAGATTTTTAAGTGCTTACCGTCTGTATCGGTCCTGGCTTCAGGAAACGGCGCAAAATGCGCAAAGGCGCATTCTTTTTCATTTCCGGGATTTCTTCCGTGTCTCGGAATAAAAGGGAAGCGGCACGACTTCCATCTCTACCCTTCGTCCGCGGACATCAGCCGTCAGCTTTGTACCCACTGCGGAGACATCCGGCGCTACGAGAGCCATGGCGATGGGGTATCCGAGATAAGGCGCATGTGTGCCGGAGGTGGTTTCACCTATAGGAGTATCCCCCTGATAAACAGTCATATGCTCCCGTACGATGCCGCGACCTGTGACTTTAAGGCCGACCCGGATGCGGGTGAGCGGCTTTGCGGTCAACGCGTCCTTTCCGATAAAATCATCTTTCAGCAGCTTGACGGCGAAGTTCAGTCCTGCTTCGAGAGGCGAGATGCTCTCGTTCATCTCGTGTCCATAAAGCGGCATTCCCGCTTCGAGGCGCAGCGTGTCTCTCGCACCAAGTCCGCAGGGGAGCAGACCGTCCTCTTTGCCGGTCTCAAGCAGCAGCTGCCACATCGCCGGGGCGTCCTCTGCCGCCAGATAGAGCTCGTATCCGTCCGAGCCGGTGTAGCCGCTTTTGGAGATGACGCAGTGCATCCCATGGAAAGAGGTATCGAAATTCGCACTGTAATATCTGACCGGAAAGGCTTCCTGCGGCAGCAGCCGCCCGAGGATTTCTTTCGCTTTCGGTCCCTGTACGGCAATCTGCGCGACAGAGTCGGAAATGTCGGTAAACTCAGCGTTTCCCTCTTCATGTCCTTTCATCCAGGCAAAATCCTTCTCTTTGTTGGCGGCGTTGACCACGATGAAATAGTGATCTTCTTTCACCTTATAAACGATCAGGTCGTCGACGCAGCCGCCGTCCTCCTGACACATCACGCTGTAGCGTGCCTGTCCGTCAGTCATATTAGTGAAATCGTTGGTCAGCAGGCGGTTCAGAAGTGACAGCGCGTCCGGACCGGTGCATGTGATCTCCCCCATGTGGGAAACGTCGAACAGACCGCAGGCCTTTCGCACAGCCATGTGTTCGGCGATCACGCCGGCTTCATACTGCACCGGCATCAGGTATCCGGCAAACGGCACCATCCTGCCGCCGGATTGTCTGTGGGTTTCGTAAAGCGGTGTTGTTTTTTCCATATAGTCCCTCCTCGTTTTTTTTGCGGATTCCAGGGCCGGAAATCGGATCGCGGGCGTTCCATTCCTGACCTTTTGGTATTATCACAGAACAAAAAGAGCGCGAAACAAATAAACTGTTTCGCGCTCTGTCATGTGACCTGAAAGATTCCCGGGACCATCCTCCCGGTTGCTTCTTCGGCGCGGCAATCCATGCCGCTTTCCAGAGTATCGTCAGAAACTGGTCCTTTTGCCTGAGAGTTCTTCAGCCCCTTCGGCGTACTTCTCTGTATCTCTCCCAGCTTCGTCATCCGATCTATGAGATTTGCGATCACCCTATCACAGAAAATTGAAAAAGTCAACCTCAAAAATAAAAATTTTCAGCTTAAAAAATCGGGTTTTGACGTTACCTAAAACGACGAAAAAAAGTTGACTGCCTTACGAAATTTTTTAAAATTCTGAATAGTAAAATTGCACAAAAAAAACAAATTGAAATTTGTCTATTTGGCTGAAATCACCAAAAGCAAGCACAAATAAATAATAAAACGCACAAATGAATAACGACAGAAAGTTAAATTTCTACTATACTGTTAGCTAATAAAGTTACTTAACGGCGGGTATGAAAGGGAAAGAGGGCAGTGCTGCGGCGGTATCGGAGTCGCAGTGCTGCTATCAGCACATTCGGGAGAACTATGAAGAGAATGCTTATATTTGGGATCGCGGGTGTTCTTGCGACACTTATGTTGTCCGTGCCTGTGCTGGCGGCAGGGACGGAAAATCCGGAGACAGAAAATGTTGAAAGTGATTTTTCTTCGGAGTCTGATGCGGATGTGAAGTCAGAGTCTGTAGATATGGATGCAGACTGGGCTGCGGCCGCAGCTCAGATTTATGAGGCGGAGGACGCCGCACTTTCAGGCAATCCTTACGTGGAGGATTCCGATTCTGTCGGAGACGGATCGGAACATTCCGGAAGCTGTGTGACCGGTTTTTCGGAAGAAGGGGACTCCTGTACGTTTACAGTCACGATAGAGGAAGACGGCTTCTATGACCTGAACTTTGTCAGTGCGAGCATGGGAGGCTATAAGGAGAATTATGTGATCGTGGACGGGGAGACTCTCGGCACAGTCACCATTGAGGAGGAATCTTTCTCGGATTCCATCCTGCAGCGGGCGTACCTCACGGCGGGAACGCATGAAATTACCTATTCGGAATACTGGGGCTGGGTGTATCTGGACCGGCTGGAGGTCAGCGCATCAGCAGCCCTTGACACTTCTATATATGATGTGTCCGCGACACTTGTGAATGAGAACGCGACAGATAATGCAAAGCGTCTCATGAGTTATCTGGCGGACAATTACGGCAGTTCCATTCTTTCCGGACAGTACTCGGAGGACGGGCAGTACGGAAAGGAGTTCACGGTAGTCTATCGGGAGACCGGGAAATACCCGGCCATTCTGGGTCTTGATTTCATTGAATATCCCCCCTCGCGGGCGGAGAACGGAAGCACTTCCAACGCGACTGATTACGCGATTCAGTTTTGGGAGAACGGCGGTATCGTTACCTTCTGCTGGCACTGGAACGCACCGTCGAAGTATCTGACCGGTGAGTGGTACAACGGCTTTTACGTGGAAGGCACGAACATTGATCTCGCGGCGATCATGAACGGCGAGGATGAAGAAGGGTATCAGCTGTTGCTGGAGGATATCGCGGCGATTGCCGAACAGCTTCAGATTCTGCAGGATGCGGGCGTACCGGTGCTGTGGAGACCGCTGCATGAGGCGAGCGGAGGCTGGTTCTGGTGGGGCGCTTCGGGCGCGGAAGCTTATAAGCAGCTTTACATCCTTCTCTATGATCAGTTGACGAATGTTTACGGACTGAACAACCTGATCTGGCTGTGGAACGGACAGGACGCCGACTGGTATCCGGGAGATGAGTATGTGGATATCATCGGCGAGGACATTTATCCGGGCGAGCATGTATACACCTCGCAGGTCGATACGTATCTGCAGGCTGTGAATTATACAAGTCCTGCGAAGATTGTGGTCCTCTCTGAGAACGGCTGTGTCTTTGATCCGGATCTGGCTGTGCGTGACGGCGCTATGTGGGGGTTCTGGTGTACCTGGGGCGGAGAATTTGTCGCGAAGAGCATGGCTATTTACGCATACAATGACACGTATACAGAGAGCGAGATGCTGGTGAAAGCGTATGAGAGCGATGTGGTGATCACGCTGGATGAGCTGCCGGATCTGACGAGTTACCCTATCAGGGAGGAATAACATGCGAAAATGGTGGAATGAACTGTTTTCCCAGGACGGCAAGGTGATGAACTTCCTTTACCGGACGGGAGAACTGATTCTTCTCAATATAGTTTTTCTGATCACCTGTATTCCTGTCATTACCATCGGCTCCGCGCTCACGTCGTTTTATTACGCGACGATCAAGAGCATCCGCAGGGAGCGGGGCGCACCGCTGAAGGAATATTTCGGCTCCATGAAGCGGACGATGAAAAAAGGAATCCTGCTGGTGTTGGAACTGGCGGTGTGGTATGGTCTTCTCTATATAGGAAGAAGATATTCGCAGGTGAATGAGCGGTCACATATGGTGATCATTTACAATGTGCTGATGCTTTTAAGCGCCGCAGTGGCAGTGTATGTATTTCCGGTGCTGTCCCGGTTCGAGATGAAGCTTACAAACTGCTGGAAGCTGGCGTTCCTGATGTGCATCCGCTTTTTCCCGTATACGATCGTGATCATGGCGGGGACGGCGGGAATTGCCTGGCTGCAGTTTTATGTCCTGCCCATGCCGTGCATTCTGTTCGTACCGGGGCTCTGGTGTCTGGGAATCACCTTTCTGATGGAACAGGCACTGCTCACCTATATGCCGAAGCCGGAAGAAGGGCAGGAGGATGCCTGGTACTACGACACCGGGAAATCAGAAAAAGACGATGCGAAGACAGATAATACGAAGAAAAGGGAAAAAGGTTCGCGTATGAAAAAAGGATTGTATTCTGCCGGAGGGCAGTCCGGACAGAGGGATGGACCAGAGAAAAACAGGAAGCATGGGGCTTGAGAATATTTTGGAGAAAGGAAATGTGAGAGATGGCATCTACAATGGCAGTTCCTGAAAAAAGCAGACGCGGTGCATCCGCGGCGATTCCCGGAAAGCGCATATGGCCTGCAGCAGTGGTAAAGAACCGCAGATTATCCTCGTTGCTTCATATGCTGGTCGGAGTGCTTGTGTTTACGTCGATCATGGCGATCAATACCGCCGCGACGAATATGACGATGGATGAGTTCGATGAGATCGTGAGTACCTACACTGTGGACGATTCCATTCCGGATTACAAGGAATATCTGGCCGGGTACGATGAAGTCTATCCGGATACGGAGATTGTTGTGACTGCGGAGGATCTGGAACGTTACGACGAGTCCGATGAGACGGTGGACCCGGTGATCTATACGGATCATGAGGGTCTTGAGGGGGACAGCGTATATACCAGCGAGGATTCTCTGGCGGAGTTCTCGTTTACCGTGGAAGAAGAGGGCTTTTACAATATCGTGCTGGATTATTTCCCGGTAGAAGGCAAGGGTTCTTCGATTGAGCGCGCATTCTTTATTGACGGGGAACTGCCGTATGAGGAGCTGGCGCTGATCTCGTTCAACCGCGTGTGGGTGTACGATGTGGAAGCGGGCGATACGGATGAGAGCGGCTCTGCTACCTATGACTGGGGCAAGGACAATCAAGGCAACGACAATAAGCCGAGCATGACCGAGGCGCCGGAATGGATCAGCAGCTACGTCTATGACAGCGACGGCTACATCACTTCCCCGCTGAAGGTTTACCTGACCGAAGGGGAACACACCATCTCTCTGCTTTCCGAGCGTGAGCCGATGGTGATCAGTGCGATTACCTTCTGCAAGGCAGAGGAGACCTCTTCCTATGAAGAAGTAAAAGCGGAGCAGGATGCCGCCGGAGCTGAAGATACGACTGGCATTTCCATTACGATCGAGGGCGAGAACGCGACGAAGAGTTCTTCGCAGATGCTTTACCCGGTTCAGGATCAGTCTTCCCCGTCGGTATCTCCGTCAAGTGCGAAAGAACTGCTGAATAATACGATCGGCGGCAATTCCTGGCGTCTGGTCGGACAGTGGATCGAATGGGATTTTGATGTGCCGGAAAGCGGCTATTACAATATTTCTCTTTATGATGCGCAGAACACGGTGCGCGGTATCTATGTGTCCCGCCGGATCACGATCGACGGCGAGGTGCCGTTTGAGGAACTGGAAGCCTACGGCTTCACTTACAGCTCCAGCTGGAGAGAGGATGTACTTTCGGACGAGGATGGGAACGCTTATTCCTTCTATCTGGAAGAAGGGCATCACACCATCCGCATGGAGGTGGTACTGGGTGATTTTTCCGATATCATCAGCGAGGTGCAGGACTGCGTGACACAGCTGAACAGCATTTACCGTGAGATCATCAAGATCACGGGCGTGTCGCCGGATACCTACCGCGACTATCAGATTG
>JAJQHQ010000078.1 GCA_021199655.1 Lachnospiraceae bacterium | reverse complement strand
AGGAAGAGGGCTGAATCACGCTTTTGAGAGTTAAAAAGCGCGGGAAATTGACAATAATAGAAGCTGTCTCCAGACACCAGATGTGATGCATCCAGCATGACATTGCCGTCACTGTCGCTCTGCAGCACCCAGGTCCTTGTCGCAGATCCGCTCGCGTCAGAAGCCCCGGCATAAAACTTCACTTCAAACTGCGCTCCCGAAAGCGACATGTCAGTAGCGTATTCTTTTGCCTTGACCACCAGTAAATCCAGAGTATACGTGACTGGCGTTTCCGGCACGGTTCCGCCTCCAGATGCGTTTACTACGGTCGTCTGTCCCGCTTCGATATCCACCGTATAGATCGTGGTGTCTTTTTCAAAGCCAGGCGAAGCAGTTGTCTCTGTTACCGTATAGCGCCCTGACTCCAGTTCCACCGTGTTCGATGTCCCAGAATCATCGGTTGTTAAGGTCGCAACGACTGTCCCCGAAGTATCCTTCACTGCATATACTGCGTTGCCCACAGAATACAGGGCATTTCCTTCCGTCACAGAAGTATTATTGGATACCTTTACAAGGTACAGGTATCCGCTGTCACGCTCGTTCGTGAAGTTCAGCGGCGTGTTAAAATCAGAAAGGTCCGCTTTCAGATACGTGCTGTCGCTGTCACTGGACGCTTTTATCTTCATAGACTGGGAATTTTCCGACAAAAGATATCCATCCGGCGCTTCCACTTCCGTAACAGTAAGCGTCATTGCGTTTGGCAGGGCGTAACCCACGCTGCTGCTGTATTTGTACAGCGCATCACTTTCATTCCCATTCCAACTACTCAGGTAATGATCTTCATCATATGAGATATAGCCGTTTTCATCCGTCTTAAAATACCAGGTCGCCACTTCCTCATTGTCATAGGTGCCTACTATCTTAAATACTGCACCTGCCAGAGGCTCCCCGGTTGCTTCATCTGTCTTATTAACGAAGTTCCCGTTAAAATAGAAGGCCGTGTTTGTCACAGTCAGCGAAGTGGTTTCGCCGGCGGTGATCGTTACCTTATACACATTTGTGCTGGTACCATCAGAATCCCACGCATGGCCTGCGGCACGTTTACTCTCCACAACCCAGTAGGTTCCTTCTTCCAGGGCTACCGTCTCCGTCAGCTTCGTGGAAGATTCTTCATCCTCGTCTGCATCATCCCGGATTTTTACCGTATCGATCAGGTACTCATCATCCAGGGAACTGTCCGTATAGATTTTGAAATTCGTATCCAGGGTCACGTTCACGAATTCCTTGACAAAGTTGTTGGATGTTGATTTTTTAATAATCTTCAGGTTGCCCGTTGAAGTATCCAGGGTCTTCTCAGTGCTGCCGTAATAATCCTGATAGTTGCCCTGTGAAGTGCCGGATTTACCAGTCGTAGATACTGCAATCTTCACCTTATAATAATCACCGCTGCTGTTTTTATACAGTGTAGTGGTAATCGTTACAGAAGAAATACAGCTTGCACCGCTATACGCCATATGGGAACCATCCTGCTGGTTGCACCCGATTGTTACATACGAAAGGCTCTCGGCAAGCTCTACACCATAATCCGCCAGGTAATCCTCCAGATCAGACAGGAAGTCATCAGAGAAATTAAAACGCCAGTAACGGTAGCCAGTGAAATTGCTTACCCAGCCATAGTTCGTCACCTTGCTGCTTGCGTTTGAGAGCGTATAGCTGTAACCGGTCCAGGTTTTGCTCGTTGTGGTAGTCGCCACCGTCATAATTCCGGAATCCGTGCTGCCATTCTCCGAATCCGCATCCGTGTAAACCCCAGCCAGCTCTTCGTATCCGGCGTAGTCTTCCGTCCGGCGTTCATCTAACTTGATCGCGTCCGAAGAATATGTCGGGAAGTCAATATAGAAAACCCAGGTATCTTCCCCAGCCTCAAAACCATCCATCAGTGTATAAACCGTATTGCTGCCATCCACCGTTTCCGAAGCAATCACTTCATCCGCGCTGATCAGCTCGCCATTCTTATAAACAGAAAGTTCCGGCTCGATATCATCATACCCCGGCCATGCCGGATATACTGTGATGCTGGCAATGCTTCCGTCAGCCATATAGTCGCTTCCATAAGTAGCGGAATAACTGATCCCCTCACGGTCTGTCACAGTCGCTGCCAGCTCGCCGCTTGCAATGTGCACCGTGACCGCATTTTCAGCGGAAAGAGCTTCCGTAACTGTCACCATGCAGGATACATACCAGTAATATTCCGGATTCTCATAGGAAACCACTTCGTAAACTACTGTGTATACGCCTGCTATATCCGCATCGAACCCACCATCGTCATAGACCGTCTGCAGAAACAGGTCTGCGTCATAGCCAAGGTTTACATCATTCAGCACAAATCCTTCCCCGGCAACTACTGTAAGGGCTTCGCCTTCCAGCACCGTACCGACCTTTTCCGGGATTATCCCGCTGTAGTCGGATGACTGCTCATTTTTCAGATAGATCGTACCTTCAAAGCTGTCCGACCACACCGTTGCCACAGATGCTGAACTGATCACATAGAACGGCACTTCGATGTACCAGTAATACGAATCATCGTCATCCAGGACAGCCTTATAAGTGATCGTATAGCAGACATTGCTGCTCGGCGTCCAGGTAATCTCTCCACTCTCCCAGGTAACCGTCGCACCAGTCAGGGTATCCGATTCCGGGATATAGGCTTTATAATCAAAATCCGTGTCCTCTTAATACACATACTGCGCGCTCAGAACGATTGTTACACCAGCTTCCGGACGGATATAGGAGAGCATTTCATCATCCGACAAGTAGTAAACGCTGTCTGTAGTGAATTCGTCATCCTCTTCTGAATCATTACTCGTTTCTTCGTTTTCATTTTCGGAATCTGCCTCTGACTCCACTTCCGCAGCAGATTCAGATTCTAGCTCCGTCTCGTCCCCGGATTCAGTTTCTGCTTCATCAGGATTTTCTGTATCCGCGTCTGTTTCTACTTCGGCATTGGACTCATTATCTGCTGTTTCCGACTCAATATTGGAATCGCTATCCTCCATATCTGTCTCGAATTCAGCAGAATTATCACCGTCTGTGCCTGATTCGCTTTCCGAGCCATCCTGCACATTTTCAGTTTCACTTTCTGTGCCTGATTCTTCCACTGTTTCTGCATCAACAGCTACAAAATTCAGGCGGACAGTAATCTTATAATCCGCATTCGCAACCACGGTAATCGGGAGTACATCCGATGTGGCGATTGTTTCACCATTCTCATTTGTCACAACCACGCTGTCTAAGACATAGCCATCGTTCGCTGTGCCTGAAATCGTAACTTCCTCCGATACCGGGAAATTGATTTCGTAATCCCAGTCATCGCTCAGCATATCAGAAGTAACCGTCTCTGATGTGCCATCCGAAAAGCCGATCACCATCTGTCCGCCTTCAGACACCTCAAAAGCAATAAAGTTATAAGCTTCCTCAGTTTCGGTTCCCAGATCGCTCTCTTCCGTTATCTCAGAAAATGCCAGTTCCAGTCGCGTATCCGCTGCAGGCATCACAAAAGAAATGCTCATGGTCTGATCTACCTCGTCCCAGGAAAAATCACATCCGGCATTGCTGCTGTCATATACGTGGATTTCATCCAGGGATGCCCCTTCCGGATAAGTTAGTGAAAATGCCACCTGTTCTCCAGCTTCATAAGATAGAACCAGGCTGCCGTCTGCTTTCGCTTCTTTCAGCTTTTCCGAATTGTAAGTGTAAGTGCAATCCGCATAGTAAGGCAACAGCAGTTCATAGTCCACCGGGTCTGTCGATGAGTTTTCTGTATCTTCCTCATTTGAGTCCGCCGCCTCCGAAGAAGATTTCGCAGCTTTCTTTTCCGTTTCAGCTGCTTCATCATCTGTGGTTACCGTCTCAGCAACTTCGGATTCTGCCTCCACAGTTTCTGTTACCGCCTCAGTTGTACTTTCTGTTGTCATTTCTGTTTCAGCAACCGTTTCCGTTTCGCTTTCCGCATAGCTATAAGACGGAAAAAACGACATCACTCCGGATGCCGTCATCGTGACCGCCATCAACATGGAGATGGCCTTTTTTAATTTTTTAATTCGCATTCGCTTTCCTCCTGAAAAATAAATAAGTTCTACTCATGCCCCATTGCTAAAAAAGGGCGGTCCTCTCATATTCACCCGCATCGCCTCGCTCTCCAAAGGATTTCTTCTAATTTTGGGTAAAGAAAAAGGACTGCCCTGAGACAATCCTTTCATCCGTTTCGATACATCTTTGTATTTTTTAATATTTTTTTATGAACATGACTGGTAAACCACTGTACAACCTCTTGGTTCTGCTGTATTGTTGCTCGCCTCCAGGTCATACTGTACGCCATTGATCCATATTCTGGCCCGCATATGTCCATAGGTGGAACCGTTCACAAAATACGGTTCACATTCCAGCCCCAGATCCGCTGCAAGATCAAGAAGCAGATATGAGGATGCCCAGCAGTCCCCACCGTATCCGAGTGCATAACAGTATTTGTTTGACGACCCGCTCGTGTAATCATACCTTGAAAATACGTAATCTCCAAATGCTACCAGCTTTTCCAGCGCCGTCATGTCCGAAGTCCAGAGCTCCGCCTGCAGGTTTTTCTTCCACGTCTGGTAGGTATAATAATTCGTATCTGTCGATGTCACGGTTATCGTGACAACCTCTTCCAGCGTTCCGTTACGATAGATATTGAGTTTACAGCTTCCGGCAATCCTTCCTGCAAAGGATACTCTTACATATCTCGCCGTGGTACTGTTCAGGTCATCATAGCAGCTTCCTTCGGTAATATTTGTAATCTCTGCGTTATTCCCACCGCTTATGGTAAAATCATAGGTATCAGCAGCCGAATCGGTGTATCCGGCTACGGAATACGTCCTGCCTCCGCTGATAGTAACGCTGTCCGTATCATAATGATAAACGAAGCCAGTGGTAGTTGTACCTGATGCTGCTGAGTCCGATTCCGTCTGTGTTGTTTCACCTTGCGATGCCGAGGAGTTCTGTGAAGCGTTTTCACTTGCCGTGCTTTCACTCTGTGATGAAGTCTCACTGCTCATCGTCCCCGTCTGTGAAGATTTTTCTGAAGTATTTCCATCAGCAGAAGACGTATTCCCGGACGAGACAGTCGCAGCAGTCGATTTCTTTTTCACTACTACCGTTTTCTTAAAGGTCTTGATTGCTTTTCCTTTATAATAGACCTTCGCCCGGATCACTGCGGTACCGGCCTTTACAGCGGTAATCTTCCCCTTGCTGCTGACCTTTGCAACCTTTTTATTTGACGAACTGTATTTCACTGTACATTTGCTCTGCACCGTTGCTTTCACCGTCTTCGATTTGCCTTCGGTCAGGGAAATTTGGCTGGTGTTATACTGGAAAGACCCGGAAGTCGTCACGATAACATAAATCTTTTTGACCGCTTTCCCATTCTTATAACAGGTCAGTGTAGCCGTCCCCTTTTTTCTGGCAGTCGCCTTATACTGGTTTGCCGCAGATTTTGATACCTTCACAACTCCGGTCTTCGATGATTTCACCTTCGTATACCCAGTGATCTTAAACGACTTCCCGGAGGTAACCGCCTTTACGGAAGACGATGCCGCAGAGGCAGATGTACTCAAACCCGCAGTGAATAAAACAACAAACACCAGGGCAAACAGGATTTTTTTTATACTGGAAACCATTTGCAGCTTATATGTCTTCATGCTCCATTTCCTCCGTTTCTGCCGTTTTGAAAATCCTTTATTCTTCTAAACCGGATTCTCTTCTGTAGTTTTTACGCAACTGCATCCTACACCATAAAGCCGCTTCAACATCTCTTCGGATTCCTCCCTTAATACCATTCCAATGGCAAGCCCACACTTAAAAAATTCCAAATTCTGGCAGTCTGACATAATGGCCTGCTCATCCAGTACTTCTTCTACCATTTCATACTCGCTCTTGTCCAAGTCTTTTTCCAGTTTGCGCATCATCTGATCAGACTTTTTCGATGCTTCCCTATACTCCGGATTATCTGATACAACCTGTTCCGATGGATAAACCTTTCCTTCAAATATTGCTTTTGTCATTGTCATGATAGCGTACCTCCTTCATTTCGCCATAAATTTTGCTTAATTGCAGTTACATCGTTGTTTCACATGCAATTATCATACATCAGTTCAGACTTTGCAACTTTACGGAATGGTTAAAAACTCCCTCGCCGGGTTATGCCCGTATCCACAGTCAAATACCCCGATGCAAGCATACGGGGCATCAAGCTTGTTGCGATGCAAGCATCGGGGTATTTGACCCTCGCGGCAGTCGCCAAATATCCGTGCAAGCACGGCTACTTGGCTCGTTGCTTCGCGGGAATAAAAGGTTCGGGATGCGGGCATCCCACGCTTCGTGTGAAATATGCCTTGCCTATCTCTGTGCATAAAATAAGGACTGTCTTTACAGTCCTGCCTCTACGCCTGCCAGGATTTGTCGCGGAATCCTGTGTAGCTGCCGTATTTTTGATTTGGCTACATGCCCTCCCCACTGCTGGCATCATACATATTACCACAGAATCAGTTGCAGCGGGTTGCATGAAGTTTCATTCGGTTGCACCGAGTTGCATCCGGTTGCAAAAAGTTTCACGTTGTTTACAAAAATTTCACTCGGTTTCATGTGTAATCCCAAATTTTGGCGCTTTGCAAAGTATTGGGCGCCCTTTACAGGCAGTGTGAAACAAAATGGGGAACTACGCGAACCCTTGTGTGTTCCAGATGATCCTCTCTGTAATTCATGAATTTTTCCTGTTCATAAAATCGCCCGTTGTTTTTCTATCTCGTTCCGATTATAATCTGTGTAATAGTTCAGAATCGAGGCATTCAAAATGGGATTTGAGAAGAAAGACGCAGCGAAAAATGAATATATGCTGACAGGCAGCTTCAAAAAGAAAGGCTACGATTGGTGGTGGCACTCGTTTACTGCAATAAATGAGGCCACTGGCGAAGAAAAAGCCTTTTTCATTGAATTTTTTGCTATAAACCCTGGCTTAGCTCAGAAAAAACCAGTATTCGGCCAACTCCCGGAAAACAAAGCTGATAACGTGCGGCCATCCTATCTGATGGTCAAAGCAGGAAGCTGGGGAACATCAGACTTTGCGTCAAATAGCACCGAGCTTCAAAAGCCCTGCCAGCTTCATCGATTCTTCCCATGGAAAGATGTGAGCATTCATGGGAAAGCACCCTATTCTGTAAAAGCCGCGGACTGTTATGCGTCAGATATGAGACTTTCCGGCAGCATATCAGTAAGCAGGGAGGACGCTGCTGCGCATCCGGAATGGATGTGTGACAGTGGGGAAATGTCATGGGATCTTGAAATAGATAAGCAGATTGCTTTCAATGTCGGATATGGCACCAGCAAACTGTTCCGTTTTCTCAAGGCATTTGAAATGTACTGGCACGCGGAAGGTATGAAAAGCACCTATCGGGGGACTGTTACACTAAACGGCGTTGTCTATCAGGTTCTCCCGGAAAAAAGCTATGGCTATGCTGACAAAAACTGGGGACGAAACTTTACCTCTCCATGGGTATGGCTGTCCTCCAATCACCTGATCAGCAATATCTCTGGACTGCAGTTGCAAAACAGTGTCTTCGATATCGGCGGCGGCAGACCAAAAATCTACTTTGTACCACTGAATCGGATTCTGCTCGGCGCTTTTTATTATGAAGGGACATCCTATGAGTTTAATTTTTCCAAATTCTGGACCGGCTGTAAAACAAAGTTTTCCTGTAAAGAGACGGAAAACGAAATTCAGTGGCGTGTCCGGCAGGAAAACCGACAGTTGATCATGGAAACCTGTGTCCGCTGCCGAAAAAAGGATATGCTTTTGGTCAACTACGAAGCCCCTGACGGCAGCAAACGCCACAATCGCCTCTGGAACGGCGGGAATGGAGTCGGACGCATAAAGCTGTATCGCAAGGAAAAAAATGGAAAATCATTGATTGACGATATTTCTGCATATAACATAGGATGCGAATACGGGGAATATTAAGAAGTATCCGTGTAAGCTAAGTCATACGGTGTCATCCTTGCCGACAGATGTCTTATGACTCTGGCCCTTGGCTCATTGCTTCGCGGGAATGAAACATCGAACGTTGAGGAAAGATGGAGGTTATGCGATGAAAACAACTATTGTATATGCTCATCCTTGGGACGGAAGTTTTAACAATGCAGTTCTAAAGGAAGCAGAAAAAGCAGCGGACGATTATGAACTGATTGATCTTTATACGGATGAATTTAATCCGGTGATGTCAAAGGCAGAACTGGCAGTATACGCCAGAGGAGAGTCTTTAGATCCTTTGGTGGCAAAATATAATCAGATTCTGGATGATACGGACAGGATTGTCTTTATTTTCCCCATCTGGTGGTACGACATGCCCGCAATCATGCGGGGATTTCTGGATAAAGTGATGCTGGAAGGTTCCGCTTATACAACTGGCGC
Source organism: Lachnospiraceae bacterium (assembly GCA_021199655.1). GTDB lineage: Bacteria > Bacillota > Clostridia > Lachnospirales > Lachnospiraceae > Choladousia. Next base: position 1,042 of record JAJQHQ010000078.1, on the reverse strand, counting down.
TGCCGGTCTTACTCCGGTTCGTAATATTTCACAGACCTATATTTTTACCACATCTTCCACACCGACAGATGTGCTGGTGGATACTTTCGGAGACCCCATCCATAATGCCATGATCAGCGCTACATTTCAGATCGTGGGCTTTCAGAATGTAGTATGGAAAAATCTGGGAGGCATCGACGCAAGTACGCCTCAGGAACGGCAGGAATTTCTGGATGAAGTGAGGAGAATGCTGCAAGTAACGGAGGACGGGATATGATGAATTATGAGATTAAACAAATAGACAGTCAGACATTGGCTATTGAAAACCAGGGTGTAAGATTTTTCCTGCTCACAGGCTCACAAAAAGGGCTGTTAATTGACAGCGGCATGACTACTGAAAATGCAAAGGAAATAGCAGAATCCCTTACTGATCTTCCGCTGCAGCTGATTAATACGCATGCGGACATAGATCATATCGCAGGAAACGACGCCTTCGATACTGTGCTGATGCATCCGGCTGAATATGTCAACTATTTTGGGCAGAGAGCATCCCATCCGTCGCCGACGCCTGTGTGGGATGGCGATATCATTGACCTTGGCGGCAGACCTCTTCGCGTCATCACTCAGCCTGGCCATACTCCTGGAAGCATTGCGCTTCTGGACATAAATCAGCGGGTCCTTTTCAGTGCGGATTCTATCCAGGACGGCGAAATCTTTCTCTTCGGCCCTATGCGAAACCTGATCGGTTACCGGCAGAGTCTGGATAAAGTATGGGCATGCCGGTCAGAATATGATAAAATTTATCCGTCCCATGCATCACTCCCGCTGAAAACGGATATCATTCCTGATCTTATGGCGTGTACGGATCAGATTCTGACCGGAGCAGCATCTTTCCAAACAGGCGAGAGGTTTGGTATGCCGGTAAAAATTTACGAAATGGGAACAGCGGTGTTCCTTTGTGACTAAAGGATTGATCATATGCTCATACATGCTGGAACTGTATAAAATAAATCGGAATTTGGTATACGAGGTGGTAGAAGCATGATTTTTAATTTATTCGGAA